>NZ_CP049872.1:0-698897 GCF_011302915.1 Thermomonas sp. HDW16 | reverse complement strand
AGATCAAGATCACGCGGGCCCCAGCAGTAGAACAACACGGCGATGTCGAACAGCAGGCCGACGAAGCCCCACAGCGGCTGGTCGAGTGCGAGCTGGAACAGGCCGACCACCAGCAGCGGCACCACCAAGGCCAGCGCGATGCCGTACGCGCCACGCCAGATGCTGCCTTCGGGGAATTGCGCGTTGAGCCAACGCAGCCAGCCGCCGAACCAGCCGTACTGGCGCACGCCGGAGGCGGCGTCCGGCGCAAGGTGACCGATGGCGAGTGCGACGATGACGGCAAGCAGGGTGGCGGCCATGCCACGAGTTTACTTGCTGGCGCGTTCAGTTGTCGGCGCGGGCTGCGTCTTGCTCGGCCAGCCACGCACGGATCACATGCCGCGCGATGGAAATGGGTGAGGAAAGCACGATGCCCTCGCCTTCCGCATCAGCCTTCGCCCAATCGTTCTGCAGACCGGCGCGCACTTCATCGACGGTGAACCAGCGCGCGTCTTCCAACTCGTCATTGGCGACCGGCGTGTCCGCTTCCGCTTCGGCGATGAAGCCCAGCATCAGCGAACCGGGAAATGGCCACGGCTGCGAGGCCAGGTAACGCGCAGTACCGGCACGCACGCGCACGCCGGTTTCCTCCAGCACTTCGCGGGCAACGGTCTGTTCCAGGGTTTCGCCGGGCTCGACGAAGCCGGCCACTACCGACCAGCGTCGCGGCGGCCAGCCGGCCTGTCGACCCAGTAGCAGGCGATCGCCGTTGCCGACCGCGACGATCACCGCCTGATCGGTGCGCGGGTAGTGCTCGCTATTGCATGCGGTGCACACGCCGAGCCAACCGGCGCGACGGAATTCGATCGCCGCACCACACACGCCGCAATGGCGATGCCGCTGGTGCCAGTGCTGCAGCGCGCGTGCCTGCGCGAACACACTGGCCTGCCACGCCGGCCAGTAGGTGGCGGCACTGCGCAAGTCGACGCGATTGGGGGCTTCGATGGCGAGTGTTGCGGCATCGGCGAAGAACCAGGCTTTACCATCGCGCAGGCCAAGAAACGTCGTGGTGCCGGGGCCACCGCCGAGTTCAGCACCGCGCATGACGCGCAACGCCTTGCCTTCATCGGCGAAGGCGCGGCCATCGGCATCCAGCACGATCACGCCGGCCTGCGACCACAGCGCGCTCAGCGCATTGGAGTCGCCACGCAGGTGATCGGCGCGATCCAGCGCGCCATCGACGAAGGCAAAGGGCGAGCCGCGCTCGCTCACATCGTGAACGACGAACCGCAGCCGCAGGTGGTCTTGGCGTTCGGATTGCGGATCACGAACTGCGCGCCACTCAGCGATTCGCTGTAGTCCACCACCGCGCCGGCCAGGTATTGCAGGCTGAGCGGATCCACCAACAGGCTCACGCCGTCGGTGACGATGGCGAAATCGTCCTCGCCCTGGTTCTCGTCGAACTCGAACCCGTACTGGAACCCGGAGCAACCACCGCCCTGGATGTACACGCGCAGCTTGAGTTCCGCATTGCCTTCCTCGGCGATCAGTTCGCGCACCTTGGCTGCCGCCGCGGCGGTGAAATCCATTGGCGGGGGCGGGGCGGCGTGGGTGACGGTGTCGAGCGTGACGATATCCATGTGCACAGAATGGGGCGCAGACGCGCGCCGTTCAACCGCATGGGCGGAAATCAGCGGTTTGCGGGTGCGCCAACGGTGGCATCGCCCCAGGTAAAGCTCTGCTCCATCGGGCTACCTGCGGCGGGCACCAGCCGCGCGATCACCCGCACCGGTTTCACCCCGACGGGCAGTACCAGATCGCCTTCGATCTGCTGGAAATACTTGAAGGAATATTCGATGCCGGGGGCGTTCGGCTGCTGGCGCAACTCGCCCCAGCCAAGCTTCTGCATGCGCCCGCCGTTGCTGGCTTCCACCATGAGCAGCAGGCGGCCGCGGTTGACCGCACCGCGGTTGAGGTTCTGGGTCAGGGTGGCGACGAAGTGCCAGAGCTGCGGGTCGCGCTGCGGCTGGAGCTTCAATTCGTGCACGGACAGGCCGTGGCGCTGCGCAGTGGAACCCACGAATCGCTCGTAGAAAGCAATGTCCGCGCGCAGGCTGGCGATTTCCTCGTCACGCTCGGCCAGGGTGCCCTGCAGATCGGTATTGGCCTGGCGGCTGATCTGGTCCGAACGCTTCAGCGTGGCGACCTCCTGCTCCAGGATGTCGATGCGCGAAGCCTGCGTGCGCAACGTGTCGCGGGCGTTGGCCGGCTGCGGCCCGAACGCGCGCCAAAGGCCCCAGCCGCCGAAGGCCAGCGCGGCCAGCACAAGTAAGGCGAATGCCATCCGCGGATGGCCGCTGCCGGCGGCCCGACGGGGTGGTGTGAAAAACTGCATGGCGCGATATCGCATCGGTTTTAAGCATCCGTCAAGCCGCACTGCCGTATAGACTCGGGCCATGACGCCATTTCGGGGCGTTCGGGGAGCACTGCAATGGACCAAGCCCACCTGTTCGCCATTGGCGTGCTGCTGGCCTGGCTGGCCGGCATCCGGGTGTACCTGACCGTGTTCGGCGTAGGCCTGGCCGGTTATTTCGGTTGGCTACACCTGCCGGAAGCGATGCAGGCCGCGCAATCACCGTGGGTGCTGGGCACGTCCGGTGCACTAGCGGCGGCGGAATTCTTTGCCGACAAGATCCCGGGCGTGGATTCGGTCTGGGATCTGCTGCATACCCTGTTGCGGGTGCCGGCGGGTGCCTTCCTGGCAGCGGCGGCAATGTCGCCCAACGGCGAGTTGGGTGCCGGCATGCTGGCCACTGGTGCGGGCGTGGCCCTGACCAGCCACCTGATCAAGACCGGTTCACGCGCCCTGCTCAACACCTCGCCCGAGCCGGTCAGCAACTGGACGGCCTCCGTAACCGAGGATGCCGTCGTCGTTGGCGGCTTGGCATTGGCCTTCAGCCATCCGTGGCTGGCGTTGGCGATCGTGGTCAGCATCAGCCTGCTGTTCGCGCTGTTTGTGTGGTGGATCTGGCGCAAGGTGTTCGGTCGCGCGCCGAAGCCGCAACCGGGCTGACGCCCCGCCATGGCCTCCCGTCCCCGCGTTTTGCGTTAGGCCCTGATACGGGCGCGTGTTGCGTGATGCCCGACAGGGGGCAGCATGACGGATCCATCCAGCACGACCGAAATACCGCCCTCTTCGCAAGCCAAGGGTTCCATCGGCGCGATCTCAAGGCAAAATGCAGGGACATCCCCCGCCTTGCCACCAATGTCCATTTCGCTCAGCGAGACGCCGTATCGCATTCTGGTCGTTGAAGACGACCGCAGCCAGGCCCTGTTTGCAGAGGCCATCCTGCGTGGCGCCGGCATGCAAGCCGAGGTCGTTGCCGTGCCGGAACAGGTGATGGCCGCCGTGGAGCACTTCGAGCCCGACCTGGTGCTGATGGATCTGCATATGCCGGGCACCAGCGGCACTGCCCTGACCTTGCAGATCCGCGAACACCCGCGTTTCTCGCAATTACCGGTGGTGTTCCTGACCGGCGACCAGGATCCGGAAAGGCAAATGGAGGTGTTGGAGCACGGCGCGGACGATTTCATCCTGAAACCGGTTCGGCCACGCCACCTGATTGCGGCGGTAAAAAGCCGCGTGCACCGCGCGCGACTTGCACAGAGCAGGCAAGCGGTCACCACCGAGCCGGAACGTCATCCGATCACCGGCCTCTTTACTCGCCCGGCGTTGATGAAAAAGCTTGCCGAACTGCTCCCCCAACGCACCGGCGGTGTATTGATGCTGGAGGCCGGCAACGCCATCGCATTGCGCAATCGCTTCGGCTATGCCGAATTCGAGCAACTGATGAGCGATGCCGGACGCTTCCTGGGCGACCTGGCGCAATCGCATGCTGCAGCACGTCTCAGCGACAATGCCTTCCTGGTGATCGCGTCCGATCCGGGCGGCATTCCACTCGACGCCCTGGCACGCAACCTGCGCGATGGCATGGGTTATCACGACTTCCAAGTGGGCGACGAGACCATCCGACTGCGCACGACGGTCGGCTATGCGGATCTGACGCATGGCTTTAGCGACGCAGGCGCCACACTGGCGTCCGCCGAGGAAGGCGCGCGGCTCGCTCGAACCGATGCTGCCGGCATCGGCGCCTATGTCCCGCCGAGCGCATCCGCCGCGGATGCCGCCGACGGCCTGCTCGATGAAATCCGTATCGCGCTCGAGAACGACGGCCTGCAATTGGCATTCCAACCGGTGGTCGCAGTGGCGGGGGGCGAAGAAGCGCAATTCCAGGTACTCCTGCGTATGCGCGACAGCACCGGCAACGAGCACAGCGCCGGCGAGATCCTGCCTCTTGCCGATTCCGCCAACCTGGTTCCCCAGCTTGACCGCTGGGTGATTCAGCAGGCCTTGTCCTTGCTGCAGAAACGACGCGCGGAGAGCCGTCCGATTCGCCTGTTCGTCTCGCAGTCGCCACGCACGCTTGCACAAGACGACTATGCAAGCTGGCTTGCGCAGGAACTGGAAGCGGCCAGCATCGACGGCCCGTCGCTCGTGATCGACATGCGCCTGGAAGATGCACTGGTGCACTCGATGCTGCTGCGCCAGTTCTGCGAAGAATTGGTCCCCGTCGGCGTGCAGTTCTGTCTCAGTCAATACCGGCACAACGGGGATGCCGAGCAGTTGCTGCAACAACTGCCGCTTGGCTACCTGCGCTTGTCCGCGGAGTACGCACGCCAACCGCTGCCGCCGAACTTGCGCGACGAAATGCGCGAAGCGATCGACCGCGCGCATCGCCTCGGCTTGCAAGTCATTGGACAGGCAGTGGAAGACCCGCAAGCTGCGGCGGCATTGTGGATGGGCGGCATCGACTTCATCCAGGGCAACCTGGTGCAGCGCGTCGAACACGAACTCAATTTCGATTTCCAGCACGCAACCCTATGAACGACGGCGTTGATCGCGGCTCCAACCTGCTGACCGTACGATGGTTGGCACTGGGTGCCGCCGCAGGCGTGGCTCTGACGTTGGCATTGGATCAATTCGATGTGCGGGGCCCTTGGCAAGGCATGGCACTCGCACTCGCACTGTTGGCATTGTTTGCAACCACCACCATGGCATTGACTGCCAGCAAGAATGAAGCCCTGCTGCGCGAGCAAAACGAACGCAGCCGTCGTGGCGAAGCCGAAGTCAACGCCTTGCAACTCGAAATCAACCGCCATACCCAGCTTGAGGACGACCTCACCCGCGCCAAGCAGGCCGCCGAAGCCGCGGTCATGGCGAAGGGCGAGTTCCTGGCCACCATGAGCCATGAGATCCGCACACCGCTCAACGGCATCGTGCCGATGCTCGACCTGCTGATGCACTCGAGAATGCCGCTCGACCAGATGGAATTGGTGCGCACCGCATTCACGTCCTCGCACCAGATGCTGCGCATCGTCGACGACATCCTCGATTACTCAAAGCTCGAAGCCGACAAGCTGCAACTGGAGACCACGGGTTTCAACCTGCGCGAATTGCTGGAAAGCGTGATCACGCTGATGGAGCGCCCGGCCGAGTCCAAGGGACTGCGCCTGCAGCTGAATATCGAACAAAGCGTGCGCCTGCCCGTGCGCGGCGACCCGGTGCGCTTGCGGCAGGTGCTCAGCAACCTGATCAGCAACGCGGTGAAGTTCACCGAACGCGGCAACGTCGCATTGAACGTGAAGCGCATGCGCGAAACCGCGGCCCAGCACCAGTTGCGCTTCGAAGTCCGCGATACCGGCATCGGCATTTCCAAGTCCGCGCAGGATCGGCTGTTCCAGGCCTTCAGCCAAGCCGACGCCTCGACGACGCGACTGTATGGCGGTACCGGGCTTGGGCTTGCGATCTGCCAGCGCATCGTCACCTTGATGGGTGGCAACATCGGCGTGGATTCCGAGCAAGGCCAGGGGTCGACCTTCTGGTTCGAGATCCCTTTGCTCAAGGTCCAGGGTGACATGCCTGCGCGCGAAGCGGATCTCACCGGTGCTCGTGTCCTGCTGATCACCGCTGATGGCCGGCTGCGCCAACGCCTGGCCATGCTGCTGCCGAACTGGGGCATGCGCCTGACTACCGCGGAAAATACCCATGATGCGTTGGAGCGGCTGCGCCAAGCGGCCTCGCAAGGCGACCCCTGGACTTATTCGGTCGTACTCGGCGACCTTGGTACCATTCGCAGCACCGCACTCTCTCTGGCGCGCAATCTGGAGCGCACGGCTCTCTACGGCAAAGTCAGGTTGCTCTACCTTCGCGGCGACGAGACGACCTCCGTCGACTTGCCTTCCGGGGCCAGTGTGATCCCGCGCGGCGCACCCGATCCGGATTTGCGGGCAGCGCTCTCGGGTGCACAGACCACACATATCGATCCCTTCGCCCATCGCAATTCATTGCCCGCAGGCAGCAACATGACGCAACAGGCCACGCCACGCATCCTGCTGGTGGAGGACAACCCGGTGAACCTGATGGTGGCGCAACGCCTCCTGCAGGTCATCGGCATGGATTGCGAAACAGCAGGCAACGGGCAGGTGGCGCTTGAGAAGCTGCAGGCATCCGCCTACGACCTGGTGCTGATGGACTGCCAGATGCCGGTACTGGATGGCTATGCCGCGACGCGACGCTGGCGCGAGCACGAACACAATAGCGGGGCCGAACAACGCATTCCGATCATTGCGATGACCGCGAATGCGATGGCCGGCGATCGGCAGAAATGCCTGGACGCAGGGATGGACGACTACCTCGCCAAGCCTGTCACCCGCGCCGAACTCGAGCGCTGCATCAGCCGGTGGCGTGGAGTGAAGCTGGCGGTCGAGCCGATCACCGGCGACCACCCGGCGCAACAACCCGGGCAGCCGCAGGTACTCAACGAAAATGTGCTCAACGACCTGCGCGAAGTACTCGGCGGCGAGGTCGACAAGATCATTGCGCTCTACCTGGAAGATGCCCCGCGCCTGATCGCGCAACTCGAGCGCGCCGCGGTCAGTGGCGACCCGATCGCGCTGCGCGTGGCGGCGCATACCTTGAAGTCGTCCAGCGCGAACGTGGGCGCGACCACCCTGTCCGATGCCGCGCGCGACCTCGAGCATGGCGCGCGCGACGGTACCTTGGCCCAACCTGCGAATGCGGTGGCGCGCATCGTCGGCGAGTTCGCCCAGGTGCGTGCCGCCCTGCAGGCGAAGCTGCAAGGCGGCTGATGCCACGGCGCGAGCCGTGGCTTATTTGTCGAGCTGCTGGGCCAGGTAGTTCTGCTCACCGATCCGGTCGATCAGCGACAGCTGGGTCTCGATCCAGTCGATGTGCTCTTCCTCGGAATCCAGGATATCGGCGAACAGCTGGCGGCTGACGTAATCATTGACCGATTCGCAATGCGCGATCGCTTCGCGCAACAGGGGCACGGCTTCCATCTCCAGGGCCAGGTCGCACTGCATCAACTCACGCGGGTTCTCGCCGATGCGCAGCTTGCCCAGCGCCTGGAAGTTCGGCAGGCCATCGAGGAACAGGATGCGGTCGGACAGCTTGTCCGCGTGCTTCATCTCGTCGATCGACTCGTGGTACTCGTGCTCGGCCAATTCCTTCAGGCCCCAGTTCTTCAGCATCTTGGCGTGCAGGAAATACTGGTTGATCGCGGTCAGCTCGTTGTAGAGCGCCTTGTTGAGGAATTCGATGACCTTGGCGTCGCCCTTCATGGCTGCGCTCCTTCACTTGCTGGGATGCGCGGACTCTAGCGTGAAGTCATGCAAAATAGCGGAACGCGAATCGTCCGCATCATGGCTCGTGATTGGGATGGCCGGTCTCTGCCAAGCCACGACTATGCAGCGCGCTGCAAGACCGGCAATGGCAATTCGCGACGGTTTCGCACGTCGTCCAGGATCGCCTCGGCCGACGACAGGCAACTGCCGCAATTCGCACCAGCGCCGGTGCGCATGGTCAGTTCGGCCAGCGAGGCACAACCCGCCTCCGCCGCTTCGCGGATCTGGTGGTCGGTGACGCCGTTACAGATGCAGATGTACATGGCTCGACTATCAGACCGCAAACGCGAATGATTGTCAATTCCAAACCATCGCCCGACTGCTGCCGTTCAGCCCCGGTAGGAACACCCGGAGGTGCAGGTCTCGTGTACCACCACTTCGGACAGCGGCGGCAATACCGGCTTGAGCCGTGCCCAGATCCACATGGCGAGGCGCTCACTGGTCGGGTTGTCCAGGCCATCGATCTCGTTGAGGTAGTGGTGGTCCAGCTGGTCGTACAGGGGCTGGAACGCGGCCTTGATGTCGGCGAAGTCCATGACCCAGCCGGAGTCCGCACCTGGTTCGCCGGACACGCGCAGTTCGACCCGGAACGAATGCCCGTGCAGGCGCGCACATTTGTGCCCTTCCGGTACGTTTGGCAGCCGGTGCGCGGCTTCGATGGTGAAGACTTTGAAGACGTCCATTCGGCCCTGCGCGCGAAGTCTGTGTGGAGACGAAAAACCCGCCATTCGGCGGGTTTTCGATGTGTATCCGCAGTGGTGGCTATGGGTGGACTCGAACCACCGACCCCAGCATTATGAGTGCTGTGCTCTAACCGGCTGAGCTACATAGCCGCGCGGAGAACCGCGAATTATTCACGCATCGGCGGTGGCCGTCAATCCACGCACGGCCCGCTTGCTCCGTGCGCAAGCCACGTGGCAGAGTCGGGCGTAGTGAATTTGCCGGAGTCCGATCGTGATCGATCCGGACGGCTTTCGCCCCAACGTGGGCATCGTGCTGATGCACGAGGATGGACGGGTGTTCTGGGCACGTCGCGTGCACCGGGATGGCTGGCAATTCCCGCAGGGCGGGATGAACACCGACGAGACCCCGCTGGAAGCGATGTATCGCGAGCTACGGGAAGAGACCGGGCTGATGCCGCAACACGTGGACGTGCTGGGCGCCACCCCCGGCTGGCTGCGCTACCGCCTGCCGCCACGAGCGATCCGCCGCAACGACCGGCTGGTTTGCATCGGCCAGAAACAGGTCTGGTTCCTGCTGCGCTTCAAGGGCGCCGATGCCGACCTGCGCCTGGATCTGACCGACAAACCCGAGTTCGACGGCTGGCGCTGGGTCGATTTCTGGTACCCGATGCAGCATGTGGTGACGTTCAAACGCGGGGTTTACGCGCGCGCACTGGATCATCTTGCCCCGTTCGCCCGGGCCGTGGCCGGCGCCTTGGCGGTGCCGCCGCCGGCGGAGGGGTTGCTGCCCCCGCCACGCCCGAGCCAGCACCATTTCGGCCGACGCAGCTAAGCGAGCTCCTGCGCTAAATCGCTGATTCCATTGAAACTGAATGGCTGGCGACCGCTCGTCGGCGTGATGTTGCATCGCAACATAAGTGAGCTTATGCTGCATCGCACAAACCGGCAATCCCTGCCGGATATCGCAGGAGACCCGCCATGTACCAGTTCAACGAACAGTTCACCAAGACCACCAGCCAGTTCGCCGACGTGGCCGCCAACGTCAATCGCCTCGCTCTGCAGAATGCCGAGAAGGCATTCGGCCTGCAGTTGGCCACCTTCGAAGAGAACGCCAATGCCGCCTTCGCTTTCTTCGGCGAGCTGACCAATGTGCGTGACTTCGATGGCCTGAAGGCCGTGCTGCCGAAGGGCGCCCAGATCGCCCGCACCAGCACCGAGCGCAGCTTCGGCATCGCGCAGGAAGTGTTCGCCAACACCATCAAGACCAACGAAGCCATCGGCGCACTGGCCAAGGGTCAGTTCGAGACCGTCACCGCCCAGGCCAAGGCCGAAGTGGAGAAGGTGACCAAGGCTGCCAAGGCCAAGTAATTCCTTCGCGCCACCCGGATCGCTCCCCCTGCGATCCGTCCGCGAATCCGAACCCCGCAGCGAAAGCTGCGGGGTTTTTTGTGCCCGCCATCCATGCCGCTGCGATGTCGAAAAACACGCCGGCCATTCGTCGTGCTGCGTATGCAAACGTAACCATGACCTCAGTCACGGATTGCGCCGCAAACGGTTTCAGGCACAATAGTAGACCGTTCAGTTTAATAACATTCCTGCATCCCGCAGAGGCCACCTCATGTCGAAGACCACACCCAAGCGCCCGCCCTCCACGCGCAAGCGCATGATCCTGATGCTCATCGCCGCCCTCGTCATTTTCGGCGGCGTGTTCGGCACCAAGGCGATGATCGGCGCGCAAACCAACAAGTTCTTCGACAACATGCCGCAGCCGGCCGTTGCGGTGAGCACTGCCAATGCGCTTGCGCAGAAGTGGAGCGACGATGCCGAGGCCGTCGGCACCTTCGTCGCGATCAACGGTGCCGACGTCACCACCGAATCCGGCGGCGTAGTGCGCAGCATCGAGTTCGATGCCGGCCAGCCGGTCCGCGCCGGCGCGGTGCTGGTGCGCCTGAATGCCGCCAACGAGCTGGCCACGCTGAAGTCGCTGGAAGCCTCCGCCAAGCTGGCCCGGGTGCAAGCCGACCGCTGGCAGAAGCTGGGCAAGGACAAGCTGGTCTCGCTGGATGACGTGCAGTCGAAGATCACCGCCGCCGCCACCGCGCAGGCGCAGGTCGACGCACAGCATGCGCTGATCGACCAGAAGACGATCCGCGCACCGTTCTCCGGCGTGCTGGGCATCCGCAAGATCAACCTGGGCCAGTACATCGCGCCGGGCGCGGCCATCGTCAGCCTGCAGCAACTCGACCCGATCTACCTGGACTTCAGCCTGCCCGAGCAACGCATCGACCAGATGGTCGAAGGCACCATGGTGCGCGCCACCGTGGACGCGATCCCGGGCGTGGTGTTCGATGGCCGGGTGACCGCCGTCGAACCGCTGGTGGATCCGAATACCCGCAACTTCAAGGCGCAGGCTACCGTGCAGAATCCGGACGGCAAGCTGCGCCCGGGCAGCTTCGCCCACGTGGGCTTCGCCCTCAGCGGCGAACGCGACGTGGTGGTGATCCCGCAGACCGCGGTCAGCTTCAACCCGTACGGCAATGCGGTGTTCGTCATCGGCAAGGTCAAGCGCAAGGAAGGCGAGACCGACATGCAGGGCAAGCCGTTGACCGGCGACAAGCTCACCGTCACCCAGCGCTTCATCAAGACCGGCGCCACTCGCGGCGATCTGGTCGCGGTGATCGAAGGGCTGAAAGCCGGCGAACAGGTGGTGACCTCCGGCCTGCTCAAGCTGCGCAACGACGCCGAAGTGACGATCAACAACAAGGTGCAGCCGACCGCCGACGCGGCGCCGCAGGCCGCCAACCGCTGATCGTCCACCGCCACATGCACCCCAACCCGTTGCCGCATGAGGGAACGGGAGAGGACACCCGATGAAATTCACCGATCTCTTCATCAACAAGCCCGTGCTGTCCATCGTGGTCAGCCTGTTCATCCTGCTGTTCGGGCTGCGCGCGTACACCGAGCTGAACGTGCGCGAATACCCCGAGATGCGCAATGCGGTGGTGAACATCAGCACGGTCTACTACGGTGCGGATGCCGACCTGATCCAGGGCTTCATCACCACGCCGCTGGAGCGCGAGATCGCGAGCGCGGAGGGCATCGAATACCTCAGCTCGACCAGCTCCGCCGGCATCAGCACGATCCAGGCCTACATCAAGCTGGACCAGGACCCGAGCGAAGCGCTCACCCAGATCTCGGCCAAGGTCAACAAGATGCGCGGCCAGCTGCCGCCGGAGTCGGAAGACCCGGTGATCGACCTGCAGCAGGGCCAGCAGATCGCGGCGATGTACGTGTCGTTCGCCAGCGAGACCCTCAACAACAACCAGATCACCGACTACCTGACCCGCGTGATCCAGCCCAAGCTGGTCACCGTGCCGGGCGTGCAGCGCGCAGACATCCTCGGCGCCGGCACCTTCGCCATGCGCGTGTGGTTGAAGCCGGATCGCATGACCGCGCTCAAGGTCACCGCCAGCGACGTGGCCAACGCGCTGAATTCCAACAACGTGCTGGCCGCAGTGGGCTCGACCAAGGGCCAGATGGTCGCCATCGACATGACCGCGCGCACCGACCTGCGCGACGCCGACGAGTTCCGCAAGCTGGTGGTGCGCGAGCAGGACGGCGCGATCATTCGCCTCGGCGACGTGGCCGACGTCGCGCTGGGTTCGGAAAGCTATGGCACCTCGGTGCGCATCAACGGTGAAGCCGCCACCTTCATGGGCATCTTCGTCGCGCCGGACGCCAACTCGCTGGACGTGATCAAGGATGTGCGCAAGCTGTGGGACGAGCAGATCGTCCCGGGCCTGCCGCAGGGCATCAAGGCGACCATCCCCTACGACAGCACCGAGGCGATCCAGGACGCGATCAACGAAGTGATCAGCACGATCGTCGAGGCGCTGGTCATCGTGATCGTGGTGATCTTCCTGTTCCTGGGCAGCTTCCGCAGCGTGCTGATCCCGGCGGTGACCATCCCGCTGTCGATGATCGGCGCGTTGTTCCTGATGCTGCTGATGGGCTTCACCATCAACCTGCTCACCTTGCTGGCGATGGTGCTGGCGATAGGCATCGTGGTCGATGACGCGATCATCGTGCTGGAGAACATCCACCGCCACATCGAGGAAGGCATGTCGCCGTACGACGCGGCGATCCGCGGCGCACGCGAACTGGCGTGGCCGGTAGTGGCGATGACCACGACCCTTATCGCGGTGTACCTGCCGATCGGTTTCCAGGGCGGCCTGACCGGCGTGCTGTTCACCGAATTCGCCTTCACCCTGGCCGGCGCGGTGCTGCTGTCCGGCATCATCGCGCTGACGCTGACACCGATGATGAGCTCCAAGATCCTGCTGCCGCACACGGCCGGCGGCAAGGGCAAGCTGGAAGCCTGGCTGGACGCGCGCTTCGAGTGGCTGCGCCAGGGCTACCAGCGCAAGCTGCACGGCGCGCTGGAGACCAAGTCGGTGATCGCGGTATTCGGTGCCATCGTGCTGGTCAGCTGCGGCTTCCTGTACGTCACCGCGCCCAAGGAACCGGCGCCGATGGAAGACCAGGGCTTCATCTTCTCGATCGCCCAGGCGGATCCGTACGCGACGCTCGACTACGTCGAGAAGTACACGCAGGAAATCACCGAGATCGCCAGGAGCGTGCCGGAAGTGGATAACTACTTCCTGTTCAACGGCGGCTTCGGTGGCAGCGGCGGCGGCGCCAGCCCGATGGCGATGGCCGGCTTCGTGCTGAAGCCGTGGAGCGAGCGCTCGCGTTCGACCAACGCGGTGCTGCAGCAGGAATTGCAGCCGAAGATCAGCCAGGTCACCGGCCTCAACACCTTCGCCCTGGTGCCGCCTGCGTTGCCCAGCGCCGGTGGCGATGGTGGCGGCGAATTCATCATCGGCGGCGTCGGCGAACTCAGCCAGCTGTCCGAATTGGCCGACGGCATCCTGGCCAAGGCGATGGCGAGCAAGCGCTTCATCTTCCTCGACAAGGATTTGAAGATCGACAAGCCGCGGATCGAGGTCAACATCGATCGCGACAAGGCAGCATCGCTCGGCATCGACATGCGCACGCTGGCGGCCGACATGGCGGCGATGCTGTCCGGCGGCTACAGCAACCGCTTCGCGATGCAGAACCGCTCCTACCTGGTGATCCCGCAGGTGCAGCGCAGCGATCGCCTCAACGCCTCCGCGCTCGACAACTACTACACCCGCGCCCGCAATGGCGACCTGATCCCGCTGTCCACGGTGATCACGCTCAAGGAAACCGCGCAGCCGCAATCGCTGAAACGCTTCCAGCAGCTGAACTCGGTATCGATCACCTTCGCCCCGCGCCCCGGCGTGAGCAAGGGCGAGGCCTTGGCGATCCTCGACGAAGCGGCAAAGGAAGTGTTGCCGCAGGGTTACAGCGTCGACTACGCCGGCGAATCGCGCCAGTTCAAGACCGAAGGTTCGGCGATGCTGCTGACTTTGGCGCTTGCGCTGGTGGTGATCTTCCTGGTGCTGTCCGCGCAGTTCGAGAGCTTCCGCGATGCGCTGATCATGTTGTTGACGGTACCGATGGCGATCTGTGGCGCATTGCTCGCGCTCAACGTGCTGGCGATCCTCAGCGGCATCCTCGGCATGATGGGGATCGAGGCCTTCCCCGGCATGAGCATCAACATCTACACGCAGGTGGGCCTGGTGACCTTGGTCGGCGTGATCTCCAAGCACGGCATCCTGATCGTGGAGTTCGCCAACAAGCTGCAGATCGAACAGGGCCTGTCCAAGCGCGAAGCGATCGAGGAAGCCACCGGCATCCGCCTGCGTCCGGTGCTGATGACCACCGCCGCGCTGGTGTTCGCGATGGTCCCGCTGCTGATCGCCAAGGGCCCGGGCGCGGCGTCGCGCTTCTCGATGGGCATGGTGATCGTGTCCGGCATGACCATCGGCACGATGTTCACCCTGTTCGTGCTGCCGGCGTTCTACCTGTACCTGGCCCGTGACCATTCGCATGATCGCGAACGCGAAGCGGTGCAGGCCGCGGAGGACGCGCGTCTGGATTCACCACCGGCACCGCAACACGGCTGATCGTGATGCAAGGTTGAACAGAAAACGCCCGGGCAACCGGGCGTTTTCTTTTGCGGGATTGAATGCAGGCTTGAAATGGGGTGAGAGTGAATTTCGTGCCGAGTGCTTTCGATGAGCGACGATGCAGGTCGCGAAACTTCACTCCGACCCCATTTCACATGCGGGATTACTCGGCCAGCGTCGGAATCCGCAGATGCCGCGCCAACTCCGCCGGATCGGCATCGGGCGCGTGCGGCAACACGCCCCAGCACAGCGCCGGCAGTCGTTCGCGAAGCATCGCAAGGTTGTCCTCCACGCGTTCCATCGCGGGATCCACGTGCGAGGCGATCCAGCCGGCCAGGTAAGCGCCATCGGCGACGATCATGCGCGCACTCAGCAAGGCGTGGTTGAGGCAGCCCAGGCGCAAGCCGACAACAAGCAGCACCGGCAATCGCAAGGCACGCACCAGATCCGCCTGCATCAGCGATGGCGACAGTGGTGCTGCCCAGCCGCCCACGCCTTCGACAACCAGTCCATCGGACTGGTCGGCAAGCCGCGCATGTGCGGCAAGGATTGGCGGCAATGTCACTTCCGTGCCGGCATCGCGCGCGGCAAGTTCGGGGGCCAACGGATGCTCCAGAGCGAACGGGTTGATGTCCGCGTAGGCGATCCCGGGTTCGCCTGCACGCTGCAGCGCCAACGCATCGGCATTCTTCCACTGCCCCTCGATGCGCTCGCAGCCGCTGGCGACCGGCTTCATGCCGACCACACGCAACCCATGCCAGCGCAATGCATGCAACAGCGCACAGCTGGCGAACGTCTTGCCGATGCCGGTATCCGTGCCGGTGACGTACACGCCGAAACTCATGCGCCGTCTGGTTCGCGTTCGGCGCGACGACGCGCGCGCACCACCGCCACGCCGGTCAATGCCATCAACGCGTAGGCGAAACCGGACATGCCGGACAGTTCGGGATGGCCCAATATCGAGACCGCTGCGATGAACAGCAGGGCCAACAAACCGGTCATCGGAATCATCCATTGCGCGGCCAGCGCGCCCTGCAATTCGATGCGTTCCTGGCGATCCAGCCCGATCGCGTCGCGTTGTCGCCACGCATGTCGGTACAGGGCCACCACCACGAAGCCAAGCGTGGTCCACGCCAGCGCATAGGCGGTGAACAGCAGCTGCAAGTCGCGGTCGCTTCCGATGGCGATGCCGGATGGCAACCAGCCACCGCTAAGCCAGCCGAAGAACGCGCTAAAAATGATCCGCAGCGGATACACGTACACCAGCACCAGGAACACCAGCAGCAGACTGAGGAACACACTGCGACCATCATCCAGCCCGTACTTGCGGCTCCAGTCCGCATGCGCCCACCACAGCATCGCCAGCAGCGCGAAACTGGCCGCGAACGCGGGAATGTCCTTGAGCGCATCCAGCAGCGCCTGCGTGTTGTCCGGGATCGCATCCAGCGAAATCACCAGCAAGGTCACCGCGAACGCGAACGCGGCATCCACGAATGCCTCGATGCGGGTGACCTCGCGGCCCCGTGCCTTGCGGACGGAAACAGGTGGTGAATGGGTGGACGGCATGCCGGAAGCTTAGCCCAGCATGCGCATTGCTACACTGCGTCGATGAGCTTCTCCACGATTCCCCTCGCCGGCACCAAGCCGGAACAGTACGCGCAGTTGCTACAACAAGCGCATGCCCTGTTGCATGGCGAGCGCGACCGCATCGCCAATGCCGCCAACCTGTCCGCGCTGGTGTACAACGCGCTGCCCGACCTGAATTGGGTGGGCTTCTATTTCTTCGACGGCCGCGAGCTGGTGGTTGGCCCGTTCCAGGGCCTGCCCGCCTGCGTGCGCATCCCGCTGGACAAGGGCGTGTGCGGCGCGGCGGCGCGCTTGCGGCAAACCCAGCGGATCGAGGACGTGCATGCCTTCCCGGGCCACATCGCTTGCGATTCGGCCAGCAACTCGGAATTGGTGGTGCCGCTGGTGACCACGAATGGCGAACTGATCGGCGTGTTCGACCTCGACAGTCCTGTTGCCGCGCGTTTTTCCGTTGAAGACCAAGAAGGCCTGGAAGCGATTGCCCGGGTCTATCTGGAGTCCCTGCAGTGAACACCACCCCCAAGCTGCGCAACATCGGCCCGAAATCCGCCGCCTGGCTACGCCAGGTCGGGTTGCGCTCGCTGGACGACATCGCCGCGATCGGCGCCGTGGACGCTTACATGAAAGTGCGCCGCGCCGGCTTCAAGCCAAGCCTCAACTTGCTCTACTCGCTGGAAGGCGCACTGGTCGACTGCCACTGGCAGGAAGTGCCGGAAGCGCGTCGCCATCAGCTGGTGCTGGCGGCGGACGCGGCCATTGCCCAGCTGCCGCCGCCGCGCGGCCGTCCCGCCGCCGCCCCGGTCACCACCACCCAGATGGACGAGGGCGCCATGCCGGAAATCCGGTTGTTCGACGACGACCGCAGCGCGCCGGACACGCCCGCCGAGTGAGCGCGTGGTCGCTGCGCTACAATGCGCGCGCTTCAAGGTGATCCAAAGGCGCACGCCCGAGGATTGAAACGGGAAGCCGGTGACGAGCGCGAGCAGCGCTCCAGTCCGGCGCTGCCCCCGCAACGGTAAGCGAGACAAGCTCGGCATCGGCCACTGTGCACGCATCCTCGCGATGCAGGCATGGGAAGGCGCCCAGCGGGAATCACACGACTGCGTGGTTCCGCCCGCAAGCCCGGAGACCGGCCCTGGAGTCCATGTTGGTTGCGATGCGGCGGGCATCGCGCGACGTCGCGCATGTGTATTCCCGCATCGCCCGTCCGTTCCCGTTCGCATGGCAGCCGCCCTTCCAGTCAAGGCGCGCGGGCGTGCGCGCCGGAGAACCCCCATGCAGTCGCGCAACACCCTTCGTTTCACCGCCCTCGCACTCGCCCTGTCTTCGCCCTCGTTTGCATTCGCGCAGAACGACGATGCCAAGAACCTGGACAACGTGGTGGTCACCGCCACCCGCACTGCGATCACCGCTGATGCCGCGCTGGCCGCAGTCGAGGTCATCGACCGCAAGGAGATCGAACAGAGCACGGCACGTTCGCTGCCGGAACTGCTGCGCGGCCGCGCCGGCGTGACCCTGGTCAACCAGGGCGGCCTCGGCAAACTCAGCACGCTGTTCCTGCGCGGCACCGAATCCGACCATACCCTGTTCCTGGTCGATGGCATCCGCGTCGGCTCGGCCACCTCCGGCCTGACCTCGTTGCAGGACCTCCCGCTGGAGCAGATCGAGCGCATCGAGATCGTGCGCGGCCCGCGTTCCTCGTTGTACGGCGCGGACGCGATCGGCGGGGTGATCCAGGTGTTCACCCGCCGCGGACAGGGTGGTGAAGGCGTGCGTGGCCGCGCCCGCATCGGCGCCGGCAGCAATGGCTATCGCGAAGCGTCGGCCGGCGTCGACTTGCGCGGTACGCGTGGTGGCGTGGGCATCGATATCGGCCATCAGTCCACAGATGGCATCAATGCCTGTCGCGGCATCGGTGCGCCGCAATACGCAGGCTGCGGCATGGACAATCCGGATCCGGATCGCGATGGCTATCGCAACAACAACGCCTCGCTACGTGCGGATTTCAAGGCAGGCGATGCATGGCAATTCGATGCGCATGCGCTGCGCGCGCGCGGCCACAATGAGTACGACGGCGACCCGGCGTGGGGCCTGCCGGACAATTCCGACTTGCTGCAGCAAGTGATCGGCGGCAGCGTGCGCTTCGATGCCAGCGAGGCGCTGGTGCTGCGACTGACGCTGGGTCGCAACCGCGACGATTCCGATAATTACCTGGGCGCATCGTTCGCCAATCGCTTCCTCACCACCCGCGACAGCGCCACCGTGCAGGGCGACATCACGCTCGCCGCAGGCCAGTTGCTGAGCTTGGGCTACGACTGGTTGCGTGACCGCGCCGATGTTCAGGATCCGTTCTCCCCGTTCGATGCCGCACGCGGCAACCGCGCTGCATTCGCGCAGTACCAGGGCAAGTTCGGTGCGCACGACCTGCAGGCCAGCCTGCGTCGCGACGACAACGACCAGTTTGGCGGCAAGACCACCGGCGGCATCGCCTGGGGCTTCGGCTTCGCCGACGGCTGGCGCATCACCGCTAGCCATGCCACCGCATTCAAGGCGCCAAGCTTCAACGAGTTGTACTACCCGTATTACGGCAACCCGGCACTGCGTCCGGAAGCGGCACGCAACAGCGAACTCTCGCTGCGTCAGGAACGTGACAGCTGGCAGTGGCAGCTCAACGCATACCGCAACGACATCGACGACCTGATCGTCTACGACACCGCAATCTTCGCCGCCAACAACATCGAGACCACGCGCATCCGCGGCATCGAGCTTGTCGCAAGCACGCAAGTTGGCGGGTGGGATATTCGCGGCCAACTCGGCACGCTGGATGCACGCAACCTCAGCACGGGCATCAACCACGGCAAGCGCCTGCCGCGCCGGCCGCAGCGCAGTGCGCGGATCGACCTGGATCGCGACCTCGGCGATTTCGGTGTCGGCATCAGCGGCATCGCCGAAGCCGCACGCTGGGACGACGTGGCCAACACCTTGCGGGTGGGCGGCTACGGCACCATCGATGCACGTGCATCGTGGCGTTTCGCCGCGGACTGGACGTTGCAGGCCAGCCTGGTCAATGCCTTCGACAAGGGCTACGAAACCAGCGCGTACTACAACCAGCCGGGTCGCGAATGGGGCCTGAGCCTGCGCTGGCAGCCGAAGTAAGTACGGAGCGACAACGCATGGATGCTAGGGCCCGGCAGGATGCCGGGCCTTTTTATTGGGCGATGCTCAGCGCTGCGTTGTCGCGGACGACGGCTGCACCGACAGGGCGATCAGCGCCTGCGCCAGCCAATACAGCATGAGCAGCAGCGCCTGCGCGGCGGTGAACGGCAGGGCGAAACGGTCGATGGCGAGGATGGCATCGGAAACGAGGAAACACGCACCACCGATGGCTGCACAGGCGGTCGCGGCATCGCGGCGGCGCCACCACACTGCAGCGGCTTGCGCGGCCATCGCGCCCAGCACCACCACGTAGACCACCACAGGCACGCGCAAATCCGCCGGCAGGTACGACCACAGCCATGCGAGCACGGCACAGGCCAGCGCCGCATATGAAACGAACGGCCACGCCGCTGCGAACAACGCTGCGCGCTGTCGATACGCATGCAGGTATGCGACATGACCGAACAGGAAACCGCCGAGACCCGCCATGAACGCGGCCTCGCCTTGCAGCATCAACAACACATCGCCCAGCAGGCCGAAGCACAGGCCGATCACGATGCCGCGGCGGTAACGCGACTCGTCTGCAGGCAGGCGCACGGCCAGCACGAGGATCGCCAACGTTGCCAGCGGCTTGCACGCGTAGAACAGCGGATGCAGTCCGGGCAGATAAAGGGCGAGGATCGCCAGGCACGCCAATGCGGCGATGCCGGCCAAGCGGATATTGGTGGAAAAGTGTGTATATGGGTAAAAAAGCTCTATCCCGAAACAAGCGCAAGTAGCTGATTCTTCGTCAGCACTGCTCTGGGTGAAAACTTAAAGTTCTATCCTGAATCCGCCTGTCACCAAAACTGCACGCGAAATAAAGTTCTATCCCAAATTCAAATCTGCTATGTCTCCACGACTGGATTTGCTGAATTCGCTCCCGAGTTCGTGCCAGACGAACAGAACAGAAGCAACTGTATCCAAGGGCAAGAATTCTTGCTCAAGCCTCCCCTTAGATAGACCGAGCAGATGGCGGTAGAAATCCTTCTCATGATCTGACAGTCCATCTGGGGGCTCCGAGCCGGCGCGGACCGGCTCCGGTACCGCGAGCGCAGACGCATGGAGATCGAACAAGGCACGCTCCATGAGCAAAGGCTGCAGGTGGGGCTGCAGACCGCGGGCACGCGCAAGCATATGCAGGCCCCAAGTATCCATATCACCCCAATATCCCAAATGGCGCTGGCACAACCAATCCGCGCGCAACCATGCGAGGTCGAGGCCAGAACCGAGGACGGCGATGGTGTCGGGCAGCGATGGCAGCAGGTGAAGGCACCGATCGTTTTCGATCAACAGGATGTGCCCGGCCAATAGCGGTGTCTGCATCAACTCACGGGCCCGTACACGCTGCTGGGCGAAGGGCAGCTGCCCCGCTGCCAGAGGCACGACCAGTAGCCAATGGTCACCCTCATCGGCGGCATCCAGAAAGCTGGTGAGACCAAGTTGAGACGCCTGACCCTCGAAGCGGATATCTAGCAGCGCGGTCACCAATCCGCGATTGCGTTCGATGAACTTGCTGTCGATGCCGGCAAGGGCGAGACCCCGCAGGGGACGGCCGGCCGCGATACCGGGCTCCAGTTCAAGGGTCAACGCGGTTGCTTGCACAACCTCTTCGTCGTTACGCTCACGCCACAGCCCGCGTTGCCGGATCAGAAGCGTGTGGAAGCTTGGGTCGGCGCGATCGAGCAGGTATCGAAGTCGTTGTAGTTCCATTTGCACTTGGGCATCGCCCGATGCCTGTGCCCATTCATCTGGCGAGGACAGCTGCCAATGCAGTGGCAGTGACACTGGCCCAGCGGCACTGCGGAAGACCGTGTCCTTCCATTGCACATCGCCCACGGTCACGGCCCGCCAAAGTGCGATGTGCTCGCGGACTTTGGCTGTTTGGTGCTTGAACAGCGTAGGCGACGGGCGACCTATCGGGATTTCCATCGGCCAGCTCTGCGGATTGAGCAGATAGTCTTCGCGCTTGTCGGCACTTTGCCATTGCCGGGTCAGGATGGTGGCGAGTTCGTCAGGCGACTTCAACATCATGCTCCTGCCGCTGAGCGCGGCTGAGCGCATGCGTTTCCAACGCCTCCCAGCTCAGCGAGGTCATGGTCGCCTGCGCGCCTCTGCGGTGGACGACGATGGCGGAACGGGTGTGTTCCCGTAGCAAGCGCAGTTCCTTGTTTGGTGTGACGAAGAGTGGGTGCAGGCCGAATTCCGCCAAGGCGCGGATGATGCGCCCGGCCACTGCCTGAGAACTCTTGGAGAAGGCCTCGTCGAGCACGATGGTGCCGAATAAGGGCCGCTGGCTGCCTGGTGGGCATAGGGCGTAGCTGAGCGAGGCGGTAAGCACGTAGCTGGCGATGATCTCCTTCTCACCGCCGCTGCCGCCCTGGGAGCTGGTGCGCTTCTCGATGATCTTGCCGCTGCCGCGTTCGATCACCAGAACAGCGAACTGCAGCCGGTAGCGGGGATCGAGCAGTGCCAGTGCACCGAGGGTCTTTCGCCGTTCCACGGCATCACGCAGCAGGCCGACCAAGTCTGCCAAGGCGCGGTAGTGGCTTTCGCCCAGGTCATCCTTGAGCTGGGCCGAACGCAGATGGGCGCGTGCCTGCCGCAGGGTACGCAGGCTCTCGTGCTCGACCCGCTGTGGTTCCAGGCGCAGGTAGCGACCGGGCTGGAAATCCACCCGCTCCAAGGTGGCGTTGAGGTCGGCTATGCGCTCCTCAATCACGGAGACTTCGCTGTCGATCTCGCTGAGCAGTTGGGTCACACCTTGATCGGAAGACTGGTTTAGGTAGGTGAGGAAACGGCTGAGTTTTTCGGGAAGCGCTTCTTCGTCCAGTACGTTCAGACGTTTGCGATAGGCCGGCACGTCCTGTAATTCTGTACCGACCTCGGACAATGCACCGGTGTCCGCTGCTTTCGCCTTGCCCATATCGCGAATGAGTTGCTGCTCAATGTGGTTTCGGCGGTCGGACAAGCGCTTGATTTGCTGTTGGAAGCGTCCGCTTTCATCGCGCTCCAAGTCGTCCAGTCCGGTCAGATCGTCGATCTGCGGGATTTTCAAGTGTTGGGTGGCCAGCGCTTTCTGGTTGTCATCCAATCCGCTGCCAATTCTCTTCCTGATGCGGTCCGCGGCGTCGTTCGCCTGCTCAATGGCTCGTTCTATCAACGTGATCTGCGTCTGCAGTTTTACCTGCTTCTCACGCAATTCTTCTGTGTTCTTCTTGGCAGCCTCCCATTCGATTCTTGCCTGCTCAAGATCTGATGCTGGCGCTGTCAACGCCTTCAGTTGCTGCGTCAACTGCTCGAGTTCTGCCTGCGCACCGGGGACATCAATGTCGTCAAAAATCGTATCTTTGATCCTATCCAGGAGCGATAAGCCTTGCCTTGTGGCTTCCACGAGCTCTTCGGCCTTAAGCATTTCGCCCTTTCTTTCCGCGTGCAGTTTCGTTGCTGCGGCGAGATCCTGTGCGAGACGCGCGAGCTGGTCGCGATTGTCGAAGCCGGTCATCCAGTCGCGTTCGAGCGGCTTCTGATCTTGCTTGTCGAAGTACCCACTGCGACCGGACATCAGCCCCTGTACGGTCATCGCATGCGGTGTTCGGTGCAACGTCTGGATGTCACCCACGCAATGCCGATCGATTCCGGTGAGCAAGCGCTTCAGTGCCTGGCGATGGGCATGCGGCTTGAAATTGAGTTTGCGGGTGAATCCATCGTCGAAAAATCTCACCTGATCATCAGGCGCATAAGCCTCGCGCAGGCGAACGTGCAGGCGGTTGTCGCGCGCATTGATCCAGTCCAGCGCGGCGGGGGAATACTCCGGGGAAACCAGCAGACGAAGGCGCTCACTACCGATGGCGCGCTCAATGGCGCCGCGCCAATGCGCTTGTTCCGACTGGACTTCGACCAACTCGGCAACGAAGGGTACGGCATCTTCACCTACGCCAAGATGCTCTGCGAGCAGACCGCGGAAACGCTGTTGTTCGACCGGAATATTCGAGCCAGGACGCTGCTCAGCGTCGTGCAATTCCTGCTTCAGGCGGTCACGTTCGACGAGCAGAACCTGCTGTTTCGCACCGATTTCCCATGCAGCCTGCTTTTGCTCACTCCAGCGCCCGGTTTCTTCGGTTCGCCGCTTTTCGATCGTTGCCTGGTTGGATTGCAGCGAGGCAAGAGTAAGCGTCTGATCCAGACCTAGGCCGGCTGCCCATGCTTGGTAGCTCGCAGCCTGGCGTTCACGTCGTTCAAGCTTCCCTTCCTGAGTACTGATGTGTCGGCGCAGATCTTCGATTCGCTGTCCACCTGCCTGCAGATAGATCACCTGCAGTGCCTGTTCCTTGGCCTGACCCAGCATCAGTTCACCGGATAATGTGTCGGCCTGCTGTTGTAGTTCGATCCGTTTGGCCTTTTCGGCAGCGGCCCGACTTTCCCACAGTGCGATGGCGTGCTCGCCAAACCAAGTTGGAAGCAAAGCCAATAGCTGGTTGTGTTCGTCCAGCTTGGAGGTCGTTTCTTGGTGTTCGCACCATCCCTTCTCAATCGGCGCTAGTGTGTCGCGCTGTTTGCGAGCGGTCTCAAGCTCCTGCCGGATACCAGCCAGAGTGTCGAATTCATTGGTGACAGCGCGGGCGCTGTCAAAAGCGGAGTGATCGTCCAGCACCAGTTCGCGGAACACTGTGTCGATGCTGTTGAGCTGCTTTAGCCCAGCAGCGCGATTGAGTAGGGCGAAGGCGTTTGCGGAAACTTCAAAGTGGTCGCGCAAGCGCGCGAGGAATGACTTCTTGTCTTCGTAAATTTTCAACCCAGGCGAATGGCGCTCGAGTTCCTTCAATACCCTTGCTCCGCCATCGCGGTGGGCTTCCAGCCATTCGTCCAAAGCTGGGGTATCGCTCTGACAGAATATCCAGCGGCGTTTGAGGTCGGTCGTTGCAGAACTGGTGCCATCGAACCAGAACAAACCGCCGATGCGCAGCACTGCTTCGCCGTCGCTGAAACGCGCGGCGATCGCAGTAACGACCGGGCCTGGGCGGGCAATGTGTTCGTTGGTATCGCTGTCGTTGCCGGCGCCGGATACGCCACGGACATACGACACCAGGTCGCGATCACTTTCATGCCCCCCGGTGGAGGCCAGGTTGTAGCGGGGACTGGCGACCAGCAAGGTCATCAGTGCGTCAACCAACGTAGTTTTGCCGCTGCCGGTAGGGCCGATGATCGCGGTGCCGGCCAGATCAATCTGCGCGCTGTGGCGACCACCGAAAGCACCCCAGTCGTAGAGGTCCAGATGCGTGAGTACGTAGCTGCCGGAAGCCAGCGCAGGTAAATTCCTCATTCATCCGCCCCTCGACCGTTGTCGGATTGATATCGCCATCGCCGGTAGCCTCGCGCAGCGCTTGCACCAGATTGGTGAGGTTTTCGGGATTGGCCAGGTGAGCGATGATCGGGCGTATCGTCACCCGCTCCTGCTGATCGACGTCCGAGACGATGCCGTGCCCTTTGAGCTGCTCAAGCAGCGTCAACAGACGTTTTCTTTCTTGGGCGTCGCTACCCAGGTCACCCAGATAAGCCTGCAGGTGTGGAATAAGATCGTCGAGTGCGACTCGGGCATCGCCTGCGCCGACACCGGATTCCACCTCATGGGCGACGAATTGCTGGCGCAGAATTGCGACTAGCAGCGATTGTTCCAGAGTCAGGCGCAGTCGGCGCACCAGTGGATGCGACCATTCGTCATCGTCCCGGTCGGGCGCTGCGGCCACAACAATGAACGCCAAGCCGCGGATATCATCGATACGCAGTGCCAGCTCCAGCCAGCCCAGCACCCGATCCACTTCATCCTGATGCAACAGCGCGTTGCGGTAGAGATTGGGCTTGCTGGCCTCCTCCAAGAGCCCGTACTTCATCAGCTCCAGGATCGTGGCCCGTACCGCTGTGACCACATGAGTCTGCTCGGATGTCTTCGCGCTCCCATTGGCGGAATCGCCGGTGTCGCATCCGCCGGAGCTGGCCACGGTCGGGTCGATATCTTCAGTGCCGGCAGTCATGTCAGGGTTCCCATTCGAAGTTCTCGAACATCGCCGGGTCGAGCACGAGCAACGGCACATGGAAGCGTAGGTTCTGATCGTCTCGGGTGGTGAGATCCAGAGTTTCGCGCTCTTCGCCGATGGTGCAGTCCGCTTCCCGCGCTAAGCCAAGCCATACGGCGAGGGACTCCAGGTCGTGCGTTGGAGGCAGCCGCTGCGCTAAGCCGGCTAGACTCAGTGGCTGGTTGCTGCTGTGTATCGTTTCCACGGTATCGCGCACCAACGCTTCTCGGTCGAGGCTATCCAGCGAAGACCAGAACTCCTCGTCGATCTGGTCGATGTCGCCGGCCATGCGCTGCAGATCCAGATCGCGTAGTGCCTGCTGGTCCAGAGATTTGAAGCGCAGCCGTTCTACCAAGGGCAGGCCGCCACAAGCGACGGCCAGAGGCGGCAGGTGTCGGCTGTCGGCGTATCGAAGTAATACTCCAGTCCACAGCCTGGGCATGGCGAAAGACCTCGTTAAGCAGTTGACCGACTCGATGATGTTCAGCTGCCAGACCTGTACGAAGAAAACTGCGGACATCGCGTTCGCTGCGCGAGCGTGCACGAATGACCGAAGCCGACTCCTTGACCAAGCGCATCACCAACCATCGCAGATCGGTCTGTTGTGACATGGTCAACGCGACGCTGGCTTGTGAGTGCTGCAGAATGATGCGCAACCGGCGCTTCATTGCCTCCAGCTCAACTTCGTGTTGCAACTGCTGATGGAATGCTTGGAATACCCGACCCTCGACGGTTTCGAGCAATGTGTCGTGGCCATCAAGCAGGGTGTCGACGACCGCACCGCGGTGGTGGCCCTCATTGACGATGGCGTGACGTAGGTGCAGGTCAGCGTCGCGCCAGGAATCCTCTACCCGGCGAAAATCTGCGCGCAGGCTAGTCGCCAGTGCATAGAGCTCGCGAATCCCCTCGGCCGCTTCCTTGATGTCAGCGACCTCGATCCGGCCGGCTTCGGCTTCTTCCAATTCCCGCTGCAGACCGACGATCTGCCGGCGCAAGTGTTCAGCCCGGCTCTGCGGGTCGGGATTCAATCGCGCTTCTAAGCGTTCAATTTCGCGTTGAACGACCGCCAGTCGCGAGGCTGTGGAGGTCATGATGCGGCTGCCCAACGCCTTCACGAATCGCAGTGCGGTTTCCAACGCATCGGTAGCGTACAACCGCCCCTCGCGTTCGACTACCAGAGCACGTCGGATCCAGGTGCGCAGTTCCTTGCGCGCCAGCGTGGAAGTGTCGCCGTTAATTTCAAACTCGCTCAGTCCGGCATGCCCGGCCAATAAATCGGCTAGCGCTTGTTGAGCATCGTCATAATCGACGCCGTCCTGACTTTCCTCGAATAGCGCCTGCAGACAACTCAGCACGAGCGGCGCTCTGCGCCCGGCCAGCAACTGCCAGGCAGGATTCTGCTGGCGGGCCAGAATGTATGACTCGGTGCGCTCCTGACTGTTGACGCTCATCCCCTACTCTTCACGTTCCGCTTTCATCTTTGATCGTCTTGCTGATCGAATCGCTCTGCTTCACGTATTTGCCCCGCCCGGCTTTGAGGCGGCCTGCGCAATTACGGTAGTAATGAATCTTTCTGCATGATGAACCGCAGATTGCCTAGCAAGGAGGAACTGCGCAGCAACGATCACCATGAAGATCGACCACGAGGCAAGGCTCGGCATCTGGAAAATGCCGAGACCGCCGAGGACGAAGAAATTAAGCACGCAGGTGCAAGCATAGTCCCGTGCAAAGAGCCAATTTCGATTTAGGTGGCGAACGGCCTGCGTCTCCTGCTCCTGCTGGTAGATGCGATACCAAAGTGCGTTCTGCTTATACGGATCGTTCGGTAAGGGCGACCATTTGGCTTGCACGGCCCGCATGTCAATTCGGGGATCTCGGGCAGCGTAATGGGAGAAGGCCCGGGAACCTGGCAGCGGGTCGCCCCAGCGCAGAAAAATGATTCGCGCCTTCTGCAGTGGGGTGAGTTGCGCGTTGATAATTCCGCAAAGTGCCACGGCAAGGCCACTTGGAAGCAGCTCCGCAAGGTGGGCAAGCGCGGTGTTTAACCGGATTTCGGCCAAGCTCAACCCCTTGACGAGCCCGTAGTAGAGGACGAGGTTCGCTGCAAGTGCGGCGAACAGCTGCCATCGATAGGAATCTTTGAGGGACGCAGCCATCGATCAATCACCAGTGTTGGAAGGCCGCAGTTCCGGGATCAAGGGAACCAAGTCCTCCCGGTTGAGCAAAATGACTTGTTTTTCATTGCCAGGAAGACCATCGGTCTGGCGATGTAATCCCAATCGGCGCAAAAGATAGTAGGCAAGGCATTGACGCGTTTCGATCGCGAGGCCACCGTCCTGCATGCCGTAGTCAAGCTCAATGGCCTTGCGCTGGCCGGCAGCCAATCTTGGGTTTGGGCCGATCTCGATGGTGATCCTGCGCTCCCACTCGGAATCCTTCTCCGGGACGGGTAGCGAGGGGGTTATCTCGGAATGGTCGAGAATGCGCGCAAACACGAAATCGCAAAAATTCTCGCGCTTGTGACAGTAGGCACGCACATGCCAGCGGTAGCCGTCGTATGCCAGCGCACGCGGACTGATCGCTCGCCGACTGGGCTCGGGCCGGCTCATGGACTGATAGGTAATTTCGAGCGTGGAGCGGAAGTGGATCGCGTGCAGCACTGAGCGAAGGAGTTCCGGCGAAACCAGTCTCGTCGGATGCTTGACGATTGCGGTCGTTGGCGGTTCGCCGAGGAAGCTGATGTCGGGCGGGATGGTGCTGGTAGTGAGCGCATAAAGCTCAGCGAGGTAGCGACCACTCGTGGGGTCAACCAGCAATGGCTTGAACTCAGGTGTTGCGACGTAGGCCTTTTCGGTGCGGTCGTAGACCGTGTTGAGCGGCGCTTGCGCTTGGTATTCGGCAAGGTCAAGCGATGCCTGCGGAACCGAGATACCGAAAAAGTCGGTGAGCGATGACCGATTGACCCGGCCAACCCAGTAAAGGCGCGAGTCAATGAACTCGAGGCGTCGATCCTGCCCCCAACGACCTCGCCGATTTTGGCTTGAGAGATCCGCCATCTCAGCAACCGGTGAGAACGAGGATAATAGATATACGCATATTAACTATTCCCGTCTAATCATTGTACTTATACTACCACGCGGCCCCCTGATCCGGCCGGCGAAGAGTCCCTATGACCCCCACGCTCAGCTTCTTCCCGGTCGGCAACGGCGACATGGCGTTGCTCCGACTGCTCGACGGCACGACGTTCTTGATCGACTGCAACATCCGCAAGGCCGCCGACGATCCGGCGGACAAGGAGACCCGGGACGTCGCCAAGGACTTGCGGGCGCGGCTGCCGCGGGACGCCAATGGCCGTCCTTACGTCGATGCTTTCCTGCTCAGCCACCCGGACAAGGATCACTGCTCAGGCCTGTGCACCCACTTCCAGCTGGGCGCGCTGGAAGATTACGGCGACGACGGCAAACCCGATGCCGAAAAGAAGATTGTGATCCGAGAGATGTGGTCCTCGCCCATCGTCTTCCGTCGCGCACACAAGATCCACCATGTCCTTTGCGACGATGCGAAGGCTTGGGCCGCGGAGGCGCGCCGCCGGGTCAAGCACTTTCGGAACAACGGCTGGGCCGGAGAAGGCGATCGCATCCTGATCCTGGGCGAGGACAAGGATGGCAAGACCGACGGGCTTGAAGCGATCCTCATCCGCAGTGGCGAGCGTTTCTCCAAGGTTAACGGTGTATCCAGCAGCTATTTCTCCGCCCATCTGCTTGCGCCGAGCTTGGTGTGCGACGACGATGAAGAAGACGAGCTGCGCGCGAAGAACCAGTCCAGCGTGATTCTCAATTTCGAGATTGCGGCTACCGCAGTAGGCATGAACCAGTACCGCTTCCTTACGGCAGGCGATGCCGAAGTCGCCATTTGGGAACGGTTGTGGGATCGCTACAAGGACGAGCCTGAGGTGCTGGCCTACGACATCCTCGAAACGCCGCATCATTGCTCTTGGCACGTGTTCTCCTACGACAGCTGGTCGGACTGCGGCGAAGACGCCGAGGTGTCGGAGAAGGCCCGTTCGGCCCTAGGGCAGGCCCGGCATGGCGCGAAGATCATCGCGAGCAGCAAGCCCATCCGTGATGACGATGGCGACCCACCTTGCACACGTGCCAAGCGCGAATACGAGAGCATCCTCGATCCGGTTTTCGGCAAGTTCTTGTGCACGGGCGAGACGCCCTTCACCTGGGCGCCAGCCCCAATCGACATCGAGATCCAAGCGGCCGGCCCCAAGGTACGCGCGGTGGAAGCCGCCACGGCGGCGGCAGCAACTGCCGCCGCCGCGGCCCCGCGGGCGGGATGAGATGGTCGTCTTTCTTGATTGGGGCGAGCGGATAGAACACATTCCCAACGAGCAGGTGAACCCCCAGCTCCTGGGACTGCTGCACGCATGCCAACAGCATCCGCATTTCAGGGTAGTCGAGTTGCGCCAACTCGACGCGCCCCTTCCACATGTGGGCATCGTGGTCGAGGCGGGTGACGGCACGATCGCACCTCGAAATGACGCGAAGATTCTTCCCCGTGAGCGTCTCTGCCTGACATTTCGATCCGATCAGAGCGTGCCCGCCGAGGTGCGAGCAATTCGGGCCGACTTCCCCGATGTGATCCATCTGCACGGCGTCGCCGCAGGCCAGCCAGCGTCGTTGTGTCTTTACGAGAACTGGGGTTTCGAAGAGCGGCGATGGACGCCGCAAAAACACTTGGATCGCATCCTGTGGTGGCTGCGCTGCACGGCTGACGGCACGCTTCATGCGCAAGATCAGGCGCTGGAACAGCTGTTCTACGCCACTGAATTCACCGTTGTGCTTCCTGCCGAGTTCAATGAGAGGTCGGCCGAGGATCTTGGCGTCATTTACTGTCATCAAGTCCAAGGAGGAAACGGACACACCTATTTCATCGCATCGACCACAAAGCCGGACGATCCAGCATCGACCATCCAGCCTTTGGTTGTCGATCTCGCACCCGTAGGCAACATACCAATCCAGCGCCCGCCCGGAACGCTGGGCGCGCTGGCAGATCAACTCGCGCAGATGGGATTGGAGTTTCAGGGCCCGTTTGAGGCAGCGTTCAGAAGGCAGTTTCGCCTCACTGGGAACGGAGGGGGAGGAAACGGAAGCTTGCTGCTTATCGTGCGCATTCCCCGCACGCGTGATGGAAAGACTGAGCGGCTGGATTGCCGTGGATTTCTAATCGCGGAGAAGTTCGAGAACGTTGGGATCAAGCTTGGCGTACTCTTCCGTCCGGTACCGGGTGGTCCAGTTTCCGTAGCAGAGGATCTCGCGATTGGTGGCGCAACGCTCTCGCCGGAGACGGTCTGGCGCTCTGTCCCGCTTATCTTGACGGATCTGCGGCCTATGCCAAGCAGGCAGTTCGCGCGCGCCCTGTCAGGTGTGACCCAGGAAGATGCCGATTTCACGGGCGTTTTGGCTGGCGTCGGATCGTTGGGTGGCGTGTTGGCCGATATCTGGGCGCGCGAAGCCTGGGGACGCTGGAGCTTCATCGATCCCGACGACCTGGCCCCTCACAATCTAGTTCGCCACATCGCGCCCGCAGGTGCCGTCTGTTTTCCGAAGGTGCAGGTCGTCAGTGTGCATGCCTCGTGCACCTTGGGGGTAGGCCAAGTACGGCCGCCGGCAATCGTTGCGCGCGCGAACGACTTGGCAAATCCCGATGTGGCGAAATCCCTTCGCGATGCCCAGTTGCTCGTCGATGCCACTACGACGATCGAAGTTCCCAGAGACTGGTCGGAACAAAAAGATCTGCCCCGGAGCGCGTCAGTGTTCTTCACCTACTCCGGGATGAGTGCTGTTCTTTTACTTGAGGACGAGAAGCGACAGGTCAGACTTTCCGCGCTGGAAGCCCAGTATTACCGAGCAATCCTCAATGAGCCTTGGGGCGAGAAGCACTTGGAGAGATCAAAGGAAGTGCGCGTTGGCGCAGGCTGTCGCGACCATAGCCTGGCGTTGCCCTTCGAACTTGTCGAGACTCATGCGGCCCAACTGGCTAGGCGACTCCGCAAGTCGGTGGCGTCCGGCGATGGGGCTATTCGGGTCTGGACTTTGGATGACGACACGGGCTCTCTTTCGGCAGCATCGGTCGAGGTCCACCCGGTCAGGGAATTTGTGCGCGGAGACTGGCAGGTCCGGTGGGATGCGGGGGTGGAGGCAAAGCTTCATGCGATGCGCGATGCCTGTCTGCCTTCCGAGACCGGCGGAGTCTTGGTGGGCGTGATCGATCAAAAACTACGCACGATCACAATCGTAGATGCGTCCGACGCGCCACCTGATAGTTCGGCGGATGCGACCAGCTTCGTCCGCGGCGAGGGCGGGCAAGACTATGTGTCCCGCTGTGAGAACCTGACCGGCGGCATGGTGAGCTATATCGGCGAGTGGCACTCACACCCGGCAGGGCATACATCAGACCCAAGCGGCACGGACATCGTCCTGCTGGCGACGCTCGCCAGTCGATTGGCGTCAGATGGCATTCCGGCGCTAATGATGATTGTGTCCAAGCGCGATGTCGGCGTATCCCTCGGAGAAATTCGCCTGTCTTAATCAGGCCGGCCATTCTTTCAATTATTTGGCGCGCCCCGAGGGACTACCCCGTTCTTCCGACGGAAGATGCACGCTCGCGGCCTCATGTGTCGAGACGAATAAACCTGCTCACCATTTGAAATCAGCTGAATTCAGTAAAAATCCGTCGCGCATTGTAGATAGATATCGTAGGCCTCGCGGCATGCGGCTTCATCCACCTTCTGTGGTCGGACATGGTCCTTCTTCGCGATTTTCATGGCGACTGGGTACCAGGACCGAAACTCCTCGAATTCCAGTCCTGGCCCATAACGCGCTGCTACGTACTCTGGATTCGGCGCTTCTCCATCGATCGAAAGCTCCCTCAGCAATGAAACCGTCTGGTCGGCAATATGCGCCACCGCGCCAGGATCTCCCCTGGTTTGCGCATACACGACGGCCCAGACCATCTGCTCTCGCCCGGACATCTCGTACCAACGGAATCGGGTATTGAACGACTGCTCAATCATGTGGGTCTCCTCCGTAGGAAGTTGGGTATGCATCGACTGATTGCTCGTCATCGCGCATTAGCCCCAATTTTTCGACCAAGCGACTCGCCCATGCCTTTCCATACTTCTCAAAGTCCTCTCTAGGCATGATAGCTTTTGGCAACCGTTGGCAATGGCAGTGACTTGCAAGCTCCTCTTCGACTTTCGATGACCAATAACCACTGGCGTCAACCCAGCCATCGAGCATCTTTCGAACCGCCATTTCCATCTGGCCTGATGTGACGTCTGCTTCAAAGCGCATCGACATTAACGACAGGGCCGCGATACCTGATCGTTCTACGTCGATCAGAATGACCGGCAAGCTCCGTGGATTCCTAATAGTCACGACCATGGCAACCCGAGGTTTCGAGTCGACGATAGAGACCACACGCCCCTGCTTTAGCGGCACCAACCCCATGGAGAACTGCGCGTCTGGCAACGCATCTCGCATGTGCCTGACAGTTTCATCCAACGCCTCGAGGTCCCCCATGCTGGCCCATGGCACCGGTGACATGGTCTTGAACTCCAGCGGCGGAAGCGTCGCAGCGGCCGCTCGCTCACCCATTGTTGCCTGAATGACGCGCGGGGTTTTGGGTGTAGGAGCCTTCTTCTCAGCCGGTTTCTGCTTCTCGCCCTTGCGCTCTACCTCCTTTCTTTCCTTTACGACTTTCACGTGGTTGTCGAAGGATCTAGGACGATTCCCCAGATCAAGCACTTGGGCGCCCTTATAGCTACTACTTCCGCTCTCTCCGTCATCAACGTCGTAGCTGTTCTCGGCAGGCTTCCCACTACTTCCTTCAGGTTTCGATTTCTCGGCACCGTGACCAGGACTACCTTCCGTACCAACCTTAATGACCTTCTTGAACTGTGGGTGCGTGTATTCAAGTGTTCGCACCGGCAGTGTCCGCCCGCCGATGTAGTTCAACTCAAGCACGAGCCACTGGTTACCGAATCGGAATCCACGAAACGCCCATACCGAATTCCGAATGGACGGCGGCTCAAACAGGACATAGCTTTGCCCTTGGGAGAGACGCAGAACACTATCCCAGGATCGCCGTGCGTTCTCGTCAAGCGCGATCCACGCGATATTTTTCGCCAGTTCATGGCCGATTGCACTTTGTGGCATGGCCCGCGTGAACTGAAGTTTCGCCACGTCCCGCGACCCGGGTGCCATAGGAGCGTACAGCTGCTCCAGTCCCGCTGGGCGCATCAGCGCCAACGCCAAGGCCCTGTTATGCAGGAAGAGGAAGCGCACCAGTTCTACCGCTGGAATCAAGACATTTCCTTTCGCGGTCCGATAGCGAAATAGACGCTGCTTTCCCGCCTTCCCTTCCGGCAAGGGATAGAGCTCTGGTGGCAGTTCATCCGACGTGATGACTTCCGGATTTCCGACGTCCTGGATGATAGTTTCGACAAGTTCGCCCGGCAGATCGTCGACCATCAACTGGCCATGGCGATCAAACCATGTTCCCAGGCTCAGGAGTGGAAGCATCCCGATAGGATCAAGTGACGGAAACAATTGACCGGTGTCCTTGTTTCGATAGACCGTTCTCACTTTCCACTCGTTCATTTCATTGAGTACCAGGCCTGCCAACCAGAAGACTTCGGCAGAGCCCTCAACGAGCTTGGATATCCATTTGAAAAACATCTTTTTCATGCTGCCCGCCGCTGCGTCACACCGAGGTATTCATCAACTAGCCCCTTGGCGAGCTCGGCATATTCGGTACCTAGGCCTGCTTTGCGCAGGACCTGCCATGCAACGAGTCGTGCGTCGGCTTTGGCCATCTCGTCGATCGCCCAAGCAATTCGCCGGCGCCGGAACACGTTGACGGTTTCAACAACCCCTTTGAGACGGCGCATCGCTTTCGGCAACTTTTCAGCGCGTTTGCTCAGCCACCCACGATTCCAACACCGACGTTCAATCTGCAGCGTTGTGACACGAACCAGTGGCACGAGGCCGCGAATCTCTCGTGCCGCCCGAGAAATCTTGGCGCTGACCTGTTCATCGCGTGAGCTCCAATCCACGCGCACCGCTAGCGCCACTGCTTTGGCTTTACCGCTACCCTTCGGCGGCGCGGATACCACGGGAGGCCGGATTTTCAACTCTCGCTTGGGGACAGCGCGAGCTTTCCAGACAGTGTCAATCCCCAGTTCTTCTACCAGTTTGACGACGGTCTTCGGATCAATTTCCAGCCGACGCGCCACGGCACGTAGCGAATATCCCTCACGAACCAACCCGCGCAAAGCCGGTACCAAGCTCGGGCCATACGTCTGAAACCGTGGAGGTCCAAGGCCCCTGTCACCACCGAAGTGGCTTCGGGTATACGTATAGCCGCAAGCGCATTGGAAGACACCGACCTGATGGCCGCGATTTCGATGCACCTCAACCCTGGCGACCGTCGGCCGCCCCTTGTGCTCGGCCAAGGGACTCAGGCAGGGCCACGGCCCGTTGCCAAAAGGGTCAGTACGCACTTCCTGATGATCAAGGAAGTCTTGCACCAGAAGATGGTGGAGCGGATGGAATGCTTTGCGATGCTTTCTCACGATGGCAGCCAGCCAACCCTGGCTTTCTCCACGACCAAGGAACAGCCGTGAGAGCTCCGGGAGGACAGTTTTATGGTGAAAATTGAACTGCTCCCGCAAACGGCGTTGATCGACTCGCTGCATTGAGTACGAGCATCCGAGCCTGCCAATGTTGAGTCGGTAGTACTGCGTCCACGCTCGACAAGATTTGGCTGGCCCTGGATTCTCCAGCGCATTTCGACTGATCTGGGCCAAGCGCTGTAGATCCGACATCACTTGCTGGTCAAGGTTGCGGACCATCATCGGTGCGTCGCTTGAGAAAACTCTCCGATCAGCGGCAACAAATTCATGTCGCCCACGCTCTACCAGCGATACGGTGCTCACCTGCAGGGAGCACCCATGGTCTGCGCAAACGAGCGCGCCGGGCAGCTGATGGTCACGACGCCAGTAGCATTCTCCGTACATGGACAGCATGTCCTGCTGGCATAACCGACAGAATCTTAGTTTGGTGATGTGCTGGACACCGAAGGCAGCCATGCCAAGCCGTGTCATGAGGCAGTTGCTTGCGCCCCGAATCACCGAACGCCGCGCGAGCCTCCTGACGGCAGCCGACTGATACGCGGTGTAGTACGGCAGCAAGGTCAGTTCGTCGACGATACGGTCGGCCGTCCAACCCGCAGTTGTCGGTAGTCGATCGGCTAACGCCTGAATGTGGCCAGGCAGATCCAAGCTCGCCACAATGAGCCTGCGACCAAAGAGAGCCTCCATGGTGTGGCTAGACGAAGGCGTCCCCGTGTGGCGGTGATACCTCGCCAAGACGCTGTACAGCAACTCCTTCGGATAGATTTCTGGGAAATAGGCAAGTGTCGTCATGCCGCGAAATCCAGCATGGGTGGACGCACGACCCCAGCTTCAAGAAGTGCCGCATACGCGCTCTGTTTGTTGTCGCGTCCGGCCTGCACAAGAACACGCAAGTCATTTGCGGGCCGTTGCTCGTTCTGCTGCGGTGTTGGCTTTGGCTTCTTTTGCTTCGGCGGACTGGCGGTCAATATTTTGGCAACGTGCGTCATCAGTACCAACGGATCGCCTGATGGATCCTTTGCCAATGCCTCGTCAACCAGCTTCCGAGCCACATCTTGCGCAACCCCGAGCGTCAACAATGACGATATCAACAGCGCGTCAGTCGATCCATTCGAAGTATCCTGAACTGTGTCCGAGGTTGGTTGTGCGCTGGGTTGCGATGACTCCTGGGCCTGTCCACCCAGCGCACGCCCTAACACCAAGCCAACATGATCGCTGAGTGCGCGAAGATCGTCGCACTTGGCCAAGTACTCTTTATCATTTACGCGTAGGGCCTCGATCATCGGCGCCACAATGGCGAACTCTTCCTTGGCCACGGTCCGAAGCAGTTTGCTTGTCAGCGTTTCAGACACGCTCGCGCGCATTTCGCTGATACTCACCAGCCGAAGCTGAGCCAGCATGAAGAGCTTGACCGCCAGGTCTGCGATCCCCTGGCTTTCGTCATACAGCGTCGCGTTCAGCTCGTTGCTTATCTCGGTATACAGTTTGGTCCACTGAAACTTCCAAAACTTCTTCACGAACTGATCCCAAACGGGACCAGGTTCCATGCGATCCCAAAGGAGGGATCCGAGGCCTGTCGACCTCCTCGCGTGACTAAAGCTCCTCTGCAGGAGGGGTAACGCGCCGAAGGTTCCAACGGGAATAACCGGAACGCCAATGGTGTTGACCAACTTCACCAGAAACTTCATCAACTGTTCGGCGCCAACCTTCGCGCCACGCAAGTTCTGAATCTCGTCGATGACCAGAACGCCAAGTGCGTGCAAGTGCGCCATGTGCACCAGCATTTGTTCCACCGATGCCCCAATGGTGTAACGCTTGACGTAGTCGGTATCAATCAGGGTATCGATGGCTTCAAAGAAGTCGAGGCACAGTTGCTTCAAAGAACCCAAAGCAGGCGCCTCCAAGCGCAGCCACACGATCTGAACGAGGCTGAATGGCTTGTCGTGACGGATCGTTTGCGGGTACAGGCCCAACGTACGATTCACTGATAATGTCTTGCCAACCCCCGGGCAGCCCAAAAGCGCAAAGCTACTCGCAGTGTTTTCTACGGGTTGAGATACCTTGACATCCAAAGATCGTCCCTCAATGCGCTCAAAGCCGTTCTGCAAGTGCTTCAGGTAGTCATGCTTCAAGGGATTTCGACCTATGTACCCTTGTCGCAGCAGCAATGCGAAGCGATCCGCCAAGTCCACCTGTCGCGCCTGCGGCAGGAAGCATTTATCGAGCCTTGCGATACAGTGCTTTCGCAAATAAGACGGGTAATTTCGTTCCTTTTCGTGAAAAGCCGGCTCTGCCAACAACTCTGCGTAGATCCCTTTTTGCGGCATGAGATCAGGAAGCGACGCAATGAACGGATTCCCCGCGTACTCGGGCAACGTCGTGACGGCTTCAGGCATCTTCATCGGCGCCTCCCAAGATTTCGTCAATGGTGGGCAGGCTGTAATCTGTTTCCTGCTGCACCGCGTTGCCTGGGAACTGAATCACTTCAGCGCTGGGTTTCTCCTGTCTATCTGATGTCTGACCAGGCCTGAAGGCTTCTCCCTCCCGGTTGGCAGCTTTCTCCTTAGCGCGATTTTCTCGAATACGATTGGTCTGACTGGCCGCGCTGGCCTGACTGGGCTTGCCGCGCCGTTGCTTGGCCTGCTCAATGACTTCCTCGTTTGCGGCATCCGTGTCTGCCTTTGCAAGAATGGCGTCTGTCCGGCGATTCGCTTGTCCGTGCTTGTCGCGCTGATCGATTTGATCGATTTCCCACGAGGAAAGGTGTTGATCTGCACGGCTGCGATCCGTCAGCGTGCACACCGAGAACCCCATGCGCGACCCCGGGGTGTGCAGATAGATCGTGTCCACGTCGCGCGGGTCGTACGACACTGTGACTCTCCATCGGCCATCCTGACGTGCCTTATCGAACCAGCGCTCTTCGATCGCCAGCGGGCACGTGTAAAACCGTCCACGAAACGCGATACCGGTGGTCGTCACCGACGCGCTGTCCGTCGGCATCAAACTGAACTGGACGAGTTCCTCCGGATAGGTGCGTAGGGCGCCGGATCGATGGCGAATGCCCCAGTCCCATAGCTCGGCGGGAATTGCCGGCACACCGTCCACCTTGACATCACGGTCGAAATCGTAGGTCGTGATTTCGTGCACGTTGTTGTAGTGAAGTACGCAATTGATGATGATTTTCATGAAATCATCAAGGTTCAGCACTGCATCGAGGCGATAATCATGGCCGCCACGCTGTCGGTAATCGACATCGATATAGCCTGGCGTGTATGGCTTGAATGCCGCCGGCAGCAGCCTGAATCGAGACTCGACGATGCCCTTCCAGTCAGCGCGATAGGAGCTCGTGTTCTCCACCTTCACGTTGAAACTGTTGATGAGCGTATCGACCTTGTCGCTTTCCATTTCTCCACGATCGCCCAAGAAGATTCCCGGCAAATGGTGGCAAGGCCAATCTTCTGGCTCGATGGGAATGCCGTACTTGGCGCAGAAAGCCACTTTGTCCATTGCGGTATTGGCAAGCGCCATCATCGCCGCCACCCACGAAGGCCCTTCCAATCCGACATACAAACCAACAATCATGCGACTGAAGACATCGATCACGATGTAGAGCACTGGGCGCCCAATGATCAGGTTGGGGTCCAGCCTCGACACCAAAAAGACGTCGGCAATCGTGGCATCGATCTGATACCTGCTGCCTGGCCCCATGACCTCGGCATTCGAGGTACCCAGCAAGCCACGCATGTCCTTGTCATAGAGCTTTGGACCCATCCGCTTGCGTTTGATTTCAAGGCGTAGATGGTCCTTGTCCGACCAGTAGACGAATTGATCGATCGTCGGGAGACCACCTTGTGCTTCGACTTCCTCCTTTTTGAGGTGCACGATTCGCCCCGTATCAGTGTCGATACTCTTGACCGAAAAGAAATCTCGAATCAGTGCATTGAACGCACCTTTCAGCGTGTGCTTGCCATTTTTTGTAGTTGCGTAATATCGGTCGAACGCAACCGAGAACAACCGTCGAATCTCAGACGTCACGTTGATACCGACCTGAATGCCGTATTTGCGAGGTCGCCCTCGCTTCTTGTCACCCGCTTTTTTGATCTTGCCCCGACCGCCGCATTTGTCGTAGTCGGGTAGCAACGCGTTTGCGGTCATCCCGCGCTGCCAATAGCGGCGCAGATATCCATAGATCAACGCCTTCGTCGTGCGCTTGATAGCCCAGTTCTCGCCTTTCCTGGCCTCGTTGACAGTGTCCTGCACCAAGGCGCCACGACGATTTGCGTTGAAGATGTCGGGCGTGTTTTCGACCAAAGGCTGAATCAGACTCCACGCCCGATCACGCTTACGTTTGTTGCTGTCTTTCAGCTTGTTCTCCACGACGATGACCTGGTAGGGATCGTCCACAACCAATCGGATTTCCAGAGCTCGAAGTCTGTTCTCGAGTGATTCCACTGGAACCAGGACCGGAAATGCCTTCTCGTCCGCAACCCGAAACAAGGCCGCCGTTCCGTGATCCGGGGAAAGCCACACCACGCGCACGAGATCTCCGGTCTCAGGGTCCAGGTCCAAGAGGTCCGCAAGTTTCAGGATCATGCCCGGGCCCCCATTTGCTGCTGCTCGTGGGTCGCAAGGCGAAGCGCACTTACCGGACTCTTGGTCGAAAACTCAACATCCAGGTCGAGTCCGAGGCGCTTGTTCGCCGCCAGATGCCGAAGCACCGTCATAGGCTCGCCATCGCGAAACTCACAGTGCTGCTCGAGATACGACAACAGGTCATGGACCAAGCCCCCATGTGTGCGGGTCAGGACGCCGATGAACCGATCACACCGGTCTTTCCAATAATCCGGGTGCTTGGTCTGCAATTGATCGAGTGATCGCATCTCATGCAGCCACGCCAGGTTGAGAATTCGACGCTTCGGTAGATCCTTATCCGTGACCAAAAACCAGGGGACCTTTTTCAGTTGCCAATAGCGGCGCTCGAGCTCCAGCTTGTCTAGCGTTCTGGCATCGTCGAGTTCCGCTGCAGGTTTTACCGAGTAAGCGGCGAGTCCTTTCTGCATCGCTCTCCTGATGTCCACGAGGAAGTCCGTGGTCATCACGATGTCCGTCTGCGTTCGTGTGTCACGCGGATGCTGAATGCCCATTTGGCGGGCTATATCTCGGGTGACCTCACGATCCAGCGGATACTGCTCGCGCATGTCAACGACGGACGTTGACCAATCGAGCATGTGAAACAGACCGGTCTCGAGGTCTGACAAAAGATGATGCGATCGGTCCGTCTTAAAGCTGTAGACGCGCGTCACCCTGCCATTCGATGCGACGTCCTGGATGGTCAGCCACGGCAGGTAGTCCTTGCCCTGACCTGTTCCACGCCCCTCCTTCTGGAAACGGGCGATCTTGGCCTCGTCGAAGCCATATCGGTGCTTGGCCATGCCTCACCTCGCATCGAGGCGAGGGGCAATTCTCGGTAATGGACACATAGGTCTGCCTCTCTCTGGGGGATGAAATCCAATCCCTCGGGAGGCTTGACACGAATGTTGGAGACAAATAGAGTCCCTACCAAGCCCGCCAGCTTGATTTCATGCTTTGCCAAGAAGCCGCCCCTAGCCGGGCGGTTTTCTTATGCCCGAGTTTTTTCGCACACTGGCGAAATCAGCGCATGGCGTCCTCCGCAGTTTCGATTCGTTGAGACGCCTGCCGATTGACGGCGTCAATATCGGCAACGGAGCCGATCACTCCAGGCTTCAACCCAAGGCGTACAGCAATTGCGTGCGATTTCCCTCGCAGGCAGCGCTTACGGCCGGCAAGCACCTGATACACCAGTTGCGCCGGAAAGCCATGGATATGGGCCCACTGGCGGATCGATACCCCATGCCGGGCGAATTCCTGGCGCGCTTCCTCAAGCCGCGAAGCGGATATCTCTGTATCCATAGCTGTCTCGAAAGTTCACGATTGCATACTTATGGTATCTTTTTAGCCCAGTTGGTTCAGCTTGGCAACCTCGGAGATCTAACCGTGAGTTTTGGACGCCGCCTACGAGCGCAACGGGAAGCACGTCGACTCACCCAAGAGCAGTTCGCGTCGTGGGGGGTGTCAAACGGGTGACTCAGCACCTGTATGAGCAGGATGTGCGTGTCCCAGATCTCAACTACCTGCTCCGCCTACAGGATCGTGGCGTGGATATCAGCCAGTTGGTTCTGCAGCAGACGTCCGCATTCTTCAGTCGACCTGGCGCTGCACTCGACGTGTGTGCGGCCGCGTTCAAGACGGTCGATGAGTTCGCGCGCGACGCGTCCGGTGATCCGCTTCCCTACCCGGAGCGGGAGCGATTCTTCCGGTTTCTTTGTTCGGCGTTAATGCAGGAGGGTTCGAACGAGTCAACCGTCGCGATCAAGGAACATCTCCTCAAGCTGATGAGCGCATGAATCCAGTTACCTACCCACCATCCTTCCTCCGCCTGGATGCACTACTTCGACGGCTTACCATCGCATTAGGCAACTGGCTGGATGCCATTTTCTCTGGCGTTTGGTGGTGGCATGCACGTCGCCACTGGGCAGAAAGACGCCTCGCTCAGAGTCTCGAAGATACTGGGAACAAATCGTTGGAAACGCGTTGGCACACCGAGCGCTGCCGACGACTGCAGTTTGCCGTGATGTACTGGCGAATTGCGCCCGCGTCAGTTAGGCCAATTGTCCGAGCTGCCTACGACGCAGGACTGCCATTAGCCGATATTCGGCTGACCGTGCTCAACATTGACTTGCGAGAACGTAACGGCACCATAATTCTCCGTCGATCCACCCTTGCTCGTGCAATGTCCGCCACCTTCGCGACAGTCGTGGGTTTGCATTGGTTATTGATGTACTGCCTCGCCATTACGGCGCCAGGACCAAGTTGGCTAAAGGCACTCGTGATTGTCGGCATATGCGCTGTCTATGCGATGTTGTACCGCAGCTGGAACTTGTACGCTTATCGCGCTTTGGCAGCCATCGACAGGTCTGGGACGGAGCTCGATCGGATCATTGCCGACGCACCATATACGGACACGACAAATGTTTCACCGATGACAGGTCGATAGGCCATGTGCGTGCTTGGCCGCTTCGACCTTGAACTCCTCCGGATAACGCTTGCTGCTCATATCCACCTCCGTCATAGCCGTAATGTACGGCTTGGAGATGGCTACAAATCCCAGGGAAGTTCAAAGTTCCAGTTCAAGGAAACCTGACTTGCGCGCCAGAAAAGACAACTTCTGTTGTCATTTCGCTGGATTTCCGCTTCAAGTCGATAAGACTTGCGGTAAGCGGTATACAGCCTTGGAAGCTCAGCTCTGTAGAGCAGTTTGATTGGGCCGTACCTTTCTCAGCTTATCTAGCCTGGAAATCCTCAGCGCATGTTCAACTTTCTAGTTACTGCTAACAGCGGCGCTTGACGGGGAAGGTTACGGTTGGGCCACGGGCAGAGGGAAAATCCTGCCGTCTTGCATGTGGATGCGCCGGCCGGCGAGGTTGGCACAACGATCCGAGTGGGTGACCATGAGAACCGTCCCGCCGTTTCGATGAACATTGACCAGCAGATTCATCACTGCGTCGCCGCTGCTGGAATCCAGGTTGCCGGTGGGCTCGTCGGCGAGGATCAAGCGCGGGTTTCCGACTAGGGCACGGGCAATCGCCACGCGCTGCTGCTGGCCGCCAGAGAGCTGCGTGGGTCGATGATCCATGCGTTGCTCCATGCCCACCTGCTCCAACGCCTTGGCGGCACGGGCCATACGCTCGCGCTTCGATACGCCGCGAAACTCCAGAGGCAGGGCCACGTTTTCGCGTGCCGTGAGCTCATCGATCAGGTTGAATGCCTGGAAGATGAAGCCGATCTCGCGATTGCGGATTTGTGCACGCTGGCTGGCGGACAGGCTTCCGATTTCGTGCCCGGCAAGCCTGTATGAGCCGCCGCTGGTCCGGTCGAGCAAGCCAAGTACGCTGAGCAGCGTGGATTTCCCGCAGCCTGATGCGCCGGTGATGGCGATGAACTCTCCTTTTTCGACGAGCAGGTCGATGCCACGCAGGGCATGTGTCTCGACCGTATCCGTGCGGAAAACGCGCGTGATGCCGTTCAGTGCGATCATGGATGCTCTTTCGGTAGAGATTATTGCAATCGGAAGATGGGAGGGTTGTTCCAGTCGGCCAGATTCGACAGCACGACTCGGTCGCCTTTCTTCAGCCCACTAACGATCTCGATGCGATCCGACGACGCCCGCCCATAGCGCACAGAAACCCGTTCAGCGCGGTCGTCGCTGCCAATCCGGTACAGCGTTCCTGTCGAGTCCGGCCGTGCTTCAGGAGGGCGTGGAATCGTCAGCACGTTAGCGATGCGGTCGATCTGGATGGTGCCAGCGATCCCAAGCGCGGGGCGTGCTTCCGGCGGTAGCGCTCCATCCGGTTCGACGAGCACTTCTACTGCAGCGTTCTGCACGCCGGGTACGATGCGCACGATGTGGCCAGGCAAGGAGGCGCTGCGAAGATCGATAAGCGCCTTCATCCCCGACACAAGATCCTTGGCTTGCGCTTCTGGCACGCTGAGCTTGGCCCATAGCGGCGATGTCTGCACGATCAGCCCGAGTGACGAACCGGCCGCCGCCTGCTTGCCCTCGGTAGCCTCAATCGATTGCACCACACCGTCGATGCCGGCGCGCATGCGCAGCGCCTCGACCTGTCGTTCCCTCTGTACGACCGCCCGACGTAACTGTGCAATCCGCGCCGTGCCCGATTCGATCTGCTCGCCCACGTTGCGGCGCAGGCCGGCAAGTCGGCGTGCTCCGATTTGCAGCTGTTCGGTCAATGCTTCAAGTCGCTGCTGCGTCTGCATGTACTGGAGAGCGGATATCAACTTTGGTTCCACCAGCTTCGCTTCGCGTTCGGCCTGCAGCTTGGTGTAACCGTGGTCGGCGCTCAGGGTGGCGAGTGACGATTCGAGATCCATCACCTGGCCCTCCAGCGTGAGGCGCTTGGATGCTTCGTCGGACGCCGCCGCTGCCAGTGCGGACTGGGCGTCGGAGAGAAGATCTAGCAGTTCGGGATTGCTCATTTCCAATACTACGTCATCGGCCTTGACCCGGGTACCGGGCTGCGCCACCACGCGTTCCACGGTGGCGCTCGATTGTGCGGTGAGCCAGCGCTGCACCTTGGGCGTCAGAACCCCGGTTCCCCGCACAGTGCGCTCGAAGTCGCCGAAGCGCACGGTGTCGATCCACAGCCGGTCGACAGCTATGCGCGGGACACCGAGTGAAAGCCAGCGATACGCCGCAATACCAGCCAGGAATAGGAGGATGAGGGCGACTATCGCATACATGACCTGCCGTCTGCGGCGCTGCGGATGATCCAGGCGCGCGACATCCATCTGCCCGATGACGAATGGATCGTCTGGTTTGTTCAAGTCTTCAATCCTCACGCAGATGCTGTGCTAGGGGCTGGGCAAAAAATTCTTTCAATAGGACAAGGACACTACCAGCACCACCGAGTACAGCAAGCAGGATGATGCACAGCGGCATGGCCCAGGCGAAGTCGGCTGGCTTCACCATGTCTTGCGCTGCAAGCCATGCGCCGGCCAACCAGATCGCCAGCGTACCCAACAACGCACCAAGCAATATCGACAACAGCACACCTCGCGTACCACGCCAAGCTGTTGCCAGTGGGCGTTCGCCCAGACTGGAGCGAACCGCCAGCAAACGCCGGCGGCGGCGCACTTCCAGCGTCACGATCGAGAGAATGGTTAGTACTGATATCGCGATAGTGATGATCGCCGCAATCAGACCGAGCAAGGCACGGCTACGGAACTGTGCCAGCGCTTCATTGGATTTTTCGGCGAGGTTGGCTGGTTCACCGAAGTGCACTTGGCCATCATCCACGCGTACGCCCGCGGCGGCTAGTTGGTTGATTTGTTCGACCGTACTCGTTCCGCGCAGGATGAGATTCATGATCAAAGGCGAATCCCCAAGCGTTACATAGGCCACTGGCGCTTCCTTGTCGGGATCTGGCCCGTACGGGATGCGATCCACTATGCCGACAACGCGCCAAGGCATGCTCAACTCATCGTACAGACTGATGCCAAGCACACTGCGCTTACCGGTAACGTCAATCAGCTTCTGCGCGGCCTGTGCATCGAGCATGATCTCCATCGCGCTGAGGCTGGTGTCGGATTGACGCCCACTACGCAGGTTGGCTCCCAGCACCTGCATGCCACCTGCATCTGCCTCGTTAAGTAGCAGTTTCAGTACTGGTGGCCCATTCGGTTCCAGCGAATAGGCGCTCAATCCCTCTTTGGTGGAGGACAACGGGCGAATCTTCACGAAGCCGAGCGTGTGTACATGTGGAAGTTGTGCACGCACATCACGTATGACGGCTTCACGCCGCGTACGATCTAGAGCTGTATTGCTATCTGGCTTGAGGAACAACATCCAAACTTGCCCGGTGTCTTTCTGAGCCAAGGCCTGCCAAACCCGCAGTGCATTGGCTGTTTGTAGAGTACCGAACAGCAGGGCAATGGCAGCCAGCATCGTCACCAGCGTGGCCATCGGGCGAAACAGGCGCTCTACCTTGCCGCCGACTGCATGCAGACTGACGGCGCCGAAGTGCATGCCCGCCAGACGCGCCACGGCGAGCCCTAGCACCCAGCCGGATACTGTCACCGCGAGCACAATGGTAAGCCAAGCACCCCATGGATAAGTGTGCTTGTACTCTGGTGACCACGCCAGCAAAGAATAAATGGCGGAATCTTGATGCAATAACGCAGAGAGCAGGCGTTCGAGGGGCAGCGCTAGTACTGCTCCGGCAAGTACCGGAACTAAGACGAAACCAAGCCCGAGCAGCGAGTGCGCGCGGCGTGGAATCCCCAATTGCAGGAATGTCCATTCGCTTTCAATCTTGCCCGCCCGCAATAAGGCGGACCATGCTGCAAGATTGACTGTAGCAACAGTGAGCATTATCACGCACAGGAGTAGATACAGCCATGAACTAATATCTGCGGCTCGGCGCATATCGGGCTGATTGGTAATACCGGGCACTGCGCGAAAACTGTCAAAAGGAGGTTCAACCAGATCGTGGCGCGCCAGTGCGCGTTGTAGCCTGCCACTAAAAGTTGCGGCTTTCGCATGTGCTGGGATGGCCAGCGTCCAGTAGAACCCATCAATACCTTTGACAGTTGTATTCGGAGATAGCAGATCATGGCCAAGACGCCAATCCACCCAGACATCTGTCTCATGATCCCATAGGCCATTGAAACCACGTGCGACACCGATCACGCGTAGGGGGCGTCCAGCAATTTGGAGCATTTCGGGCGCTACTTGCAGTCCCATGCCCGCCAAGAAGCGTTCCGAGACGACACAATTGGGAGCTGTGCGTTCTTCTCCGAATAACCGTGCATCCGCGCCCTTAATTTCTACCCCGAGCGAGGTGAAGAAGTTTGGTGCCACTACGTCAACCGCTACCTCATGCGTGGTGCCAGCAACCTCGACATCTATCGCCCTTGCACCTGAGGAAGCCGTGACCGCGCCGCTGTCACCGATCTCTTCTTGAAATGCCTGAATCTGTGGTGGAAACAGGAAAAGGTCAAAATTTCTTGCGGTTATGTGCGAGAAGATACTGAGGGGTTCACCGACAAAATTCGTCCCTTGCGGGTGACCGTCGCGAAGCACCGCATGCAAGTTCAATGCCGCCAGCGTTGCCGCAAAGGCAACGGCAAGGCCCAGCACGGTCAGCGCAAGGCTTGGTGCCCGGCCCATCAGGCTCCGCAATAAAAAACTCAACATTAATACTTAGTCTCTCGCACTCTCATAGAGTCAGGCGTGCCGTACGATCATTTTTTCGGCATGAAATGGGGTTTTTGATCATGTAGCCGTACCGGCTTGCGTTCGCTATTTTGTACGGTTGGTTTGTAGCGATAGAACATCACCCCAGCGATGAATGGCTTAGGATCAATGTTTGCAGGCGTTATGGAATTTAACTTAAAGTCCACGGGTACGCCTTTTTCATTAATTGTGACTTCATAGTCCAGCACGATTCGTCCATGCTTCTGAATTAAGCCAAACGCAGATCTGACCAAGGGGGGTATGGTCGGCGACATATCCTCCTGAGATGGAACCCAGTATTGATCGAGCTCAGTTCTTGACACCTTAATCGGCTTATTGTCGGCGTCTGCTGCAATGCAGACATTTGTAAATGTAAAAATAGGTACCAACAATGCGCAGAACCAAATGCGGATCCATCTCGATTTCATTCCGTACTCCTTTAATCGAAGCAGCGCCGGCAAAACCGGCGCTGCAATTTTATATCAGGCGCACGAAGGTGAATTGTGGTAGATGATGTAGCTCCCATTCGGGCCGACAATTAGGCGATCCGGACCAAAGCATCCAGCATCAGTCCATCCAGCAGGCAAAGCTTGTGCATTGCCGACCGGCAGCAGTGATGCGCCCACTGCAATCACCATCCCAAGCAGTATGTTTCGAAGTTGCATCTTTGATTCCCCGATTGCCCGCAACATTGCGGGGCATGAATCATTCAATAAGGAAATTGACAAGCGCAACGTAAATACTTCACTTTTTGACGATTCGTCATGCCCTAGATGACGCGTACGAAGGGAACGGAGCTGTTCGTGAATGGAATCATCGACCGGTTCTCGACCGAACTGCTTGATTTGCTCGCGCGCAGCGGGTCACTCAGGCCTATGTACCTGGCGATATGGTCATCCGTGAAGGAGAGGCATCCGATACGCTGTACATTCTGATTTCTGGCCGCCTCAAGGCATTCACCGAAGACCGTAGAGGCCGAGAGTTGACGTACAGTTTGATCGAGCCAGGTGAGATCTTCGGGGAAATGTTTCTGGATGGCGAGCCGCGCTCGGCATCTGTCAAGGCGCTTGTCATCTCCGAATGCGCGGTTATCAACGGAAATCGCGTTAATACTCTGATTCACCAGAATCCCGATTTCACTCAGGCTCTGATCATCAAACTGATTTCGCGCGTAAGGCATACGACGCGAAAGCTTCGAAGCGTTGCCTTGGATGGTGTGTATGAACGCACTGTCACGCTTCTCAACAATGCCGCCATAGATGACGGCAATTCGCGCAGGATTCCGCGCCAACTAACTCAGCAAGAAATCGCCAACCAAGTCGGTGCAAGCCGAGAAATGGTGAACCACGTGCTACGCGACCTGATCCGAGGCGGATTCATTGTGAGGGAGCCAACACGCGGCATGAAAATCGCGATGAAGCTGCCCGAACATTGGTAACCAAAGCGCGAAGAGTTCTAACGGGTGAATCCATCTCAGCTCAGCGCGATCCAAATCACTATGGATTTGCCTTTAGATCGAGCAGCGATGAGGCGCTCGTTCCCCCGAACGCCAGATATCGCAGATGACCTACCGGATACAACTTTATTCCCTGAGATAGAACTTTATTTCCTGAGATACAACTTTATTTCCTGTTTACAAAGTTGGAGCGTGACAATAGAGTCGAGAAACGAGCGCCAAAATAGTTGAGATAGTGGTCGCCCGACATCAAACGGTGGACACGACCACAAAAACACACCCTTCCGGCTCCATTGTTTTCTGGCCCGACTGTTGCACAGCTGCTGCTCCGCGCTTAAGCGGGGCTTCTTCTTGTGGGTAGCCAGGAAGTGAAACTGACCCTGTTAGTAGTTCGCCGAAGCGGACTTCTTCATGGAACCTCCTCGGGAAAGCGTACGAGAAAATTCCACTTCTGACGTCAGTTAATTGGCGGGGGATTACCCCCACACTAGACGCCCTCACCCGGCTGGCGAAGGAGTTGCGGGTTTCATTGGATGAACTGGTCTTCGAGGAAGACGAACGCGGCCCCAGCGATGCGCTGCGCTTGCAGTTCGAAGCATTGCAGCAGTTCGACGACGACGAACGCGCCACCGCACAGGCGGTGCTTGAAGGCTTGATCCTCAAACACCAGGCCCGGCAATCGCAGTTGCGACTACAGCCGCAGAAGAAGAAGGCTAGCCGCTAAACGAAGAAGCCCCGCGACGAGCGGGGCTTCGAATGACACCTTACATCTGAGCTATGCAGCAGGCGGGAAAGGCTTGGCCCGATTGATCTTCCATATCAAAAGAACTGACACTTCAAAAACAAGATACACAACCCCAAGCATTGCAAGATAAATCCATCCACTTGCGACACCGGGGCCGCAGTAACTCTCAGTCAGACACTTAAAAATTCGTGTCGTGATTTGCGCATCCCCCAAGAGCGCCATCGCTGCTATCAGGGCTAGGAAGACAATCAGCAGTCTTGATTTCTTGAACGCAAGTGCCCGCCTCAGCACTTGCCAGACTCGAAGTGGTATCAAACCAATCGAGGCAAGGCCTACGAAGCCAAGCAAGTAAATCAACGCGCTGCTTAGCGATGAATTCACGGCCCCCTCCGCACCTGACGCAGCAAATTGCCAGGCCAGAATGTGCCGGCTTCCACATGTGGGAATGAAGACTGACCACTCAGCGCTGACGAAGACATGATTGCGCACTGAAATGGCGCTGCCGAGGGAAGGCTGAAGGCTTTATTGATGATGCTCTCTTCTTCCTTCTTAGAAGTGTTCTTGCACGAGGACTCAACCCCTTGTCCTTTATGAAATTCCTTGAATTTCGCGATGCTGGCAGCATCGCCCGTCACGATACCGCTGCTTCCGCCGCCATTCGCAGCACCATATGATCCGGCCGGATCGTAAAGCGCAGGACCGCCAGAGCCATCTCCTCGTGTCGTGTAGACCGCAGAGTGATCTCGAACTCCACCTGGCCCAACTGTTGTCAGCAAACAAGTCTGTAGACCGAGCGTATCTACTGCATTAACTGGATTGCCCATGACATAGGCATATGTGTTTAGCCCACCGGCTTGCCCGATCGGATCGCTCTGCGTGTAGCCTCCAATGCGCGCATCGTAATAGCGGTTGATGTTGTACCAAAGGTTGGTCTCCTGATCGTAATACTGGCCGGGGAATCCAACGTTCAGTCCACCAATGCTGTCCAGCGTCACTCGCCGATCAAAGGCGTAGCTGTTCGCTCGCCACACCACACTCTTTGCGCTGTTCGTCGCCAGTTCCGGCCGACCCAAGTGATCGTTATGCACGAAATACAACTGGTTGCTGCGCACCAGGCCGACCAGTTCTCCGTTGAACCAGAGGTAGTTCGTCCACTGATCGCCGTTGTCCTTGTGCTCCGATAGCAGAGTGCCACCCGGCCCGTAGGTATAGCGATACCAGCCATGGCTCGGTGCCGCCTTCCAGACGCGCTCGTTGAAGGCGTTGTAACCGTAGCCGTTGGTGCCTGCAGGCAAGCTCACAGTCGCATAGTTCGGCTCACCGAAGCTCGTTGCCGCATTGCGGCTGATGCTGGTCGTGCGATTGAAGCCGTCGTACCCATAGGTGGCCGTTGAGCCACTGAACGACTGGGTCGCCCGGTTGCCACGCGCATCGTAGGTATAGGTATGCGGCCCCATGCTGCCGATGCGATTGCTGGCCGCATCGACGCCCAGCGATTCATCGAAGGTCCATGTATGCCGGGTCTTGTTGCTGTTGGTATCCCAGTACAGCGCCTGGTTGCCCGACGTGGACGTGACGCCGGTCAAGCGACTCAAGGCATCGTAGCCATATGTCTGGCTCAGACTGGTATTGGTCGCGTTCGTGATCCCGGTGATGCGATCGTTCGTGTCGTAGGCATAGGACAGGTTCTGCACGTTGGTCGTGCCGTTCTTGGTGTTCGCATTGGTCAGCCGGCCATCCAAGTCATAGCTATACCCACGGGACAGGCCGTTCCCATAGATCCAGCTTTTCGCAGGTCCGAACGGCTGATACAGCGTGTTCGTAACCACGTTGCTGACAACCCCACCGATATTGACCGTCATTGCTACGAGTTTGCTGCTGGCATAGCCATAACCGACCGCAACGCCGCTCGGGTAGGTGATCGCATGCAGGCGACCGAATGCGTCGTAGTAATAAAATGTCCAGTAGTCGGATTCCACCGCGTTGCCACGAATCCATTCTCGTCGGATGTAAAGGCGACCGTCTGGCATGTACGCGTAGTTTTGTGTACTGGCCGTACTTACGGTGCTGCACAAGCGACCCTTGCCGTTTCCGCACCAATCGTAGCCGTAGTCTTGGGTCTGACCACCAGCGTTGACGGCGGCCAGGCGGCCCAAACCGTCGTAGCCATACGTCGTGACACTTCCGTCATTGCGAATCATCTGGCTCAACTGGCCGTACGCGTCGTAGCTGTAGGTGGTCGTACCGCTATCTGGGCTGACTTGGCGCCATAGCTGGCCGAAGCCGTCGTAAACATACGTCGTGATCTTCCCGCGCGGATCGGTCACCTTGGTCAGCCGGTCTGCGGCGTCGTATTCGAAGTACGTATTACCGCCCGCCGGATTCGTCGACTGCACCACGCGATCCAACTGATCGTAGTACAAGGTGGTAGTGCCTAATGGCCTGACGATTGTCTTGATGTTGTTGTTCAGGTCATAGGTATAGCTCTGAGTGACAGTCTGACCGGAATTGGATCGCTGGGCCCGCACCCGACTCAATTCGTCGTAGTCGGCAAAAGCCATGGCCGTGATATCGCTCTCATTGACAACGATGTCCCCATACTCAGGCGTGCCGCCTTGGTATTCGCAGTCCTCCTCGGGGATATCCGACTCCAGATGCATCGGGTTCATGCCGAACTTCCCATAGCAGCCCAGATACCCGTAACCGTAATTGCTCCAGTAGAGGCTCATGTTGTATTTCGACGTCATGTTGCCGGCAAGATCACGCCCAAAAGACTGCGCCTCGACCCGTTTGCTCTGATCATTAAGATCGGCAGCCAACCCGACGTGCTGCATCGTGAGCTGGCGGTCTGGGTTGTACTGATAACTCATGCTCTGCCCATCGGGGCCAGTCACATGTTCCAACGTCCCATTCGCGCTATAGAAATAGCTGGTGTCCGCCGCCGTCGCGCCATCCGGATAGGTCCGCACCTTGGTGACACGCCCACGGGCGTCATAGGTGTAATCGGTGATGTCGCCGTTGACCCCGGTCACCCGCCCCGGCTGGCCCAGCCCATTCAGATTGCTATAGGTCACCATGTGGCCAAGGCTGTTCTGGGTCGAGATCAAATCGCCCTGATTGTTGTAGCTGGTCGTGACGGCATCACCGGCTCCAGGCAATGGCCCATCGACGGTGACGGTCGCCAGCATGCCGTTGGCATGCAGCGTGTAGGTATACGTGGTGGTGCGTGTCTGATTGAGATTGTTCGCCGGCGATGGCGCCAACAGATTGGTCGTGGAGACACTCGCAATGCGGCCACCGCTCGTGTACGTGTATTGCGTGAGGTATTGCCCATCCAGTTGCTCGCTTAGCAAGCGGTTGCTGGCAGCATCCCACTGATATCGGGTCACACGTTGCAGCGCCGTGCCTGCCGCCTCGACCTTTTGTGTGAGTTGGCCCTTGGCGTTGTAGTACGTGTCGGTGTAGATGCCGTTGAAGTCCTGCCGCGTCACCGGGTAGCCGTTGGCGTCATATTCGCTCAAGGCGTAGTTCGTCTGCGGGCACCAGGTGCTGGCATGGCCGGTGACGGTGATGGCTTTGCCATCCTTGTAAACGGTGGTCGTTTGTTTACCTAGCGGGTTGGTTTCCACCGCAGTGAAGGTGCCGTCGGTGGCATTCGTGCTGTAGCTGAAGGTGTACTTGGCATACCCGTTGTGTTCGGTGCTGGTCGCATAGCCATTGGCGTCGTATGTGAACTTGGAATAGCGAACGCCGTTGAACGACTTACCCGTCAATGCGCTGGTGTCGGTCGATTTCTCGTAGTGGTAGGTGGTCGTCGTGGCCGGACTGCCGGGCTGCGAACTGGCCGTCAACCGATGCAAGCCAGTGCCAAAGTAATTGGCGTTATAGGAGAAGCCGTAATAATTGCCCGCTGGATCGCGCACGGCAGTCAACTGGCCGCTGGTCCAGGTAAATTCGACGTAGCGGCCCGAGGTATGGGTGATGCGGTAGGGATAGGTGCCGCTGGTGTAGGTAAACGTCCAGCCGATGCCATGCGCGTTCACCACCGACGACACGTAGCCCGCCAACGAATACGTCTCGACGCCAAGCTCCTCGCTATAGAGGATGAAGCTGCCGTTGCTCTGCGGCACGATCCTGGCCACGGCTTGCGGTTTGTCTTCGTAGAAGATGCCGTCCGCGGCCTTGATGAACTTGATCGTGCGTCCATCGGGACGCCACGCGTAAATGATCGTGTTGGCTCCGATCCCGCAGGCGCCGCCGCCGGGGCGCGGGTAACAGGCGTTGAGATCCGTGGTGCCGAAGGTCAGTTTGTAGTCGAAGTTGCTGACCCAGTACTTGCCGAACAGGCCCGCGCCCGGCCAGTAGTGGTTGTAGGTACGCGTCAGGCCGAGGGCCATTTCACCGGAACTGGTGAAGTCGGCCTCCGGCTCGATCTTGTTGCCGGTGGCTGGGAGAATCGGGTTGCCTACGCCGCAGCCGATTTTTGAATTGGCGTTTTGCCCTGAAGCATTGGCTGTACTTGGGGCCTGGATTTGCGATGCGTATCCATTGCCCGTATCGAACAAGTCGGGGGGGGAATAAGAAGAGCTGCTGCCGTAGCTGGAGTTACCTCCCCAGCTATAGGGGTCGTTGTCGAAGTCGCCACGCGTGCCCGTTACGCTGACATATTCATCAGGTGCATAGCACCACCCATCAGCGTAGTGCCAGTTTGTCTGACAGCTGCCGGGCGACGTAGCTTGCACCCTTGCAAGCGCATGGCTTGGTGCAAACAAAAAACTGAGGACGAAAAGCAACGCAGCCATGCCGCGCGACGTCTGTCGAAACATTTTCATGATTTCCCCATATCCATGGGCATACCGCATTGCACGGCACCGCCCTCCCTAGCGAGCTTCTTTCATATCCGGCTGTTCGAAGCTCTGCACGCCGCAGCGCACAAACGCGCCATCAATGTGAAATATTTACGCTAAATGACGGAAGGGGCCCTTTCGCCGTTGCGGCTACCTTGCGATTTATCCGCTTGTCATCATCAGCCAGCTACGCCGCGCGTCCATGCCGGCCTTTTCTCCGGTGGATCGATCTTTTCCAAGATCCGGTGCGCCCACTTTTGTTCCCCTAGGTCGCGATGAGTCGACAGCATGACCTGGTAATCAGGGTCATCCTTGAGCAATTCAGATACATCCGATCTACCGAATCCGGTCAACCATCGGGAGAGTTTGGCCCCGATTTCCTTGATCGTGGCCGATTCGGGTTCATTCCGTCGAACGACAGCCAAGGTATAGGAGGTCTGCCCTTCCAATGGCTCTAGTTCGATCAGATACCCGAGCGCATTTGGCGTCTTGAGCCGACCGAACATGACCAGCCGGTCAGGCGGCTGGCAGGCCGGCACATGATCAGACAATGCCTGGATGCTGAATTGCAGCGTCCAGCCGTGACGGGATTCGATAGCATCCCGAAATGCCTGGATGAAGATTTCGAAATGCAGCGGCGTGGCATCGCGTCCTGGAATGCCAAGAAATTCGGCGCTCGTTCTTCCACCCGGCCGTCGTTCGTCATCGAAGCTGAGTGGGGCCTCTGGCGGCGGCAATCTGCCCTCGCCACCCTCACCACCACCGCTCTTGTGTGCGCCACCCTGCTTCCTGCTGGAATAAATATCGAAGACCCGTGCAGGATCCGAATCGTCGTGCTCGATGACCCGTTGACGCACCAGTTTCGGCTGCCCAACGCCCTTTGGATCTTGATTGATGCCGGCACGCGATGGCTTTTCCTTCCTAGCGCCTTCGTCCGCATCAACCGCTAACGACATGCCTGGATTCTTGGGTGGTGGCCCCTTCTTGTTATGGAAGACCAGGAGCGTCCGATAAGGCGACTTGCTGCGGGATAGCGTGCCCAAAAGGTCGCTGATGAAGAAATCGCCTGACCCAAGATGGTGACCTGCGACTTTCCATCGTGACCAGGATGCGCGAGGGGGGAAGCACTGCAACGGAACCCGGTCATGCTTGTCGATGAGCAGGCGCTGCGCTTCCGCAAATCGACGATGGAACACGTCCGAGAAGGACTCAACCCAAGGGTACTCAAAGAGTAGCTTGGCGAGATAGCGCCCAAACGCTTTCGTCACCGTGCCTTGCGGCACTAAGGGCGCGATATGCAACCTCGCTTCGTCACCGCGCAATTCGCCACTCGCAAGTTCGCTAAGAATGAGGGGTCTTAGAAGCGCATGCGAAATCATCCTGGTTTGCGCATGGAATGCACGCAAGACCTGAATGCAAGGGATAACGACCCGACCACGCTTTAGCTGAAACGCCAGGCAGTACTCATCCTGCAGTGCCTGCAAAAGCATCCACCCTGGCTCGCCATGCGTTGCCTCGGCCCAAGACACCAATTGAGGCTGCGTTTCGATATCGATATCGAGCGTCTCGAGTGCCACGGCATGCCCTGTGAGATAGCCGTTGACGAAGACTGAGCCAGGCCGCAGCTTGGGCAACAGCCCCCATGGCAACCTCAAGTCGAATACTTCGCCCTTGCTATCCGCGAAATAGACATGGGTTCGCCATTGCCGCCCACGGTCTCGAGCGTCAGGAGACCCGACGGCGACCAATGTCGCCTCGGCGTGTGGGCCCAAGGGCCAATCCTTGATCTGCATCCTGCACGTCCTGTGGCACTTGCTGGTACTGCCGCTGTAGCCAAGGGTAGAGGGCGATTGCGGACCGAGCCAGCGCCTTTGCACCGCCAGACCAGGGCGAGCGAACGCCCGCCGAGCGCAGGAGCTGCCAAGGCTCCGGGGCATGCGCATAGTGCCAGGCCCATTCCCGCACGGCGTTTGCCAAGCGACGCTTCAGGAATTGCTCCGGCGTTTCCGCCCATCGACCCAGCGCCGCGCGGAGTTTTGGCAACTTGGCCAACTGATTGCGATGCACCCCTGTCAGCCGCAGTTGCCGTTGCAGGCTTGCGACCGAGACGCGATACCGCTTGCTGCGATCGCCGGTCACCAAGACACGAAACGCGGCGGGGAGCTTCCGGGTCAGCTGTCGGTCGAGGCTTTTCCAATCGATGCGGCCTGGACGAGCAGCCATTTGCGGCTTTCGGCGAACGGCGTTCCAGGCGCGTAACCAGGCCGGGCTGTGTCGATAGAGCCGCATGTACAGATCGGGGCGCTTCAATCGCCAGACCTTTGCACCCACCGCTGGAAATTCAACGGCAAGTTCGCGCCACGCTCGCCGATCCGCGGCCACGACTTTCGACTCAGCCTTGACCGGTGTAGATAACCGCCGCCGTTGCCTTGGCTTCGAGGCGCTTCTGGCAGGTACGTCGGACGTCAGCTCCGTCAGCAACGCCTCCATCATCAGATGCTGGAGGGGGTGCGAGCTCTTGCGTGGTGAGCGCACCAGCGCGGCGACCCAATGCGATGAATGTTCGATGTCGGTGCGCAAATCCAGAGATTGCCACCACGCCATCGGCAGCCGGGATCGCGCCTCAGGCAGCAACGACGCCCACCGCACACGACCGCCTGATGTCAGCCAACCGCCGCGACGCATGAAGTCCAAGTGGTGCCGGCGCCAAGCATTTGCGCCGATCGGGCCCTTACCTGCAAGCAATTCCTGCGATCGCACGGCAATGGCCGACGCGCGCTCCGTGTCAGGAATCCGCAACTCCTTGTCATCGGTTCGCATGGCCGCGCGGAGATCAACGGCCTGGTGCTTATGGCTGCGCGCAGACAGCACCACGCCGCTTTCAATCAATGGACCGGCATGGATCGGACACCAGATCACACCCGGGCATTGATGCAGACGCCGCCAGACAGGCGCACTCCATTCCTGTGCATCATCCTTCACGCACTGCGCGCAATAACGAAGTCGATGTGTGGCCGCTACGGCGCTAGCAGTCACGCCAGCGGCCACATGGATATCACCACCGTGGCGGCTTCCAATCATCCACTGCTTGAGCATCCGCCGACGCTCCGGCAACAGCACGGAACCGTAATACGGAAGCAGCGTATGTCTATCGATCAGATCTGTCGCCGGCATTTTCAATGCCTTGGCCAACACACCTAGATGGCATGGAAGATCCCAGGCTGCCGCTCGATTCTCGGATCCAAGCACCTGCGCCATTGCCTGCCGCGGCGACAGTCCGCCGGCCATGCGCGCATAGCGCGCCAACAGGCTGTATAGCAGTTCATCTGGTGCGGCGACCGGAAAGAACAATAATCTGCCGGTCAAAAGCCAACCGCGTCCGGCAAGCGCACATGGCCGGCTTCAAGTAATGCGTCATGCCCCGACAAGTGTGGTTGTTGTTGCACCAACTCCCACAGGGTGAGGCCTGACGGCGTTTCCGCAGGAGCGGGGGCCTTTTTCTTCTTCGGCGTTTTGGCGGGCTTCGCCGAGGCCGCTGGAGTTCCAGCTGCAGCAGCCGTTTCGGCTTCACGCCGCTGCCTCAATCCTGCCAACACATCGTGCAGTTCTTCGGGTTTTACGCCAGCGTGGAGAAGTGCAGTCGATAAATCCGGCGCAGCAGGCGCTTTCGACTTTCGCCTATTTTTCCTGGTATCGGGTTCGAACAATCGATCAAACTCGCCACTCATGAGTTCAGGATCGCGGCGCTTCAAATACGGTATCCATGGAACGAACCAGGCGAATTCGGTACGCACCACGGCCTCGAACAATTCCGGCGTCAGCTTCTCATCGTCAGCGCCGATCACGTTGTACTGCGCCATCTTGAAAATCTTGACGGCGATATCCGTGATGCCCTGCGACCACTCATACAGTGCGTCCTGCAGCTTCTCGGTGAGTGGTGTCGGCTTTGAAAGCCACTGCAGCTTCCACATCTGTTCGACGAAGAAGGCCCAGGTGTCGTCGTTATCCATCGGCTGCCAGTCGATGTGTCCCAGTGACGTATTGCGTCGCCCCTGCTCGAACCCACTATTAAGCACGCTCATGGCCTTTGGCGTACCGATCAACATCACTGGCGTATGTATTTCGGTACGCAAATGGGTGAAGACATCCAGCAGCAGGCTCGCCTCCTCGTTGCCCATGCGGACCAATCGCTGGATTTCATCGATGACCAGCACCCCAAGCCCGAGCGTGCTCATGATGTCGACGAGATTGGGAACCAGTTCGGGGCCGGACCGCCTGGAGTTCTCGAACCGGCGGTGATTGTCGGTCCCCATCAATCGATCAAATTCCTGGAAGATGTTCATCAGCAGCGTGCGTGCTCCGCCCGATGGCGGACATGCCACACGCGCCCAAACCAATTGCGTGCGATGGAATGGCACGCCTTGGAAGCCCTCATGGGTAAGCAACTGCGAATGCAGGTTTAGTATCGAGGTGACGGCAGTCGTCTTGCCGACGCCACTGAAGCCGATCAATGAAAGCCCGGGCGCCAAGGTGACAGGCGGAAGAGTGATGAATTCGCGCTGATCCAGCCCTTGCTTTTCCACCAACTGCCGCTGCAGACCAAGTGGAAGCGGATTGCGGCACTCGTAACCCGCGCGAATCATTCCCGAAATGCGATTTTCCAGCTCAAAGAATCGCGGCAGCGGCTCTACGAAGTTATCCAGACGCATCGTGAGTTCGCGGCGAGCATACGCCGGCAGCTCGCATTCGCCCTCATAAATGCGGGGCGTACGAGCGACTTCATCAATCACCTGTTCCTCAGTGAGAGGCCGTCGAATGGTCAACGCGAATGGATTGAACCGCACGGGCCCGTTCAGCCCCGCTGCCTGCGGATTACCCGCTACTGCCGCGATCTTTTGCGGCGTCATATCGCCTTCCCCATCACGATCGTTACCCCCTCAAGGCTAGCGCTGGAGCGACCCAGCAACTCTGAACAATATCCCTCCCACCTGAGCGACTCGCCAAGCTGAACAATACAACGGTTTAATTCGTTGTAAACAACGAATTAAACTGGCGTATAGTGCCCACCCATGCGCTACACGCCCGCTCAGGTCAAGGAAGCCTTGGAAATCACCGAGGAAACCTTGCGCTATTGGCGGCAAAAGCTTCCGCCGCTGAAAGGGAAGAAGGGGTATGCCCCCTGTTTCAGCCCAGGAGACTTGCTTGCGCTAAAAGTCGTCACCCAGATCCATGGCTTGGGCGTGAATGTGGGGGAACTCGTGTCGCACTCGGTCGAATTCTTCAAAGCTTGCTCGCAAGGTGCGTGGTTCGGCCTTGAGGACAAGGTGCTCGTGTTCGACGGCCAAACCATGGAACTGGTCAGCGCCAGCGAAGAAGGCAGTTGGGCACAACAAACACGGATCGCGGTCCCTCTGGGGCCCCTCATCCGGCAATTGCGCCAGCGGTTGTCCGAGGAGGAATCCTCTCCCGCGCAACCTGAAATCGTCTTTCCACCGCTGGGTGTTGCTCAAGGGAGGTCCAAATGAGCTCCGCACTCGCCATCGACAATCTGGATATCTGGCGCACGCAACTGGGACTGATGCCGGTTCCGCTGTTCGGCCAGCAGAACGAGCGCCGCCATGTGCTCCTCAATGGCGGCAAGGGCAACTTTTGCCTGGATCTGACCGGCGATGCACACGACCATGGCGCCGAGCGTGACCGCGCGTGGTCGGCGGACGTCGGCCACTACGTGAAAGTCGATCGCGACACCGTGCGCGTCTGGCGCTGGGACCAATCCTCCGCCGAGACCTACACGCGCGGGCTCGTTGCCGACAACATCGTCAAGTTCCAGACCTACCTTGAAGAACGGCAGCCGTCCAAGACCAGTTCTGTCGTCAGCCACTTCATGTCGATCTACCGGCAGGTGCGCACCATGCTGGGTGAACAGGTCACAGGCCCGGAGGCGCTGCAGGCGTTCCTCTATCTGCTGGCCAGTGCCGACGAAGGACAGAACGGCGCCGTTACGCGGATCGACTGGAGCAAGTTGCCGCGCGCCCAGGAGCTTGCCGGCTCGCTTTCGGATCTGCAGCGCGATGGCCTTCGCGAAGACATGATTCGCGTGCGTCCTGGCGATCAGCTCAAGCCCATCATCCCGCTGGTGCTGCGCCATGCCTCCGGTCGCCTCTTCCAGGAAGCCCACTACCTGGTCGAACTGGACCCGCAGCTGTCGTTTTTCGGTGCGTCCGAAGCCAAGAAGGTAGGACGCGATTCCGCAAGCGGCGCTTTCTTCACGCCCAGTCCTCTTGTCCGCACCGTGGTGGAGGAAGCACTGAAGGCGCAACCGCCGATCAACGCGGATATCACCGTGCTGGATCCGGCATGCGGCTCCGCCGAATTTCTCCGGGAAGCCCTGCGCCAGCTGCAGATGCGTGGCCACACGCACCGAGTCAAGCTCGTGGGCTGGGACATCTCGCCTGCGGCACTTGCCATGGCGCGGTTCGTCCTGGACTGGGAACGCAGCCAGAGCAATCTGGATGTTGAAGTGGTGCTTGAGCAGCAGGACGCACTCCGGCTTGATAGCTGGAACATCGGCGCCCGATTGATCCTGATGAATCCGCCCTTCATTTCCTGGCAGGGGATGGGCGACGCTCAGAAGCAGCGGCTGACCGATCGCCTGGGAGCACTTGCATCGAAGCGCCCGGACTATGCCAGCGCGTTCTTCTACAACGCGGTCAACGCACTGCCCAACGGCGGCGTGATCGGTGCCGTATTGCCTGCTTCACTGCTGGATGGCGAATCGTACGTGGAACTGCGCAATACCATTGCCGCAGAGGTCAAGCCGCACCTGATTGCGCGCCTGGGCAGCCACACGGTCTTCGCCGATGCCGTCGTGGATGCAGGACTGTATGTGGGGGTGCGCGGCCAGCTCGACCGGCCGCCGCTGGCCGTGTGGTCGAACCACAAGGCGGACTCGTCGGCACGTGCCTTGCGGCGCTTGCGTTCGATCACGCCTCAAACCGTCAAAGGATATGTGGCCGACAACGGCGACTTCAGCGTCTACGCTGCGGAGCATTTGGGACAGGATGGCCGCAGTTGGGCGCCGCGCTCCTACACCGCTTACCGACTGCTTCAGGAGATTCACGGGCTTCCGCTCGCGAAAACGCTATTCGATGTCTCTCAAGGCACCATTACTGGCCTGAATAGCGTGTACCTGGTGAGCCGCGAGTACGCCGAAAACCTGCCCAAGGGCGAGCGCAAGTATTTCCGTCCTGCAGTGGTGAACAACTCAATCGTCGACGGCGTATTGAACGACACCACCTATGTCTTCTACCCCCATGGCAAAGGGTTGGAAATCGACTCCGAAGAGATGCTGCTCAAAAAGCTGAAGGTCTTCGCTGCCGATCGCCTGCTGCCGAACAAGGTGGCCTTGCGCAAGCGTTCTCGGATCAAGCCGGACCAGTGGTGGGTGCTTTCCCTGCCGCGGCAAAGGCTCGATGCCGTCGGCCCCAAGATCCTTTCCACCTATTTCGGTGGTTCCGGTTCATTCGCGTGGGATCCAGACGGGCGCTATATCCCCATCCAGGGCTATGGATGGGCGCCCAAGACGGCGGAGATTGCGGGCTGCGAAGAGGCCTACGTGGCGCTCTTGAACCACCCGCTGACCGATATCTTGCTGTCGGGTGTGTCCAATAACCTGTCGGGTGGGCAATGGAATTTGTCCGAGCGCTACGTCAATCAACTACCCCTACCGAAGCTGCTGCCGGACGCGCCAATCACCGAAACTCTCATCGGGATGGGTAGCGCACTGAATAGCGGTGAGTCGCCCGATCGTGATCTATGGACGCGCGCGGTCTATCAGGCGTACGGACTGAAATTGCAGGCCTGACCCATGGGACGCGCCGAGAAGAAGCGGCAACGTGCAACCCGGGCGTCTCCCGCACCGCAGTGCATCGTGGCTTCGGACGACAGCCTTGGACGCAAGTGCGCACAGGCCCTGAAAGGGGTGCTTGGATTGCATCATGTTGAGCACCAGTCTCGGCGATTCCGAGGCACGACGTCGCTGTATTTCTTCACCACGCCGCCAGCCGAAGCGGAAGTGCGAGGGGAGAATCGCCCCGTACTTCCGCTTCCAGACGGGAATCGATGGCTGCATATCGCCATCGATCTGCACTTCATTGCCGATAAATACTGGCGCGTAAATCACATCTCCATCGGTCTTCTCCAGGGCGACCCGTCGACACCCCAGAAGGAACACGTGCTGCGCGCCGAGTGGCAGATCCATGAAGCCGAAACCGATTCGGGGCACGCGCAACCACACTGGCATGTCCTAAGTGCCGCCGGCGTCGCCGAGCTCCCGATGTTCGACGAAGTCGTCGAGGCGATACCGGGGTTTGAAGAGTTCCTTGCCGACGCACGGCCAAAACCCGCAGGTAACGGCACCTTCGGTCATTTCCACTACGCAATGGTCACCGACTGGCACCGCATACCATCGACAGGTCCGTATCAGGTGCTTGCAGATGAAGCGGCAGTAGTTGCTTGGCTAGAAGGCTGTGTGCGTTATATCCGCCATCAGCTGGATCACGTCGACCGCAAAGCCGGGAAATAAGAACAATCTCACTTTCCCTGCCGCCGCTCCCGCAGCAGCTTGAGCCCGCGCGATTCGCGAAAGTCGGACAAGGATGTAGTGGAAGCCGAGGCCTTCGGCTGAGTGGCCTGCGTATTGGAAGGAGCCGCCGCCGGTGACGTCCCCTGAACACCCTCGTGAACCTTGGCGTTCTGCCGCGCGCGTTCCTCATTGCGAGAGTCCCGCACACCCTGCGTGGCCGCGGACTTGGATACCGGCGGCGTGTCTTTCTTGCGATCACGCGTACGCTTGCGCTGCTCTTCGACGACGTCCTCTACGCGCGCATGGAGGTTCACCTTCCCGGCGAGCTGCTCCTCACGCATGAGAGCATCGCGATATTCGAGGAATTTCTGATAATCCTGAATGTCCTCGAGCGACAGGCCAATCATCTGCTCGTCGCGACGAAGGATGGGGCACGCGATCAGCGGCCTACGGCCTTCCGGCAGCAAATAAATGAACTCCAGGTTGCGCCGGTCAAAGCAAATCTGCACTTTCCAATGTCCCTGAGTGCGCGCCTTCTGGAACCACTCGAGCTCATGCGCCAGCGAACAATCGTAGTCTGCCTCCAGAAAACGCAACCCATGTCCCGTCACGGTCGCCTCCCCGCGCTCCAACAACAGCATGCGGATAGCATCTTCCGACTTCACACGGAGCGCGCCGCTCCGATGCAGGACACCCCACTGCCATAGATCGAGTGGACGAGGCTTTATGTTGTGCTGAATCTCGAAGAGGTCAAACGGATGGCTCTCCAGGATATGGAACGGGTTGTAGTACAGGACAAACTGAATGAGAATCTGATTGATCCCAAAGATATCCAGTTGCGCCTCCAGCCGCGGATCCTTCTTCCGAATTTCATTGCGGGTACGGCGAATTGCCCCGGGAAGCGTATGGAGTACATGGTTCGCCAAGGCGAAGTTCCCTTCCACGAAGGGCTTCCAGTCCGGCCGGAACGCGGGGAGATTGGTGATCTTGAGGTTGTGCTCATCCACCACGGCATCCGCTGATTTCGCGATGATCTCACCCCGATCCGCAATGATGGATTCCGGAAAGTGCCTGCACGGCCATTCCTTATCTTCAATCGGAATCTCGTACCGCTCGCAGAACGAGACCTTGGACTGGGCGGTATTCGCCAGCGTTTGACGCACCATCAACACGCTTGGCGACTCGATGCCCGCATGCATGCCGCCAATCAGTCCCGAGAAGGCATCGGTCATGAAGTAGTGCGTCGCCCGGCCGATCGGGCGCTCCCGCATGATCGAATTCACCATGTGGGTATCAGTCTCGGTCGCATCGATCTGGAACACCGAGCCAGGCCCCATGACGAGGCTGCTGTTGCCAAGCACAGGGCGCATGGTTTGTTCATAGGCCTCAACACCATCTTGCGCTTTCTTGACCGCGCTGATGCCGTGCTCTTTCTTCGCGTAGTACCGGAATTGTCGCAGTGTGGGTCGACGATCCAGAGGGAGTGGCTCGGTAACCAACCGACCGCTTTTACTCCGTTTTGTCGTGCTGTATTTCTCCTCGATCAGCTTTCCGAATGCATACGGAAGCGACTGCGGATTCAGCTTCAAGACGTATTTCTTGAGATACATATCAAACAGCTTGGCAGTCTCCGGTGTTACCGCCGGACCTCGTTCGACATGACCATGGCGTTCCAGGACCGAAGCTCGACCTGGCTTCTTTCCATTTTCAGAAATTCGTCGTTCCCCGCCGGCGCCAGACCGATCGTAGTTCGTGGCTAAAGCATTTTTCTGTTTACCGCTTTGCCAATAACGCCGCAGATCGCGAATCAAAGTGTTCCGGCTACGTTCGCTGGTCTTCTCAGCAGCGGTCAACATCGAGGCACGAAAAACGCGGTCAAAGCATTTCGGTTCGTCCGAGACAATTGCTTTGATGGCCCGCCAGTTCTTATCGCGTCGGCCCTTATGCTTGACGTCAGCAGTCACCAGATGGGCGAACTCATCGATGGAAAGCGTCAGCGTCCCCTTAACCCAGAGCCGATCCAGTTCCTTTGCTGAGATCAATTCAGGGACGGCCTTTTCGTCATCGAGGGCAATCGTTGCCGCAGTGTCATGCGCGCGATCCAGCCACAAGATCCGTTCACGACGCACTGGCCCCTGTTTAGAGGCAGCCCTTTGGACGACCATGCCTATTGCCGGCAGCGAGCTCATGCCACACCCCGCTCAAGGCACTCGTCTGCAGATTCAGCGGGATGAAGCCTCAGCACATCCTGCGTCTTAATGGCCTGGTGCATATCGATGCGCCAAGCCTTTGTCGCCAACTGGTGCCTCACCAGAAACAAGGACGTGCCAAGTTCAAGTCCGAGCTTGCGATCCACTTCCAGGCAGGCGATGGCTAAGGGCTGATCTTGTGCATCTAGGGCGATGCGAAGCACTGGCAGAATGTCGGCCAAGGGAAGCGTGGCGATATGCTCGTGATCGTCGAGCGTTCTGGCGCTATGAACCCACTCGATGTTCTTGGCCATTGGCCAAGGAATTTCGTTTTCGGTGATGATTGCCCAGTCAGTACTCCTAACCGCCCAGAACTGCCGCTCCAGCTCCAGAGCCAGCACCTTGGCTCGGACACTCAGCTCTTTCGCAGGCTTGATCGAGCGCGCTCGGCGGAGGAGTTGGCCCTCCGCCTGGAAGTCGATCACAAAGTCGGTAGTCCTCACCCGCGGCTCACCATTAGCCACAGGGATCCGAACACCCAGGCGATCTGCCAGCTCGATGGTTTCTTCGAGTGGTAGCAGGGGGAACTGCTCGTAGTAGTCGACGATGGCGTCCGACCACTCGAGCAGGTAGGCGAACGCCGTCTCGATGTCCGAGAAGCATTGGATCGTCCGCCCGCTCTTCCAGCTCTTGAACCGGCTCGCCTTCCCCTTCGAGGAGAAGTCCCGCACGTGGATCCAAGGGAGGTAGTGCTCGCCGGTACCTTGTCCCCGGCCCTCTCTGATCTGGCGGTCAGTCCATTTGAATTGACCCATTCGCGCTCTCCTTACGCCTTAAAAGCGAGGCTAGCACGAGTATCTCAACTATTTTGTCCGCTATCTGAACTATTTTGGTTTATATACCAACTTTAATGTCATACCCCAAAAGTGCACGCCGCGCCGCCGCAGCGTTACTCGACGGTCACGCTTTTCGCGAGGTTCCTGGGCTTGTCCACGTCGGTGCCGCGCGCGAGTGCCGTGTGGTAGGCCAGCAGCTGCACGGGGATGGTATGCACCACCGGGCTGAGCGTGCCGATGTGGCGCGGGGTGCGGATCACGTGCACCTGCTCGGACTCGCCGAAGTGGCTGTCGGCATCGGCGAACACGAACATCTCGCCGCCGCGCGCACGCACTTCCTGGATGTTGGATTTCACTTTTTCCAACAACGCATCGTTCGGCGCGATCACCACCACCGGCATCGCCTCGTCCACCAGCGCCAGCGGGCCGTGCTTGAGCTCACCGGCCGGATACGCCTCGGCGTGGATATACGAAATTTCCTTGAGCTTGAGCGCGCCTTCCAGCGCGATCGGGTAATGCCGCCCGCGACCGAGGAACAACGCGTGCTGCTTGGGCGCGAATTTCTCCGCCCACACGGCAACCTGCGGCTCCAGATTGAGTGCGTGCTGCACGCTGCCCGGCAGGTGGCGCAATTCTTCCAGGTACTCGGCTTCCTGCGCATCGTCGATGCGGCCGCGCAGCTTCGCCAGCACGCCGGTCAGCGCGAACAACGCCACCAGCTGAGTGGTGAAGGCCTTGGTCGAGGCCACGCCGATCTCGGCGCCGGCGCGGGTGTAGAACACCAGCTTGCTGGCGCGCGGAATCGCACTTTCCGGCACGTTGCAGATCGACAGCGTCTTGTCCTGGCCCAGCGACTTGGCGTATTTCAGCGCCTCCATCGTGTCCAGGGTTTCGCCGGACTGCGAGATGGTGACGATCAGCTGCTTCGGATTGGCCACGACCTTGCGGTAGCGGTATTCGCTGGCGATGTCGACCGCGCATGGAATGCCGGCGATGTCCTCCAGCCAGTAACGCGCCGTCAACCCCGCGTAATAGCTGGTGCCGCAGGCGAGGATCTGCACGGATTCGACATCGCGCAGCAGATCGGCGGCGTTCGCGCCGAACAACGCCGGGTCGAAACCGCCGGCATCGACGATGCCTTCGATGGTGTCGGCGATGGCGCGCGGCTGTTCGTGGATTTCCTTCTGCATGAAGTGGCGGTACGGGCCCAGCTCCAGCGACGCCAGCGACACGTCGGAGACGTGCACATCGCGTTCGACCGCAGCATCATCGGCATCGAACACGTTCACGCCGGTACGGGTGAGCTCGGCGGTGTCGCCCTCTTCCAGGAAGATCACCCGGCGGGTGGCGCTGACGATTGCGGAGACATCCGAGGCAACGAAGTTCTCGCCTTCGCCCAGGCCCACCAGCAGCGGGCAGCCCATGCGCGCGGCGACCATGGTCGATGGATCGCGCTTGTCGATCACCGCCAGCGCGTAGGCGCCGTCGAGTTCCTTCACCGCCTTCTGCAATGCGCCGAGCAGGCCCAGCCCCTGCGCTCGGTAGTGATGGATCAGGTGGGCGACGACTTCGGTATCGGTCTGCGATTCGAATTCGTAGCCCAGCGCACGCAGGCGCTCGCGCTGCTGTTCGTGGTTCTCGATGATGCCGTTGTGCACCAGCGCCAGTTCGCCATGGCTGATGTGCGGATGCGCGTTGGATTCAGTGACGCCGCCGTGGGTCGCCCAGCGGGTATGGCCGATGCCGAGGGTGGCATTGAAGGTTTCGGCCAGCGCGGCGGATTCCATTTCGGCGACGCGACCGGTGCGGCGGACACGACGCACATCGTCATTCGCGACCACGGCGATGCCGGACGAATCGTAGCCGCGGTATTCCAGCCGCTTCAGGCCATCGACGAGCAACGGGACCACGTCACGGTTGGCGATGGCGCCGACGATTCCACACATGCGCGTTCATCCTCGAGAACAGGCCGCCAGTTTACCGTCCATGCGTGAAGTCAGGAGGTGCCAAGCCGGCTAGGTTCAGGCTTTTGGCTTCTTCACCGGCCGCTGCCAACCCTCCAGCGTGACCTGCTTCGCGCGCGCCACGGTCAACTTGCCGGCCGCTGCATTCTTGGTGAGGGTCGATCCCGCACCGATGGTGGCCGCCGCGCCCACCGTGACCGGTGCCACCAGCGAGGAATTGGAGCCGATGAAGGCGCCGTCCTCGATGGTCGTGGTCGACTTGTTCACGCCATCGTAGTTGCAGGTGATGGTACCGGCACCGATATTGACGCCCGCCCCCACGACCGCATCGCCCAGGTAGCTCAGGTGGTTGGCCTTGCTGCCGACGCCGATCTGCGCATTCTTGGTTTCGACGAAATTGCCGATATGGGCGCCATCGGCCAGCACGGTGCCCGGGCGCAGCCGCGCATATGGGCCGATCATCACCGCACCTTCGGTGCGCGCGCCGTCGATGTCGCAATGCGCGCGCACCTCGGTGCCTACTGCCAGCGACGCGTCCTTGATCCGGCAGAACGGGCCGATACGCACGCCGTCGGCCAGCGAAACCTCGCCTTCGAAGATGACATCGACGTCGATCTCGACATCGCGCCCGACCGTCACCTTGCCGCGGATATCAATGCGCGCCGGATCGGCGAGACGCGCACCATCGACGCACAATGCACGCGCCTGCCGCAGCTGTAGCGCACGCTCGAGCTGAGCCAGCTGCCAGGGATCGTTGGCGCCCTCGGTTTCCAACGGATCGGCCACCACCACGATCTCCGCCGCAGAATATTCGTCCGCTGCTTCGGCGAACACGTCGGTCAGGTAGTACTCGCCCTGCGCGTTGTCGTTGCGCAACTGCACGAGCCAGCGCTTGAGCGCGGTCGAATCCGCGGCGATCACCCCCGTATTGACCAGGTGGATGCGGCGTTGCTCGTCGTTGGCATCCTTGTGTTCGACGATGGCAGCGACACGGCCTTCCGGGTCGCGCAGGATGCGGCCGTAACCGGCGGGATCCGGCAATTCGGCAGCGAGCACCGCCAAGCGGCCAGGCGCATCGAGCAGGCGTTGCAGCGAATGCGACGTGATCAGCGGCACATCGCCATACAGCACCAGCACGCGCACGTCGTCGGGCACGTTCGGCATCGCCTGTTGCACCGCGTGGCCGGTGCCGAGCTGGTGCGCCTGTTCGGCCCAGTGCAGGTCGGCCTGCTCCGCGAATGCGGCGCGCACTGCATCGCCGCCATGCCCATAGACCACGTGGATGCCGGCCGGCTGCAGCGCGCGGGCGGTATCGATCACCTGCGCCAGCATCGGCCTCCCGGCGATCTTCTGCAGCACCTTCGGCACCGCGGATTTCATGCGCTTGCCCTCGCCGGCGGCGAGGATCACGACGTGGAGTGGTGCGGTCATGGCGGATTCCAGTGGCGAATGCCCGGATTCTAGCCGCTGCGCTGCATGCGGCGAGTGCATGCAATTGACGCCGCCGCCGCATGCCCTAGCATTCACTGCATGTCGTTTTCTTCCCGTGCTTCCCGCGAGGCGCCCGCGTTCCTGCTATGGGCCGGCATGGCCGCATGCGCCATCGGCCTGGTCGCGCACCGGATGTGGGAGGCGTTGCCGTTCCCCCGCTTCTTCGAACACGTATTGCTGGCTTTGCTGGCGATGGCGGCGGCATGGCCGTTGCAGCGCTGGCTGGGTTGGCAGCGCGCCGCGGCATTGGCGGCGGTGTGGCTGGCCGCACTCACCGTATTCGCCGGCCCCATGCCGATGCTGGCAGTGGCGTTGCTTGCCGCCGCCGCCATCGCCATCGGCAGCCTGCTGATCGCCGGCCCGATCGCCCTGCCGTTGGGCCTGGCGCTGATCGCCGGCACGCTGGGTTGGTTGCTGCCCTTCCCGATCCATCATCGCGCAGCGTACGCAGTGGCTTGCGTCGGCTTGATTGCCTGGCGGCGTACCGCGATTGTCGACGCCTGTCGCATCGCGTGGCGACAGTTCGATGACACGGCGCGCGCCGCACCGCGCGCGTCCACGGCAGCACTCCTGTTGCTTGGCCTGGCCAGCACCGGTGCGTGGCTGCCGACGATGCAGTACGACGACGTGGCCTACCACCTCGGCCTGCCCTGGCAATTGCAGGACACCGCGCGGTACGCAATGGATCCGACCCTGCAGGTGTGGGCGCTCGCACCCTGGGGTGGCGATGTCCTTCATGGCGTGGCCCAGGTACTGGCGGCTAGCGAGGCGCGTGGCGCGTTGGATGCGTTGTGGCTGGCGATCGCGGCAGGCGCGGTGTTCGCGCTGACGACCGCATTGGGCGGCGACGCCACCCGCCGCTGGTGGGCCGTCGCGTTGCTGGGCAGCCTGCCGATGAGCATGAATCTGGTCGGCGGGATGCAGACCGAATTGCCGGCAATGGCCCTGCTGCCGGCATTGGCCTGGCTGGTGTTGCGTGACGGCGGCACGGCCTCATTGCGTGGCCTATTCGCCGGCGCGGTTCTGTTCGGTGCGCTGTGCGGCCTGAAGACCATGCATGCCGCGGTCGCGTTGCCGCTGCTCGCATGGGCGGCGTGGCGGCATCGCGCGCATATCCGCTGGCGCTGGCTGGTACCGGCTGCGCTGGTCGCAATCGTCATCGGCGGATCGAGCTACTTCTACGCCTGGTCGATCGCTGGCAATCCGTTCCTGCCTCTGCTCAACGCGACCTTCCGCTCGCCGTATTTCGCCACGACCGACTTCAACGATGGCCGCTGGCAAGGCGGCCTGGATGCCGACGTGCTGTGGGACATCAGTTTCGATACCGAACACTATTTCGAGTCGTTCGATGGCGGCTTCGGTTTTGTGCTGGTCGCGTTGGCTGGCGTGTTCGTGCTGGCCTTGCGCAATGTGCGCACGCGGGCACTGGCGATCGTTGCCGGCATCGGCATCTTGCTGCCGCTGCTGCCGTTGCAATATGCGCGTTACCTGCAGCCGGCGCTGGCGCTGGCGATACCCGCACTCGTCGTCGCCTACCCCGCGATACGAGGCGCCACCGCCGCGTTCTGGGCTTTGTGCGTGCTGAACCTGGCCTTCGCCACCAATGCCAATTGGCTGCTGCGCACCGGCGCGTTGAAGCGCGTCATCGTGGCCGGCGGTCACGATGCCCCCTTGTTCGAACGCTATGTGCCCGAGCGCGCATTGGCCGCGCGCTTGCACGATGCCGCCGCCCGCGAAGGCAAGGTCTTGCTGATGCCGGGAACCGGCGTTGCGCTGGCCGAACTCGGCCAACGTGGTCGCAACATGCTGTGGTATTCGCCGCGTTGGCAGGCCGCAGGCATCCGCGCCGATGGCGATGCAAGCGGGGAGGCCTGGACACGATTGCTGCACGACAACCGCATTGCGCACGTCATCCTCAAGCCTAATACGCTGACCGCGGCGCAGCGAGCCGGAATGCAACGCAGCGGCGCGACGCTGGCCGGAACCGCAGGCGATGCGCAATGGTGGCGCATCCCGGACAATGCGCAGCCATGACCCTGCGACGACACGCCACCTCCTACGCCGTCATCGGCATCGTGCAATGGCTGGTCGAGTACGGGCTGATGCTGGTGCTGAGCCAGTGGGTCATGCCGGTGGAGCCGGCGAACGTGATCGGCCGTCTGGCGGGCGCTTGCCTGGGCTTCTGGCTCAACGGCAAATGGACGTTCGCCGGCGACGACACCCACGTCGGGCGGCATGCGGTCGTGCGCTTCATCGCCATGTGGATCGCGCTGACCGTGCTGAACACCTGGATCGTCGCCCACCTGGACGATATGTTCGGCCTGCGCGCAGCGCAGCTGCTCAAGCCGGGTGCGGACTTGCTGACCGGCGGCATCGGCTTCCTGTTGTCGCGGCACTGGGTTTACAAAAAAGCGGCTTGATCGCCGCGGCGAGGGTGCGGGGCATTCGCTACGCGCCTCGAAATGCCGCTGCGCGAACGCCCCGCACCCTCGCCGCCCGAATTTTCATGCGACCTGAAACAAAAACGCCGGCTTTCGCCGGCGTTTTCGATGCAACGATTTGCGTGAAACCTCAGTGCTTGAGGTTCTTGCGCAAACGCTCCAGCGCCTGCAGCTGCGCGGTGACTTCGGCCAGGCGTTGCTGCGCCTCGGCGATTTCCATCGCCTCGCCACGGTGGGCGATGATGCGCTCGGCTTCTTCCTTGGCCGCGCGCACGGCGGCTTCGTCGATGTCCTGCGCACGCACGGCGGTGTCGGCCAGCACGGTCACGACCGTCGGCTGCACCTCGAGGATGCCGCCGGAGATCGCGAAGTCCAGCTTCTCGCCGCCCGGCACGGTCACCACGACCTTGCCCGGCTTGAGGCGGGTGATCAGCGGCGCGTGCTTGGGCGCGATGCCCAGCTCGCCGAGTTCGCCGGTGGCGACGACCAGTTCGGCCTCGCCATGGAAGATCTCGGCTTCGGCGCTGACGATGTCGCAACGGATGGTGGATGCCATCGTGATTCCTTGGTTGCTAGAGGTCGAAGCTGCCGATCAGGCCGCCAGCTTCTTCGCCTTCTCGACGGCTTCGTCGATCGAGCCGACCATGTAGAACGCCTGTTCCGGCAGGTGGTCGTATTCGCCGTCCACGATGCCCTTGAAGCCGCGGATGGTGTCCTTCAGCGACACGTACTTGCCGGGCGAGCCGGTGAACACTTCGGCCACGGTGAACGGCTGGCTGAAGAAGCGCTCGATCTTGCGCGCGCGGGCCACGGCCAGCTTGTCTTCTTCCGACAACTCGTCCATGCCCAGGATCGCGATGATGTCCTTCAGTTCCTTGTACTTCTGCAAGGTCTGCTGGACGCGGCGGGCGGTCTCGTAGTGCTCGTTGCCGATCACGTTCGGGTCCAGCTGGCGGCTGGTCGAATCGAGCGGATCCACCGCCGGGTAGATGCCGAGTGAGGCGATGTTACGGCTCAACACCACGGTCGCGTCCAAGTGGGCGAAGGTGGTCGCCGGCGACGGGTCGGTCAGGTCGTCCGCGGGTACGTACACGGCCTGGATCGAGGTGATCGAACCGGTCTTGGTCGAGGTGATGCGCTCCTGCAGCACGCCCATTTCCTCGGCCAGCGTCGGCTGGTAACCCACCGCCGACGGCATGCGGCCCAGCAGCGCCGACACTTCGGTACCGGCCAGGGTGTAGCGGTAGATGTTGTCCACGAAGAGCAGCACGTCACGACCTTCGTCGCGGAAGTACTCGGCCATGGTCAGGCCAGTCAGCGCCACGCGCAGGCGATTTCCCGGCGGCTCGTTCATCTGGCCGTAGACCATCGCCACCTTGGACTTCTCCGGCTCCTGCACGTTGACGACGCCGGATTCCTGCATCTCGTGGTAGAAGTCGTTGCCTTCGCGGGTGCGCTCACCCACGCCGGCGAACACCGACAGGCCGCTGTGCTCGGTGGCGATGTTGTTGATCAGTTCCATCATGTTGACGGTCTTGCCCACGCCGGCGCCGCCGAACAGGCCGACCTTGCCGCCCTTGGCGAACGGGCACATCAGGTCGATCACCTTGATGCCGGTTTCCAGCAGCTCGGTGGTCGAGGCCTGGTCTTCGTACGACGGCGCCGCACGGTGGATTTCCCAGGTGGTGTCGGCCTTGACTGCACCGGCTTCGTCGATCGGATTGCCCAGCACGTCCATGATGCGGCCGAGGGTGCCCAGGCCAACCGGCACCGAGATCGCACGGCCGGTGTTGTCGGCGATCAGGTTGCGCTTCAGGCCGTCGGTGGAACCCAGCGCGATGCAACGCACCACGCCGTCGCCCAGCTGCTGCTGCACTTCCAGCGTGATGTCGGTGTTCTGCACCTTCAGCGCGTCGTACACCTTCGGCACGCTCTCGCGCGGGAATTCGACGTCGACGACTGCGCCGATGATCTGAACGATCTTGCCCTGGTTCATTGCCTAGCCTCGTAGTAACTCTGTATCTGTAATGGTCAAGCGTTGCGCTGCGGTTTACACCGCGGCGGCACCGCCCACGATTTCCGAAATCTCTTGCGTGATCGCCGCCTGACGCGCCTTGTTGTAGATCAGGTTCAGGGTGTCGATCATCTTGGTGGCGTTGTCGCTCGCGGACTTCATCGCGACCATGCGCGCGGCATGTTCGGAGGCCACGTTCTCCAGCACCGCCTGGTACACCAGCGATTCCACGTAACGGGTCAGCACGTGGTCCAGCACGGACTCCGCGTCCGGCTCGTACAGGTAGTCCCAGTCGTGCTTGGCGACCTGGGTCTCCGCCGCCGGCAGCGGCAGCAACTGGTCGAACATCGCGCGCTGGGTCATGGTGTTGACGAAGTCGTTGTACGACAGGAACACCTTGTCGACCTTGCCCGCGGTGTACGCGTCCAGCATCACCTTGATCACGCCGACCAGCTGCTCGACGTGCGGCACGTCGCCCAGGTGGGTGACCGAGGCCAGCATGTCGACCTTGATCCGGCGGAAGAACACCGAGGCCTTCTGGCCGATGGTGACCACGTCGACTTCGACGCCCTTTTCCTGCCACTGGCGGAACTCGCCCAGCAACTTGCGGAACATGTTGTTGTTCAGACCGCCGGCCAGGCCGCGGTCCGAGGACACGATCACGTAGCCGACGCGCTTGATCTCCGCACGCTCGACCAGGTACGGGTGGCGATACTCGGAATTCGCCTGCGCCAGGTGGCCGATCAGCTGCTTCATCGCCCGTGCGTACGGACGCGAGGCCTTCATCCGGTCCTGCGCCTTGCGGATCTTGGAGGCCGAGACCATTTCGAGCGCGCGCGTCACCTTGCGGGTGTTCTGTACGCTCTTGATCTTGGTTTTGATTTCTCTGCCGCCTGCCATGCTCGTCTCTTCTTCGTGTGTCGACGGCGCGGATCAACGATCCGCGCGGATGCGTCCGGTGCTTACCAGCTACCGGTCGCGACGAAGTCTTCGATGCCCTTCTTGAACGCGGCCTCGATGTCGTCGTTCCAGTCGCCGCTGGCGGCAACCGACTTCATCAGGTCGCCGGCGGTGTTGGCGAAGTGCGCGTGCAGCGCGTCTTCGAACGCACCGATCTTGGCGACCGGCACGCTGTCCATGTAGCCCTTGTCCACCGCGTAGATCGACAGCGCCTGCTCGGCCACCGACATCGGCGCGTACTGCTTCTGCTTCATCAGCTCGGTCACGCGCTGGCCGCGTTCCAGCTGCTTGCGGGTCGCGTCGTCCAGGTCGGAGGCGAACTGCGCGAATGCCGCCAGCTCACGGTACTGCGCCAGCGCGATGCGGATGCCGCCGGACAGCTTCTTCATGATCTTGGTCTGGGCCGCACCACCCACGCGCGACACCGAGATACCGGCGTTCACGGCCGGACGGATGCCGGCGTTGAACAGGTCGGTTTCCAGGAAGATCTGGCCGTCGGTGATCGAGATCACGTTGGTCGGCACGAACGCGGACACGTCGCCGGCCTGGGTTTCGATGATCGGCAGCGCGGTCAGCGAACCGGTCTTGCCCTTCACCGCGCCATTGGTGAACTTCTCCACGTAGTCCTCGGACACGCGAGCGGCGCGTTCCAGCAGGCGGGAGTGCAGGTAGAACACGTCGCCCGGGTAGGCTTCGCGGCCCGGCGGGCGGCGCAGCAGCAGGGAGATCTGGCGGTAGGCCACGGCCTGCTTGGACAGGTCGTCGTAGATGATCAGCGCGTCTTCGCCGCGGTCGCGGAAGTACTCGCCCATGGTGCAGCCGGAGTAGGCGCTGATGTACTGCATCGCAGCCGACTCGGACGCCGAAGCGGCGACCACGGTGGTGTAGGCCATCGCGCCGTGCTCTTCGAGCTTGCGCACGATATTGGCAATCGTCGAGTTCTTCTGGCCGATGGCCACGTACACGCACTTAATGCCGCTGTGCTTCTGGTTGATGATCGCGTCGATGGCGAGCGCGGTCTTGCCGGTCTGGCGGTCGCCGATGATCAGCTCGCGCTGGCCACGGCCGATCGGGATCATGCTGTCGACCGACTTGTAACCGGTCTGCACCGGCTGGCTGACCGACTTGCGCCAGATCACGCCCGGGGCGATGCATTCCACCGGCGCATGGGTCTTGGCTTCGATCGGGCCCTTGCCGTCGATCGCTTCGCCCAGCGCGTTGACCACGCGGCCCAGCAGTTCGGGGCCGGTCGGCACCGACAGGATCTGGCCGGTGGTCTTGGCCACGTCGCCTTCGCGCAGGGTCTCGTAGTCGCCCAGCACCACGGCGCCGACCGAGTCGCGCTCCAGGTTCAGCGCCAGGGCGAAGGTGTTGCCCGGCAGCTCGATCATTTCGCCCTGCATCACGTCGGCCAGGCCGTGGATGCGCACGATGCCGTCGGACACCGAGGTCACGGTACCTTCGTTGCGCGCTTCGGCGGAAAGCTTGACCTTCTCGATGCGGGTCTTGATCAGTTCGCTGATTTCGGACGGGTTGAGCGTGGTGGTGGCCATCTTGGTTTCCTTGGTGCCGGCGTTGCCGCCGACCGGATTCAATAAAAAGTTTCTACGAACGAATTAGTGCGAAAGCGCCGTTTCGAGGCGGCCCAGCTTGCCCTTGACCGAGCCGTCGATCACGACGTCGCCGGCATCGATCACCGCGCCGCCGATCAGGCCGGCATCGACCGAGGTCTCGATCTCGACCTCACGGCCGAAACGCTTCTTCAGCGCGGCCTTGATGGTCTCGAGTTCGCTGGCCGGCAGGGCCACGGCGGAGGTGATCTTCGCCTTGACCACGCGTTCGGCTTCGAAACGCAGCTCGTCGTACAGGCCGGCGATTTCCGGCAGCAGCGACAGGCGGCGATTCTCGAACAGCAGGCCGAGGAAGTTGCCGAACAACTCGTTCGCGCCTTCCGGGGCGAGCAAGGTGGCGGCATCCGCCTGGGTCAGCTTCGGGTTGCCGAGCAAGTCCGCGACCTGCGGGTCGGCGGCCACCCGCGCGGCGAACGCGAGCGCGTCCGACCATGCGGGCAGCGCACCGGCATCGCGCGCCAACGAAAACGCGGCGCGGGCGTAGGGGCGTGCGAGGGTCAGGGCCTGGCTCATCGTCCGGTCCTTACAGCTGCGCGGCCAGCTCGTCGATCAGTGCCTTCTGGTCGTTGGCATTGATCTCGCGCTTCAGCAGCTTCTCGGCACCGGACACGGCGAGCAGGGACACCTGCTTGCGCAGGTCTTCCTTGGCGCGGTTGGCGGCAGCGATGATCTCGGCCTCGGCCAGCGCACGCTGGCGGTTGCCCTCGGCGATCGCATCGGCCTTGGCCGCGTCGATCAGCTGGTTGGCGCGCTGGTGGGCCTGGTCGATGATCTCGTTGGCCTTGCTGCGCGCGGCCTTGAGCTCTTCGTTGACCTTGTCCTGCGCCTGCGCCAGGTTCTTCTGCGCGTTGTCCGCCGCGGCCAGGCCTTCGGCGATCTTCTGCTGGCGTTCTTCGATCGCCGACATCAGCGGCGGCCAGATGAACTTGACGGTGAACCAGATCAGGATCGCGAACGTGATCATCTGGCCCAGCAATGTCATGAAGGTCGGATTCATGTCGTACCTTGCGATTCGAACGCGCCCGTCAGGACGAGGCGTTCAAGACTGCGCCACGGCGGCATGCCGCGGCACGATGGAACCGATGCGCGCGACACCCGTCGCGCGCATCGCAACGCGGTACCGCTTAGGCGCCGGTGGCGGCCTGGACGGCGGCCAGCAGCGGGTTCGCGAACGCGAACATCATCGCCACGCCGACGCCGATCAGGAACGCCGCGTCGATCAGGCCGGCGAGCAGGAACATGCGGCCCTGCAGCATCGGGACCAGTTCCGGCTGGCGGGCAGCGGATTCAAGGAACTTCGAGCCCATGACGCCGATGCCGAGGGCGGCGCCGAGCGCACCCAGGCCGACGATGATGCCGATGGCGACGGCGGTGAAGGCCTGGACGTTGGCAAGTGCTTCCATGGTGGATCTCCGGTTTTCTGACTAGCTGTGAAAAGTGATGGAACGAAGGAAAGGGTGGAACGTGGATCAGTGGTGCTCGTGCGCCATCGCGAGGTACACGACGGTCAGCACCATGAAGATGAAGGCCTGCAGCAGGATGATCAGGATGTGGAAGATCGCCCACACCGAGTTGGCGATCACGCCGAACGGGAAGGTGATCCACGACATGAACAGGCCTGCGATCAGCATGAACACCAGCTCGCCGGCGTACATGTTGCCGAACAGTCGCATGCCCAGGCTGACCGGCTTGGACAGGTACTCGACCAGGTTCAGGAACAGGTTCGGGATCGCCAGCACGGTCTTGGCGAAAGCGCCCTCGGCGTGGAACGGCGCGGTGAACAGCTCCTTGGTGAAGCCCCAGCCGCCCTTGGCCTTGATCGAATAGAAGATGATGAGGAAGAACACGGTGATCGACATCGCGAACGTGGTGTTCACGTCGGCGGTCGGCACCCAGCGCAGGTAGGTGTGGTGCGCGGCTTCCGGGCCTGCGACCGCGGTGACCACGCCTGCCGGCAGGTCGAGCGGCAGCAAGTCCATGGCGTTCATGAAGAACACCCAGACGAAGATGGTCAGCGCCAGCGGCGCGATGAAGCGACGGTCGCCATGGAAGGTGTCCTTGACCTGGGAGTCGACGAACTCGACCACCAGTTCCACGAAGGCCTGCGGCTTGGACGGCACGCCGGCGGTCGCCTTGCGCGCCTGCGTCCACAGCAGGAAGCAGCCCAGCAGGCCCAGCAGCAGCGCAACGACCCACGAGTCGAAATGCAGCTTCTGGCCCGCAACGTAGACCACGTTGTGGGTCAGGTGGTGGACGATGTAGCCGGTCAGGCCGCCACCGCTCTCGCCGCCTTCCGGTTCCAGCACTTTCAGCAAGCCTTCCAAGATCACGCCGTCGTCCTCGTCGTACTACGCTTTGCCGCTGCAGATTTCATCGAAACCACGAATGCCGCTGCGGCCATCGCCGCCCCGGCCAGCACCGGCACCGCCGGCAACTGCCATACCGCCATCGCCAGATACAGGCCCAAGGCGACGACCAACCATTTCACCGCCGTGCCCAGCAGCAGCCGGCCCAGTGCCGTACCGGCACCGACCACGCCACCGCCGAACGCCCCCCAAGCCGCCGCAAGGCTGCCCAGGGTCATCGCCCCGCCCCCGGCCAGCGCCGCCAAAGAGGCGCGCGGCCCGATCATCAGGCAGACCAAGGCTGTCAGCAGCGTGGCAGCGGCCTGGAAGGCCACCACCCGCAGCGCCAGCCGCCGGCCCGCGGCAGCGGAATTCAGCACGCGGAAAACCCAAGGCGTCGATGACGGTGCCGCAGGACGTGAAAACCCTCCTGCGAAGCCGCAAAAGTATAGCAGGCGTGAAAATGCCGGGGCAACCGCCGAAAGACTTCTGGCAGGGCCGAAACTTTCCGGGAAGATGGGGGTCACACCCCCTGCGCCCGCTCCCCTCCTCGTCAGCTCAGGAAGGGCGCCCGAAGCCCCGGCCATCCCCGTCGGGGCTTCTTTTTAGGCGATTCGCCTGCGTCGACAGGCCCGGACTGCCCTACTTCCTTTTCGGGAGATAGAGCTCGGTGATGGTGCCGTCGTACACCTCGGCGGCCATGCCCACCGACTCGCTCAAGGTCGGGTGCGGATGGATGGTGTGGCCGATGTCCTCGACCTCGCAGCCCATTTCAATGGCCAGCGCGATTTCGGCGATCAGCTCGCCCGCATGCACGCCGACGATGCCGCCGCCGATGATCCGATGGCTGTCTTCATCGAACACCAGCTTGGTGAAGCCCTCGGTACGGCCCAGGCCGACCGCGCGACCCGACGCCACCCACGGGAACTTGCCGATGCCGACCTTCAGGCCCTTGGCCTTCGCCTCGGTTTCGGTGACACCAACCCAGGCGATCTCCGGATCGGTATAGGCCACCGACGGAATCACCCGCGCCACCCATTCCTTCTTCTCGCCGGCCGCCACTTCCGCCGCCAGCTTGCCCTCGTGCGTGGCCTTGTGCGCCAGCATCGGTTGGCCGACCAGGTCGCCGATGGCGAAGATATGAGGCACGTTCGTGCGCATCTGCGCATCGACCGGGATCAGCCCGCGTTCGCCCACGCGCACACCGGCCTTCTCCGCAGCCAGCTTGCCGCCATTGGCGCTGCGGCCGACCGACACCAGCACCCGGTCGTACAGCTTGCCATCGGGAATGCTGTCGCCCTCGAAACTGCAGGCGATGCCGTTTTTCTGCGCCTTGGCCTCGACCACCTTGGTTTTCAGATGGATCGCCACGCCCTGTTTCTTCAGGCGATCCGCCAGCGGCTTGACCAGGTCCTTGTCCGCGCCCGGCATCAGCTGATCCATGAACTCGACCACGGTGACCTCGCTGCCCAGCGCGCGATACACCGTGGCCATTTCCAGGCCAATGATGCCGCCGCCGACGACCAGCATTTTCTTCGGCACGTCAGCGAGGTTCAGCGCGTCGGTGGAATCCATGACGCGTGCGTCATCCCACGGGAACGACGGCAGCTTCACCGGCTGCGAACCGGCGGCGATGATGCAGTGCGCGAAACGCAGCAATTGCGTCTTGCCATCGGCATCGGCGATCTCGAGCTCATTCGTCGACACGAATTGCGCCGTGCCCTGCACCACCCGCACCTTGCGCTGCTTGGCCATGCCACCCAGGCCCTTGGTGAGCTGGCCAACGACCTTGTCCTTGTAGCCGCGCAAGGTATCGATATTGATTTTCGGCTTGCCGAAATCGACGCCGTAGTCGCTGGCATGCGCGGCCTGCTCGATCACGTCGGCGGCATGCAGCAGCGCCTTCGACGGAATGCAGCCGACATTGAGGCATACGCCACCGAGACTGGCGTAGCGTTCGATGATCACGGTATCGAGGCCAAGATCCGCGGCGCGGAACGCGGCGGTGTAGCCGCCCGGGCCGGCGCCGATCACCACCATCGCGCATTCGATGTCGGCCTTGCGGCCGGACGCGGATGCCGCCTGCGGTGCGGGCGCTTGCGTCGGTGCAGCGACAGGGGCTGCGGGCTCGACCTTCGCGGGTGCGGGCGCAGCGGCGGCGGCGGGTGCAGGAGTAGCGGCAACATCCGCGCTGTCGATTACCGCGATCAGCGCGCCTTCGGACACTGCATCGCCCAACTTCACCTTTAGCGCGGTGATCACGCCGTCGGCGATCGCCGGCACTTCCATCGTGGCCTTGTCGGATTCCAGCGTGACCAGGCCCTGATCCTTCTTCACCGTGTCGCCCACGGCGACCAGGATTTCGATCACCGGCACATCGCTATGGCCGCCGATGTCGGGCACCTTGGATTCGATCGTCGCCATTGTTGTCTCCTGTCAGCCTGTCTGCCCATCGGGCGTATTGGGGGCGTTCTTGCGGTCGGCGGCGGCGCGCGCCGCGTCCTGCTGCATTTCGCGTTCGGTATCGATCCGCGCGTCGTTGCGCGCGAGCCGTGCGCGCTCGTCGGAATCCAGCATCGCGGTCTTGGGCGCTGATGCGCCGCCCGCCAGTTCCGCATCCATGCGCAACGCAGCGAGCGCGGCCGCGCCTTCCAGCCCGAACAGGCTGCGCACGCGCAAGTCCTGCTGCGGGAACGGGATCTCGATGTCGTGCGTCTTCAGCGCAGTGTCCAGTTCCCACAGGTAGGCGGCGATGACCGCTGCATTGCGGCGCGAGGCCGATTCGTTCAACCACACGACCAGCTGGTAATCCACCGCGCTGTCGCCGAAGCCGACCAGCCAGACCTGCGGCTGCCGGTCCCCTTCGATGGCCAGGGTGAACGGCACCTTGGCCGCCGCCTCCAGCGCGGCCTTCTTCACCAGTTCCTTGTCGGTGCCGTAGGCCACGCCGAACGGCACGCGGATGCGTCGCTCCGTCGAGCTGTACGTCCAGTTCACCACCCGCTTGGTCATGAACTCGGAATTGGGCACCAGTACGTCGATATTGTCGTTGGTGGTGATGCGGGTAGAGCGAATGTTGATCGCACGCACGGTGCCGCGGATGTCGCCATCGAGCTCGATGAAGTCGCCGATCTTGAGCGATCGGTCGAACAGCAGGATCAGGCCGGACACGAAGTTGTTGAAGATCGCCTGCAGGCCGAAACCCAGGCCCACGCCCAGCGCGCCGGCGAACACGGTGAACTTGCCGATCGGTATGCCGGCGACATCGAACGCCAGCAACACGCCCACCAGCACCAACAAGTAGTTGGCCACGCGCGACACGGTATAGACCGCCGCCTGGTTCACGTCCGGATTGCGCTTCGCGTAGCGCTGCAACGCACGCCGCAGCAGCCAGGCCACCAGCCAGACCGCGAAGGCCACGATCGCCGCCAGCAGCAAGCCGCCGACGGTGATCGTCATCCCGGAGACGGAGATCAGCTTGGTGTCGAGCAAGGGCTGCAGGTCGCGCAGCCCGGTGTCCGCCGCGGCATCGGCCGCCTTGCGGACGCGATCCCCGGCTTCGCGCAGTTGCTCGCCCGTGCCCGGCTGCATCGGCCTACAACATCGCCCGCCGCAGATCGCCCAGCAGCTGCGCCAGATAGGCGGTGAAACGCGCCGCAGCCGCACCATCGATCACCCGGTGGTCGTAGCTCAGCGACAACGGCAGGATCAGGCGCGGCTGGAACGCCTTGCCGTCCCACACCGGCTTGGTATCCGACTTCGACACGCCCAGGATCGCCACTTCCGGCGCATTGATGATCGGGGTGAACGCGGTGCCACCGATCCCGCCCAGCGAGCTGATGGTGAAACAGCCGCCCTGCATCTGCTCCGGCTTCAGCTTGCCGTCGCGCGCGGCGGCCGCCAGCTCGCCCATCTCGCGGGCGATCTCCATCACGCCCTTCTTGTCGGCATCGCGCAGCACCGGCACCACCAGGCCGTTCGGCGTATCCGCCGCGAAACCAATGTTGTAGTACTGCTTGAGGATCAGGTTGTCGCCGTCCAGCGAGGCGTTGAAGTTCGGATATTTCTTCAGCGCGGCAACGCTGGCCTTGATCAGGAAGGCGAGCATGGTCAGCTTGCCAGCCTTGCCTGCGGCAATCGCCTTGGCGTTCTCGCTGTTCAAGGCGACGCGCAAGGCTTCAAGATCGGTGATGTCGGCATCGTCATGCTGGGTGACGTGCGGGATCATCGCCCAGTTGCGCGCGAGGTTCGCACCGGAAATCTTCTGGATGCGCGACAGCGGCTTGCTTTCGATCGCGCCGAACTTGGCGAAATCGACCTTCGGCCACGGGATCAGGTTCAGTCCGCCGCCGCCACCGCCGCCCGCTGCGGCAGGCGCAGCGATGCCGCCAGCCAACGCCGCCTTGACGAAGTTCTGTACGTCTTCCTTGCCGATGCGGCCGCCGCGTTCGCTGCCGGTGACCTGCATCAGATCGACCCCGAGTTCGCGCGCGAACAGGCGCACCGCCGGGCTGGCGTAGGGCACCTTGTCCGGCAGCACCGCGTCCGCATCGAAGCGCACCGGCGGCAGGCCGGCGCCCATCGGCGCGGCGGCGGGATCGGCGGCAGCGCGGGCGACTTCGGCGCGTGGCGCCTGCACCGGCACGTTTTCGGCGATCGACATCTGGGTGAGCGCATCGGGCGTGGCGGAGACGTCCACCGGCTCGACCCGCGCGCCAGTCTCGGACGACGCCACTTCAGCCTTCGGCGATTCCGGTTCCGCGCGCCCGGCGTCGGTGATCTCGATGATCGCGACCAGCCCGCCTTCGGACAGGTTGTCGCCGAGCTTGACCTTGAGTTCCTTGACCACGCCGGCGAAGGGCGACGGCACTTCCATCGTCGCCTTGTCGGACTCCAGGGTGACGAGTCCTTGATCCACGGTCACGGCATCGCCGGGCTTGACCAGCAATTCGATCACCGGCACATCGCTGTGACCGCCGATATCGGGGACGCGCGCTTCCTTCAGCTCTGCCATGCCGCACTCCGGGGCCCAAAAGACCGGTATGAAGCCCGTATTGTTGCCATATCCGGCGCTCCGGAACAAACCGGAGGTCGTTTTTCAGAATTTACCCGGGTGAATAAGTTTTTGCCGCCGCGGCAGCACCATGCCGAAGGTCGGGATGCCGCTCGTCACTGCCACCTCCAGCACTGCAACCCTCGGCGCGGCGCGCGCATCTTTCGTGTTGTGGCGGCATCCCCCGATGCCGCGACGGAGGAAAGACGATGAGATCCATCCAGCATGTGCTGTGGCGCGGCGCCCTGGCGCTGGGCCTGTTGGCGGTCGGGGTCGGCAGCGGTCTTGGCATGCCGCCCATCGAACAGACCGCATCCCGCGCCGATTGCCCGCCGCAACTGCGCATCGTGGTCGCCGACGCCGCCGACAGCGATTTATACGTGCGCCCGGCATCCGGGTGATCGTGACGAGCCGCCCGCTCACCCCTGCGGGCTAGGCGTCATCACGTAGAAGCCGGCCCCGGACGGGTCTTCGATGCGGGCGATGCGGCCCACCGTCGGCACGTCGAAGGCAGGCACCACGGTCTTGCCGCCCAATGTCTGCGCACGCTCCAGCGTGGCATCGACATCCGTCACGTGCAGGTAGATCGACCAGTGCGAGGGAATGCCCGCCCACTGCTCGTCCATCTGCAACATCCCGCCAAAGCCGCTTTCATCGCCGGGCACGGACAGCACGCGGTATTGGGTCGGACCCGCATCGAGCGGCGTTGCCTGCCAGCCGAGCACGGCACCGTAGAACGCTTCGGCGGCGGCGATGTCGCGCGTGGCCAGCTCCACCCACAGCACCGAGTTCGGTTCGCCCAGCACGCCCACCCCGGGATGCGCACGCGGCTGATGCAGGTTGAACACCGCGCCTTCCGGATCGCCGATGGTCGCCATGCGAAGGTGCTCCATCACCTCGAACGGCTCGCAGAACACCTTGCCGCCGTTTGCACGCGCCGCCTCCACCGTGGCATCGCAATCGGCGACCTTGAAGTACACGCTCCAATGCGGCGGCACGCCAGCGGCGACCATGTCCGCCATCAGCGTGTAGCAGGCGGCCACGTCGCGGCCATCGAGCTGGAAGATCGTGTAATGGCTGCCGTCCGGCATCGACGTCTTGCGCTGCGTCCAGCCGAACAGCGCGGAGTAGAAGGTTTCGGCCGCCGCCTGGTCGCTGGTGCCGAGTTCGAACCAGGTGGGCGCGCCAAGGGGGTGGTCGATGCTCATCGCAAGGCTCCGGCAGGTGGATCGCCGAGGCTACGCGCTTGCGATGACAAGGTCATGGCGCGGCGCGGCACGGCCGCGCCATGGCCGCAGCCACTCAATCCCCGAGGATGCGAATGGCGACCGAGAAGACCGCTCGGTCGACGTAACGGGCACTGCCGCCCACGTTCAGGCGAAGCGTCGTCGGATTGGCGAAGAAGCTGTTGGCTTGCGCCTGGGTCAGCCCATAGGTTTCCATCAGCAGGCGTTTGCTGATGCCAGCATTGCAGGCCACCGATTTCCGCTGGGTCGTGGTCAGCGGGAACTGCGGGACCAGCGCGGTCTGGAACACCTCGAAGGCCAGCGTCCCCGTGGTGAACGTGCCGTTGAAGGGCGCGCCGGTGACGGGATTGACCAGCCCGGTCGTGTTGAGCACAGGATTCTCGACGGTCGCCGTGACCGAATAGGCCACGCTGCCCACCACCGCGTTGGTGCCGTTATTGCCGGTGAAATAGGCCTGGAACATTGGCGTCAGCAGGTAGCAGAACATCGAATTGCTGGCATTCGCCGGCAGGTTGAAGCGGAGGATGTCTTCGAAGCGGTAGAACGTGGTCGTGGCCGGGTTGGCCACCTGTTGGCAGCGCGCCGCAGGATCCTCTGCGGTCCAGGCCGCGCAATCGATATCGACCCCGTAGACTTCGCTCTTCTGGCCTAGCCAGCGCACGTTTCGCCCGAACGAATCCACATCCCCCACGTCATCGACGGTCGGCGGTGCCGGCGGCCGCGCGGGCTTGGCCATGCGCACGAAACTGTCCCGCGGCGCGGCGAAGCTGCCGACCGAGGCCGGGCTGGTTTGGGATGCTGTGGTGCCAGCCGTCGCGAAGATCGGTGCGATGGCACCGCGATTGGCGGCAAAGGCGATGGCGCCGGCCAGGCCCAGGCCGGCGGCAATGGCGACGATCAAGTGCTTGCGTTGCATGTGGAACTCCCCGTTGGTGGACGTACCACCCTGTTTGCGCAAAAACGGGGAGAATCCGTTCACCGCCGGCGGGGAATTCCGTTCAGGGGTGCTCCGCCTCCGCATGCACCTTCTCGCGGCGGATCAGGTACAGGCCGCTGGCGATGATGATGGCCGCGCCCAACCAGGTCACGGAGTCCGGCAGCACGCCCCACAGGGTGAGGTCGAGCAGCACGCCCCAGACCAGCGCGGTGTATTCCAGCGGCGCGATCAGCGAGGCCTCACCAAGGCGGAAAGCCTCGGTGATGGTGTACTGCCCCAGCGCGCCGGCGATGCCGATTCCGCCGATGATCCACAAATCCTGCGCGCGCAACGGCACCCAGTTCGGCAATGCCAACGCACCGGCGCCGAGCGCCATCAAGGCCAGCAACCAGAAGGTGATCGCCTGCGTGCTATCGGTGCGGGCGATGACGCGCACGGTGATCGCCGACACTGCATAGCCCACCGCGGCCACCAGCACCGCGAGGCCCGCCATCGACAACACACCTTCGCCGGTCGGCCGCAGCACCACCAGCACGCCGATCAGGCCAATGCCGATCGCCGTCCAGCGACGCGGGCCGACGCGTTCGCCCAGGATCGGCACCGACAACGCGGTGATCAGCAGCGGCGCGACGAAAAAGATCGAATATGCGGTGGACAGCGGCAGCGTCTTCAGCGCGAACACGAAGCTCGCCATCATCACGATGCCCAGCACCCCGCGCAGCAGGTGCAGCGGCCAGCGCACGCGCAGCAGCGAGGCCGCGCCGGCCGTCCACAACGCCCAGGCCAGAACCAGCGGCAACGAGGACAGCCCGCGCAAGGCGGCGACCTGGAACGGCGGGTAATGCGCGGACAGGGTCTTCAGGCCCGCGTCCATCAGCGAGAACAACGCCACCGATACCAGCATCAGTACCATCCCGCGGCGTTGCCGTTGTGCGTGCGTGGCGCTTTCCGTCGCTGTCTCCATCGCGCCAGCATGCGGTAACCTGCCCGCCCCGTCATCTGCCACCGCACCGCCATGCCTTCCTTCGACATCGTTTCCGAAGTGGATACCCACGAACTCACCAACGCCGTGGACCAGGCCAACCGCGAACTGTCCACCCGCTTCGATTTCAAGGGCGTGGAGGCGTCGTTCGAGCTGGACGACAAGCTGATCACCCAGTCCGCGCCCAGCGATTTCCAGCTGCAGCAGATGACCGACATCCTGCGCGCGCGCCTGTTCGCGCGGAAGATCGACGCGCGCTGCCTGGAATTCGGCGATATCGAGACCAACCTGGCCGGCGCGCGGCAGAAGATCACCGTCAAGCAGGGGATCGAACGCGAACTGGCGAAGAAGCTGCAGGGCGCGATAAAGGACGCCAAGCTCAAGGTGGATTCGCAGATCAATGGCGACAAGCTGCGCGTCACCGGCAAGAAGCGCGACGACCTGCAGGCGGCGATGGCGCTGCTGCGCGGCCAGGAATTCGAGCGCCCGCTGCAGTTCGACAACTTCCGGGATTGAGCGCAATGGACGCCGTTGCGGTTGAAGCGGACGTTCGCCGCTGGCTGGAACGCGCGGTGATCGGCCTGAACCTGTGCCCGTTCGCGAAGGCTGTGTACGTCAAGGATCAGGTGCGGATCGTGGTCAGCGATGCCAGCACCGAGCGCGCCTTGCTGGAAGAACTCGGCGAGGAAATGGCGTTGTTGCGCGATACACCGGCCGAGCAGATCGACACCACCTTGCTGGTGCATCCGCAGGTCTTGCAGGATTTCCTGGACTACAACGATTTCCTGGACGATGCCGACGGCCTGGTCGAAGCGCTCGAACTGGACGGCGTGCTGCAAGTGGCGAGCTTCCATCCCGATTACCAATTCGCCGACACCGAACCGGACGACGCAGAGAACCTGACCAACCGCGCGCCCTACCCGATCCTGCACCTGCTGCGCGAAGACAGCGTGGATCGCGCGGTGGCGGCGTATGCGGAACCGGACGCGATCATCGAGCGCAACGTGGCGACGATGCGGGAACTGGGCAGCGAAGGGTTCTCGAAACTGCTGCAGCCCTGACCGCGCCGACTGGCCGGCACCGCGACATTTGGTCGTTCACCCGTATGGGTAACCGCGGGATAACGGCGATGGCGCACGCAAAGGCATGGCTTTCATTGGCGGTGATGGCGGCGCTCGTGACCGCCGGTTGCAAGCGCGAACAGGCACCGCCTGCGCCCGCACAAGCGCCGGTTGAAGCCGTTGCGGCAACCACCGCACCAACCGCGCCCGATGCGGCGGCCACGCCAGCACCCACCGCTGGGGCCGACTTCGATCCCGCCAGCGTGCCCGAGAGCACCGCAACATTGCCGCCATTCCCGTTCTTCAAGATTCCCGACGGACTGGAAAGCGTTTACGCCGAAAAAGATAAGAACGTCGCGTTTGATCGCCACTACTTCATCGCCGGCGACAAGGCGATCCCGCTGGAAGGCAGGCTCTTCCACGACAAGTTCAACCTGACCAACGAGGCGCGGCCCTACAGCGATATCGAATTCCGGCGCAATTACGAGAACGCGATCAATGCGCTTGGCGGCAAGAAGATCAACACCTCGCAATACACCTACGAGGTGATGGATGCAGCCGGCGGTCGCGATGCGCTGGAAAAGACCAATTACGCAGCAGGCATGAACCCGGACTATCCGCACGACATCTATCTGCTGCGCCAGGGCGGCAAGGAATGGTGGATCGACGTGAGTACCGGGGCATTCCCGCTGCACGGTTTTGTGGTCGTGCTGGAGAAGGAAGGCATGAAGCAGTCGCTGGCCTTGCTGGATGCCGCAGCGATGAAACAGGCGATCGACAAGGAGGGCCGGGTTGCCCTGCACATCAATTTCGATACCGACAAAGCGACCCTGCGGCCCGACGCACAACCGACCATCGACGAAATCCACAAACTGCTCAGCGGCGATCCCGCGCTGAAGCTGTCGATCGAAGGCCACACCGACAACACCGGCACGCCCACGCATAACCAGGAACTGTCCGCCGCGCGTGCACGCAGCGTGCTGGGCGCGCTGGTCGGGCTGGGCATCGATCCCGCACGGCTGTCGTCAAAGGGTTTTGGTCAGGACAAGCCGGTGGCGGACAATGCCGGCGAATCCGGTCGCGCCGAGAATCGCCGGGTCGAGTTGGTGAAGGCGAACTGAGCCACGCAGGCTCAGGCCGGCGCGAATAGCGCCTGCTGGTGCGGCGCATCCAGCGCCCGCCACTGCCCTTCCGGCAGATCGTCCAGCCCCAATCCGCCGATGCGTTCGCGATGCAGCGCTTCGACATGGTTGCCGACCGCTGCGAACATCCGCCGCACCTGGTGGTAACGGCCTTCGTGCAGGGTCAGGCGCGCATGGCACGCGTCGATCACTTCGAGTTCCGCCGGCAGCAGCGGCGTGGTCTCGTTGTCCAGCATCAGCGTGCCGCTGGCGAAGATCGCGGCATCATCGCCACGCAGATCGTCCGCCAGCGTGGCCAGATACACCTTCGGCAATTTCGACTTCGGCGAAATGATCCGGTGCAGCAATTGGCCGTCGTCGGTGAACAGCAGCAGTCCCGAGGTCTCACGATCCAGTCGCCCGACCGTCGACAACGTCGGGCTGCGCAGGCGGAAACGCGGCGGCAGCAGGTCGTACACAATGCGGCCCGGATCCTTCATCGAACAGGTGTAGCCCACCGGTTTGTTGAGCATCAGCAACAAGCCGGGCGGCAGGTCCAGCGGCTCGCCATCGACGCGTACGTTGTCGTGGTCGAGTGGATCATCGGCATACAGCACTTCGCCCGCAGCATCGGTGATGCGGCCCTCGCGGAACATCCACTGCACGTCCTTGCGGCTGCCGTAGCCCAGGTTGGCGATGTGCTTGACCAGCTTCATCGCGCGGCCTTGATCGCTTCCACGATCTTGAAGCCGCCGTTCTGCGCGACCGTGCGCACCTGCGCAAAACCATCGCCCAGCGCCTGTTCGTAGGGCAGGTGCCGGTTGGCGACCAACCACAAGCGGCCCGCCGGTTTCAACGCATTCGCAGCGGCAGCGATGAAGGCACGGCCGATATCCGGGCGGTCGCCGCGACCCAACGCATGGAACGGCGGATTGCAGACGATGGCGTCGAAACGCTCGGCCACGCCCTGGGTCACGTCCTGCCAGTGGCAGTGCACGGGCAAATGGGCATCAGCAAGGTTTTCGTCGGCCAGCGCGAGCGAACGCGCATCGGCTTCGTACAGATCAAGCGAGGTCACCTGCTTGCAGCGCGCCAGCACCTGCATCGACAGGTAACCCCAGCCCGCACCCAAGTCGCCCACGCGGCCGTGCAGATCGTTCGGCAAGGCCTCCGCCAGCATCTTCGAGGCCGCATCCACGCGATCCCAGGCGAACACGCCGGGTCGCGTCCGGAATTCACCACCGGGTACCTCGGCGCTGCGCTGGATGCGCGGTTTGTCGGCCTGCGACCACTGCGCAAACAAATCCGCATCGAACGCCGCATCGGCGCGCGTCCAGAACACCCGGCAATGATGCTTGCTGATTGTGGTCAGCGCGCCGGCCAGTTGCTTGAGGTCGGTCTCGCGCGATTTCGCGCCTTCGTCGTTGGTGACCGAGGCGATGACGATGCCGCCCGGCGCTACCGCCATGCAGGCTTTTGCCAACAGCGCGCGCGCTTCCTCGCGCTGGCGTGGCGGCAATACCAACACCAGCGAAAATTTCGCCGTGGGCAGCGCGTCTTCGTCGATCAACTCGGCGCCGATGCGCTGCAGGCGTTCGGCTTCCGGTTTGAACGGCTGGGTGCAGGCGAATGCCTGTTGTCGCCATGCATGCAGGGCCGCGCCTTCGCGCGCGCGCAGGAACAGCACATCGCCCTGCGCCGGCCAGCGCAGCAGGCCGTCTGAGAAAGGATGCAGGAGGGCGTCGAGCGCCTGATCGCGATGACTGGATGACATGCGCCCAGTTTAACGATGCGCTCAGGGAATCGCGTGCGTGCCGTCCGTGAAGTGCTGGCGCAGCGCGCCGAAGCCCCAATTGCCCAGCACGCACAGCGCGGCGACGGCGCTCCAGCCCAGCGCATCGCTGCCACCCGGCAGCACCTGCGCGAGTTCCACGGCCCAGCCGCGGCCGTACCAAGCGACCACGACGGCGGCGGACAGCGCGAACACGAGCACCAGGCCACGCAACAGGCGCTGCTCCAGCAGCGAATTTGAAGCGGCCTGCGCGGCGGCGCTTCTCGCGACGGTAGTCGCGAAATCCGACGGCAGCGCCATTGGCGGCACGCGGCGCAAGGCATGCGCGATGCGCAGCTCGTCGACATCCGCGTCCACGTCGCCCATTCGGGCTTTTTCCTGCGCCTGCCACCGCAGTTCGTCGAATCCGTGATCCTTGGTGTTCATGCGGCAACTCCCATGCGCGGCGCGAGCAACTCGCGCAGTTTGCTACGGCTGCGGAACAGATGACTCTTGATCGTGCCTTCGGCCAGGCCGGTGATGGTGGCGATCTCGCCGATCGGCAGTTCTTCCAGGTGATACAGGGTGAGGATCGTGCGTTGCAACGGCGGCAGGCGTTCGATGGCGGCATGCAGTTCGCGCTCGTCATCGGCCTGCGCGTGCTGGCCCTGCAGGTCGACGCCGTCGCCGATATTGTCGAGCAGGGACAGGCCGTCCTCGTCGTCCACCGGATCGATCAGTGCGATGCGCTTGCGCTCCAGATGACGCTTGGCCACCGAATACGCCACCTGCCCGATCCACGACTTCAGCGGACTGTCGTAGCGGTACTGATGCAGGTAGCGATGCACGCGCAGGAAGGCTTCCTGGCACAGCTCGCGGGTGTCCTCCGGGTGCCGCACCATGCGCTGGATCACGTGCCAGCACAGGCCCTGGTAGTCGCGCACCAATTGCTCGAACGCGCCCGCGCGGTTCGCGAGCACGGCTTCGACAAGGGCGCGGTCGGAGGCATCCATCCGCCATGGGATACGCCAGGGGCGGCATCGGTTGCAATCGATTTTCGACCAACCGGGTGCAACCGCGTGCCGAATGCCCGTATCCCTTTGCCCGAACGGCCCATGCGGCCGACGCAACCCAGCACAGGACGACCCACATGAATTTCGAACTGCTTATCCCGATCAGCCTGTTCGCCTGCATCGCCTATTCGATCAAGGCGGTGGTCGATGCGCGCGTGCGCAAGCAACTGGTCGCCAGCAACGGCGCACCCGACCTGGTGCGCAGCATCCTGGAGGCCGACGAGAGCAACCGCCGCCTGTCCTCGCTGCGTTGGGGCATCACCCTGGTCGCGCTGGCGATCGGCTTCGGCATCGTCGAGGCTGCCGGTTGGCAGGAGATCACCCCCGGCGTGGTCGCGGTGCTGGTCGGCGCGATTGGTTTTGGCAACCTGGCTTCGTTCGCGGCCGCGCGTAAGCTCGGCTGAGCGGCGCGCTACGGGTATGCTGTCGACCCCCGAGGCCGGCAGCACGCCCATGACCGACAACAAGCTCGATACACCACCCGACCACCTGTCCAACGACCCGCGCAGCAAGTTCCATGATCCGTCTGTGCTGGAACGCGGCATCGGTATCCGTTTCAACGGGGTGGAACGCCACAACGTGGACGAGTACTGCATCAGCGAAGGTTGGGTGCGCTTGCCGGTCGGCAAGTCGCTCGATCGCCGCGGGCAGCCGATGACGATGAAGGTCAAGGGCAAGGTCGAGGCCTGGTTCCTGGATGACGCCAGCGAAGTCGAAACCCCCGCTGACTGAGGTCCCCGGGATCGCCCCGCTGGCGATCCCGCGGACGCACACTGGCACCACGACCAATCGTGGAGCCCTGCCATGAACATCAAGTCCTTCGCGCTTCCACTGGCGCTTGCACTCGCTGCGGCCGGTTGTGCGTCGACCAGTCCGAACATGCTGGCTGCAGATGCACCGCGCGCGCTGCCTGAGTCCGGCCCGGTCAACGTGCAATGGAACGATCCGGCGACCTTCGCCGAGCTGCGCTATAGCCGCAATCACTACGATGCCGAACATGGCCGCTGGCTGACCGACCTTGCCAAGTACCTGCGTAAAAGCGCAGAAGCACAACTGCCTGCCGGTGAGCGCCTCGAGCTGACGATTACCGATGTCGACCGCGCCGGCGATTTCGAACCATGGCACGGACTGCGGTACCAGGACACGCGTATCGTCCGCGACATCTATCCGCCGCGCATGACCCTGCAAGTTCGCCATTTCGATGCCAGCGGCGCATTGGTCTCCGAAGGAGAACGCAAGCTCAGCGATCCTGCATTCATGCTTGGAAGCAGCCCCATCAACGAATCCGATTCGCTGCGCTACGAGAAGCGCATGATCGACAGCTGGCTGCGTCGCGAACTGGATACCGCCGCACGCTGAGCGCCGACCATCGGCACCCCCTCGAAGCCGCCTGCAGGCGGCTTCGTCATTTCAGGCGCCAACACAGGCGGCGGCGCGCGCGGACAGCACCTCGCGCTCACGCGCATTGCCGGTGAGTTCGGCAGCGCGTTCAAATTCCCTTCGTGCTTCGTCGGCCCGTCCCAGCTGTTGCAACAGATCGCCATGCACAGCATGCAGCGGTGCGTAGCCACGCAGCTGCGGCATCACGACCAGGTCTTCGACGATGGGCAGCGCGACGTCTGCACCAAACGCCTTGCCCACCGCCACGGCGCGATTGAGCTCCACCACCGGCGACGGCATCGCCTGGACCAGCAACGCATACAGTGCAGCGATCCGCGCCCAGTCGGTGTCTTCCGCACGCAAAGCGCGCGCATGGCAGGCAGCAATCGCGGCCTGCAGCGCATACGGCCCCTTCGAGCCACCCAGTCGCTGCGCGCGATCCAATGCGTTGAACCCGCGCTGGATCTGCAACCGATCCCAGCGCGCACGGTTCTGTTCCGGCAACAGGATCGGCCTGCCGTCCGCCTGCGCGCGCGCCGGCATGCGCGAGGCCTGCAACTCCATCAGCGCGAGCAGGCCAAGAGCCTCGGATTCGTCCGGCAACAGGCCGACCAGCACGCGCGCCAGCCGCAAGGCTTCCTCGCACAAGGCCGGCCGCATCCAGTCCTCGCCGCTGGTCGCGGCATAGCCTTCGTTGAAGACGAGATAGAGGACCTCGAGCACCGCATCCAGCCGCTCCCGCAGTTCGGCCTTGCGCGGCACTTCGAACGCCACCTGCTTCTCGGCCAGCGTCCGCTTCGCACGCACGATGCGCTGCGCCACCGTCGGCTCCTGCTGCAGGAAGGCGCGGGCTATTTCGGCAGTGCTGAGCCCACCCAGCATGCGCAGGGTCAGCGCCACGCGCGATTCCATCGGCAGCACGGGATGGCAACTGACGAACAACAGGCGCAACAAGTCGTCGCCGATGTCGTCGTCCGCCCGCCGTTGCGCGTCGTCGCCTTGCATGTCGGCTCCCTGCAATTCCAGCTCGATGCCGTATTCGCCCTGCTTGCGGGCATGCAGCTGGCGCTGGCGGACGTGGTCGATGGCGCGGTGCTTGGCCGCGGTCATCAGCCACGCCGCCGGGTTGTCCGGCACGCCATCGCGCGGCCAGCGCTCCAACGCACCGAGTAACACGTCCTGCGCCAACTCCTCGGCGGTGTCGATGTTGCCGGTGATGCGCGTCAGGCGGGCCAGCAACTTCGGCGATTCCATCCGCCACAGGGCATCGAGGCGGCGATGGACCGCGGCATCGTTCATCCTGCCCATGCCGCCATTCTGCGTGCGTTCCACGCTCCCCGCGCCATCAGTGCGCCGGGAATTGCGATTCGTCCATCCAGAACGGACCCCAGTTGTGACCATCCAGGTCGACGAATCCCCGCTCGTACATGAAACCGTGGTCGGTGGCCTCGCCTTCTTCCCTTGCGCCGGCGGCGATCGCCTTGTCCACGAAGTCGTCGACTTCCGCCCGGCTGTCGAAGGACATGGCAAGCAGGACCTCGGTGGCCTCCCGCGTATTGCAGATCGACTTCGGCGTGAACGACGAGAAGAACGATTCCTGCAGCAACATCACCGCGGTCACGTCGTTGACGATCATGCTGGTGGCGTTTTCGCTGGTGAATTTCTGGTTGAACGTGAAGCCAAGCGCAGTGAAGAAATCGACGGAGCGCTTCAGGTCTTTCACCGGCAGGTTGACGAAGAGTTTGCGGGGCATGGTGTGTCCTTCGATTGGATGCGGGGATCGATTACGGCATCGGCTTGTTGCAATTGACCATCCACGGCTTGCCGTAGCGGTCATGGAACATGCCGAAGCGCTGCGACCACGACGTTTCAGTCAGCGGCATCTGCACCTTTCCGCCCGCAGACAATGCGACGAATACGCGCTCGGCTTCCTCGACAGTGTCGACCTCGATATTGACCGTGGTGTCGTTGCGGCCGTCGACCTGCACAGAACCATCGCAGCCCGCGCCCATGATCGAATCGCCACCCATGATCGAGGCGCCGCCGGCCATCAGGTTCACGTGCGCGATCTGCGCCTTTGCCGCGTCCGGCAGCGGCGGCTGATCGGGTGCCGACGGCATGTCGCCATAAGTGATCACCGCGACGAGCTCGCCGCCCAGCGCACTGGCGTAGAAGTCGAACGCGGCGCGGCAGTCGCCGTTGAAGAACATCAGGTACGGAATCAGTTTCATCGGGTCGCTCCTGGTGGTTGTTACGTCAATTGCCGAGGCGTTCGCGCAGGCGGTCTTCCTGCTCGCGCAACTCGGGCGTGAATTCGGCGCCGAAGTCCTCGGCCTCGAACAGCGGGCGGATCTCGAGTTCGGACGGGCCCGGCATCGGGTTCGGGCAGCGCTTGGCCCATTCGATCGCCTCGTCCATCGAGCGCACCTGCCATAGCCAGAAACCGGCCACCAGTTCGCGGGTTTCCGCGAACGGCCCGTCGATCACCCGCCGCTGCGGGCCATCGAAGGCGATGCGCGCGCCGCGCGAACTCGGGTGCAGGCCCTCGCCGGCCAACATCACCCCGGCGTTGACCAGTTCCTCGTTGAACTTGCCCATCGCCTCCAGCAACTCCGTACTCGGCATCGTGCCGGCTTCGGAATCGACCGTGGCCTTCACCATCACCATCACTTTCATGTCCTGCTCCTTCGACTGTCCGGACCGGCCCGACCCGCCTTCGTGGATGACGACGCACCATGGCAGGCCATTTCGACACGCATGATGAAATTTTTGTTTCGCGTTCAGGTTTGTAAGGCCGTCTATCGGCGGGCATGATCCACGCCTGTCCCGCACCGGAGCCGGCGATGCAATTCCTGACCCTGATCTATACCGACCCGGAACGCCTGGCCGACCTGCCGGCGGAAGAATACGACCACCTGATGCGCGGTTGTTTCGAGAAAGCCGACGCCCTGCGCGATGCCGGCTGCCTGCTCGGCTCGCAGCAACTGGAAAGCCATGCGACCGCGCGCACCCTGCGCGTGCGCGAGGGCGTGGCGCGAATCACCGACGGCCCGTTCGCCGAAACCCGCGAATTCCTCGCCGGCTTCAACCTGATCGAAGCGGTCGACATCGACGAAGCGATGCGCATCGCCCACGAATTCCCGTGGGCGCGCTTCGGCAGCATCGAGGTGCGCCCGGTGCGCGACATGCAGGCGGTACGTACGCGGGTGGGTGCGACCTGAGCGACTTGGATCACGGCTTGCGATAGAGATGCACGAAGCGGTCGGTCTTGCCGCGGATCGCCGGGTCGAATACGTTCTTCGTGCGGTCGTCGTCCGGGTTGCGCAGCACCGGGATCGCGGCTTCCCATTGCAGGCCGTGCTTGCGGAAATCGGCGATGGCGAATTGCTCGTCGATGCGGTGCAAGCCCTGCGCCGCGCTGCTGCCGGTGCCCTGCTTCGCGCTGTGGTCGACCACCAGCAGCACGCCGCCGGGCTTCAACGCGCGCACGGCCTGGTCGAGGAATTTCCCGGCATCTACCTTCGGCCAGCCTTCCTTTTCATCCACCCAGTAGAGGTCGTGGTAGGACATCACGATCACCGCGCCGTCCAGCACGTTCTCGCCCATGCCCAGCGCGTCGCTGGGGCCGACCACGTGGGTCACGTTGGGCAGGCGGCCGTTGCCCAGGCGTTCGGTGTAGCCCTTCTTGCCGAAGCCGTCGTAACCGGGATTGTTGACCAGCAGCACTTTGCCGCTGGAACCGACGATGCCGGACAGGATCTCGCTGTAATAGCCGCCGCCAGCAAGGATGTCGGCCACGGTGTCGCCACGCTTGAACTTCGCCAGCGCCAGTACTTGCGCGGGGTTGTCGCGCGCATCGCGCTCGCGGTCGGCCGCGCTGCGCGCCGGATTGGCCAGCACGCGCTCGATGCCGACGGAACCGACGCCACCAACGCTGGCGCAACTGGTCATGGTGATCGCGGCAAGGCAGGAGACAAGCAACAAGCGGCGCATGGCGGACTCCGGGACGGGACGAATGCTGCGCCCATCATGCCCATTGCATTGCGGCTGGCGCGGGCCGTTGGTCATGGCTCCGCAGGTTCCGCGCAGACCCGGTTACGCCCTTGTTGCTTGGCCGTATACATGGCGCGGTCGGCAATGGCGACCAGCCGTTCCGGAGGAGGGTGCGCGACCGCCGGCACCAGCGCAGCCACGCCCACACTGACCGTGACATGCGCCGATACCGGCGAGGCGGGATGCAGCATCGCCTTGGTTTCCACCGCCACGCGCAAAGCCTCGGCGATGGCCGTGGCAGCCGCCAGGTCGCGCCCCGGCAGCAGCAGCACCAGTTCCTCGCCACCGAAGCGCCCGACCAGATCGTCTTCGGATTCCACGAAATCCTCGCAGGTGCGCGCAAGTTCGCGCAGGCACTCATCGCCGTACAGATGCCCGCAGGCATCGTTGAGCGGCTTGAATGCATCGGCATCGACCATCAGCAGGGCCAGCGGCCGGCCCTCGACGGCCATGCGCAACCAGTCCGCGGCAAGCCGCTGGTCGAAGCGGCGGCGGTTGGCGATGCCGGTCAGTCCGTCGATCATCGACAGCTGTTCCAGCTTGTCGTTCGCCTGCCGCAGTTCATCGGCGATGCGTGCGAAATGGATCGCACCGGCCACCAAATCGGCGACCGCATCGAACACCGCGCAGGCTTCGGCATCGAAGAAATCGGTGCGCGTGCTTTCGATGTTGAGCACGCCGTGCAGGCGCCTGCCGTGGCGGATCGGCACCAGGTATTCGCTGCGCACGTCGTCATTGCCGGCTACGTAGTCCGGGTCGCTGTGCACGTCGGCAATCAGCTGCGGCATACCGAGCCGCGCACAACGCCCGGCACCGCCCTGGGTCACCGGCCAATCGCCGATCATCGCCAACGGCGACTGGGTCCATTCGCCCGAATAAACCTCGTGGACGAATTGCGTGTTGGCCTCATCCAGCAGGATCACGCTGGCGATGGCCACTGGCAGTTCCGCCACCAGGCATTCGCAGATGCCCTCCAACAACGCATCGAGATCCGAGCCTTGCAGTGCTTCGCGTGCGATGCGCACCAGGATACGACCAAGGGTGGCGCGACGCGCGGGTGCGTCCTGCCCGTCCCAGTCACTGACTGGGGAATCCACCGCCGGGTTGTATGCGGCATCGCTGGTCATGCCCTCCCCCGTTGTGGGCAGTCTACGCCTGCCCGGGCCGGGTTCGTCGGCGCCGGCACGGCTTTGTCGTGCCGCGGCTATCGTCCGCCGCGGGCATGGTTATCCTCGCCGCACGCCAACCGAACGCCCGCCAGGCCCGTCCGCATGATCAAGTCCCTGTTCAAGCAACTGTTCTTCGTCCTGCGCATCGCCATCGCCTGGGGACTGGCGGTGATGCTTGTGGCAGCGCTGTACTCCAGCATCCCGCTGATCGGTCGCTTCGAATTCCCGATGGTGCTGGCCGGGATGGCGACGATGGCGCTGGTGGTGACCGGTGCGTTCTCGCACCTGCACCGGGTGCGCTTGATCGCCGGCCGCACCGATGCCGATGCGCTCAGCAACCGCCAGAAGCGGCTGGTCGAAATTCCGTTGGAACCCGGCGAAGCCTTCGACCTGCTGGATGCGGCCATCCGCGAACTGCCCGGGATCGAACAGGTGCAGAGCACCCGCGACAGCCTGCAGGTGAAGGCCAAGGTGGCGCGCCCGCGCACCTACGGCGAACACCCCCTGCGGCGCTGGAACCCGCTGCTGTGGTTCGGCCTGCCGCGCAACCAGTTGCAGGCGACGGTGACGCCGGGCGAGGACAGCGGCCGCGTGACCTTGATTTGCGAACCGGAAAACCCGGCGTGGAGCGACTGGTTCCTGGTCGATGACGGCACCAATTACGAGAACGCGGAAGCCATCGTGCGCGCGATCACCCGCCGCATCGGCGCACTGCGCCGCGGCGAGCAGGCCAGCGCTGCGCAGACGGCCACGCAGAAGGAGCTCACTGAAGCCAAGCTGCACCTGCTGCATGCGCAGGTCGAACCGCACTTCCTCTACAACACGCTGGCCAGCGCGCAGCTGCTGACCCGCAGCGATCCGGCGCGCGCCGAAGCGATGCTGGGCCATCTGATCCAGTACCTGCGTCGTTCGCTGCCGAATGCGGAGGACGAAATGTCCAGCGTCGGTGCGGAACTGGAACGCGCACTGGCGTACCTGGAAATCCTCAAGATCCGCATGGGCGACCGGCTCGATGTGCAGGTGGACGTGCCCGAATCGCTGCGCGCCATCCCGTTGCCGGCGATGATGCTGCAGACCCTGGTCGAGAACGCGATCAAGCACGGCCTGGAGCCGCGCACCGGCGGCGGCACCGTGTGGATCCGCGCGCGCCGCGATGATGGCGGGGTGGCGGTGACCGTGGCCGACAACGGCGAAGGTTTCAATACCAAGACCAGCGGCACCGGGATCGGCCTGAAGAACGTGCGTGAGCGCCTACGCCTGCGCTACAACGGCGACGCCAACCTCAGCGTGATCGCCAACTTCCCGGCCGGCGTGGCCGCCACCATCACGGTGCCGGCGACAGCATCGGCACGGAGCGCCGTCCATGACTGAGACCCGCACCTGCATCGTCGCCGAAGACGAAACGATCCTGCGGCATGCGCTAGTCGCCGAACTGCAACGCGCGTGGCCATCGCTGCGCGTGGTCGCCGAATGCGAAGACGGCGCCAGTGCGGTCGAAGCTCTGGCCGAACACCAGCCGGATGTCGCCTTCCTCGACATCCGCATGCCCGGCCTGACCGGCCTTGAAGTCGCGGCACTCGCCGCCGAGGCCAGCCCGAAGACGCAGATCGTGTTCGTCACCGCCTACGACCAGTACGCCATCGACGCCTTCGAACGCGGCGCGATCGATTACCTGCTGAAGCCGGTGAAGCCGGAACGGCTGCTGGCAACCGTGGAACGTTTGCAAGCGCGCGACGCACTGCCCGATGCGGCCACGCTCGCCGCCCTGCTCGACAAACTCGGCGCATTGCCGAATGCCGCCAGTGCGGTGGAGCCGCTGACCTGGCTGACCGCAAGCGCTGGCCGCGAAACCCGGCTGATCCTGGTCGATGACGTGGCCTATTTCCAAGCCGACCACAAGTACACCACGGTGGTCACCGCCGAAGGCGAAGCCCTGCTGCGCACGCCGCTGCGCGAACTGCTGCCGCGGCTGGATGCGAACACCTTCAAGCAGATCCATCGCTCCACCATCGTCAACCTGAAAGCCATCGCCGGCATCGTCCGCGACGACAGCGGCCGCGGCACCGTGCGCCTGCGCCATCGCCCGGAAACACTGACCGTCAGCCAGCCGTTCATGGCCCTGTTCAAGCACATGTGAGGGAAGACATGCCCAAGCTCATCGCCATCGCCCGATTGTTGTTGTCGCCCTTGCTGCTGATCCTCTCCGCCTGCGGCACCGACGGCACGACCTTCAGCAATCGCATCGGCAACAACGGCCACGACGTGCTCTACAGCAAGGCACAGGTCAAGGACGGCGTCGCCCGTTTCGAATGCAAGGCCAGCGACAGCGGCCTCTGCCATTACACGCTGTACCCGGATGCCTGCGCCGGCAAGCCCGATTGCGCACTGGCCCCGTTGCAACACTTCACCGTGGCACGCGGGCAGACCCGGCAGATCGCCGGCCTGCGCGACTTCCGTGTCTGCGTCGGCATCGACGGCAAACCGATGCGCGCGGATTGCCAACCCGTCGTTCAACGCTGATCGCAACGCCACACCGTTAACATCGGGCCGTGAACTACCTCGCACACACCTGGCTTGCCCGCTATTCGGACGATGCCATCCTCGGCGGCCTGCTCGGCGATTTCGTGTTCGGAAAATCGATACTGGAGGACTGGCGGCCATCGGTGCGGGTGGAAATCGTCCGCCATCGCCGCATCGACCGTTACACCGACGACCATCCGGCCGTCGTCGCCGCGCGCGCACTGTTCGGCCCGCTGCGCCGCTATTCGGGCATCGTGCTGGATGTGTATTTCGACCACCTGCTGGCGCGCGATTGGCAGCGTTGGAACGACACATCGCTCGATGCGTTCACCTCACGCGTCTATCGCGTGCTGCGCGAACACCGCGACGAACTGCCGCCGCGCCTGCATGCCATCGCCCCGCGCATGGCCACGCACGACTGGTTGGGCTCGTATGCACGGCGCGAGAACGTGGATGGCGCGGTGCGCGGCATCGCCACCCGTTTGTCGCGCAATGGCGAACGCTTGGTCGAATGCCTCGCCGTGTTGCGTGCGAACGAAGCGGACATTGACGCTGCGTTCGAGGTGTTCTTCCCGGAGTTGATCGATGCCACCGAACGGCTTCGCATCGAACTCGCGTCTTCGAGCGCTTAACCGGACGCCGCGTCCGGTAGTGAATCGCGACCACGCAGGTTGCGCTGCGCCAATGCGTAGATCAGCAAGCCGCCAAGTGCGGTCGCCGCACCGACATAGCCCGTCGACGTCCAGCCGTAACCGGCGGTGATCGCCATCCCGCCCAACCACGGGCCCAGCGCATTCGCCGCATTGAACGCGGCGTGGTGGGAAGCGGCGGCCAGCGTCTGCGCATCGCGCGCCACGTCCATCAGGTGCGATTGCAGCACTGGCCCGAGTGCGCCCATCGAGCCCACCGCCACCACCAGCGGCAGCACCGTCCAGGCGGACTGCGCGGCCAGCGGGAACAGCAGCAGCAACAGCATCGACCACACCAGCACGATGCCGGCACCGCGGAAGCCGAAACGATCGAACAACCAGCCACCCGCCAGGGTGCCGAAGATGCTGCCCACGCCGAAGGCCATCAGCGCGAACGGAATGAAGCCCTCGCCAACACCGGTGACCTGCAACAAGGCGGGCGTGAGGTAACTGAACACCGCGAACATGCCGGAGAAACCAATCGCGCCGATGCCCAGCGTCAGCCAGATCGGCGCACGGTTGAAGTCGCGCAGTTCGCGCAACGCATCCGTACGCGGCGCGCCCATGCCTGCGGGCAAGCGCCAGGCAGTCATCGCCACCGTCGCCAGCGCGATCAGGCTGACCAGCACGAACGCGATCCGCCAACCGAACACCTGTCCCAGCCAGGTCGCCAGTGGATTGCCGACCAGCAAGGCCACCGACAGGCCCAGCATTACCCGGCCGACGGCGGTGCCGCGTTGCTCGGGCGGGCTGATATGCGCAGCCACCAGCGCCGCCACGCCGAAATACGCGCCATGCGGCAGGCCGTCGATGAAACGCGCCAGCATCAGCGAGTGGTAATCCGGTGCGAGTGCGCAGGCCAGGTTGCCGACTGCATAGAAGCCCATGAAGCCCAGCAGCAGGCTGCGGCGACGACGCTTCGCGCCCCAGATCGCCAGCAGCGGCGCGCCGACCACCACGCCCAGCGCATAGGCGCTGATCACATGGCCGACTTGCGGCTCGGTCACGCCGAGGTCGCGGGCCATCTCGGTGATCAGGCCCATGATCACGAATTCGCTGGTGCCGATGGCGAAACCGCCCATCGACAGCGCGAACAACACCCACGCGACCTGGCGCGACGTCAGCGGGGCGTGCGATGGGGGCGAAGGAAGTGCGTCGTTCATCCAGCCATTCTGCAACGCAACATGATGCGTTGCCGGTGAAAACGATCACATCGGCACATCCGGCCGAACCGCGCGGGGAGGTCGCGGCCCGGCCGGATCGCCTCAACTCATCGGCAGCGGAAGTAGGCCGCCGGGGACACGGCGTAGCTGCGGTTGCTGGCGTAGCCGCTGCTGCGGCCATAGCCCACGCCGAAGTCGCGCTCGCGGTGGATGCGGTCCGGCGTTGCTCCGCCGTCCCCGCGGCGCGGGGTCAGGCGACGCTCGACGAAGGCGGCCGGGCCGGGGGACTGGATGCGGAACATGTCGCTCTCCTACTGTGATTTAGTGTGTTGGTAATGTAATACACCAAATCAGAAACTGCATGGGCAGGAAGTCATGGATGTCGCAGCCGATGGGAATCGTTCAGCTAACCTGCGTCCATCCACTGGAGAAAGAGATGCCGAACGCTGCCTCGGGGTTGCAACGCTGCTTCTGGGTCGATGGTTCCGAGATCTACGACGCCTACCACGACCACGAATGGGGCCGCCCGGTCACCGACGACATCCGCCTGTTCGAAAAGATCAGCCTGGAAGGCTTCCAGGCCGGGCTGAGCTGGATCACCATCCTCAAGAAGCGCGAGAACTTCCGCGCCGGCTTCGACGGTTTCGATTTCCACAAGGTGGCGAAGTACACCGAACGCGACGTCGAACGCCTGCTGGCCGATGCCGGCATCATCCGCCATCGCGGCAAGATCGAAGCGGCGATCAACAACGCCGGCCGTGCGATCGAACTGCAGCACGAGTTCGGCACGCTGGCGCGCTACTTCTGGCAGTTCGAAGTGGACACCAGCAAGCGGCCAAAAAAACTCACGCGCGAGGTGTTGCGCACCTTCACCACCGCGCCGGAAGCCATCGCGCTGTCGAAGGACCTGAAGAAGCGCGGCTGGAAGTTCGTCGGCCCCACCACGATGTACGCCTTCATGCAGGCGATGGGCCTGGTCAACGACCACCAGCACGATTGCTTCATGCGCGGTCAGATCGACGCCCTGCGCCGGGATCGGCCTGATCCCTGACTGCATTCACCCCGGCATTGCATGGCCTGCGCCAAAGTGCGGGCCAACGCCCTACACCGGAGACACCGATGACGCGCCTGCTCGTGCTGCTGTTTGCCATCGCCATGCCCGTCGTCGGCTGGTTGTCCAACACCGGGACCTTCGGGCCGGACAACGGGACGATGTCGGATCGCTACCCCACCCTGCTGGTTGCCGCCGGTTATGCCTTCGCGATCTGGGGCCTGATCTTCCTGCTCGACCTGGTCTACGCCCTGTGGCAAACCACCGGTACGCGCAAGACCGATGACACCGTCACGCGCATCGCGCCGTGGGCAGCGGCAGGTTTCGCGCTGACCACGATCTGGATGCCGCTGTTCTCGATGGGCCAGTTCTGGCTGTGCCTGCTGGTGATCTTCGCTGCCACCTTCTGCCTGATCCGCTGCGCGATGCTCCTCTCCCACGACCGCACCCCGCAGGAAGGCCAGTGGATGTGGGCGTGGTTGCCGCTGTCGCTGCATGCCGGCTGGCTGTCGCTGGCGGCTTTCCTCAACCTGGCGCAGGTGATCGTGGCCTACAAGCTGGCGTCCACCACCCAGATGCTGCCGTGGAGCCTGATCCTGTTCGCGTTGGCCGCGCTGATGCTGCTGATGGTCAACCTGCGCATGCGCGGCAACATCGATTACGCGATCGCCGCGGTGTGGGCGCTGATCGCGGTGTACGTGCAGCAGTCCGACAGCAGCCTGCCGGGCGCGCAAACCGCGGCATGGGTAGCCATCGCCATCGCCGTGGTCCTCGTGCTGCAAACGGCGATGCTGCGCCGCCGTTATCCCGGTGGCTTGCTGCCGAATCCTTCGCGCGCACCGTGACACCGGCACATTGCGCAACGGCAGCGGCGATGGCACAACGTCATTGCCGCCACCCGTGGGAAGCGTGATGCATCGATTCATCCTGTCGCTCGCCTTGCTGTGCTTCGCCGGGATCGCCAGCGCGAATGAACCCATCGCCCGCGTGCGCGTCGCCTTCGATCGCGACGGCATCACCAGCACGCGCACCGAAGGCTATGCGGATCCGGCGACCAAGCGCGCGATCAGCATCGACGATCCGGTACGCATCGCCTCGATCAGCAAGCTGGTACTGTCGATCGGGGTGATGCGGCTGGTCGAGCAAGGCAAGCTCGATCTCGATGCCGATGTCTCCGAGGCCTTGGGCTGGAAGCTGCGCAATCCCGCCTTCCCGAAACAACGCATCACCCTGCGCCTGCTGCTCTCGCACACGTCCAGCCTGACCGATGGCGCCGGCTACTGGCAGGTGCCGCTGGATGGCGAATTCAAGAAGCTGCTCGACGATCCCAAGGCATGGGATCCCGCGCACGCACCCGGCACCTATTGGCGCTACGCGAACGTCGGCTTCCCGCTGATCGGCGCGGTGATGGAACGCAGCACCGGCGAGCGCTTCGATCTGCTGATGCAGCGACTGGTGCTGAAACCGCTCGGCCTGCACGCCTGCTACAACTGGCCCAGCTGCGATGCCGCCACCGCCGCGCGCGCCGTGGTGCTGTACCGCGAAGGCAAGCCCATCGTGGACGACAACCAGGGCAAGAAACCCGACTGCGGCATCACCAAGGCCAGCGACGGCAGCTGTGATCTGTCGACATGGCGCGCCGGTGCCGCGACCAATGTGTTCGGCCCGCAAGGCGGCCTGCGCATCTCTGCCGCGAATCTGTCGAAGATCGGCCGCCTGTTGCTGGGCGATGGCGAGGTCGATGGCGTGCGCCTGCTCAAGCCCGAGTCCGTGCGCACGATGATCGGCCCCGAGTGGAGCTACAAGAACGGCAACGGCCTGACCCTTGAGGAAGACGACCCCATCCGCACCCAAGGCGGCTTCACCTGCCGCTACGGCCTGGCCGTGCACACCCTCGCCACCGGCCTGCCCGACTGCGGCGACGATGCCTTCGGCGACGGCGTGCAACGCATCGGCCACAGCGGCAATGCGTATGGCGTGCTGGCGGGCTTGTGGGTGGATCGCAAGGCGGGGACGGGGGTGGTGTATTTCAGCACCGGCAACGACAAGCCGGAGGCGGGGGAGCGTTCGGCGTTTAGTCGGGTTGAGGAGATGAGCGCGGTGGGCTGGTGATATTGAAATTTAAGCGTTATATTTTTGGTATTGAATCTGTTTCGAGTTCGAAATGAAATCCATACCAGACATTCTCTCTGCCAAACAAGCATCTGAAATCATTGGAATTTCCGAGCAGAGAGTCCGGACACTCCTTCGTTCTGGAGCCATTGAAGGCAACCAACTCGGGAAGCAATGGATCACCTCCCGCGCAGCGGTAAATCAGTACCTGAATCAGGGTGCTAAGCCTGAACCACCGGATCGAAAGCGCAAGCAAGGCCCCCTGCCGAAATTGAAAGCACTTTCCTTCTTTTCTGGCGCAATGGGTCTAGATCAGGGTCTTGAGAAAGCAGGGATCGAACTACTTCTTGCCTGTGAGTTTGATAAAGCCTGCCGTCGAACCATCACGGCAAATCGACCAGACATTGCATTGCTAGGTGACATCTGGAAATACGACGCTGAACAGATTCGTGATGCAGCCGGTTTAGGAGCGCGCGATGAGATCGATGTGATGGTCGGAGGGCCGCCATGCCAAGCCTTCTCGACGGCAGGTGCTCGTCGTGGGTTCCATGACGAACGAGGTAATGCATTTCTGCGCTACATCCAATTGATTCTTGAACTACGTCCTCGATTCGCCGTTATTGAAAATGTCCGGGGCCTTCTATCGGCACCGATGGCCCACACTCCACATTCCGATCGTGGGCCCAAGTGGCAACCTGCACCGGAAGAGCATGCCGGCGGTGCATTGCTGCACGTCCTAAAACTACTTCGCGCTGGCGGTTACGGCGTTTCGTTTAATCTCTATAACGCAGCCAATTTTGGAGTTCCTCAAGCTCGCGAACGCGTAATTCTCATCTGCTCACGTGATGGCAAGAAGCTCCCGCACCTGACACCAACGCATTCCCAAGATGGTTCGTTTGACCTACCCCGCTGGCGCAACTTGAAAGATGCATTGAAAGGGATTGATCCTAAGACTGGGGATCATGGCGAGTTCCCTGAAGAACGCCTTCGCTTCTACCGCATGCTTGGCCCTGGTCAGTACTGGAAACACCTTCCCAAGGAATTGCACCGGGAAGCACTAGGCGGATCGCTGGATGCCGGTGGAGGTAAAACTGGCTTTTTCCGCCGCCTCGCGTGGGATAAGCCGGCATGCACGCTAGTTACTTCTCCCACGATGCCGGCAACTGACATTTGTCATCCAACCGAGAATCGCCCGCTATCTGTTCAGGAATACGCACGAATCCAGCAGTTTCCGGACGATTGGATCGTCTGCGGGTCAACCACCGATCGATACAAGCAGATTGGCAATGCCGTTCCTGTCGGCCTAGGTGAAGCCGTAGGCAAAGCGATTCTTCAACATATTGAGGGTATCGACCAGCTGCCGCCTAATGGCTTCCCATTCAGTCGGTACAAATACACCGACGAAATCGAATGGGAAGCACGTATGTCGCCGCCTAGAAATCAGACCGCCAAGACGAAGAAGAAATCGTTGGCAATAGACCTGCAATCTGAGCTGTGGGAATCCGCCTGACTCGAGGCCACTCGTATCGCAAGGAATTGACCGAATAGCGCGTAAATTACCTCAGTTCATCAAGCCGAGCTCGGGTACGCGCGCCGACCTCTTCCGCAATTTCAAGCACTTCTTCGTAAGCTCCATTGCCGCCTAACGTGTCCCAATATCCGCGACCTATCAACACCACTTGATCATTCCGGAAATCGAAGACTCCCATTGGGGGAGTCCATGCATAGTCGGTCTTGTTTTCGCCGTAAGGGTTGTAATAAAGCCCGAAATAAACCTCAGCCGCAGGATCATGAATTTTCAGCTTTAGCAGGTCGCGCTTGGCTTCGGCAGTCTGGTCAATGTTTGGCTTGACTGTTTTGATGCTCATGTAATGGTTTTTGCCATCTTTGACCCACCACAGATCAGAGATAACACGACGCTCCTCGGCTGTTTCGGCAACGCGATATTGCGCTGCTGCCAAATCAAGATCCCAGTTGGGCGCTCTCCCCAAACCGCCCTCTCTCAGCGAAGCAACGTGAGCATCGATTGCTGCCAATTGCCCCCGCGACAAAGAGACATACGTTTCTTTTTGATTGCCGGCCTCAGTAGCTCCGCCAGCCAAAGCCATCAATTTAGAGATCCGCTCGATCGCTCCTTGACCGAAGGAAGTTGAAAAAGACCGCTCAAACCTGCTCCAGAAAAGCGCCTGTTCCGACAAAAGCGCGCTATGAAAAGGCCGATGGGTGTCTGAATTTTCGAGCCTGGCAATCGTTCTGGTGATGCAATTCTCAAACTCATGTGCAATCTGTTTCCGATACAGCTCCAGCATGCGATTTCCCTGAGTAGCTCAAATAGCGAAGCCAAACTATAGGCTCACACCCCCAACGGATTCGGCTTCTCCGCATCCAGCTTGTAAAGCTTGATCGCCCTTGCCACATCCTTTGCGGTGAGCTTGCCATCAGCAGCCAGCGCAGCCACCGCGGCGTGCGCGACATGGAAGCGATCCACCTCGAAGTGACGGCGCAGATTCGCGCGGGTGTCACTGCGGCCGTAGCCGTCGGTGCCGAGGACGCTGTAGCGCATAGGCACGTATTCGCGGATCTGGTTGGCGAAGTGGCGGACGTAGTCGGTGGCGGCGATCGCCGGGCCGCTGCGGCCTTCCAGTTGCGCGGTGACCCACGGCTTGCGCGCGGTCTTGGCTTCGGGGTGCAGGCGGTTCCAGCGTTCGGCGTCGACGCCGTCGCGGGCGAGCTCGTTGAAGCTGGGGCAGGACCAGAGGTCCGCCTTGATGCCGAAGTCGGCATCCAGCAAATCCGCCGCCGCGATCACTTCGCGCAGGATGGTGCCGCTGCCCAGCAGCTGCACGCGCAGCTCGCCCTTCTTGGCCTTGCCGGCGTCCTTCAGCAGGTACATGCCCTTGATGATCCCCTCGGCGCTGCCTTCCGGCATTTCCGGGTGGGTGTAGTTCTCGTTCATCAGGGTGAGGTACCAGTACTCGTCCTGCTGCTCTTCCATCATCCGCTGCATGCCGCGCTGGACGATGGTCACGACTTCATAGGCGAAGGTCGGGTCGTAGCTGCGCACGTTGGGGATGAAGCTGGCCTGGATCTGCGACTGGCCGTCTTCGTGCTGCAGGCCTTCGCCGTTCAAGGTGGTGCGGCCGGCGGTGGCGCCCAGCATGAAGCCGCGCGCGCGCATGTCGCCGGCCTGCCACGCGGAATCGCCCACGCGCTGGAAACCGAACATCGAGTAGTAGATGTAGAACGGCAGCATCGCCAGGTCGTTGGTGCTGTAGCTGGTCGCCATCGCCAGCCATGACGAGAACGCGCCGGCCTCGGTGATGCCTTCCTCCAGCACCTGCCCGGCCGCGTCCTCGCGGTAGAACATCAGCTGGTCGGCATCCACCGGCTTGTACTTCTGCCCTTGCGGCGCATAGATGCCGAGCTGGCGGAACAGACCTTCCATGCCGAAGGTGCGCGCCTCATCGGCGACGATCGGCACGCAGCGCGGGCCGATCACCTTGTCGCGCAGGATGATGTTGAACATCTGCACGAAGGCCATGGTGGTGCTGATTTCGCGCTCGCCACTGGCCTTCAGCAGGCGCTCGAACGCCTCCAACTTGGGCACTTCCAACTGCTGGCTGGCCTTCTGCCGGCGCTGCGGCAGGTAGCCGCCCATCTTCGCGCGGCGTTCGCGCATGTATTCCATTTCCGGCGATTTTTCGTCCGGGCGATAGAACGGCACGTTGCCGTCCTTGAACTGCGCATCGTCGATCGGCAGCTTGAAGCGGTCGCGGAACGCGAGCACGGCGTCGTTGTCCAGCTTCTTGGTCTGGTGGGTGGGGTTCAGCGCCTCGCCGGCGGTGCCCATGCCGTAGCCCTTCACCGTCTTCGCCAGGATCACCGTCGGCTGGCCGGTGGTCTTCATCGCGTTGTCGTAGGCCGCGTAGACCTTGTGCGGATCGTGGCCGCCGCGGTTGAGGCGCCAGATGTCGTCGTCGCTCATGTTGGCGACCATCGCCAGCGTCTCCGGCGTCTTGCCGAAGAAATGCTCGCGGGTGTACGCGCCGCCGAAGGCCTTGCAGTTCTGGTATTCGCCGTCGACGGTTTCCATCATCACCTTGCGCAGCAGGCCCTGGCTGTCCTTGGCCAGCAGCGGATCCCAATAGCTGCCCCAGATGGTCTTGACCACGTTCCAGCCGGCGCCACGGAACTGGCCTTCCAGTTCCTGGATGATCTTGCCGTTGCCACGCACCGGGCCATCCAAGCGCTGCAGGTTGCAGTTGATGACGAAGACCAGGTTGTCCAGGCCTTCGCGGCCGGCCACGCTGATCGCGCCGAGCGATTCCGGCTCGTCGGTTTCGCCATCGCCCAGGAAGCACCACACCTTGCGGTCGGACTTCGGCATCAGCCCGCGCGCTTCCAGGTATTTCCAGCTGCGTGCCTGGTAGATCGCCGCCAACGGGCCCAGGCCCATCGACACGGTGGGCGTCTGCCAGAAGTCCGGCATCAGCCACGGATGCGGATAACTGCTGATGCCACGGCCATCCACTTCCATGCGGAAGTTGTCCAGCTGCGATTCGCTGATGCGGCCCTCGAGGAAGGCGCGTGCGTAGATGCCCGGCGAGCTGTGGCCCTGGATGTACAGCAAATCACCCGGGTGATCCGCGCTGGGGGCGCGCCAGAAGTGGTTAAAGCCGACGTCGTACAGGGTGGCGGAGGACGCGAAGCTGGCGATATGCCCGCCCAGGTCGCCCGGCTTGCGGTTGGCGCGCACCACCATCGCCATCGCGTTCCAGCGGATCATCGAACGGATCCGCCACTCCATGGTGGCGTCGCCCGGCATCGTCGGTTCCAGATGCACGGGGATGGTGTTGATGTATTCGGTGGTGGGCGCGAATGGCAGGTGCGCGCCGGCGCGGCGGGTGAGCTCCACCATGCCTTCCAGCAACTGGTGCGCACGGCCGGCGCCGTCGTGGTCGATGACCGCCTTCAGCGATTCGATCCACTCCCGCGATTCCTGCGGATCCGGATCGTTCTGCAGCATCTCATTGAGCCAGTTCATCGATAGCGCTCCATCACCACAAGGTCGTCTGGAGGCCGAGTCTAGCAAGCGGCAAGCGGCGCGTGATGCTGCGCCGCAGCCTAAACCGGGTCTTGTTTAAATTTTACCCGGGTTATTTCTTTTCGTTGCGCATTTCCGCGCGGATCTGCGCTTCCACCGCCACGATCGCGGTCATGTTCACCACCCGCCGCGAGGACGAAGCCGGGGTCAGGATGTGCGCCGGCTGGTCCAGGCCCATCAGGATCGGGCCGATGGCGACGCCGCCGGTGGCGACGCGGATCAGGTTGTAGCCGATGTTGGCGGCATCCAGGTTCGGCATCACCAGCAGGTTGGCGCGGCCCTTGAGGCGGGTGTTGGGGAAGATACGCTGGCGCAGCGCTTCGTCCCAGGCGGTGTCCGCCATCATTTCGCCATCGATCTCCAGCTTCGGCTGGCGCTGGCGGATGATCTCGTAGGCGCGGCGCATCTTCAGCGCGCTGGCGTCCTGGTGGCTGCCGAAGTTGGAATGCGACAGCAGCGCCACCTTCGGTTCGATGCCGAACAGCTTGAGCCGGTAACTGGCCTGCAAGGTGGCCTCCGCGATCTGCTCGGCCGACGGATCCAGCTGCACATGGGTATCGACGAAGAACCAGGCGCCATCGTCGTTGATCACGCCGGTCATCGCCGCGGTGCCGGTGATGCCCGGCTCGAAATCGAACACGCTGCGCAGGTAGCCCAGCTTCTTGTGGAAGCGGCCGACAATGCCGGTGATCATGCCGTCCGCCTCGCCGCGCTCGACCATCAACGCGGCGATGATCGTCGGCCGCGAACGCAGCAGGTTGCGTGCGGCGCTCGGGGTGACACCGCGGCGCTCGGTCAGCGCGTGGTACTGGCGCCAGTATTCTTCGAAGCGCGGATCGTCGCCGATGTCGGTCAGCTCGAAATCCACGCCTGCCTTCATGCGCAGGCCGAGCTTGGCGATGCGGTTGCCGATCACGTCCGGGCGGCCAATCAGGATCGGGAAGGCCAGGCCTTCATCGATCACCGTCTGCACCGCCTGCAGCACCACGTATTCCTCGCCCTCGGCATACACCACGCGCTTGGTGTCGCTGCGCGCGCGGTCGTACACCGGCTTCATCATCAGGCTGGTGCGGTAGACGAACTGCGCCAGCTTCTCGCGATAGGCGACGATGTCGGCGATCGGGCGTTCGGCAATACCGGACTCCATCGCCGCCTGCGCCACCGCCGGTGCCAGCGTCATCAGCAGGCGTGGGTCGAACGGGCGCGGGATCAGGTATTCCGGGCCGAATTTCGGCACTTCACCGCCGTAGGCGCTGCCGAGGTCGGAGGCTTCCTTGCGCGCGAGTTCGGCGATGGCGCGCACGCAGGCCAGCTTCATCGCCTCGTTGATTTCCGTCGCGCCCGCATCCAGCGCACCGCGGAAGATGTAGGGGAAGCACAGCGCGTTGTTGACCTGGTTCGGATAGTCCGAGCGGCCGGTGGCGATGATGCAGTCCGGACGCACTGCCTTGGCGTCTTCCGGCAGGATTTCCGGGTAGGGATTGGCCAACGCCAGGATGATCGGCCGTTCGGCCATGCTGGCCACCATCTCCGGCTTCAGCACGCCGCCGGCAGACAGGCCCAGGAAAATATCGGCACCGGCGACGATGTCGGCCAGGCTGCGCTTGTCGGTATCACGCGCATAGCGCTGCTTGTCCGGATCCATGTGGCCACGGCCGGTGTAGAGCACGCCTTCGCGGTCGTAGGCCAAGATGTTCTCCGGCTTCACGCCAAGCGCCACCAGCATGTCCAGGCAAGCGATGCCGGCCGCGCCGGCACCGGCGGTCGCCAGCTTGACCTTGCCGATGTCCTTGCCCGCGACTTCCAATGCGTTGAGCACGGCGGCGCCGACGATGATCGCGGTCCCGTGCTGGTCGTCATGGAACACCGGGATGTTCATCCGCTCGCGCAGCTTGCGCTCCACGATGAAGCATTCCGGCGCCTTGATGTCCTCCAGGTTGATGCCGCCGAAGGTCGGCTCCAGACTGGCGATGATGTCGACCAGCTTGTCCGGATCGCGCTCGTTGATCTCAATGTCGAACACGTCGATCCCGGCGAACTTCTGGAACAGCACGCCCTTGCCTTCCATCACCGGCTTGCCGGCCAGCGGGCCGATGTCGCCCAGCCCGAGCACGGCGGTGCCGTTGGTGACCACCGCGACCAGGTTGCCGCGCGCGGTGTATTCGCTGGCCAGCTTCGGGTCGGCGGCGATCTCCTCGCAGGCGAAGGCCACGCCCGGCGAATACGCCAGCGCCAGGTCGCGCTGGGTGATCATCGGCTTGGTCGCCGTGACCTTGATCTTGCCCTTGGGCTCCAGCGAGTGGTAATCGAGTGCGGCTTGCTTCAGATCGTCGTTGCTGGGGGTGTCTGACATCGGAACATGCCCGTGATGCGGATAAGTGATGATACCGCTTCGCCCGTACGCGCCTCGACACGCCCCCCAACCGATGACGTGCTGCGATTTACACGCGTCCTGCGCCCCACACGCCCACGCTCACAGATCCGCCACGCTGTCCGCGTCCACGATCTGTTCCAACCGGATACGGTTGGCGAACAACGAAAACGCCAGCATCCCGGCCAGGCCGTTCGCGCGCGCCACCCATTCCGGCAGCCAGCGCGGTGGCAACAGGTCGCCGCTGTCGAACAAGGGCTCGAAGCGCTGCACGTCGGCCAGGGTCATCTTGCCGGCGAACAGCATCCGGCACAGGCGCAACTTGCCGTGCTTGAGCGCCCAACGGAAGAACGTGTGCACGCCGATCAACCCCCGCAGGTAGACGGTGTCCTTGGTGAATGCCGCGCCACCCGTGGTCGGAACGCCACGGAACACGCGCTGCGCGGAAGTGAAACTTTCCGTTTCGTTCTGCCCGGCATCGAGGAAATAACGAAAGACTTCGAGGAAATCGGCGCCATCCAACGCCATCGCCACCGCCTCGATGCGCAAGCTGACCCGCTTCATGCGTTCGATGTCGATGCTGCCGGTGATCTGTTCGGCAAAGGTGGCCAGCCCTTCCTGCGTTGCGGTGGTGCGCGGCGAAGACAGCGCCATGCTCGGCAACACGATCTGCTGCTGGCCGTTGAGTGCGGTCAACGAATGCACGAAGGCTTCGTGCTGCAGTAACTGGTGACGGTCGTAATCGGAAAATTCGGCGCCGGCGCGCAGGCGGATGCGGGTGGCACCGGCAGCGGCCTTGGCGATCAGGTCGGGATCAAGCTCAACGGTGATCACTCGGCTATCGAAATAATCGTCCAGCGCCGCCTGCAACTGCAACTGCAGCGAGGTCGCTGAGATCGCCACCTGTTCGGAGGGATCCAGCAACTCGTGGTCGAGTTCATTGGCGATGGCGATGAAGTGATTAGCCGCCTCGCGCGTGGTCGCCCCGCCCGGCAAGGTGTGCTCCGGCTTGCCGAACAACGCCACGGACAACTCAGTCACGCGCGGTGTGCCGAGGTTTTCCAGCAATTCCGCCGCCACCGACCAGCTGCGCGCGGATTCGATCAGGTAGATGCCGAGCGGATGCGCGGGATCGGCGGCGGCGATGATCGCTTCGAATTCGCGGCGCGCGTCGGAGAAATCATGTTTCGGATACCGGTACGCCGGCAGCTTCGCCTTGCCCTGCGCGTAGTCGGCAAGGAAGGTCTGTTGCTCGCTGGCCGGCCAGCTGACCAGGCTCAACAGGCGGATCGATTTCGCCGCCTTCGCCATCCGCGCATCGAGTGCGGCGTGATGGGCGATGTCGGGCGCGCGGCTGATATCGCTCATCTCAATGGCGTCCGTATTTCTCGTCGATGCGCTTGCACATGGACTTGTTCTGCACCTTCGTATCCGACTTTTGCGCCAGCCGCGTGGCCAGCTTGTTGGCGGCACCGGCCACTTCCTCGCTCAGCTTGAGGAAGTTGGCGACGCGCTGCGCATCCACTTCGCCGCGTTCCACTGCCGCGCGCACCGCACAACCCGGTTCCTTCTGATGCTTGCAGTCGTTGAACTTGCATTGCGCGGCCAGCGCTTCGATATCGGCGAAGCTCTCGGCCACGTCTTCCTCGCCGGTCGGCTTCAGTTCGCGCATGCCGGGCGTATCGATCAGGCAGGCGCCGGACGGCAGCGCGATCAGCGCGCGATGGGTGGTGGTGTGGCGGCCGCGATCGTCGCTGTCGCGCACCGCGCCGGTCTTCATTTTCTCGATGCCGAGCAGGGTATTGGTCAGCGTGGACTTGCCCGCGCCGGAGCTACCCACCAGCACGATGCTCTGGCCTTCGCCCAGCCATGGCGCAAGCACGGCCACGCTGTCGCGATCCTTGGCGTTCACCGCGTGCACCGGCACGTCCAGCGCGCGCAACTCGTGCGCGGCCGCTTCGACATCGGCACCATCCTTGTCCGACTTCGTCAGCACGATCACCGGCTGCACGCCGCTGCCGCCGACCAGCATCAGATAGCGTTCGATCCGGCGCGGATTGAAATCCGCATCAAGGCCACAGACCACGAACACCGTATCGATATTGGCCGCGATCACCTGCTGCTTGTAGTGCTCGCCGGCCGCGCCGCGCTTGATCGCGGAAAACCGTGGCAACAGCGCGACGATGCGCAGCGCGTTCGGCGCCTCGCCTTCGATCAGCACCCAATCGCCGACCGCCGGCCGCGATTCCGGGGTGATCTCGCCCTTGCGGTAGCTGCCTGCGCGCTGCCATTCCGGCAGCGATTCGGCGCGATATGCAGCATCGACCGTTTCCGCGACCAGATAGCCGCTGCGATGCTGTTCGCTGATCCGCGCAGGGCGTGCCTGCGGATGCGCGGCGATCAACCCGGCCCAGGCCGGATCGAGGGTCGACGGCGTCCAGCGCCAGCCGATGGCCTGCAGGGGAGTCATGCGTTTGGGGTTGCCGTCATGGCCTGATTCTACGCATCGTCGCCGTGGCGTTGCCCGGTGGGGGTGGCAAGGCTTCGCCGCTCTTTCCAGTCGTCCAGGACTGAAGCCGCGGCCGCGGGCCATCCATGGCCCGCTCGAAGTCTTGCCACCCCCACCGGGCAACGCCACCCCGACCGGATCGAATGGCGAAGATCCTCACGCAACGGCGAGACCGTCGGGTGGCTCGCGTAGCGGCATTTTGAGCCGCGGAGCGAACCACCCGGCGGTAGGCGCCGTTGCTGCGAGAAGCCCTCCTGCGCGGCATCGACGCCCCATTTCCGCTAGGCTTGCAGCTCCATTTACCCCCACTTTCCGCGCCAATGTCCCCGCCCAGCCTCAAGACCCGCACCCGCCTGTCCGAAGTCCGCTACGAAATCCGCGGAGAACTGGCCCGGCGAGCCCGCGAGCTGGAAGGCCAGGGCCGCAGCCTGATCAAGCTCAACATCGGCAACCCCGGCGCGTTCGGCTTCCGCGCACCGGAGCACCTGCAGCGTGCGATCGCCGACCACATCGCCAACACCGATCCCTACACCCACCAGCAGGGCCTGCCGGAAGCGCGCGAGGCCATCGCCGCCTTCCACAAGCAGCGCGGTACGCCGAATGCCTCGCCGGAGCGGGTGTTCGTCGGCAACGGCGTGTCCGAACTGATCGACATCTCGCTGCGCGCCCTGCTCAATCCGGGTGACGAAGTCCTACTGCCATCGCCCGACTACCCGTTGTGGTCGGCGGCCACCATCCTCAACGACGGCCGCCCGGTCTATTACCGCTGCGACGAAGCCACCGGCTTCCTGCCCGATCCCGAGCAGATCGAATCGCTGGTGTCCTCGCGCACTCGCGCCATCGTGCTGATCAACCCGAACAATCCGACCGGCGCGAACTACCCGCGCGAGTTGCTGGAGCGCATCGTCGCCGTCGCGCAGAAGCACAAGCTGCTGCTGATGGCCGACGAGATCTATGACGGCATCCTCTACGACGACAACACCTTCCAACCGATTGCCCCACTCGCCGGCGACCTGCCCTGCATGAGTTTCGGCGGTTTGTCGAAGGTGCATCGCGCCTGCGGCTGGCGCGTGGGCTGGGCGGTGTTGAGCGGCGACCCGTTGGCCAGCGGCGACTATCACCACGCGATGGACCTGCTCGGCGCACTGCGCCTGTGCGCCAACGTGCCGGGCCAGTTCGCCATCCAGCAGGCCCTGCATGGTGCCGACACCATCTCCGAACTGGTCCAGCCCGGCGGACGCCTGTATGAGACCCGCAAGGCGCTGATCGAAAGTTGCGAGGCCAGCGAACACCTGCGCCTGGTCGCACCGGCCGGCGCGCTGTACGGCTTCCCCGGCGTGGTGGGCGATGCCGCGCGCGGCTTCGACGACCACGCCTTCGCGCTGCAGATGCTCGAAGAAGAGGACGTGCTGATCGTGCCCGGTTCCAGCTTCAACGTGCCCTACCGCAACCACTTCCGCGTCACCTTGCTGCCGGAAGCGTCGATGCTGCGCGAAGTGTTCGCCCGCATCGATCGCGTGCTGACCCGCCGCGCCGAAGACGCACGCCGCAGCGCCGTGGCCTGACATGGCGACGCTGCCGCAAGCGCAGCTGTCGTATCTCGCCCTCGGCGATTCCTACAGCATCGGCGAAGGCGTCGAAGCCGATGGCCGATGGCCGATGCAGCTGGCGCGCGGCCTGCGCGACGCCGGTATCGCGATTTCTGATCCGCGCATCATCGCCACCACAGGCTGGACAACCGATGAGCTGTCCGCCGCGATGGACGATGCCGAACCGCTTGGCGAATGGGATTTCGTCAGCCTGCTGATCGGCGTCAACAACCAGTACCGCGGCCGCGACGTCGACGATTACCTCGGCGAATTTGCGCGCCTGCTGCAACACGCGATCGCATTGGCGAATGCGCGTGCGGAGCGCGTGCTGGTGCTGTCCATCCCAGACTGGGGCGTAACCCCGTTCGGCGTCGCCAGCGAGCGCGACGTGGAACAAATTTCTAACGCACTGGATGCCTACAATGCCGCCGCCCGCGAGGTCTGCATGGCACATGGCGTAGCCTTCGTGGATATCGCCGATGTGTCGCGCGCGCGCGGTGCGGAGCCGGCGATGCTGGCGGAAGACGGGCTGCATCCGTCTGCGCGGTTGTACGCCGAATGGACGCGGCTGGCGTTGCCTGTAGCAAAGGAATTGCTGGATGGCGAATGGGAAGTTTCCGCGTGAACGACAGGATGCGTTGACCGCGCTGCAGGATTCGTTACGCACGACAGCGCCGGAACAATGGGCGGCCTGGAGTGGCGTCGCCCTGGTTCATCTTCTGGTGTTGTGGGCGGTGACGCGACCTGAGTCTGTGAACGATGACGCCGGCCAACCGATGCAGCTGGTCTTCATCCAACTGCCGCCGCCGGCGGTGAAGACGATGAAGCCGGCAACGGATCGCGGCGCGGTTCCCACCGCAACGGCGAGCAGGCCGCAAGCAATGCGCATCGTGCCCTCGACCTCGCCAACCGCCCAGGCTCCCGCCGAAATTCCACAGGTGGCGTCCGATGATCAATGGGATCACACCGCCGGCCGCAGCGCCAAGGATGACGGCATCCGCTTTGACCGCACAGATGTGACGCGAAGCATCAATCCCATTCGGATGGGGCCGCCGGAGCGCTTTCGCATGCGCGGAAACCCCTCGCTTGCGGACATCGTGCGCGCGGTGTCGCAGGCGTTGTTCTGGCCAGCGGGCTACACCGACGACCCCTGCCCCGGCCTGAAAAAGGCGGTGGACATGTTCAGTGCCCCCTCGAACGAGCGCGAACAAGGCCTGCTCGAAGATGCAGTGCTGCTGGAGAGCCGGTATTGCCGATAGCGAAGCGTCAGCGCACTCACCGCAGCTCCCGGGCGTAAAATTGTCGTCCCGCATCCGGAACACCCCCATGTCCCTCGACCCCGCCACCCGCGCCCGCATCGACTCGTTGCTGGCCGCCAATCCCGTCGTCCTGTTCATGAAGGGCAACCCGCGCGCACCGCAATGCGGCTTCTCGTCCAAAGCCGTCGGCGAGCTGGATGCGGCGGGCGCGACGTATGCGCATGTCGACGTGCTGGCCGATCCGGAAATCCGCGAAGGCATCAAGGCCTATGGCGACTGGCCGACCATCCCGCAGCTGTACATCGGCGGCGAGCTGGTGGGCGGTTCCGACATCATCCTCCAGATGGCCGGCAGCGGTGAATTGCACACCGCGCTGGGCCTGCCGGCGCCGGATCGCACGCCGCCGCAGATCACCATCACCCCCGCCGCCGCCGCGATGCTGAAGCAAGCGCTGGCCGATGCCGGCGACGGTTTCGCGCTGCAGATCGATATCGACGGCGGCTACAACGCGCGCCTGCAACTGGCGCAGCGCGACGATGACGCCATCGCCAGCGAGTCCGCCGGTATCCTCGCCCAGTTCGACCTGGCCAGCGCGCAACGCGCACGCGGCATGTCGATCGACTGGGCCGACGACGAACGCGGCAAGGGCCTGGTGATCGACAACCCCAACGCGCCGCCGAAAGTGCGCGCGATGACGCCGGCGCAAGCCGCCGAACGCACCGCCGCCGGTACCCTGACCATCGTCGACGTGCGCCCGGGAGACGAACGCGCCTTGGCCTCGCTCGCCACCGACTATCTCTGCTTCGACGACGGCGTCGAAGAAATCGAATCGCTGCCGAAGAGCATGCCACTGGCCTTCCTCTGCCACCACGGCGGACGCAGCGCGCAGGCAGCGGAGCATTTCCGCGCATTGGGCTTCGGCGAGGTCTACAACATCGTGGGCGGCATCGACGCCTGGGCCGAAATCGATCCGGCGATTCCGCGTTACTGAATTCCTGAATCGAGGCATCAAGCAGGGCGGGACAAACGTTCGCCCTGTTTCAGAAGCCGCCCCCGCATCCAGCCAGGCTTGCTCGTCCGGTGTATTGATACGTCCCAGCGCGCGATTGCGATGCGGGAAGCGGCCGAAACGCGCGATCACCTCGCGATGCGCATGTGCGTAGCCCAGCAAATCGGCATCGCCCAGGGCGGCAATCCGTGCGACCGAACGATCCTGGTCGGCCATGTCTTCGGCATGCTCGAATGGCAGGTAGAAGAACAAGCGTAACGACCAATCGCTGCGTGCATCGAAGCCGGCCTCGATAGCCCGCACGGCATAGTGCCGCGCCAGCGAATCGGTGGCGAAGGCATGGCCGCTGTCGCGGAATACGTTGCGCGGGATCTGGTCGAGCAGGATCAGCAACGCCAACGCGCCTTCGGCATCGTCCATCCAGTGTTCGTACTCGCGACGCGCAGCGGCATGGTGCGCATCGAGGAATTGCGCACGGCATTCGGCATCGAACGCATCGCCGCCACGGAACCACTTGGCCATGCCGGCATCGCGCCAGAAATCCACCACATCGCGCGGCGCGATGCTCATTCGTCGAACCTCAAGTGGCGCACCGACTTGCCGTGGCGGCGGATCAGCTTGAGCGACTCGATGCCGACCTTGATGTGGTTCTGCACGTAGTCGGCGGAGACCTTGGCGTCTGAGGCTTCGGTCTTGACGCCTTCCGGGATCATTGGCTGGTCGCTGACCAGCAGCAGCGCACCGGTGGGAATACGGTTGGCGAAACCGGCGGCGAACACGGTGGCGGTTTCCATGTCGATCGCCATGCAACGCATCGCGCGCAGCTTCTCCTTGAACTCCTCGTCGTGCTCCCAGACCCGGCGGTTGGTGGTGTAGACGGTGCCGGTCCAGTAATCCAGCTCCATGTCGCGGATGGTGGTGGAGATCACGCGCTGCATGGCGAATGCGGGCAGCGCCGGCACTTCCGGCGGCAGGTAGTCGTTGCTGGTGCCTTCGCCGCGGATCGCGGCGATCGGCAGCACCAGGTCGCCCAACTGGTTCTTCTTCTTCAGGCCACCGCATTTGCCGAGGAACAGCACCGCCTTCGGCATGATCGCGGACAGCAGGTCCATCATCGTCGCCGCGTTCGGGCTGCCCATGCCGAAGTTGATCATGGTGATGCCGTCTGCAGTCGCGCTTGGCATCGGCCGGTCCAGGCCGACGATGGGCGCGCCTGTCATCTCGGCGAAATGCCCGAGGTAGCCACCGAAATTGGTCAGCAGGATGTGCTCGCCGAAGCCGTCCAGCGGCACGCCCGTGTAACGCGGCAGCCAGTTGTCGACGATCTCGTTCTTGTCCTTCATGTCGTCTCCGGATTCTTGTTGTTATGCGACCCCTAGTTTCCCACACCCATGACCTCGGTCATGTGGCGGATGGGCGCGACCCGGGTTACGGTTCGGCATCGCACGCCGTGTGTTGGGGACATTGATGAAACGACTGACTGCCGCCCTTGCGGTGGCCTTGCTGGCTGGTTGCGCCGGTACGCCGCAGAAGCCTGCCGCGACCGCCAAGCCCTACGACTTCGCGGCTGATCCCTATCCCAGCACCTACCAGCGGGTGATGTCGCCGCCGGTGCTCATCCAGCACGCGACGGTGCTGACCGGCACCGGTAGCCGCCTCGACAATGCCGATGTGCTGATGCGCGACGGCAAGATCGTCGCGGTCGGCATCGACCTCGATATCCCCACCGATGCCGTGCGCGTCGACGCAACCGGCAAATGGGTGACCCCCGGCATCATCGACATCCATTCGCACCTTGGCGTGTATGCCAGCCCCGGGGTGAGCGCGCACAGCGACGGCAACGAGGCGACTTCGCCGGTCACCGCCAATGTCTGGGCCGAACATTCGATCTGGCCACAGGATCCCGGCTTCCACACCGCGCTGGCCGGCGGCGTGACCAGCCTGCAGATCCTGCCGGGCAGCGCCAACCTGATCGGTGGGCGCGGAGTGACGGTGAAGAACATCTCCTCGATCACCTACCAGGGCATGAAATTTCCGGGCGCGCCCTGGGGCCTGAAGATGGCCTGCGGCGAGAACCCCAAGCGCGTGTACGGGCAGAAGGGCGGGCCGTCGACGCGGATGGGCAATATCGCCGGCTATCGCGCGGCCTTCGCCGATGCCGCCGACTACATGAAGAAACGCAAGGCCGGCGGCAAGGATGCGGAAGGCAAGCGCGACCTCAAGCTGGATACGCTGGCCGGCGCGATCAATGGCGACATCCGCGTCAACATCCACTGCTACCGCGCCGACGAGATGGCGATCATGCTCGACCTGGCCAAGGAATTCGGCTTCAAGATTTCCGCGTTCCACCACGGCGTGGAGGCCTACAAGATCGCCGACCGGCTGGCCGCCGAAGGCGTCTGCGCCGCGCTGTGGGCGGACTGGTGGGGCTTCAAGATGGAAAGCTTCGACGGCATCCAGGAAAACATCGCGCTGGTCGACCGCGTGCCGGGCGGCTGCGCCATCGTGCATTCGGATTCGGAGGAAGGCATCCAGCGCCTCAACCAGGAAGCAGCGAAGGTGATGGCGAATGCGAAGCGTGTCGGCATCGACATCACCCCCGAGCATGCGATCCGCTGGCTCACCCAGAACCCGGCGAAGGCGATGGGCATCCTCGACCAGACCGGCACGCTGGAGGCCGGCAAGATGGCCGACGTCGTGCTGTGGAACGGCAATCCGTTCAGCAGTTATGCGCAGGCCGAACAGGTCTATGTCGATGGCGCGCGGTTGTACGACCGCCACGACAAATCGCGGCAACCGAAGTCGGACTTCCTGCTTGGACAGGACGTGATGCGTGGAGGTGTGCGATGAGGCGCCTGGTTCTGGTCGCGGCCTTGTTGGCTGCCTGCGGTGTTGCATCCGCGCAAGACATGCTGATCCGCAATGCCACCGTGCATACCGCCAGCGCGCGCGGCACCCTGCAAGCGGCCGACGTGCTGGTGCGCAACGGTCGCATCGCCGCGGTGGGCAATGGCCTGCCTGCGGGCAGCGCGACGGTGATCGATGCACAGGGCAAGCCGCTGACGCCGGCCCTGTTCGGCGGCGTCACCGATATCGGCGTGGAGGAAGTCTCCGGCGAATCCGCGACGGTGGACAACACGCTGGCGCTGGGTGCGAATGCCGCCGACATGCAGGTGCGCCCGGAGTTCGACGTCACCCTGGCCTACAACCCGGAATCGATCTTGATCCCGGTGGCACGGGTGGAGGGCATCGGCTGGACGTTGTTGTCGGCCGGCACCCGCGCCGGCGGCTCCTTCATCGGTGGACAGGGCGGTAGCGTTCGCCTGGATGGCAGCCTGGACGCGATCGGTCCGCGCATCCTGTTCGTCACCCTGGGCGGCGATGGCGCCAACCTCAGCGGCAGTTCGCGCGCGGCGCAATGGATGCTGCTCGACCAACTGATCGATGAAGTGCGCGGGCGCATTCCGCAGGATTCGCAATTCGCCTTGCTGACGCCTGCCGGCCGCACCACGCTGGCGAAATACTTCGGTGGTGGCGGACGGGTGCTGGTGCGCATCCAGCGCGCGGCCGACATCGCCCGTCTGCTGCGTTGGTCGAAGCAGCGCGGAGTCAACATCGCCCTGCTTGGCGCGACCGAAGGCTGGAAAGTCGCGCCGCAACTCGCCGCCGCCAACGTGCCGGTGTTCGTCGATGCGCTGGCCGACCTTCCGGCGGATTTCGACGAGATCGGTGCCACGCTGGAAAACGCCGCGCGCATGCACGCGGCGGGCGTGCGCGTCTCGTTCTCGCAAGCCGGCGACGCCTCGCACAACGCGCGCAAGATCCGCCAGTTGGCGGGCAATGCAGTGGCCAACGGCCTGCCGTGGGAAGCTGCACTGGCCGGGCTGACCTCGGTGCCGGCCAACAGCTTCGGCGTGAGCGATGAACTCGGCACGATTGCCGTCGGCCAGCGCGCCGACCTGGTGCTGTGGAGCGGCGATCCGCTGGATGTCGCCAACGTGGCGCAACAGGTCTGGCTGGACGGCCGCGCGATCCCGATGCGCTCGCGCCAGACCGAACTGCGCGATCGTTACCTGCACGGCGACACCGGTTTGCCGCGCGCCTATCCCAACGACGCACGCTGAAGGAGCAACGCCATGGGTCCGAATTTCGTCGACGTCAACTGGCTGGCGGTCATCGCGGCGGCGGTCTCCGCCTTCCTGCTCGGCGGCCTGTGGTACGGGCCGCTGTTCAAGAAGGCCTGGTGCCGGGAAAACGGCATGGATCCGGATGCGCCGCCGAAGGGACATCCAGCAAAGGTCTTCGGTACCGCCTTCATCGCCGCACTGATCGCCGCCGCCGCGTTCGCGATCATCCTGCGCCCGGATCCGCCGCTGTTCATCGCCGTGCATGCCGGTTTCCTCACCGGCCTGGCCTATGTCGCGATGAGTTTCGGCATCAACTACGCCTTTGCCGGCCGAAGCTTCAAGCTGTGGCTGATCGACGGCGGCTACCACACCCTGCAATTCACCCTGTACGGCCTGATCCTGGGGTTGTGGCACTGACAATATCGGACATGCGCGCGTTCCACTCGGGAAAACTGCGACGCAGGTCAATCATTGCCAGCACCACGGCAGGCGGCCATGCCGCTTTGCCACATGCAACCGGGCTCGAGTTGCGGTACGGTCTCCGTTACTGAACCGGGGGTTGGGGGACGTCATGCGCATTGGCATCGTGGTGGATTCGGCATGCGACGTGCCGATGGACTTCATCGAACAGGAACACGTCACCATCCTGCCGGTCACCGTGCAGATCGGGCAGGCAGTGCTGGCCGACATGCGCAACGAGGACGCGACGCGCAACTTCCTCACCGGCGAAACCGCCGCACGCGCGGTCGAAGCCGACACCACGCCCTACACCGTGCAACAGGTGCACGACCTGTTCCTGTCCAAGCTGGTGCTGGACTACGACTACGTGTTCTGCATCTGCACCACACGCTCGCGCAGCGGCATCTTCGACAACGCGATGCAGGCCAGCTACACCATCCTCAACGACTACAAGCCGGTGCGGGCGGCAGCCGGCAACAGCACGCCGTTCTCGCTGCGGGTGATCGACAGCCAGAACGTGTTTGCCGCGGTTGGCGTGATGGCCATTGAGGCTGCGCGCCTGCGCGCCGCCGGTGAAGGCGCACCGAAGATCCGTTCCCGGCTTGAGCACCTGGCGCTGTACACCCAAGGCTACATGGTGCCGCCGGACCTGCACTACATGCGCAACCGCATCAAGCGTCGCGGCGACAAGAGCATCAGCTTCTTCAGCGCGACCCTGGGCACGGCGCTCGACATCAAGCCGATCCTCTACTGCAACCGCGGCGAGACTGGCCCGGTCGCAAAGGTGAAAGGCTTCGAGGCCGCAGCCGAAAAATTGTTCGATTTCGCCGCAAGCCGCGTGCGCGCCGGGTTAATGACCCCCACCATGTCCCTGAGCTACGGCGGCGACCTCGACAAGATGCGCACCCTGCCCGGCTACCAGCGCCTGCGCGACACCTGTGCCGAGCACAACGTCGAAATGTTCGAAAGCCTGATGAGCCTGTCCGGCATGGTCAATGTTGGCCAAGGGGGATTGGTGGTTGGCTTCGCCGCGGAACCCGCCAAATTCGAATGATGCCCGCCGCAACCACGCCGGGCTAACGCGCCGGCGTTAACCTGTGCGCCTTGTCGACACCAGGAATGCACATGCCCACCCGTTACTACATCAGCCTGCCCGGCCATGCTCGCGGTTCCGATGCCGCACTGGCGTTCCGCTCGGAAAGCCCGGAGGGCATGGCGGGTGAATTGCAGGATGCCCTTCGTGGCGATGCGCTATTCGAGCGCTGGCGAGCGCAGCAGGACGACCCGGATGATGTCGATCCCGCGCTCGGCGCCACCGACCCGAATGCGCTGGTCACCGGTAGCCAAGACGATCTGCACGCCGCACTGGTGGTGACCACCACGCTACCGTCGGCGGTGATGCGCCAGCGCCTGGGCCTGCTCGCGGGTAATGGCTGGCAACTGCGCGACGTGACCGCCGCCTGATCGCTGCGCCTAGTGGTGCGCACGCCCGTCCTGCTTTCATGGAGCGGTGGCAAAGACGCCGCGTGGACATTGCATGTCCTGCGCCAGCGCGATGATGTCGAAGTCGTCGCGCTCGTCACCACGATCACCGATGAGTACGAACGCATCTCGATGCAGGGCATCCGCGTCGATGTGCTGCACGCACAGGCACGCGCGACCGGCCTGCCGGTGATCGAAGCGCGGATACCGAAGCGTGCGGACAACGCACATTACGAAGCGGCCTTCGCCGATGCCCTGTTTCGCGCGCAAACCCGCTGGCCGGGGCTTCGCGACATCGCCTTCGGCGACCTGTTCCTCGAAGACATCAAGGCCTACCGCGATGCGCTTTGCGCGCGGCTGGGCTGGACCCCGCATTACCCGCTGTTCGGCAGCGATACCACGCGACTGGCCCGCGAGATGTTCGATGGCGGCCTGCGTGCCAACCTGTGCTGCGTGGACACCACCCAGCTCGATGCCGCATTCGCCGGCCGCGCCTTCGATGCGCGACTGCTCGACGACCTGCCGGTTGGCATCGATCCCTGCGGCGAGCGCGGCGAATTCCATACCTGCGTGCACGCCGGCCCGATGTTCACCGCACCCATCGCCATCGAACGTGCTCAGACCGTGCTGCGTGATGGGCGCTTCGCCTATACAGACTTCGTCCTGACCTGAAACTTCAGCGCCGCAGCGCTGCTGCGTGATGCGCAATGTGCTCGCCGATGAAACTGGCGATGAAGTAATAGCTGTGGTCGTAGCCGGGTTGCATGCGCAACGTCAACGGGTGACCCGAAGCTTCAGCCGCACCTTGCAGCAACCACGGGCGCAACTGGCCGTCGAGGAATTCGTCGGCATCGCCCTGCTCGATCAGCAGCGGCAGGCGCTCCGCCAAACCGCCGGAGACCAGCGCAGTGGCGTCGTACTGCCGCCACGCCTCGCGGTCATCGCCCAGATACGCCGTGAACGCCTTTTCGCCCCAGGGCACCGTTGAGGGCGCGACGATCGGCGAAAACGCCGACACGCTGCGATAGCGCCTCGGATTGCGCAACGCGATGACCAGCGCGCCATGCCCGCCCATCGAATGCCCGCTGATCGCGCGCGCATCGGTGACCGGGAAATTCGCCTCGATCAAGGCCGGCAGTTCATCGACCACGTAGTCGTACATGCGGTAATGCGCGGCCCACGGCGCCTGCGTGGCGTTGACGTAGAAGCCCGCACCCTTACCGAGGTCGTAGCCGTCGGCATCGGCCACGTTGTCGCCGCGCGGGCTGGTATCCGGCGCGACGATGGCGATGCCGTGTTCCGCCGCATAGCGCTGCGCACCGGCCTTGGTGATGAAGTTCTGCTCGGTGCAGGTCAGGCCCGACAGCCAGTACAGCACCGGCACCGGGCCGTGCGCGGCCTGCGGCGGCAAGTAAATGGCGAAGCGCATCGTGCAATCCAACGTGCTCGATGCGTGTTCGTATACGTCTTGCCAGCCGCCGAAGCAGGCGCGGTGTTCGATCCGTTGCATCAGAAATGCACCACCGAACGAATCGACTTGCCTTCGTGCATCAAATCGAACGCCGTGTTGATGTCATCCAGCGGCATGGTGTGGGTCACGAACGGCGCCAGCTGGATCTCGCCTTTCATCGCGTCTTCCACCATGCCCGGCAATTGGCTCCGTCCCTTCACGCCGCCGAACGCGGTGCCCATCCACTTGCGGCCGGTCACCAGCTGGAACGGCCTCGTGGAAATTTCCTGCCCGGCGCCGGCCACGCCGATGATCACGCTCTGGCCCCAGCCGCGATGCGCGCATTCCAGTGCCGCGCGCATCACATTGACGTTGCCGATGCACTCGAAGGAGTGATCCACGCCCCAGCCAGTCATCTCCACGATGACCTGCTGGATCGGCTGCTCGTGATCCTTCGGGTTCACGCAGTCGGTGGCGCCGAATTCGCGCGCCATTTCGAACTTCGACGGATTGGTGTCGATGGCGATGATGCGGCCGGCCTTCGCTTGCCGCGCGCCCTGGATCACAGCCAATCCGATACCGCCCAAGCCGAACACCGCGACGCTGTCGCCTTCCTGCACCTTCGCAGTGTTGTGCACGGCGCCGATGCCCGTGGTCACGCCGCAGCCCAGCAGGCAGACATGTTCCGGGTTCGCATCGGGATTGATCTTGGCCAGCGAGACTTCGGCAACCACCGTGTATTCGCTGAAGGTCGAGCAGCCCATGTAGTGGTACAGCGGCTGGCCTTCGTAGGAGAAACGCGAGGTGCCATCCGGCATCACGCCCTTGCCCTGGGTCGCGCGCACCGAGGTGCACAGGTTGGTCTTGCCGGATTTGCAGAACAGGCATTCGCCGCATTCGGCGGTATACAGAGGAATCACGTGATCGCCCGGCTTCACGCTGGTCACGCCCTCGCCGACTTCGACCACGATGCCCGCGCCCTCGTGGCCCAGAACCACCGGGAACAGGCCTTCCGGATCGTCGCCCGAAAGCGTGAACGCATCGGTATGGCAAACACCGGTATGGGTGATCTTCACCAGCACTTCGCCGGCTTTCGGCGGGGCGACGTCGATCTCGACGATCTTCAGCGGTTCGCCAGCGGCGAAGGCTACAGCGGCACGGGACTTCATGGGCGGCTCCAAACGATGCGAGCCCACATGATAATCCGCCGAGATGGCTCAACCGGTGTTCTGGATGCCCGCCGAGATGCCGTTGACGGTGGCGACCAGCGCGCGCAGCAAATCTTCATCCGCGCGATCGCTGGCGCGCCAGCGTTGCAACAGGTCGACTTGCAGCAGGCTGATCGGATCGACATAGGGATTGCGCAGGCGAATCGACAGCCGCAACCGATAATCGTTCTCCAGTAGTTCGTCGCTTTGCTTGATCGCAAGGATCGCCTCGCGGGTGCGTTCAAACTCGGCGGCGATGCCGGGGAAGAACGCCGCGTGCAAGTCGCCGGCCAGCCGTGAATAACGCTCGAAGATGGCGATGTCCGACTTCGCCATCAGCATCTCCACATCGTCGACCAGTGCCGCGAAGAACGGCCAATCGCGCGCCATCGCCGTCATGGCATCGAGGCCATTGGTGTCGATGCCGTGACGCAGCGCGGTACCCAGGCCGTACCAGCCAGTCAGGCCGGAGCGGTTCTGCGACCAGGCGAACACCCACGGAATCGCGCGCAGGTTGGCGATGCCACCATCACGGCGGCGCGAGGGTCGCGAACCGATATGCAGGCGTTCGATCACGTCGATCGGCGTGGCGGCGCGGAAATACGCCGGGAAATCCGCATGTTCGTGCACAAGTGCCCGGTAGTGCGTGCGCGAGACCGTCGCCAATTCCGCCGCCAATGCGCGCCACGCACTTTCGCGCGGCTCCGGTGGGCGCGGGCGCAAGGATGCGCGCAACACCGCGCCGGTCATCTGTTCCAGGTTGCGCAGCGCGAGTGCGCGGATGCCGTACTTGCGATGGATCACCTCGCCCTGTTCGGTCACGCGCATGCGCCCGTCCACCGAGCCACGCGGCGCGGCGATGATCGCGCGTTCGGTCTTGCCGCCGCCGCGGCTCACCGAACCGCCACGGCCATGGAAGAACACGATGGACACGCCGGCCTCGCGCGCCAGCTCCAGCAGTTCCACCTGCGCGCGCTGCAAGGCCCAGCGCGAGGCCAGCAGGCCGCCATCCTTGGCGCTGTCGCTGTAGCCCAGCATGACCGTCTGCCGGTTTCCGCGTACGGCGAGATGCGCGCGGTAAATCGGATCGGCGAACAATGCGCGCATCACCGCTGGCGCGGCATCGAGGTCGTCCACCGTTTCGAACAGTGGCGCGACATCGAGCGGCACCGCATCCCGCTTCTCAACGGAATGCTCCACGCAGCCGGCAATGCGCGCCAGCGCCAGCACCGCCAGCGCATCGGCGGCAGTGCGGCTCATGCTGATGATGTACGGGCCGAACGCATGCTCGCCCAGCGTTGCACGCAATTCGCGCACGCTGCGGAACACATCCAGCGTCGACTGCGCAGCCTGCGCATCGGGCGATGCCACCGACGCGCCTTGGATCAGCGCATGCAGGTGATCGATGCGCGCCTGCAATGGCGACTCGCTCCAGTCGATGCCGCCTTCCAGCGCGCCCAGTGCCTCGTCGTGCGCTGCCGAATCCTGGCGCAAGTCCAGCGCCGCCATGTGGAAACCGAAGGTCTTCGCACGCCACAGCACGCGCTGCAGGGCGAAGCGGCCGGCATGTTCGCCACGATGGGCGGCCAGGCTGGCATCGATCAATTCGAGATCGTCGATGAACGCAGCGGCATCCGGATACGCGCCGGCATCGCCGCTCTCGGTCGCGTGCAGGCGCGCGCGCATCGCCCACAGCAATTGCCGGTAGGGCATATCCGCCAGCCGAGGACGCGAACGCACCGCGCCCTCGGGGAACAACGCGCGGTGTTCGGCGGCGCGGGTTTCGATCGCCGCGTCGAAGCCGGTTCGCTCACGGCTCTGGGTCAGGCTGTCGCCCAGCGCGCGCAGGTCACTCAGGTAGCAAGCCAGCGCAAGCTTGCGTTGCGCGGCCAGCGCATCGTGCATGGTGCCGGCGCCGACGTTCGGATTACCGTCCATGTCGCCGCCGACCCAGGTACCGAAGCGCAGCAACGACGGCAACACGATCCGTTCGCCATACACGGCTTCAATCGCGTCGATGAAACTTTCGTAGAACACCGGCAACACGCGATACAGCACGCTGGAAAGATAGAAACCGATGTGCTCCACCTCGTCGGCCACGCTGGGCTTGTGCGGTGGTGCCTCGGTGGTCTGCCAGGCCGTGGTCAACGATTGGCGGATGCGCGCATCGTCGGCCACGCGCTCGATGGGTGTGCGACCGCGGTCGATGTCGGCGATGAGCCGCTCGACCACGGTGCGTTCCTTCAACAACAGCGCGCGACGGATCGCCTCGGTTGGATGCGCGGTGAACACCGGCTCGATGCACATGCGTTCCAGCAACGCCTGCAGTTCGGCCAGGCCGACGCCGGCTTCGCGCAAGGCGCGCAGCACGGCCTGCAGCCCGCCAGGTTGCGGGGCATCGGCCAGCCGCTGGTAATCGCGGCGACGACGGATGCGATGCACGCGCTCGGCCAGGTTGGTGGCACCGAAGTAGGCAGCGAACGCGCGCACCAAGGCTTCGGCATCGTCCAGTGGCACGTCCGCAAGCCGCGCGGCCAATGCATCGATCGGCTCGCCCTGTTCGCGTCGCGCGATGGCGATGCGCCGTACCTGCTCCACGTGTTCTAGGAAGGCATCCGAGACCTGCTCGGCCAGCATGTCGCCGACCATCGCGCCCAGCCTGCGCACGTCATCGCGCAGCAGGATGTCGGTGTCGGCGAAATCGAGTTGTTCGCGAAGTGGGCTCTTGGCGGGTGTCATCCCCGCAGGCTAACGGGTTTCATGCGGCAGTGCAGCATCGGTTTCCGTTGCGACCAATTCGCCGGCGAATCCGTTCAGTACGCGAACTCGCGGAACACCGGATCCACGTTGCCCTTCCATTCGCCATGGAACAGCGCAAGCTTTTGCTCGGCGGGCGTCTGGTTGGCGTCGGCGATTTCCAGCAACGGTTCGATGAAGCCGGATTCATCCACGCCGCAGGCATCGGCACGCGCGCGGCGGCGCAGGCCCGCATGGGAAATCTTCAACGCTTCGATCGCGATATCGCGCAGCGTGCCGTCGCGGAACGGCGTCTTCAGCGCAAACTTCGGCACGCCATCGCGCAACGCATTGCGCTCGGCCATCGAGAAATCCTTGACCAGGTCCCAGGCCGCATCCAGCGCCGCATCGTCGTACAGCAGGCCCACCCAGAATGCCGGCAATGCACACAGGCGACTCCACGGGCCGGCATCGGCGCCGCGCATTTCCAGGAACTTCTTCAGCCGCACTTCCGGGAACGCGGTGGTCATGTGGTCGTTCCAGTCGCGCAGGGTCGGCAGCGCGCCGGGCAACACGTCCAGTTCGCCACGCAGGAACTTGCGGAACGACTTGCCGCTGGCGTCGATGTATTCGCCATCGCGATAACTGAAATACATCGGCACGTCGAGCAGGTAATCGACGTAGCGTTCGTAGCCGAAGCCGTCCTCGAACACGAAATCGAGCATGCCGGTGCGGCCGGCATCGGTATCCGTCCAGATATGCGAGCGGTAGCTGAGGTAGCCGTTCGGCTGGCCGTCGGTGAACGGCGAATCGGCGAACAGCGCGGTGGCAATGGGCTGCAATGCCAGCGACACCCGGAACTTCTTCACCATGTCCGCTTCGGAGGCGTAGTCCAGGTTCACCTGCACCGTGCAGGTGCGGGTCATCATGTCCAGGCCCAGCGTGCCGACCTTGGGCATGTACTCGCGCATGATCTTGTAGCGGCCCTTCGGCATCCACGGCATCTCATCGCGGCGCCACTTCGGCTGGAAGCCCATGCCGAGGAAACCAAGTTGCAACTCATCCGCGATCTCGCGCACTTCGCGCAGATGGCCGCCGACTTCCTTGCAGGTGTCGTGGATGGTTTCGACCGGCGCGCCGGACAGTTCCAACTGACCGGCCGGCTCCAGCGTCACCGAGGCCATGTCCTTGGTCAGCGCGATGACCTTGCCGTGCTCTTCATATGGCGCCCAGTCGAACCGGGTCAAGCCTTTCAACAAGGCTTCGATCCCGCGGTCGCCGTCGAACTGCGGCGGACGCAGGTCATCCAGGCGGAAACCGAATTTCTCGTGCTCGGTGCCGATCCGCCACGCCTCGCGCGGCTTTTCGCCGGAGGCCATGACGTCGACCAGTTGCCGGTAGTCGGTGATCGGGGTGTCGTTGGCGCTGCTGGGTCCGGACATGCATTACATCCTTGGTGAATGCGCAGCATATCCCGCGCCGATCACACGCGGCAGCCCGCCTGCCGGCTTTCAGTGTTCCGGTTGCATACGTATTCCTGCACGCGTGCGTTGTTCGCGCGGGATCGCGCTTGTAGCCTCGGGCTGGCACCTTCAACGGAACCCGCCCATGCGCCTCGTGTACGCCTGCCTCGTGTGCCTGTCCCTGCTGGTGCCGACTGCGCAGGCCGCGGACATCGAACGCATCGAGCCGGCCAACTGGTGGATCGGCATGCAGCACAACCGGGTTGAGCTGCTGGTGCATGGCAAGGGCATAGCCACCGCGTCGCCGCGACTGTCGCGCGCGGGCGTGGCCATCGTCGATGTGCAGAAGACCGACAACCCGAATTACCTGTTCGTCACCGTCGAGGTCGCGGCCGATGCCAAGCCGGGCGAGCTCGCCATTGAATTCGTCGACGCCGGCAAGGTGGTCGCCACGCATCCGTGGCGGATCGATGCGCGCGAACCCGGTTCCGCGCAACGCCAAGGTTTCAGCAACGCCGACGCGATCTACCTGATCACTCCGGATCGATTCGCCAACGGCGATCCATCCAACGACAGCGTGGCTGGCATGCGCGAAGCCGCCAACCGCAACAACCCGAATGGCCGCCACGGCGGCGACATCGCCGGCATCCGCCAGCACCTGGACTACATCGCCGGCATGGGCTTCACCCAGTTGTGGCCCACGCCTTTCCTGGAGAACAAGCAGCCCGCGTATTCCTACCACGGCTATGCGATCACCGACCTGTATCGCACCGATCCGCGGATGGGAACCAACGAAGACGTGCGCGCGCTATCACGCGAGGCCAGGACAAAGGGTATCGGCCTGATCATGGACATCGTGCTCAACCACATCGGCTCGCAACACTGGTGGATACGCGACCTGCCGGCGAAGGACTGGATCAACAACGGGGCGAAATTCGCGCCAACCAATCATCGCCGCACCACCCTGCAGGATCCGCATGCGGCGCCGGCGGATCGCGCCGCGTTCACCGACGGCTGGTTCGTCAGCGCGATGCCCGACCTCAACCAGCGCAACCCGCAGCTGGCGCGCTACCTGATCCAGAACACCTTGTGGTGGATCGAGTACGCGGGGCTGTCCGGCATCCGCGAAGACACCTTCGGCTATGCCGACACGCAGTTCCTCAGCGTCTGGGCGAAGGCGGTGCTGGACGAATATCCGAACTTCGCGATGGTCGGCGAGGAATGGAGCATCAACCCCGCCGTCGTCGCCCATTGGCAGCGCGGCAAAGTGAATCCCGACGGCCACGTCCCGTACATGCCCAGCATGATGGATTTCCCCATCCACCTGGCCCTGCGCAATGCGCTGGTGCAGCCGGAAGGCTGGGAAACCGGCTGGATGGGCCTGTACGAGATGCTGGCCAACGATTTCCTGTATCCGGATCCGGGCGCGCTGGTGGTGTTCGCCGAGAACCACGACACCGCGCGCCTGCTGGCGCATGTGGATGGCGACCTGGCGCTGTGGAAGCTCGGCATGGCCTACCTGGCCACCGTGCGCGGCACGCCGCAGTTCTATTACGGCTCCGAAGTCCTGCTGCGCGGCCCGAAGGAACGCAACGACGGCCTGCTGCGCGCGGACATGCCGGGCGGCTGGGCGGGCGATGCGGCGGATGCGTTCACCGGCAACGACATAAGCGCTGCACAACGCGATGCACAGGACTACACCCGCGCATTGTTCAACTGGCGCAAGCGAAACGCGCTACTACATACCGGAAAGCTGACCCATTTCGCCCCGGCCGATGGCGTGTACGTGTATTTCCGCCACGACGGCCCGCGCGGCGTGATGGTGGCGCTCAACAAGAATGCGGAATCGGCATCGCTGTCATTGGATCGCTTCGATGCCTTCCTGCACGGCCGTAGCGCGCGCGAGGCGTTGAGCGGCAAGCCGGTGGCGCTAGGCGAGACGCTCACCTTGCCGGCGAAGTCGGCGGTGTTGCTGGAGATCGAATAAGACACGACGCGCGTCCGGCGTTGGCGGGCATTCGCGCAGCGGCATTTCGAGGCGCGTAGCGGATCCCCGCCGGCGCCGGATGCGCATCGAGATGACCCGCCCTAGATTTCCAGCCAGCCCGCCACGATCGCGCGCAATTCATCCACGCCCTGCTTGGTCTCGCCGGAGAAGCCCTGCACGCTGACGCTGTCGCCGTAAGTCGCCGACAGATCCTTGCGCACCGCCTGCACCGTGTTCATCGCCGCCCCGCGCGAGAGTTTGTCGGCCTTGGTCAGCAGCGCGTGCGCCGGCAGGCCACGACGCATCGCATAACCGATCATCGAACGGTCGTAGTCCTTCAGCGGGTGGCGGATATCCATCACCACCACCAACCCGGCCAGCGCCCCACGGCTGCCGAAATAGCCGTCCAGGAAGGCCTGCCAGTGCGCCTGCAGATCCTGCGGGACCTTGGCATATCCGTAGCCGGGAAGGTCGACCAGGTACTTGCCCTCGTGCGGCGGCAGGCCGAAATAGACCAGCTGCTGGGTGCGGCCCGGGGTCTTGGACACCCGCGCCAGCGCATTGCGCCCGCACAACGCGTTCAGCGCCGAGGATTTGCCGGCATTGGAACGGCCGGCGAAAGCGACCTCGCGGCCACCGTCCGGCGGCAGCTGGCGGTGGGTATGGGCGGCCAGCAGGTAATCGGCGCGATTGAAGGGATTGGGGACGGCCATGCGCATAGGATGACACGTCGATCACGCCGCCGGCCCTGCCGGGTTTGACCACCCTGTGCGGCCCGACGATAATTCGTCAGTTCAGAGGCCGTCCGGCCATCTTCTTAATTAAGTTGTGGAGTTCCGCATGCGTCTTGTCCGTCATGGTCTTGTCGGTGTTGCCTGCCTCGCGCTGGCCACGGTTGCCTATGCCCAGAGCACCGCCGTTGCCGTGCCCGACAATGCACCGGTGCAAGCCGCGCCGCTGGACGACAAGCCCGCCACCTGGGGCGACGCCACCGCGGGCCAGAGCAAGGCCGGTGCCTGCGCCGCCTGCCATGGCCTCGACGGCAACGCCATGCAATCGAATGCCCCGCGCATCGCCGGCATGCCGGAGCGCTACATCGCCCAGCAGCTGGCCCTGTTCAAGAATGGCGAGCGCACCAGCGGCCTGGCCCCGGTGATGGTGCCGTTCGCCAGCATGCTCAGTGCCCAGGACATGCGCGACGTGGGTGCATGGTTCGCATCGCAGAAAGCCGGTGCCGGCATCGCCGACGACACCGTGATCGCCGACGGCCCGAACAAGGGCCTGAAGTTCTACCAAGTCGGCGAGAAGTTGTTCCGTGCCGGCGACACCGCCCGCGGCATCCCGGCCTGCATGGCTTGCCATGGCCCGTCCGGCGCCGGCAATCCGGGCCCGGCGTATCCGGCCCTGCACGGCCAGGATTCGACTTACGCCGTGCGCCGCCTGGAGGAATACCGCACCGGCACCACCACCGCCAAGGATGCGGATGCCGCGCACTTCAACCTGATGGCCAGCGTGGCCAAGACCCTCACCGACGAGGAAATCCAGTCGCTGGGCAGCTACGTGCAGGGCCTGCACGCCCGCAGCGCCGGAACTTCCCAGACTGCATCCGGTCACTGAGCCAGTACCCGCTTCACCGGGCATTGCGGCGGACGCGGGCATCCTCGTCCGCCAACACCCCAGTCAAGAGGCCTGATCCAATGCGCGCGATCCTGCTATCCCTGTCCCTGCTGGTCGCCGCCGCCTTTGCCCCCGCGCATGCGCAGCAAACCGCGCCACTACCCGGTCTGACCGAGGGCGTCGAATACAAGCTGATCGAAGGCGGCAAGCCGTATCGCGGCGCCCCCGGCAAGATCGAGGTCGCCGAGGTGTTCGGCTACTGGTGCCCGCACTGCGCGCATTTCGCGCCGATGCTGGAAAAGTGGAAGGCAACCATGCCGGCAAACGCGCAGCTGGTGCTGGTGCCGGCCATGTTCGACCCGAATGATGCCTTCGCCCGCCTGTTCTTCATCGCCGAGGGCGCCAATGCCGTCGGTGCGACCCACGACCGTGTGTTTCGCGCCATCCACGAAACCGGCGAACTGCCGCGCAACGCCACCATCCCGCAGTTGACCGCTTTCTATACGCGCCTGCCAGGTGTGAACGCCAAGGCCTTTGCCACTGCGCAGAAGGACGAAGCCACCCTGCAGGCCAAGGCCGCGAACGCACGCGAATTCCAGATGCGCAGCAATATCCCTGGCACGCCCTCGCTGGTGATCGCCGGCAAATACCTGGTGCTCGGCAACAGCTACGAGGGCCTGCTGGCCAATGCCAGCCGCATCCTCAAGGCCATCGGCCCGGTGCCGAAGAAACCCGCACCGAAGCCGGCCAAGCCGACCGCCACCAAGCCACGCACCTGACACACCACGACGGAAACCGCCATGACCCATCGCCTCGCCCTGCTGCTCCTCGTCCTGCTGCCGCTGGCCGCCTGCAAGAAGGAAACGCCGGCTGCCGTCACCGACCCGGCCCAGGCCGCAGCCAGCAGCGCGCCGGCCGCGCAACAGGCCAGCGCCGAGGATCCGGCACGCAAGGCCGCCGGTGAAGCCGCGATCAAGGCTGCCGAAGCCGCCGCCGCCAAGGCACCGCCGCCGGTCGCCGGCACCGATTACATCCTCATCGCCAACGGCCAGCCGTTCGACACCGCCGACGGCCGCATCGAGATCGCCGAAGTGTTCGGCTACGTTTGCCCGTTCTGCGCGGCAGTCCAGCCCACCGTCTCCGCGATGAAGGAAAAACTGCCGCCGGACGTGCACATGGTGTACGTCCCGGCTGCGTTCGGTTCGATGTGGGACAACTATGCGAAGGCGTTCTACACCGCAGACGCGATGGGGCTGGTCGACAAGACCCATGACGCGATGTTCCGCGCCATCCACATCGACAAGACCTTGAAGGGCGAGAGCGGCATGGATACGCCGGAAGAAATCGCCGCGTTCTACGCCGCCTATGGCGCCGATCCGAAGCAGTTCGTCAGCAGCATGCAGAGCTTCGCCGTGGCCGCCAAGGTCAACCGCGCCAAGCAGTACATCCTCAATGCCTACGCCAACGGCGACCAGCCCAGCACCCCGACCTTCATCGTCAACGGCAAGTACCGGGTGAAGGGCAAGAGCGTGGACGACATGTTCCGCATCATGAATCAACTGGTGGTGGCAGCACGCGCCCAGCACGGCACCGTCACCCCGGCTGCGTCCACCGAAACCCCGGCGGCACCAGCCAAGTAATGCCGCTTCCCGGGCAGCCGGCATGAGCATGCGCCGGCTGCGCCTGCTCAGCGCCAATATCCAGGCCGGTTCCAGCACGCGCGGCTACCACGACTACGTGGCACGCAGTTGGTCGCACGTGCTGCCCGCCGGCAACAAGCGCGGTGCGCTCGATGCCATCGCCGAGCTCGCCGGCCGCCATGACATCGTTGGCCTGCAGGAAGCCGATCCCGGCAGCCTGCGCTCCGGCTTCACCAACCAGACCCATTACCTGGCCGAACGCGGCGGCTTCGCCTACTGGAGCCACCAGCCGAACCGACGCATGGGTGGCGTGGCGTCGAGTGCCAACGGCCTGCTCAGCAAGTTCGAACCGCGCGAAGTGGTCAACCACGCGCTACCCGGACGCGTGCGCGGGCGCGGCGTGTTGCTGGCCAGCTTCGGCAATGGCGACGCCGCGCTGACCGTGGCGGTGGCGCATCTGTCGCTGGGCGCGCAATCGCGGCGCGCGCAGGTCGACTTCATCGCCGAACTGCTGGGCGACCACCCACATGCGGTACTGATGGGCGACTTCAACTGCGACCCGGATCGGCCGGAAATGCAGGCCCTGTATCGCAATACGCAACTGCAACCGCCTTCGGCAAACGTACCCACGTTCCCTTCGTGGAAACCGCAACGCGCGATCGACCACGTGCTGGTCACCTCGGCGCTGCAGGTGGCCGCGATGCAGGCACTGCCTGCCGCACGCTCGGATCATTTGGCGTTGTCGGTCGAACTCGACGTGCCGGAACGCGCGTTCGAGTAAGTCGCTAGCGCAGCGCGCCCCACACGAAGCTGCTGCCGACCAGGATCATGAAGAGCGCGAACACGCGCTTGAGCGTTTCGCCGCTGACCGCATGTGCCAGCCGGGTGCCGTATGGCGCCATCAGCACAGAAGCCGCCGCCACGCCGACGGCTGCAGGCAGATAGACATAACCCACGCTGTACGCCAGCGGCACCACGCCGGCCGGCGCCTGCAAGGCATAGCCAAGCGCACTGCCGATGCCGATGAAGACGCCGCAGGCGGATGAAGTACCCACCGCGCGTACCGGCGTGACGCCACGCCAGACCAGCAAGGGCACGGTCATGCTGCCACCACCGATGCCGACCAGCGCGGACAAGGCCCCGATCACGCCACCCATCGCGGTATACGCCGGCCCGCGCGGCACGACGTTTGCATCGCCGCGCAACTGCGTACGCGACAACAGCATCTGCGCCGCGACGATGAAGCAATAGATCGCCACGCACCAGCGCAGGACATCGCCCGACAGGCCAATCGCCACGCGGCTGCCCAGCCAGCCACCCAGCAACACGCCCGGCACCAGCCACGCTACCGTCGGCCACAGCACGCTGCCCCGCCGATTGTGCGCCCGCGCGGACGATGCAGCGGTGAGCACGATGCTCGCCATCGAACTGGCCAAGGCCACGTGCATCGCCGCATCGGGCGGCACGCCCTGTTTCGGCAATAACCAGGCCAGCGCCGCCACCAGCACCAACCCGCCGCCGATGCCCAGCAGACCGGCCAACACGCCCGCGCACGCGCCCAGCAACAGATACAACAGCAGCCCTGCGGTCATCGACGATCCACGAAAAGACGTTCAGAAATGCTCGGCTATAGTCCGGCCATGCACAAGTCCACACTGTCCATGCTTACCGTGCTGCTCGCCAACCTGTGCGCAAGCAGCAGCGCCTGTGCGCAAACCCCGGCGCCGGCCGTTCAATCCGCCAATCCGCCAGTACGGATCGCGACGCCCAACGACGCGCTTCGCGCCGCATTCGACGCCGCTGCGCGCGGCACGCTGGATGCATCCGCCCTGCCTGCCTATGCCGGCCAACCGCTGGCCGGCTGGCTGGAATACGCCACGTTGCGCCGCGATTTCGCCATCCTGCCCACCGAACGCGGCGGCACGTTCCTCGCCAAATACCGTGGAACACCGGTGGCGCAAGCATTCCGCAACGAATGGCTGGCCGCGTTGGCCAAACGCAACGATGCGGCCGCCTTCCTCTCCGCCTGGGACGATGGCATCGACGATCCATCCCTGCGCTGCGCCCGCGCCAACGCGCAATTGCAACTCGGCCGCACCGATGGGCATTGGGCGCACGAAGTACAAGCGCTGTGGCGCAGCAGCGGCACGTCGCTGCCGGATGCCTGCGATGCGCCGTTCGCGCAACTCGCAACGCAAGGCGGGCTGGATGGAACGCTGCGCTGGGAGCGGTTCGACAAGGCCGCCGCGGAAACCCAATCCGGGGTGATCCGCGCCATCGCGCGCGGCATGGAGGCAGACGATGCCGTGCTGGCGAACGCGTATGCGGCCTATATCGACGCGCCGAGTAGCGGTGTCGATGCCTGGCCGAAGACGCCGCGCAGCCGGTTGGTCGCCTCTTACGCACTGGCGAAGCTGGCGAAGAATTCACCCGATCGCGCCGAAGCGATGTTGCCCGGCATCGCCAGCACGCTTGGCTTCAACGAGGAAGAACGCGGCCGCGTGCTGTATCCGATCGCGCTATGGACGGTGGCGTCCTACCTGCCGGATTCCGCACGCCGGCTGACGGCGGTGCCGCTGTCGGCGTACGACGCTTCGTTGCACGAATGGCAGGTACGCGAAGCGCTGTCGCGCAGCGATTGGGCCGCCGCATTGGCGGCGATCCGGCGCATGCCCGATGCACAACGCAACGATTCGCGTTGGACGTATTTCGCCGCACGCACCAGCGAACTCACCGGCGATGCCGCAGGCGCCAAGGCACTGTACCGACAGGCCGCGCTGAAGCCGGATTTCCACGGCTTCCTCGCCGCCGACAAGCTGGAACAGCCGTATGCGTTGTGCCCGTGGCAGCCGGCCGTCACTCCGGCCGCGAAGCAGGCCATCGCCCGCGATCCCGCCATCGTCCGCGCCTTGCAATTGTTCGCGCTGGATCGCAAGGGCTGGGCGGAGCGCGAATGGAAGGACGCGCTTTCGCGCTACAGCGACGAACAACGCCGCATCGCGGTGGAAGTGGCGCAGGACAACGGCTGGTTCGACCGCGGCGTGTTCGGCCTGGTCAACGTCGACGGCAAGCGCTATCCGGAAGAAACGCGGCTGTACCAATTGCGCTTCCCGCTGCATCACGACGCCACCATCCGCCGCGAAGCCTCGCGCAACAACCTGGATCCCGCATGGATCGCCGCCGAGATCCGTGCCGAATCGGTGTTCGATCCGAACGCGCGTTCCTCCGCCGATGCTCGCGGGTTGATGCAGGTCTTGCCCGGCACTGGTGCCGGTGTGGCGGCGAAACTCGACATCCCGTGGGCCGGCGGGCAGAGCCTGTACAACGCGGACACCAACATCGTGCTGGGCAGCGCCTACCTGCGCCAGCTCATGGACAAGTACGGCGGCAAGCCCTACCAGGTAATCGCGGGTTACAACGCCGGCCCGGCGCCACTGGGTCGCTGGATCGGCCAGCGCCCGACGATGGATCCCGACTTCTGGATCGAGACCATCAGCTACAAGGAAACCCGCGAATACGTGGCGCGCGTGCTCAGCTTCAGCACCGTGTACGACTGGCGGCTCAACGGCGACGCGCTGCGCCTGAGCGAGCGCATGCTCGGCCGCAGCGCCGGCCCGCGCAAGGCATTCGTCTGCCCCACGCCAGAGCCGGCGAAACCGGTCGTGACCGCCTCTCCCGCCAAGCCCACGATGAAGGAACGCAGGCGCAAGTAAACCGCGCGCCGGGCCTCTACCCGTCATTGATGACGAGCCGAAAAAAGGCATGATCCGCACATGACTTCGCGGCTCCCCGACAACGTGCGCATCTATCTGGTCGGCGGTGCGGTGCGCGATGCATTGCTCGGCCTGCCCGCGGGCGATCGCGACCATGTCGTGGTGGGCGCAACCGTGCAGGACATGCTGGATGCCGGCTACAAGCAGGTCGGCCGCGATTTCCCGGTGTTCCTGCATCCGCAGACCAGCGAGGAATACGCGCTGGCGCGGACCGAGCGCAAGTCCGCGCGCGGGCATACCGGCTTCGTGGTGCATGCCGATCCCTCGGTGACGCTGGAAGACGACCTGCGCCGCCGCGACTTCACCATCAATGCCATCGCGCAGGCCGAAGACGGCCGTCTGGTCGATCCGTTCGGTGGCGCGGCCGATCTCGAACAGCGCGTCCTGCGCCACGTCGGCGATGCCTTCATCGAGGACCCGTTGCGCGTATTGCGCGCGGCGCGCTTCATGGCGCGGTTCGCATCACTGGGCTTCACCATCGCACCGGAAACGCTGGCCTTGATGCGCACGATGGCCGCCGAGGGCGAACTGGCCGAACTCACCCCCGAGCGCGTCTGGCAGGAACTGGCCAAGTCCCTGCGCAGCGCCACGCCATCCGCCTTCCTGCACACCCTGCGCGAAGCCGATGCGCTGGCCGCAGTGCTGCCGGAAGTCGATGCCTTGTACGGCGTGCCGCAACGCGTGGAATTCCATCCCGAGATCGACACCGGCATCCATACCGAACTGGTCTGCGACATGGCGGCGCGGCTGGCGCCCGGCGACGATCTGATCGGCTACGCCGCGCTGACCCACGACCTCGGCAAAGCATTGACGCCCGCCGACGAACTGCCGCGCCACGTGATGCACGAACAGCGTGGGATCGCCCCGATCATCGCGCTCAGCGAACGCCTGAAAATCCCCGCCGAGCACCGTGAGCTGGCCGTGCTGTGCAGCCGCGAGCACCTCAACGTGCATCGCATCGACGAACTCAAGCCGGCCACCGTGCACGAACTGATCGCGCGCTGCGACGGCTTCCGCAAGCCACGGCGCATCGACCAGCTGGCAACGGTCTGCGAAGCGGACAAGCGCGGCCGCGCGGGGTTGTCCGGCGCACCTTATCCGCAGGCAGACGCGCTGCGGCGATTGCATGCGGCGGCGTTGGCGGTGCGCAGCGACGCGATCGCCGCGCAAGGCCTTGCCGGCCCGGCATTCGGCGAGGCCTTGCGCAAGGCGCGGATCGACGCAATCGCGGCAGCGCGCGCCTGAACCGGGTTACTCGGCGGTCATCGGATCGATGGTCGCCACCACCCGGCTCACCACGTTGGCCGGGATGCCGCCAAGGCGCGCCAACTCACGGATGACCTCCTCATCCGGCGCGATGTATTCGCAGTACATCTTGTCGGCGGTGACATGGCTGCGTACCCACTGCACCTTCGGCCAGTAGTCACGCAACACACTGCAGGACGTTTGCGAGAGCACCTGCAATTCCGGCATCGACATCTCGCCGGCACCTGGAATCAGGCGTTCGATGATGTAACGAGGCATGGCCGTTCCTCCGCAAGCGGGAGTCTCCGCAGCAATAGATTACGCGTGCTGGCAGAGAATCAATAGCCGCCTGTCGGCCGGATCAGGGACGCCGATCGAAGCGCAGCAGGGCATCGCGCCAAGGCGTGAATGCACTGGCCAGCCCGATCAGGGCGCCGATGGTGTTGGCCAAGGCATCGGCGCGATCCAGCTGTCGGCCAAGCCCCATTTGCGCCTGCAGGTATTCCAGGCCGATCCCCATCAGCACCAGCAAAATACAGACGAAACCCCACGACAGCCGGCGCACGAACAGCTGTACCGCCCCAGCCGACAACACGGCATAGGCGGCGAAGTGCTCGAACTTGTCGCTGACTGGCACCGACGGCAGGTCGCGCGCCGGCAGCAGCGAACCGATCACGACTACCGCAATCGCCAGCATCCACAACCCGGCCCATAACCTCGGGCGCTTGAACGGTTTCAGCGACGTCCCGAAGCGCGGTTTCGCGGCATTCACAGGCGGTGGCTCAAGTCGCCGACCAGGAAGGCCGCACCGAATTCCACGCCGCGTTGGAAGCCGATCGCCTGGAAGCGTTCGCCCATCTCGCTGGGCAGGGTCAGCAACTTGGCCTGTTGGCGCAGGTTATGGCGGGCGACGTCGTCCTTGGCCCGCGATTCGGCCAGCTCAAGGTTCTCCTGCAGGCGGTTGCCGAGCAGGAAACTCGCCTGCGAGCAGTAGCCGGTGAAGTCGAAACCGGCGCCCGCGCCCGCTTCGGCCAGGGCGGTGAAGTCCACCGAGGCGGTGATGTCCTGCAAGCCCGGGAAGGCGAACACATCGGTCACCAGATGGTGCTGGCGGAACGCGCGCAAGGTGCCGTCGACGCGCTGCGGCTGGTAGTACTCGCCGCGTGCGTAGCCGTAGTCGACGAACAGCATCGCACCGTCCTGCATGCCGCCGATCACCGCCTGCAACCAATACGGCAGCTGCGCCAGCAGTTCGCTGCGGTAGCCCTCCGCGAAGGGCTCCGGCAACTGTCGCTCGACGTTGCGAATTGCAGAGGCCAGCATCGGATCGGCGGGCCGGTCGTTGCGCAGGAAACGGCCCTCGCCATCCAGCGCCACGTGTTCCTCGAACACTTCTCCGTCGCGGATGGTGAAGCGCGGCGTGGGCAGCGCGTCGATCACTTCGTTGGCGAACAGCACGCCGTTCCACGGCTCCTGGATCGGCCCATCCAGCCATTCGACCAATTCGAACAGCAACGGCGGCAACCGTTCCTGCAGGCGTTCGCGCTGGCGCTCGCGCAGGTCGGCGCTGGGTTCGAGGATGGCGTAGCGGGCGGGCAAGGCATCGTTCGCCAGCAATTTGGCCAGGGCGGTTTCGGCGAATGCGCCGCTGCCGCCGCCAATCTCCATGAACTGCGCGTCCGGCCCGAGTTGCTGCAGCACCGGCGTCAACGCATCGGCCACGCAGGCGGAATACAGCGGCGAGATTTCTGGTGAGGTCACGAAGTCCCCGGCATCGCCGAACTTGGTCGCCCCCGCGCTGTAGTAACCAAGGCCCGGCGCATACAGCGCCAGCTCCATGAATTTCCAGAACGGGATGCTGCCGCCGGCGGCGATGATCTGTTCCTGGATGATTTCGCGCAGGTGCGCGCTGTGTTCCAGCGCGTCGGCATCGGGGGGAGGCAAGGTCTGCATGTGCACAGGATACGCAAGCCGGGCGTTATCCTGCGTGCATGGACAGCTCATCGCACAAGGTCGCCCTGGTCACTGGCGCCGCCCGCCGCATCGGCGCAGCGATCGCGCGCCGCCTGCACGCGGACGGTGTCGACCTGGCCCTGCACTACCGCAGCTCGCAGGCGGAGATGGATGCGTTGCTGGCGGAGCTCAACGCCACGCGCGCCGGCAGCGTCATCGCCCTGCAGGCCGACCTGGCCGCATTCGACCGTCTGCCGGAACTGATCGCACAGACCGTCGGCCGCTTCGGTCGGCTGGATGCACTGGTCAACAACGCCTCGGCGTTCTATCCCACCGCATTCGGCAGCGTCACGCCCGCGCAATGGGACGAATTGTTCGCCAGCAATGCGCGCGCGCCGTTCTTCCTGGCGCAGGCCGCGACGCCGCATCTGCAGGCCGCGCACGGCGGCATCGTCAACATCGCCGATATCCACGGCGAAACCCCGCTGGCCGGGCATAGCGTGTACTGCATGGCCAAGGCTGCGTTGCTGATGCTGACCAAATCATTGGCCGTCGACCTGGCGCCCACGGTGCGGATCAATGCCATCGCGCCGGGCGCGATCCTGTGGCCGGAACATGGCAAGGACGAGGCCGCACAGGCCGCGCTGCTGGCACGAGTGCCCCTCGCGCGCATGGGCACGCCGGAGGACATCGCGGCGGCGGTGGCGTGGTTGCTGGGCGACGCCTCCGGCTACGTCACCGGGCAGACCCTGCACGTGGATGGCGGACGCGGGATCGGCTAGAGCGCGACGCGTTGCCACGTCACGCCGTGGTCGCGGTGTTCGCGCCACAAGGCCTGCAGCGTCTTGCCGCTGCGGGGCTCGATGAACCCGGGAGCGATTTCCGCCAGCGGCTTCAGCACGAAGGCGTGGCGGATCTCGTTGCGCGGGATCTGCAGGTGGCCGGGGCCGTCGAGCACCAGATCGTCGTAGAACACGATGTCGATATCCAGCGTGCGATCGCCGTAGCGCGGCCCGCTGCGGTCGCGGCCATGCGTATCTTCGAGCGCATGCAGCCAGTCGTTCAGGGCGAATGGGTCGAGGTCGCTGTCGATGACTGCGGCGGCATTGAGAAAATCGCCGCCGTCGAAGCCCACCGCCGGGAACACATAGGCATCCGACAGCACGACTTCGCCGAAACGTTCGCGCAAGGCAGCGACCGCCGCGCGCAAATGCGTTCCGGCATCGACATTGCTGCCGAGGCTGAGGTACGCGCGGTGAAAAGGGGTCAGAGTGAATTTCCCGTCGACCATCTCAGACCGATCCAATCACCACATCGGGAAACTTCACTCTGACCCCTTTTCACGCTCGATGATCACGCCCACCGCACGCGCGCCACGTACCGCGCCAGGCTTGCTCAGCTTCAGGCGCACGTGGGAGACCTTGAATTCGGCCAGGATGATCTCGGCGCAGCGCTCCGCCAGCGTTTCGACCAGGCCGAAGCCGGACTGGCCGACGTAGTCGATCAAGCGCTTGCTGACGTCCTTGTAGTTCAGGGTCAGCGCGATGTCGTCGCTCGCCGCCGGAATGCGGTTGTCGAAGGCCATCTCGATATCGAACACCAGCGTCTGGCGGATGCGCCGTTCCCAATCGTAGATGCCGATCAGGGTCTCGATCTCGAGCCCTTCGATGAAGACTTTGTCGCTCATGGCATCAGGATAACGCGCCGCCCGATCACACCGCCGGCAGCGTCGCCATGTCCCAACGCGGCGTCACCCGTACCGACGCGTCATCGTGCTGCCCGGCCTGCAGCCGCAGCGCGCCGGCGAAGGCGATCATCGCGCCGTTGTCGGTACACAGCGCCGGGCGCGGGAAGCAGACCCGACCGCCGCGCTTTTCCGCCATCGCCTGCAATTTGGCGCGCAGCCGCTTGTTGGCGCCGACGCCGCCGGCGACGACCAAGGTGTCGCAACCGGCCGCCTCCAGCGCGCGTTCGCATTTGATCGCCAGCGTATCGACCACCGCGTCCTCGAAGCCGCGCGCGATGTTGGCCTTGGTCGTATCGGTCTGGTCGGAATCCCGCCAGGCCAGCAGCACCTGGGTCTTCAGGCCGCTGAAACTGAAATCGAGGCCCGGCCGGTCGGTCATCGGCCGCGAGAATTTGTAGACACCCGGGGTGCCGGTTTCGGCCAGCGCCGCCAGCTGCGGGCCACCCGGATACGGCAGGCCCATCATCTTGGCGGTCTTGTCGAAGGCTTCGCCGGCAGCATCGTCCAGGGTTTCGCCGAGCAGGCGATAGGTGCCGATGGCGTCCACCGCGACCAGCTGGGTATGCCCGCCGGACACCAGCAGGGCCACGAACGGGGCGTCCGGCGGATCGTCTTCCATCAGCGGAGCCAGCAGATGGCCTTCCATGTGATGGACGCCGATCGCTGGCAGATCCAGCCCCCAGGCCAGCGAACGCGCCACCCCGGCACCGACCAGCAGCGCACCGACCAAGCCGGGGCCTGAGGTATAGGCCACGCCATCAAGGTCCGCGACCGACAGCCCGGCCTCGTCCAGGGTCTGTCGGATCAGCGGCAACAGCTTGCGCACGTGGTCGCGGCTGGCCAGTTCCGGCACCACCCCGCCGTATTCGGCGTGCAGGGCGATCTGGCTGTACACCGCATGGGCGCGCAGGCCGGCCGCGCCGCTCAGGGCGGTGTCGTACACGGCCACGCCGGTTTCGTCGCAGGAAGATTCGATGCCGAGGACTTTCATGACGCTATCTTGCACCGGGGCGAGCCTCGCTGCTATCATGCGCGGCTCGCCCGAACCCATCGGGCAGATTCCTGAACCAGAGATTCCAAGATGCCCAGCGTCAAAGTCCGCGAAAACGAACCCTTTGAGTTTGCCCTGCGTCGCTTCAAGCGCACCTGCGAGAAAGCCGGCGTGCTGGCCGAGACCCGCAAGCGCGAGTTCTACGAGAAGCCGACCCAGGAGCGCAAGCGCAAGGCTGCGGCTGCCGTGAAGCGCCAGGCGCGTCGCGCCGGTCGCGACGTCACCAAGCGCCAGCGCCTGTACTGAGCGCGGTCTTGTTGCAGCGAGAGCCGGCACGCGCGAGCGTGGCCGGCTTTTCGCGTTTCTGGACAAGCGCGTCCTAACACCAGCAAATTCCGATGGAGCGTCACATGAGCCTGAAGGCCCAACTCACCGACGACATGAAGACCGCGATGAAGGCGGGCGAGAAGGATCGCCTTGCAGTCATCCGCCTGATCAATGCCGCGATCAAGCAGAAAGAAGTCGACGAGCGCATCGAAATGACCGATCCGCTGGTGCTCGCCGTGCTGGAAAAGATGGTCAAGCAGCGCAAGGACTCGATCACCCAGTTCGAGGCCGCCGCGCGCGAGGACCTCGCCGTGATCGAGCGCTACGAACTCGGCGTGATCGAAGCCTACCTGCCGGCGAAGATGGACGAAGCCGCGATCCTGGCCGAAATCGACAAGGCCATCGCCGCGACCGGCGCAGCTTCTGCGGCCGACATGGGCAAGCTGATGGGCGTGCTCAAGCCCGCGTTGGCCGGCCAGGCCGACATGGGCCTGGTCAGCAAGCTGGTGAAGCAGAAGCTGGCCTGAGCCATGGCCGCGCATCCGCTGCTGTCGATCCGCCCTGCCACTGTCGATGACGTGCCGCTGATCCGGCAGTTGATCGCCGAATTGGCCGAATACGAACGACTGGCCGATGCCGCCATCGCCACCGATAACGCCCTACGCGCGCAATTGTTCGGCGCGCAGCCGGCCGCCGAAGTGCTGATCGGCGAGGTCGATGGCGAAGCTGCCGGCTTCGCCCTGTTCTTCCACAACTTCAGCACCTTCCTCGGCAAGCGTGGCTTGTATCTGGAAGACCTGTTCGTGCGCCCGGCGGTTCGCGGCTCCGGCCTCGGCAAGCACCTGATGGCCACGCTGGCGCGCATCGCCGTGCAGCGCGATTGCGGCCGCTTCGAATGGAGCGTGCTGGACTGGAACGAACCCGCCATCGGTTTTTACCGCACGCTCGGTGCGGTCGGCCAGGATGAGTGGACGGTGCAGCGGCTGGAAGGCGACGCCCTGCATTCGCTGGCATCGCACGACGCCCTCTGACGCCGCGCGTGGCAAGCTAACGCGATGGCCCGCATCCCCGACGCTTTCATCGACGATCTGCTGGCGCGGACCGATATCGTCGAGGTCATCCAGGCGCGCGTGCCGCTGAAACGGCAGGGCAAGGAATACGCCTCGCGCTGTCCGTTCCATGACGAGCGCTCCGCATCGTTCACCGTCTCGCCGACCAAGCAGTTCTACCACTGCTTCGGCTGCGGCGCGCACGGCACCGCGATCAGCTTCCTGATCAATTACGACCGCCTCGAATTCCTCGATGCCGTGGACGAGCTGGCCAAGCGCGTGGGCATGGAAATCCCGCGCGATACCCAGCAGCGCAACGCCAACCCGGAAACCCGCGATCTGTATGGTGCGATGGAAGCGGCATCGACCTTCTTCCGTACGCAGCTGGCGAACAGCGAGAAGGCGCGCGCCTATGTCGAAAAACGCGGCATCGCGGCGGAGATCGTCGAGCGCTACGCGATCGGTTATGCGCCGGATGGTTTCTCCGCATTGCGCGACACGCTGGGCACCGATCCGCGCCGCATGCAGCTGCTGGAACGCGGCGGCCTGTTTTCGAAGAACGACAAAGGCAACGTCTACGACAAGTTCCGCGATCGGCTGATGTTCCCGATCCACGACCGCCGCGGCCGCACCATCGCGTTCGGTGGACGCGTGATCGATCCCGAGGATTCGCCGAAATACCTCAACTCGCCTGAAACCGCGCTGTTCCACAAGGGCCGCGAGTTGTACGGCCTGTGGCAGGCGAAGCAGGCGAACGCGAAGCTCGACCGCCTGATCGTGGTCGAGGGCTACATGGACGTGGTCGCGCTGGCGCAGTACGGCGTCTCGCAAGCCGTCGCCACGCTGGGCACGGCGACCACGCCGGATCACGCCGAACTGCTGTTCCGCAACGCGCCGGACGTGTATTTCTGCTTCGATGGCGACCGCGCCGGCCGCAGCGCCGCGTGGAAAGCGCTGGAATCCGTGCTGCCACGCATGAAGGACGGCCGCCAGGCGTTCTTCCTGTTCCTGCCCGATGGCGAGGATCCGGATTCGATCGTGCGTCAGGAAGGCGTGGACGGTTTCGATGCGCGCCTGCGCGATGCCACGCCGCTGTCGGAATTTTTCTACACCTCACTGTCCAGCGACGTGAACCTGTCGAGCCTGGACGGCAAGGCGCGATTGGCCGAACGCTGCAAGCCGTTGCTCGCGCAAATTCCCGATGGCGCGTTCGGCGACCTGATGCAGCAGCGCCTGACCGAACTCACCGGCGTCGGCGCGCGCGCCAGCACGCCGCAGACGCATGTCCCTGCGCAGCGCGCGTCGCAACACACGCGTGGCAATCCCGCGCAAAAGCCCAGCCTGGTACGCGGCGCGATTACCCATCTGCTGCAACGTCCTGCGCTGGCACTCGACCTGCAGCCGCCGTATCGCTTCGCGGCGCTGCGCCAACCCGGCATCGAGCTGTTATCGGAACTTGTCTTGCTGATCCGCGAACGCCCGGAAATCAGCACCGGCGCGCTGCTGGAACACTTCGCCGAACGCGACGAAGCCGGCCCGTTGCAGAAACTGGCCGCACTGGAGCTGCCGGGCGAGGACGCCGCGCTGCGTACCGAGTTCCTGGACGCCATCGCCCAACTCGACAAGCAGGTGCTGCAACAGCGCGTCGAGGAACTGCAGCAACTGCAACGCGACGGCGTCCTGAGCGATGCCGACAAGCAGGAAATGCGCGAATTGCTGCAGGCACGCTTGCGCGGCTGACGGCGTGACTTTTGGCGCAGGCGGCCCCTGCCGGCCGCGCTAAGCTGCGGGTTCAAACGCCCCGGGAACATCGCCATGCTGCTTCGCACCGCCTTGTTCGCCGCGCTGCTCACGGCGCTGCCCGCATTCGCATTCGCGCAACCCGACGAAGTCAAACGCGACATCGTCGGCAACCGCACCAGCGAAAACATCCCGGAAATTCCGGCGGCACTGATCGACCAACTCAACCGCTACCAGAACACCCGTGGCGCGGGCGTGGCCGGCTGGACGAAGAACGGCTGCCTGCTGATCAGCACCCGCTTCGCCGAAACTGCGCAGGCGCACCGCGTCTGCCAGCCGCTGGGCATGCGCGAACAACTGACCTTCTATCCGGAACCGGTCGGCGGCATCACGCCTGCACCGGCACAGGGTTGGCGCGAGGGTTTCGTGTTCGCCAAGGACAAGGGTGGCGATGAATTCAGCCAGCTGTACTGGTTCGATGAGGCCACGCGCAGCACCACCCTGCTCACCGACGGCGGTCGCAGCCAGAACGGCGGCACTACGCTCAGCCGCGACGGCGGGCTGATGGCTTACGGCAGCACCGCGCGCAACGGCACCGACCGCGATATCTGGCTGCGCAATACGCGCACCGGCGAATCGCGCGTGCTGGTCGACGCCGGCGGTAGCTGGGCACCGCTGGATTTCTCGCCGGACGGCAAGCAACTGCTGGTGATGAAATACGTCTCCGCTGCGGAGTCGTATCCGGGCGTGGTGGCTGTCGATACCGGCAAGCTGGAATTGTTTCCGGTCGATGGCGGCAAGGCCGCGTTCGGTGGTTTCGCCTTCGCTCCGGATGGCAAGGCGGTGTATTTCATTTCCGACGAACCGCTGCAAGGCAAGCCGCAGGAGTTCAAGACCCTGCGTTACCACGACCCGGCCAGCGGCACGTTCGAGGTGCTGACTGCGAATATTCCGTGGGACGTGGATGATTTCGCCATCGCCGACGACGGCAAGCACCTGGCCTTCACCACCAACGAAGACGGCATCAGCAGGCTGCGCGTGCTGTCGTTGCCTTCGCACAAGGAAATCCGCCTGCCGGAGTTGCCGATCGGCGTGATTGGCGGACTGGCGTTTTCGCCCGATGGCAAGCGGCTCGCGTTGAGCCTCAACAGCGCCACCTCGCCCAGCGATGCTTATGTGATCGATCTTGCCAATGCCAGCCTGACGCGCTGGACACAAAGTGAAGTCGGTGGCCTCGATGCATCGAAGTTCGTCGCGCCCACGCTGATCCGCTATCCCACTTTCGATACGGTCGATGGCAAGACCCGCACGATCCCCGCGTTCTTCTACAAGCCGGCCAAGCCGTCGAAGACGGGCAAGTATCCGGTGGTGATCAATATCCACGGCGGGCCCGAAGGCCAGTCACAGCCCAGCTTCAATCCCACCGCGCAGTTCATGGCGAATGAACTGGGCGTGGCGATGCTGGTACCGAACGTGCGCGGCTCCAGCGGCTACGGCAAGACTTACCTGTCGCTGGACAACGCGGCCAAGCGCGAGGATTCGGTCAAGGATATCGGTGCGTTGCTGGACTGGATCGCGCAGCAGCCGGAACTGGATGCCAGCCGCATTGGCGTGATCGGCGGCAGCTACGGCGGCTACATGGTGCTGGCTTCACTCACCCATTACAGCGACCGCATCCGCGCCGGCGTGGATATCGTCGGCATCTCGCATTTCGGCACCTTCCTCAAGAACACCGAGAACTATCGCCGCGACCTGCGCCGCGTCGAATACGGCGACGAACGCGATCCGGCGATGGCCGCGGTGTTCGAACAGATCTCGCCGCTCAACAACGCCGCGAAGATCCAATCGCCGCTGTTCGTGGCGCAGGGCAAGAACGATCCGCGCGTGCCGTGGACCGAGGCGGAACAGATCGTCAAGGCGGTGCGCGGCAACGGCCAGCCGGTCTGGTACCTGCTGTATGCCGACGAAGGCCACGGCTTCCGCAAGAAGGCCAACAACGACTACTACAACGCGGCGACGATGCTGTTCTGGCAGCAGCATCTGCTCAACGAGTGACCATCGCACGAAGGGTGCGGCCGGTATTCGCTACGCGACTCGAAATGTCGTTGCGCGAACACCGGCCGCACCCTTCGCCACGCTACTTCGCACCCTCACGTGACAGCAATTCCCGTTTGCGTTCCACGCCCCAGCGATAGCCCGACAACGCGCCGTCGCTGCGCACCACCCGATGACAGGGAATCGCCACCGCCAGCGTGTTGCTGGCGCAGGCCTGCGCCACCGCGCGCACCGATTTCGGTGAGCCGATGCGCTGCGCGATCTGCGCGTAGCTGGCGGTTTCGCCGGACGGAATCTGCCGCAACGCCTGCCATACGCGCTGCTGGAACGCGGTACCGCGCACGTCCAGCGGCAGGTCGTGGCCGATGTTGGGTTGCTCGATGAGCCCGACGACCTGCGCGACCAGTCGTTCAAAGCCGGGATCGCCACCGATCAACTCCGCGCGCGGGAAACGATCCTGCAACTCGCGCAACAACGCGTCGGCGTCATCGCCCAGCGAAATCGCGCAGACGCCACGCTGGCTTCGCGCTACCAGAATTGCACCCAGCGACGACTGGCCGATGGCGAACTCGATCCGCGCATCCACGCCTCCGGCGCGGTATTGCGTCGGCTTCATGCCCAGCATGTCGTTCGCGCGTTCGTAGAAGCGGCTATTGGCGTTGAAGCCGGCATCGAAGATCGCTTCGGTGACGCTGGATTCACCACGCGCAAGACGCGCCCGCACCGCCTGCGCGCGATGCGCGTCGGCATAGGCTTTCGGGGTCAGTCCGGTGGCGGCCTTGAATACGCGATGGAAGTGGAACGGGCTCAGCCCGGCTTGCTGGGCGAGCTCGTCCAGCGATGGCGTTTGTTCCGCGGCTTCGATCCGGCGACAGGCCTGCGCCACCAGGGCGGCATGCTTGCTTGAGGGCGAGGCAGGTTTGGTCATGGCGTGCATGCGATATTGCCCGATGGCGTGCCGCCACTCTAGTTCGGGTCATTTCCCCGGACACTCCGGTTCTTGCGGTCTCCGCCGCGCTCATCTCACCTTGCGAAACGTCAGGTTCAGCCGCTGCTCGCCGACAACATCGTGTCGACCCGGTTTCACCGGCAGCACGCCGTGAAAACGCATGCGGTCGCCACCGCCCCAGACCACCACATCGCCATGCTGCAGCGGCACCCGCACGGTCTTGTCGCCGCGCTCGAAACCACCGAACAGGAAGGTGGCCGGCAGCCCCAGCGAGACCGAAACAATCGGCGAGCTTCGATCATGTTCGTCGCGATCCTGATGCAACGACAACCGCGTGCCTGGCGCATAGCGGTTGATCAAGCAGGCATCCGGCACGTAATCCTCGAAACCGGCTTCGCGCGCGGCATCGGCGGCAAGCTGCAGGAACGTCGGCGGCAGCGGCAGCCACGGATTTCCGGTCTGTGGGTCGACGCGATCGTAGCGATAACCGCGACGGTCGCTGCACCAGCCGTAGGTGCCGCAGTTGGTCATCGCCACCTGCATCACGTGGCCACCTGGCGTGACCAGATGGCGAAACGGCGCGGAGGCTTGAATGGTGCGGATATCGGCCAGCAAGGCACCGACGACAGGCAATGCGAAGCCGTGCAGGACGCAGGCCTGCGCCGCCAGTTGCGTGCACGTCTCGCGTTGCTGCGCGGCGAACAGATCGTTCACGCCTGCGGCACGAACTCCACGCCCGCCATCGGCTGCAGGAACGGCAGCAGCCAGTGGTCCACCAGCAGGAAGGCGAACAGCGCCATCAGGTAGACGATAGAGTACTTGAACGCACGCATCGCGAAGAATTCGTCCGGCGGATCGAGCAGCTTCCACGCGTACCAGAGGAATACCGCGCCCAGCACCAGCGCGCCGCCCAGGTAGAACAGGCCGCTCATGTGCGTCGCCCAAGGCAGCACCGTGGCGATCACCAACAGCACGGTGTACAGCAGGATCTGCCAGCGCGTGTATTCCACGCCATGCGTCACCGGCAACATCGGCACCAGCGCGCGCGCGTAGTCCTCGCGACGGAAGATCGCCAACGCCCAGAAATGCGGCGGCGTCCACACGAAGATGATCAGCACCAGCAGCAGCGCGTATTCCCAGTCGCGTGCGCCCTGCATGCCGGTCACCGTGGCCCAGCCCAGCAGTGGCGGCGCGGCGCCGGCGATGCCGCCGATCACGATGTTCTGCGGCGTGGCGCGCTTGAGGAAGCCGGTGTAGACGAAGGCGTAGCCGATCAGCGAGGCGAAGGTGAGCAGCGCGGTGATCGGGTTCACCCACAACAGCAGGATCGCCATCGAGGCCACGCCCAGCACGGTGGCGAAGGCCAGCACTTGCATGGGCCGCAGCGTGCCGGTCGCCAGCGGGCGATCGGCGGTGCGCACCATCACCTTGTCGATGCGCTGGTCCAGCAGGTGGTTGATCGCCGCCGCGCTGGCCGCCGCCAGCCAGATGCCGATGCTGCCGGCCAGCAGGCGCAGCCACGGCCATTCGTCGCCAGGATTGATCGCCAGCAACATGCCGATGATCGCGGTGAACACGATCAGCGCGACCACGCGCGGCTTGGTCAGCGTCCAGTATTGCGACAGCGGCGACACGGCGGCGCTCATGCGTCCGGTGCGCGCAGGCGCGCCAGCAAGGTGACCAGCACGAACAACAGCGCGGTAGCGCCGGCGTTGTGCAGCACCGCGATGTGCAGCGGCAGCGACAGCACCACGTTGGCGATGCCCAGCCCGACTTGCGCGAACAGCAACAAGCCAAGCAGCGTGCCCCAACCGCGCAGGCCGGGGCTGCGCAGCAGGCGGATCGCCAACGCCAGCAGATGGCCGAACACCAGCACCGCCATCAACCGATGCGCCAACTGAATCGCGATGCGCGCCTGGTTGTCGAGGATGCCGCCTTCATAATCCACGCCGATCCCGCGCCACAGCACGAAGCCTTCACGGAAATCATGCGGCGGCCACCACTGTCCAGCGCACTTCGGGAAATCAGTGCCACAGGCCAGCGCCGCGTAGTTCGCGCTGGTCCAACCGCCCAGCGCAATCTGGATGCCAAGCAGGACGATGCCGACCATCAGCAAGCGCCGCAGTTTGGCGGCACCTGCAATGCGAATCGGGATGTCGGTGGCGCGCCACGCCATCCAGGTGAGCAGTGAGAAGGTCAGCAAGCCGCCGAGCAGATGGCTCATCACCACCACCGGCTTCAACAGCCAGGTCACCGTCCACATGCCCAGCAAGGCCTGGAAGATGATCACCGCCAGCGTCAGCGTGCTCACGCGCGCCAAGTCAACATTCGACCAGCGAACCACCCCGGCCAGCAACAGCAATTCGCCGAACACCGCCAGCGACGATGCGGCCACATGCATGCCGCGCATGTACAGCGGGATGGCGATGGCGACCGCCAGCGATGCGCCGATCACATGCAACCACCCCTTTGGCCGCTTGCGCGTGGCCAGCAGCGCGAGCGCCAACACCAGAACGCCAAGGCTGCCGGCGATCATGCGGTGGAACTGCTCGCGCCAAGCCTTGCTGGGATCGACCGGGCGGATCGCGGTGGCGGCATGGTCGACGATCTGGTCGGCATGGGTCGGCCATGCCGCCTTGCCGTAGCAGGTCGGCCAGTCCGGGCAACTCAGGCCAGCGTTGGACAGGCGCACGAAGGCGCCGAACACGATCACGCAGGCGGCCAGCGCCACCGCCAACCAGGCGATGCGATGGAAATGCCTGTACACAGCCGGCCGATAGAGATGTGAATTCGTCATCGCGGTCAATTGATCTTCAGCAGGCGGGCCAGGTCGGTGCGCAGGTCGCCGGGATCGAAACCCGGAGCGTAGCGCAACACCACGAAGCCGTTCGGATCCAGCAACCAGACGGCATCCCCAGCAGCATCGTTCCAACGTGCGAGCCCAGCGCGCAAGCCATCGTCCACGCGCAGCGCGTGCACTTCCTGCGGCAAAACGACGCCCGTTGGCGCGGCGCCCGCCCACAGCACATGCACGCGGTCAGCGTCCTTGCCCATCAACTGCCAGACCTTGTCGAGATCCGCCAACAGGCGCATGCAGTCGGCCGCGCGCGCGGCGTCGCAATCGCGCGGCATCGCCACGATCCGCCAGGTGCGCGGGCTGTCCTTCCAGCGATAGGCACCGCCATCGGCCAGGGTCGGCGCGTATTCGCGCAGGTCGCCGTAAGGCTGCAGCAACTCGCCTTTGTTCTTGCTGCCTTCCGGGCGCCAGCCGGAGAAACGCAAGATGCCGGCGACCAACATGCCGCCGAAGAACATCAGGAACAGGGCGATCAACATGCCGCGGTTGCGGCGGCGGACGGCATTGGTCTCGTGGTTCGATGTCATTGCGTTTGTCGCTTCCGGCTGCGCAAGGTGAGGACAATGGCGATGACGAACACGGTCAGCGCCAGCCCGAACCATTGCACGGCATAGCCGAGATGACGCTCGGGGGTGATGGTATTGGGCAAGATGTCGAGGTCGCGCTCGCCGGGAGCCAGCATGACGCCCGCGTCGCCCTTGCTGCGCGTGGGATCCAACCGCAACACGCGCGGGGCGAGGCCGGTCGACAGGGTCATCGCATGCGCGATCGCGGACAGGTCCAAGCGCGTCGCCAACCAGCGTTGCGGGCCGGAGGCGGCCAGTGCATCGCCACTGGCCAGGCCGCTGGACGGCGGCGGCGCCAACAGGCCGCGCACCGCCACGTCCTGGCTGGCCGGGCAGCCGAACACGGGCAGGTCGCGCCGCGCATCCAGGGGCCACCAGCCGGCATCGACCAACACCGCTTGCACGCCATCGTCCGGCAGCAGCACGCAATACATGCGCACGCCGGGCTTGCCGTCGTGGATCTGGTTGTCCAGCCACAATGTGCCGCCGGCCATGCTGCCGCGGCCAGCGGCCCAGTCATAAGCATCGCCGCGCTTCGGGTCTGACGCCAACAGCAGCGGTTGTGGTACGCGCTTGTCCAGCGCATGTGCCGCCGCGGCCAGCTTGGCCTGCTTCTCGTGCATTCGGCCCAGCTGCCAACGTCCCAACAAGCAGAAGAGGACGATCGCGGCAAGCGCCAGCACCCAGCCCACGGCCAAGCCACCCCGACGCGGTGCCGGAGCACTCACGGCGTTCGCTCCGGCTGCAATAATGCAGCTGCCCCGCCGCCATCCCGCGGCAACGAGACCCTCATGAACGATTCGCTGAAAACCCTGCTCATCGTCGGTGTGCTGATCCTCATCCTGTGGAACCTCGGCGCCGGCCTGTATTACATGTTGGTGGACAAGGGCACCACTAAGCGCACGGTGAATTCGCTGACCAAGCGCATCGCCCTGAGCGTGGCGCTGATCCTGTTCGTGGTCCTCGCCATCTACATGGGCTGGATCACGCCACACGGCATAGGCAGCAACCCGGCCTGACCAACCCACCATCACGCAGCGCGGCCGCTGCAGACACAAAGGCCGGCAATGCCGGCCTTTGTCTTGATCGGGCGTCGTCGCGTTACAGCACGTACACGAACAGGAACAAGCCCAGCCAGACCACGTCGACGAAGTGCCAGTACCAGGCAACCGCTTCGAACGCGAAATGGTCGTCCTTGGAGAAGTGGCCCTTCAGGCAGCGCAGCCAGATGATCGCCAGCATCAGCGTGCCCAGGGTCACGTGCGCGCCGTGGAAGCCGGTCAGCATGAAGAAGGTCGAGCCATAGATGCCGGAACCCAGGGTCAGGTTCAGTTCCTTGTAGGCGTGGACGTATTCCTCCGCCTGGAAGAACAGGAACAGGCAGCCCAGCAGCACGGTCAGGCCGAGGAACAGCAGGAGGATGCCGCGTTTTCCTTCCTTCAACGCATGGTGTGCGATGGTCACCGTCACGCCCGAAGTCAGCAGGATCAAGGTGTTCAGCAGCGGCAGGCCCCAGGCCGGAACGGTCTGGTAGTTGCCGCCGATGTCGGACGGACCGTTGCTCGGCCAGCCGCCGGCGAAGTCCGGCCACAACAGGGCGTGGGTCGCCATGCCGTCGCCTTCGCCGTTGAGCCACGGCAGCGCGAACTGGCGTGCATAGAACAACGCACCGAAGAACGCGGCGAAGAACATCACTTCCGAGAAGATGAACCACACCATGCCCATGCGGAAGCTGGTGTCGACCTGCTTGTTGTAGAAGCCGGACAGCGATTCGCGGATCACGTCGCCAAACCACTTGAACAGGATCGCCAGCAATCCGGCCAGGCCGACGAAGAACACGGTCTTGCCCCAGCTGACTTCATTCAGCCAGGTGGCGAAGCCGATCATGGTGACGAACAACGCGACCGACGCGAACACCGGCCAGCGGCTGCCGTGCGGCACGTAGTAGACGTTCTTGTCGTGATGCGTATCAGCGTGGGCGTTGGCCATGGCGATTCCGGATGTTCGATGCAAAAGTAGGATTACGGCGCAGCGCGCGCCACGTCGGACTGGCCTTTGCCCGTCGCGCCCTTGTCGGCGTCCAGGGCAGAGGTCAGGACATCATTCTTGTAGAACGTATACGACAGGGTGACGGTCTTCACCCCGGCCGGCAGCGCTGGGTCGATGATGAAGCGCACCGGCATGTCGCGCGATTCGCCGGCGGCCAGCGTCTGCGCGGTGAAGCAGAAGCATTCGGTCTTGTTGAAGAAGCCCGACGCGCGCGCCGGCGCCACCGATGGCACCGCGCTGCCGACGATGGCGCGATCGGCGGTGTTGCGCGCGAAATACTTGGCCTCGTACTGGCGGCCGACCTGCACGCGCATGCTGTCCTGTTCCGGCGAGAACGCCCACGGCAGTTTGGAATTCACCCCGCCGTCGAACTGCACGGTGACCCAGCGTTCCTGCTTCGCATCATGTACTGCTACTGCGACCTGCGCCGGGCCTTTCTCCAGGCGCACGCCGAATACCTTCTCGCAGGCGATCCGGTACAGCGGCACCAGTGCGAACGCGAAGCCGAACGCCGCCAGCGCCACGCCAGCCATCTTCCATACCCCGAAGCTGCGGCTGCGGCTCACCGGCCCACCACACCAATCAGGATGAAACCCGCGTAGACCGCCACCGCGATGGCGGCGAACAGCAACGCGGTGCGGCGTGCGGCCGCGCGTCGCGACGCGGCCTGGGTGTCATCCATGCTGGCGGGGTGCTCGCGCATGCCGTACTCAGTGGTCGATGTCGCCGTGGGCCAAGTCGCCCGGCTTGATCACCGGCGGCGTGGTGAAGGTGTGGTGCGGGGCCGGGCTGGGTACCGTCCATTCCAGGCCGCGCGCACCTTCCCAGGCACGGGCTTCGGCCTTCTTGCCGTGCTTCAGCGAATGCCACAACACGAAAGCCATGATGAACGGCGTAGCGAACATGCCGAACGCGCCGATCGAGCTGATGAAGTTCCAGTCCGCAAACACCACGTTGTAGTCCGGGATGCGGCGCGGCATGCCGGCCAGCCCCAGGAAGTGCTGCGGGAAGAACAGCAGGTTGACGAAGATCATCGACCACCAGAAGTGGACGCTGGCGAGCTTCTCGCTGTACATGCGCCCGGTCCATTTCGGCCACCAGTAGTACACGCCGGCGATGATGCCGAACAATGCGCCGGTCACCAGCACGTAGTGGAAGTGCGCCACCACGAAATAGGTGTCGTGGTACTGGAAGTCGGCCGGCACGATGGCCAGCATCAGGCCGGAGAAACCGCCGATGGTGAACAGGATCACGAAGGCGATCGCCCACTTCATCGGCGCCTCGAAGGTCATCGAACCGCGCCACATGGTGGTGACCCAGTTGAACACCTTCACGCCGGTCGGGATCGAGATCAGCATCGTCGCGAACATGAAGTAGAGCTCGCCGCCCAGCGGCATGCCCACGGTGAACATGTGGTGCGCCCACACGATGAACGACAGGAACGCGATCGCCGCGGTGGCGTACACCATCGCCTGGTAGCCGAACAGCGGCTTGCGGGCGAAGGTGGGGATGATCTCGCTGGCGATACCGAACGCCGGCAGGATCATGATGTAGACCTCGGGGTGGCCGAAGAACCAGAAGATGTGCTGGAACATCACCGGGTCGCCGCCGCCGGCCGCATTGAAGAAGCTGGTGGCGAAGAACTTGTCGGTGAGCAGCATGGTCACCGCACCGGCCAGCACCGGCATCACCGCGATCAGCAGGAAGGCGGTGATCAGCCAGGTCCAGCAGAAGATCGGCATCTTCAGCAGGTCGACGCCCGGGGCGCGCATGTTGAGGATGGTGGCGATGATGTTGATCGCGCCCATGATCGAGCTGATGCCCATCATGTGCACGGCGAAGATCACGAAGGCCAGGTTGTTGCCGCCCTGCAGCGACAGCGGCGGGTACAGCGTCCAGCCACCGGCAGGCGCGCCGCCCGGCAGGAACAGCGTGCCCAGCAGCAGGGTGAACGCGAACGGCATGATCCAGAACGACCAGTTGTTCATGCGCGGCAGCGCCATGTCCGGCGCGCCGATCTGCAGCGGCACCATCCAGTTGGCCAGGCCGACGAAAGCCGGCATCACCCCGCCGAAGATCATGACCAGCGCATGCAGCGTGGTCATCTGGTTGAAGAATTCGGGGGTGACGTGCTGCAGGCCCGGCGTGGCCAGTTCGGTGCGGATCACCACCGAGAACGCTGCGCCGATGATGAACATGATGAAGCTGAAGACCAGGTACAGCGTGCCGATGTCCTTGTGGTTCGTGGAAAAGAACCAGCGGTCGACGAAGCTTTGCTTGTGGCCGTGGTCGTCGTGATGGTCGACGGCAGAATGATGCGTGGCGGACATGCGCTGAACCTCGGAATGCGGTGCGTGGATCAACCGGCAGCCGCGGCGTTAGCCGGGGCTTGCTCGGTCTGCGGGGCAGCAGCGGCGGCGGCCGGGGCTGCATCGGTTTGCTCGGTGCTGGCCGGCGCTTCGGGCGCGGCCTCAGCGGCAGGTTCTGCTGGAGCCGCCGGCTTCTTCGCCGCCAGCCACTGCTCGAACTCGGCCTTCGGCACGGCCTTCACCACGATCGGCATGAAGCCATGGTCCTTGCCACACAGTTCGGCGCACTGGCCGCGATAGACGCCCGGCTTTTCGATCTGCGCCCAAGCTTCGTTGACGATCCCCGGGATCGCGTCCTGCTTCCAGCCCAGCGCCGGCACCCACCAGGCGTGGATGACGTCGTCGGCGGTCAGCACGAAGCGGATCTTGACGCCCACCGGCAGCACCAACTGGTTGTCGACGTCCAGCAGGTAGTGCGGCAGGTTGGCGGTACGTGCGTCCACGCCACTCTGGCGGACTTCGTCGCTCTTGCGATCCAGGCGACTGGTGAATGCCACGTCCTGGCCCAGGTATTCGTACTTCCACATCCACTGGTAACCGGTGACCTTGACGGTCATTTCGGAATCACGCGTGTCGTACTGGCGCATCAGGCCATGTGTCGCGGGAAACGCCAAGCCGATCAGGATCAGGATCGGCAGCGCGGTCCAGATCGCTTCCAGCTTGGTGCTGTGGGTGAAACTGGTATCCGGCACCGCACCCTTGGACTTGCGGAACTTGAACATCGCATAGGCCATCGCGCCGAACACGATGAGGCCGATGACCACGCAGATCACCAGCACGATCATGTGCGCGTCATACGCGGCATGCGACGTCGGCGTCACGCCGGGCGCCATGTTCAGCTGCCAGCGGTGCGGATCCGCGTGGTTGGCGGTCTCCTGTGCCTGTGCCAGCACTGGCAACGCGAGCGCTGCTGCCAACGCACACAGCTTGAGCGCGCCTGTTTTGAATCGACCGGGTGTCATCACATCGAGCCCCACTGGTATGCCTGGAGATGCCGGGCCATCGGCCTGATGGCCGCGGACCGCGCCTTGGTCTGGGTTTCACACGCCCCCTGCCCCGGCCACGAACGGCAAAGGGCCGGGAACAACCGTGAAATGGTACCGGCGGGGCCAAGATGCGGCAACCCGCAGCGAGCACCACGGGTGCCGCAGACGCCCCGCAGCACTACACTAGGCACCCCCTCGACCCCTGAAATGCAGGCAGCCTGCGGGCGTGATGAGCAACGAATCCAGCACCTCCCCCATGCCCGCGCCGATCCTGTCGCCGGAACTGAACCCCCTGCCGCAGCCAGCGCGCGCGGCGATCACCGCCGGCTGGATCCGCGATGAAACCGCCCATGTGCGCGAACTGCTGACGCAGGCCACCCTGCCTGCGGCTGACCGCGCCGCCGCGCAGGCCACCGCCGCCGACCTGGTACGCCGGGTGCGCGCCCGCGCGCGCGACCAAGGCGCGGTCGAGGCCTTCATGCGTCAGTACGACCTCGGCAGCGAGGAAGGCGTACTGCTGATGTGCGTGGCTGAAGCCCTGCTGCGCATCCCCGACCAGGGCACCGCCGACGCGCTGATCCGCGACAAGCTGGGCGATGCCAACTGGAAGCGCCACCTCGGCCAGTCGGATTCGGTGCTGGTCAATGCCTCGACCTGGGGCCTGATGCTGACCGGCAAGCTGGTCGACCTGGCCGACGACACCAAGCGCGACGTGCATGGCGCGTTCCAGCGCCTGATCGGCCGCGCCGGCGAGCCGGTGATCCGCCTGGCCGTGCGCCAGGCGATGAAGATCATGGGCCACCAGTTCGTACTCGGGCGCAGCATCGACGAAGCCCTGGCACGCAGCCGCAAGGGTGACAACGCGAATTACCGCTATTCCTTCGACATGCTGGGCGAAGGCGCGCTGACCACAAAGGACGCGCAGCGCTATCTCGAAGCCTATCGGCAGGCGATCCACGCCATCGGCCGCACCGGCCCGTTCGACGACGTGTTCGCCGCGCCCAGCATCTCGGTCAAGTTGTCCGCCCTGCATCCGCGTTACGAACACGCCAAGCGCGCCCGCGTACTGGCCGAACTCGGTGCTGGCCTGCTGGAACTGTCGCAACTGGCCAAGTCCTACGGCATCGGCCTGACCATCGATGCCGAGGAAACCGACCGCCTCGAATTGTCGCTGGACCTGATCTTCCAGGTGCTGGCCGACGAGTCGCTGCGCGACTGGAACGGTTTCGGCATCGTGGTGCAGGCCTACCAGAAGCGTGCGCCGTTCGTGATCGACTACATCGCGACCATGGCCAAGCAGCTCGGCCGACGCATCCCGGTGCGCCTGGTGAAGGGCGCCTATTGGGATGCCGAGGTCAAACGCGCGCAAGTGGAAGGCCAGGCCGGCTACCCGCTGTTCACCCGCAAGCAGAACACCGACGTGTCCTATCTTGCGAACGCGCGACGCCTGCTGGATGCCGGCGATGCGATCTACCCGATGTTCGCCACCCACAACGCGCAGACCATCGCGACGGTGTACCGCATGGCGCGCTCGATGCGCGGCCGTCGCGACTTCGAATTCCAGAAACTGCACGGCATGGGCGACGACCTGTACGCCGAAGTCATCCCTACGGATCGCCTGGACGTCGCCTGCCGCGTGTATGCCCCTGTGGGTAGCCATGAAGACCTCCTGCCGTACCTGGTGCGCCGCCTGCTGGAAAACGGCGCCAATTCCAGCTTCGTCAACCGCATCACCGACGAAAGCATCTCCATCGACGAACTGATCCGCGACCCGGTCGAAGCCGTGTCGAACTTCGATCCGATTCCGCATCCGCGCATCCCGCTGCCGGTCGACCTGTACCGCAGCCAGAACGAACACCGGGACAATTCCATGGGCCTCAACCTCGCCAACGACGACCAACTGCGCGAACTCGCCGCCGCCATCAACAACGCTGGTGCCGGCAACTGGAATGCCGCGCCGCTAGTGCCGGGCGCGAACACTGCTGGCGAAAAAATCGCCGTCACCAATCCCGCCGATCGCCGCGAGGTGGTCGGCCATTGGCAGGCCAGCGACAGCGCCACCGTCGAGCGTGCCATCGAAAACGCGCTTGCCGCACAACCGGCATGGGATGCCACGCCGGCGTCCTCGCGCGCGGCCATCCTGGAACACGCCGCCGACCTGATGGAAGCGCGCATGCCGATGTTCATGGCGATGTGCACCAAGGAAGCCGGCAAGACCTTGGCCGACGGCGTGGCCGAAGTGCGCGAGGCGGTGGATTTCCTGCGCTACTACGCTTTGCAGGCGCGCGAGCATTTCGCGCCGATGGCACTGCCCGGCCCCACTGGTGAATCGAATCAACTGCAGCTGGCCGGCCGCGGCGTGTTCGTCTGCATCAGTCCATGGAACTTCCCGCTGGCGATCTTCACCGGCCAGATCGCAGCCGCCCTGGCCGCCGGCAACACGGTGCTGGCCAAGCCGGCAGAACAGACCAACCTGATCGGCTACGCCGCCGTGCAATTGCTGCATGAAGCCGGCATTCCGAAGGACGTGCTGCAGTACTTGCCGGGCGATGGCGCCACGGTCGGTGCCGCGCTCACCCGCGATCCGCGCGTCTGCGGCGTCTGCTTCACCGGCTCCACCGACACCGCGCGCGCGATCAACCGCGCGCTCGCAAGCCGCGACAGCGGCGCCATCGCCACCCTGATCGCCGAAACCGGCGGCCAGAACGCGATGATCGCCGACAGCTCCTCGCTGCCTGAGCAGGTGGTCAAGGACGTATTGGGATCCGCCTTCACTTCGGCAGGCCAGCGCTGCTCGGCGTCGCGCATCCTGCTGGTGCAGGACGATATCGCCGACAAGGTGATCGGCATGCTGGCCGGTGCGATGGCCGAACTCACGGTGGGCGATCCCGGCCTGCCCTCCACCGATGTCGGCCCGGTCATCGACGAAGACGCCAAGGCCGCCCTCATCGCCCATGCCGCGCGCATGCAGGCCGAAGCCACGCCCATTGCAACAGCCGCACTGGGCGCAGGCACCGAGCACGGCACCTTCGTCGCACCGCAAGCCTGGGCGCTGAAGTCCATCGACCAATTGCATCGCGAGAATTTCGGCCCGGCCCTGCATGTCGTGCGCTGGAAGGCGGACGAACTGGACCAGGTGGTCGATGCCATCAACGCCACCGGCTACGGCCTGACCCTGGGCGTCCATTCGCGCATCGACGCCACCATCGAACGCATCGTCTCGCGGGCGAAGGTCGGCAACATCTACGTCAACCGCAACCAGATCGGCGCGGTGGTGGGCGTGCAGCCGTTCGGTGGGCAGAACCTGTCCGGCACCGGTCCGAAGGCCGGTGGCCCGCACTACCTGCCGCGCTTCGCCACCGAAAAGACGGTGACCATCAACACCACCGCCGCCGGCGGCAATGCCAGCCTGCTGACACTGGGCGACTGATCGACTTCGGCGAATTCGCCGGCGTCAAACCGCTGTCGAATAGCCAACGAAAAAGCCCCGCCGAAGCGGGGCTTTTTCTTGTTGCAATGACCCGATGGATCAGAAGCGGTACTGCATCGACACGCCGTACAGGTTGGCCGAGCCGGTGAAGGTACCGTGCAGGGTCGAGAGGTCGCTCGGCGGGTGCACGCCCAGGTTGATGGTCGGATCGTCGATGTTGATGCGCTGGAACGCGGCATCGACCGACAAGTTTTCGCTCACGTTCCAACTCGCGCCGATCGAGTACAGCATGCGATCGTTGTCGGGCAGGCGCGGGGTGCGGGTCGCCTTGCTGGTCGGCGAATCATCCAAACCGACGCCGGCGCGCACGGTGATGGCATCGCTGATGTCGTATTCGGCACCCACGCTGACGAAATTCGAGTCCTTCCAGTGGAAAGGCTCGGCGCCAACCACGGTACCATTGGTGCGGGTGATGGTCACGTCGCGCAGCGAACTCCAATCGGTCTCCTGAGCATCGGCCATCACGCGGAACTGTGAGGTAAAGGCGTAGCTCATGCTCACTGTCCACACCGCCGGCGTGGTCAGCTTGGCGCCGCCATCGCTATCCTGGAAGCGTGGATCCGCGCCCAGCACCGCAGGCACGTTCTGGAAGTCGAGCGTCCCTTCCAACTCGTGGTCGATCTCGGAACGGTAGCTGAAGCCGAACGCGAATCGCTCATTCGGCTTGTACTGCAGGCCGAGGATGTAACCGATACCGGTATCGTCGCCGCTGACTTCGAAGCTGCCATCCATCTGTTGCGGCTTGAACGCGAACTGCTGGTTGAAACAGGTGAGGTCGTAACGACGCACACCACTCATCAGTGGAGCCTGCGCCGCGCAAATCGCAGTACCGAAGTCGATCGCCTTGCTCAGGGTCGCCTCGGCACGCTCGTAGATCAGGCCGACGCCAACCGACAGGCTCTCGGTCGGCTTGATCGCCGCAGACAGGGTCAGGTCGACCGTCTTGAGGTCGGAGGTCAGCGAGCGGTAACGACCCACCCAACCCGGCTCATATTCGGTCTTCAGGCCGAACGGCGCGCCGATGCTGGCACCAACGGTCATGCCTTCGAAGGCACCCTTCAGCGGGAACACCACGGCCATGTTCGGGACCACAGTCGGATCACCGGGGTCGCCACCGTTGCCGCCGGTCAGCGCCGCACCAGGTGCCGGCGAGCCGAGGATGCTGCCACCACCGGTGAAATCGGCGGACAGGTCGATCACGGTGATGTCGGCCTGGAAGGTGTTCTTGTCCAGGTTGGTCATCGCCGCCGGGTTCAGCGACACGTTGGACGCATCCTTGCCGACGATGCTGCCGGCGTTGGCCTTGCCCAGGTTCTTGACGCTCTGTTCGCGCAACTGGAAGCCCGAGGCACCGGCCTGGCCGGCGGCCAGGGTGCCCAGCACGGCCAGCGCAAGCGCGGTGGCGCGGAAGCTGCGGTTGGTGGTTTTCATTCGAATCGTCTCCGTGACTCTTATATGTGCAGGGATGGTTGTTCTCGGGCGCGATGTGGGATGCATCGAAGCGCTGGTTCGCGCTGCGCGAGCCGGGACTCTGCCTGCGGCAGCCCTCCCCCGACGTACGTCGCCGTATGCAATATAACGCGTAAATTAACCTGATGCTAACAATCCCGGCAACAGTCGGTAGAGTAACGATTCATGTTCGTCGGCATCTCCACCCGCAAGAAAGCCGTGCTGCGCTGGGCGACCCCATTGCTGCTGCTGGCGTTGTGGCTGATCTACGTGCTAGGTGCGATGGGCACGCCCACCCTGCGGCACGGCGCGGAACTGGACTGGGGCGTGCTTTCGGGCGGCCTGGACAGTGCCCTGGCTTGGCGCCAGGCGCTCGTCGAGGGCAGCGTGCTGCGCCTGTTCTCGGCCCTGTTCCTGCACGCGGACTGGATTCACCTGCTCGGAAATCTGGTGTTCCTGCTGATTTTCGGGCTGCCGGCGGAGCGGGTCATGGGCGGCTGGCGCTTCCTGGCTCTGTTCCTGTTCGGCGGCGCAGTGGCCAACCTAGCTGCGGTGCTGGCGATCGACGCACCCGACGGAATCATCATCGGCGCCAGCGGCGCGGTGTCCGCGGTGATCGGCGCCTACCTTGCCCTGTTCCCCGGGGCACGCCTGGGCGTGGTGCTGCCGCTGGGACTGTTCCTGGAATTCGTGCGGGTACCGGCCTCATTGTTGATCGGGCTATGGGTCCTGCTGCAGGTGGTGTTCGCCTACAGCGGCCCGACCTTCGGCACCGTCGCCTGGCCGGCGCATATCGCCGGCTTCCTGTTCGGCGTGGTGTTCGCCCTGTTCGCGCGCGCGGCGATCGCCCGCCGCCTGCGCCATAGTCGCGGTTACTGAGCCTTCGGTTTCGGCGCCGCGGGTGCCACCTCCACGCCGGCCATTTTTTTCAGCTCCAGCAGTGCGGCATCGATCGGTTTCTGGCCTGGCAACACATCACCGGCGTTGTCGCCTTCGAAGGCCTCGCTTTCCGCTTCCAGGTGCCTCGGCAACGCCGCTTCGCTGATCGGCGCCGCGCGATCCTTGCCGTCTTCCGGCTTGAGCACCACGTCCGGCACGATGCCCAGCGCCTGGATCGAATGCCCGCTCGGGGTGAAATAGCGCGCGGTCGTCAACTTGACCGAATCGCCGTTGTCCAGCGGCAGCAAGGTCTGCACCGAGCCCTTGCCGAAGGTGCGGCTGCCGACCACGCGCGCGCGCTTGTTGTCGTGCAGCGCGCCGGCCAGCACCTCGGCTGCACTGGCGGAACCGGCATCGACCAGCAGCACCACCGGTGCGCCTTTCAGCCTGTCGCCCGGGGTCGCATCGAAGCGGCTGTCGCCGATCATCGCGCGGCCCTTGGTGCTGACGATGCCACCCTGGTCCAGCAACTCGTCGGCGATCTGCACCGCGCCGACCAGCAGACCACCAGGATTGCTGCGCAGGTCGATCAACAGGCCGCGCAACGGTGCGTCCTTCTGCAGGCTGTCCACCGCCTTGACGAAATCCGATGCGGTCGCGGCCTGGAAGCTGCTCACACGGACGTAGCCGAAGCCCGGCTCCAGCATCCGCGAACGCACGCTGGTGGTCCGAATTGTTTCGCGCACCAAAGTCACATCGAACGGCTTCGGCGTGCCCTCGCGCACAACCCGCAACACCACCTTGGTGCCGGCCGCGCCGCGCAGCGGCGTCGAGACGTCAGCATCGGCCGGCGTCAGCAACTTGCCGTCGATGGCGAGGATGCGGTCGCCGCTGCGCAGTCCAGCTCGTTCGGCCGGACCATCATCCAGCGGCGCGATGATGCGCAACCCGCCTTCCGGCAATTGTTGAAGCTCCAGGCCGACGCCGTCGTAGGCGCCGCGGGTCATTTCGTTGAAATCCTCCGCATCGGCCTTCTGCAGGTAGGCGCTGTGTGGATCCAGATCCAGCAGCAGGCCGCGCACCGCGGATTGCATCAAGGCATGGTCATCGACAGGATCGACGTAGGCCTGCTTCACCGCGTTGTAGACCATCACGTAACGACGGATTTCATCCAGCGGCACTTTCGCCGCATCGGTCTTTGCCGCATCCGGGTCGTCGCTGGCGGCAACGTCATCGGACTTCTGCGGATCCTGCGGCGCGTCTTGCGCCAACGCGAACATCGGCACGATTGAAAGCGCGACGGCAATCAACAGGGAAAGGGGCTTTGCCCGCATGGTGTGCTCCGCTTGGTTCATGGATGCTTCGACCCGCACGCGCGGCACGGGTTCCGGCATGATGCCCTCGAACCGCGTCGCGATGGCGTCATCGCCGGCTATTGCCGGGTCAGCCAGCCGCTTGGGTTCACCGGCGAGCCATTGCGACGCAGTTCGAAATACAGCGCCGGGCGCTCCTGTCCGCCTGATGTGCCGACACTGGCTACCGCATCGCCGCGCTTCACCGCGTCGCCGGCATCGCGCAGCAGGCCGTCGTTGTGCGCGTACAGGCTCATGTAGCCGTTGCCGTGGTCGATGATCAGGATGTTGCCGTAGCCGGTCATCCAGTCGGCGAACACCACGGTGCCATCGGCCACCGCCTTGACCGCGGTTCCGGCCGGCGCGGCGATCAGCACGCCATCGCTGTTGCGGCCGTCCGGCAGGCGCCCACCGTACGAAGCCAGCAGGCTGCCGGACACCGGCCAACCCAGGCCGCCCACCTTCAGCGCCGGCGCGCTCGCCACCGCTACACGCTTTTGTACGGGCTTACCCGATGCCTTGGCCTCGCGTTCCGCCGCGGCCTTCGCACGTGCAGCCTCGCGTGCCGCACGCGCCGCCGCCGCGCGTAACTGCGCCAGCAGGTTCTGCAGGGACTTGGCATCGCGGCCCAGCGCTTTCTCGCGCCCTGCCTTGTCCTGGTACTGCTGGTCGATGCCGGCCAACACGCCCGCACGCTGCTTGCGCGCAGTTTCCAGTTGCGCCAGTTGCACGGCCTGCTGCTTGCGGTCGCTGGCCAACGCCGTCTGGCGCTGGCCGATCTCGCGCTCCAGCGCGTCGATGCGTTGCAACTCCGTGCTCAGTTCGCGGATACGCTGCACGCTGCCGCGTTGCAGGTAGCCCTGGTAGGTGAGCGCACGCTCCGCTTCGGCGATGCGATCCTGCGCCAGCATCGCCTTCAACGGCGCATCGCCGCCCGCCAGCTGCGCGGCGCGCAACAACCGCGCCAACTCCGCTTTCTTCGCATCGAGATCGCCGGCGCTCTTCGCGCGTTCGGCCTGCAGCCGCGCAAGCGAGGAACTGTCGCGCTGCAGCGTGGATTCGATGTTGCGCAAGCCGCGCTGTGCGCTGCCTACCTGTTCGTCAGCCTGCCGCAATTTTTGCGTGGCATCGCCACGCGCGCCTTCCAGCTTGCGGCGCTCGCTCGCCACCGTTTTCAATTCGCTGCGGACTTTCTGCAGGCGTTGCTCGGCGTCACGCTGGTCCTGTGCCGGCGTGGTGCCGATCATGGCCAAGGCGAGCAACGCGATGGCGGAACGTTTGCGCATCAAGCCGGCAACAACAGGCTTTGCCCGCTCATGTCCGCAGGCTTGGGCAGGCCAAGCAGGTCGAGCAAGGTCGGCGCGATGTCGCGCAATGCGCCGCCAGTGCGCAGCGACGCCAAGCGTTCGCCCACATACACCAACGGCACCGGGCCAACGGTATGCGCGGTATGCGGCTGGCCGGTGTCGGGATCGCGCATCATTTCCAGGTTGCCGTGGTCCGCGGTGATCAGCAACGCGCCGCCGACCCGTTGCACCGCCTCGCTGATCCTGCCGATGGCGATGTCCACCGCCTGCGCCGCCTGGATCGCGGCTTCGAGGATGCCGCTGTGGCCGACCATGTCCGGGTTGGCGATATTGCAGACGATGGCATCGAAGGCTTGCGAGTCGATCGCGGCCACCAGCTTGTCGGTGAGTTCGGGGCAACTCATTTCCGGCTGCAAGTCGTAGGTGGCCACCTGCGGGCTGGGGATCAACGTGCGCGATTCGCCGGGGAACAGTTCCTCGCGACCACCGCTGAAGAAGAAGGTGACGTGCGCATATTTCTCGGTTTCGGCGATGCGCAGCTGGGTCATGCCGTTGTCCGCCAGCACTTCGCCGAAGGTGTGGCGCAAGTCGTCCGGCGCGAACGCCAGCGCTGCGGGCAACTTCGCGTCGTATTCGCTCAGGCAAACGAAACGCGACAGCTTCGGACGGCGCGCGACGAACCCGTCGAAACCCGGATCCACGAACGCCGCGGTCAACTGGCGTGCGCGATCCGCGCGGAAATTCATGAACACCACGGCATCGCCATCGCGCATGGCCTGTGCGCCATCGAGCACGGTGGGCGCGACGAACTCGTCGTTCTCGCCGCGCGCATACGCGGCCTGCAACGCGGATAGCGCATCGACTGCGTGATGCTCGCTTTGCGCTTCGACGATCGCATCCCACGCGCGGCGCACGCGCTCCCAGCGCTTGTCGCGGTCCATCGCGTAATAGCGGCCGCCGACGGTGGCGATATGCGCGTTGCCAAGCTTGTCGCACAACGCCTGCAAGGCGCGCAGGCTGGGCTCGGCCGATTGCGGCGGGGTGTCGCGACCGTCGAGGAAGGCATGCACCGCGACCTTCGGCACGCCTTCGCGATGCGCGAGTTCGAGCATCGCGAAGATGTGGTTCTCATGGCTGTGAACGCCACCCGGCGACAACAAGCCCATCACGTGCAGGGTGCCATGCGCCGCCTTCGCTGCGTCACAGGCCGCGCGCAACTCCTCATTGGCGAAGAAGCTGCCGTCCTCGATCGCCGCATCCACCCGGGTCAGGTCCTGGTACACGATGCGGCCGGCACCCAGGTTCATGTGCCCGACTTCGGAATTGCCCATCTGCCCGTCCGGCAGGCCGACATGGCGGCCTTCGGTATGCACCAGCGTATGCGGTCGGGTGGCGAGCAAGCGCCGCCAGTTCGGAAGGTCTGCCTGCGCCAAGGCGTTGTCCTCGACCTCCTCGCGATGGCCCCAGCCGTCCAGGATCAGCAACACGACGGGTTTCGGGCGCGGGGATGGGATTGCGGACACGATGGCTTCCTGGAGGGGTTTGCCGAAGCACGGCATGCGTGGTGATTGTAGCGGCTGTAAACCTTCCGTCTCTCCGTCGCATCAATGCCTGTAACCACCATGGGAGTCCCGCATGAACCGCACCCTGCTCTTCACCGTCCTGCTCGCGGCCAGCACCCACGCCTTCGCGCAAGACGATGGCCGTGTCCGCAACATCGACAAGGTCAACGGCGGGATCACCGCACAGGCCGGCCAGTCCTACGGCGACCTCAGCACCGTTAATGGCGGCATCGACCTGGAGCGCGGCGCCAAGGCCGAGGACGTGGAAACCGTCAATGGCGGGATCGAAGCCGGCGACGACGTTGCGGCGCGCTCCGTCTCCACCGTCAACGGCGGCATCCGCTTCGGCCAACGCGCACGCATCGACGGCGACGTCGAAACCGTGAATGGCGGCATCTTCATCGACCGCGGCGGCAACGTGCGTCGCGACGTGTCCACCGTGAACGGCGCGATCGGTCTGGTCGATACCGACCTCGGTGGCGGCATCGAGACCGTCAACGGCGACGTCACCGTTGGCGTGGGTTCGCACGTGAAGGGAGGCATCCACGTCGAGAAGCCCAACGGCAACTGGGGCATGCGCTGGGGCAAGCAGAAGGTGCCGCGCATCGTGATCGGCCCGGATGCCGTAGTCGACGGCAACCTGGTATTCGAGCGCGATGTGAAGTTGTACGTCCACCAGAGCGCACACATCGGCACGGTCAGCGGCGCCACCGCGCAGCGCTACAACACCGCCACGCCGCCGAAGGACTGACGACAGCTGCCGCACATGCGGCGCAATGGCTAGAATCGCGGGATATCCGAATGGAGTCCCGCGATGCGCCATGTCTTGCTCCCTCTCGCCCTGCTCGCGCTGTGCGCGTGCACGCCGCGCAGCAACGACAAACCGGCAGCCAGCGCCGATGCAGCAACGCCAGCTGCCGATGCAGCCGCAGCCAGCAGCCACGCCTTCAACGACGCCATCGATACCGGCGATTTCGCCGAGCACGTGCAGCAGCTGTCGTCGGATGCCTTCGGCGGTCGCGGTCCGGGCACGCCGGGCGAAGAAAAGTCGATCGAGTACATCAAGGCGCAGTTCGCGCGGATTGGCCTGCAGCCGGGCAATGGCAGCGACTGGTTCCAGACCGTGCCGATGGTGGAGACCACCGCCGATGAAGCGTCTGCTTCGCTGGTGGCGACCGTGGGTGGCACCACCCAGGCGTTGAAGTTCGGCACCGACATGGTGATCGGCACCCGCACCGGGCAGCCGCAGGTCAGCATCAAGGACAGCCCGCTGGTGTTCGTCGGCTACGGCGTCGATGCGCCCGAACAACAGTGGAACGACTACGCCGGCATCGACGTCAAGGGCAAGACCGTGGTGATGCTGGTCAATGACCCCGGCTTCCATGCGGGCGATGCCAAGTTGTTCGATGGCAAGCGCATGACCTACTACGGACGCTGGACCTACAAGTTCGAGGAAGCCGCACGCAAGGGCGCCGCCGCCGCACTGATCATCCACGACACCGAAGGCGCGTCCTACGGCTGGGACGTGGTCAAGAATTCCTGGTCCGGCCCGCAATATGACCTGCCAGCCAAGGACGACCCCGCGCCGCGCGTTCCCGCGCAGGGCTGGATCACCGGCGAAGCCGCGACTGCCTTGTTCAAGGCGGCCGGCCAGGACCTGGGCAAGCTGCGTGCCGCGGCCAACAAGCGCGGTTTCAAGCCGGTACCGCTCGACGCAACCGCGTCGCTCGACCTGAAGAGCACGAGTGTCGAGAAGAGCTCGCGCAACGTGATCGGCCTGTTGCCCGGCAGCGAAGCGCCGGACGAAGCGATCGTCTACATGGCGCACTGGGACCACCTTGGCACGCACGAGGGCGAACAGTCCGCTGAAAGCGGGGGCGACAACATCTACAACGGCGCGGTCGACAACGCGACCGGCGTCGCCGCCATCCTCGAACTGGCGGAAGCCTTCCGCAAAACCAAGACGCCGCCGAAGCGCTCGATCCTGTTCCTGGCGGTCACCCTGGAGGAATCCGGGCTGCTCGGCTCCAAGTACTACGTCGCGCACCCGGTGGTGCCGCTAGACAAGACCGTGGCGGTGGTCAATCTCGATGCACTCTCCCCTGTCGGCAAGGCGCATGACATCACCGTGGTCGGCAAGGGCAGTTCGCAACTGGAAGACGTGCTGAAAACGGTGCTCGATGCCCAACACCGCGTGGCCAAGGGCGAGACCAATACCGCGGCTGGCTATTACTTCCGCTCCGACCACTTCAACTTCGCCAAGGCAGGCGTGCCGGCGCTGTACATCGACAGCGGCACCGACCTGCTCGATGGTGGGCAGGCCGCGGGCGACGCCGCGGGCAAGGACTACACGGACAACCGTTATCACAAGCCCGGCGATCAATTCGACGCGGCCACCTGGAAGCTGGACGGCATCGTGCAGGACGTGGAAACGGCTTATTCGGTCGGCGAAACCCTGGCCAACGACGGTCAATGGCCGAACTGGAATGCCGGCAACCCGTTCAAGGCCGCCCGCGACAAGATGCGTCCGGCAGCCACCAAATAAACGCCGACGTGTCGAAACCGCTTTTTTTTGGCGGTTTCGACGCAATAATTCCGTCAAATCCGCTACGCTCGCAGTTATGGCAACGCCCCGGGGAGGGCACTGATGTCCATCGCTTACTGGTGCATCCTGGTCGCGGCGGCGTTGCCCTACGTCTGGGTGTCGCTCGCCAAGAGTGGTGCTGCCGGCTACAACAACAAGGATCCGCGCGGCTGGATCGCCAAGCAGGACAGTTACCGGATCCGCAATGCCAACGCCGCGCACCTCAATGCGTTCGAAGCGTTCGCGCCCTTCGCCGCCAGTGTGCTGATGGCGCAATTCGCCGGCGTCGATCCGTCGCGCATTTCCATGCTTGCCATGGCCTTCGTGGCATTCCGCATCCTGCACGGGATCTTCTACCTCACCGCCATCCACCGCATGCGCAGCCTCGTGTGGTTGGGCGGTTTCGCCTGCGTCGTCGCGTTGATGGCGTGCGCCGCATTGAAGATCCCGACATGACACACTGCCCCGGACAGTGATCCCATTCCGGTCCAACGCGTTTCAACCACATCGTCAGGAGACACAGCAGATGGCAAAGAAGAAGACCGCTCCCGCCAAGAAGGCGCCCGCCAAGGCCGCCGCCCCGAAGCCGATCAAGGAAGCACTGAACAAGTCCGGCCTGGTCGCGCACATCGCCGAAGCCGCGCAGGTTGCGGCCAAGGACGTTCGCTCCGTGCTCGCCGCCCTTGAAGGCGCGATCCATGGTTCGATCAGCAAGAAGGGCGCCGGCCAGTTCGTGCTGCCGGGCGTGCTGAAGATCACCGCCGTGAACGTGCCGGCCAAGCCGAAGCGCAAGGGCATCAACCCGTTCACCAAGGAAGAGACCACCTTCGCCGCGAAGCCGGCTTCGACCAAGATCAAGGTTCGTCCGTTGAAGAAGCTCAAGGACGCCGCAGCCTGATCATCGGCGCAAAAGTGCTACCAAAAACCCCCGGCATGCCGGGGGTTTTTGTTTGGGAACGAAGTTATCCATGACGCGTTTGGTTTAGTCGCCGACTTAATCCACGCATTTGGCCCAAGCCCCCGTCGCCGCCTTTATGGAGGAAAGTACTAATTCCCACAGCATCAATACCTTAGATGGTGCTGTAAGGCCAGCGATTGGTCATCGCGCAATCGGATCGTGCTTCCCATGCAGACTGCAGTCTTCAAGTAGGTAGATGACAAAGAATTTCCGGGTCCACAGTAGCCCCCTTCTGTCTGCCTGCGAAATCTCAATCGGTACCTCAAACGGTGATGTGAAAAAGTTCACATCGAGAAGGGCGCTGTAAGTGTTTTCTGGCGAATTTTGGCTTGTACGGTTGGCTCCCAGTGCGGTATTTATCACTCGCCATAGGTACACAGGGGAAGGGGCCACATGCCAACTGCGAAAAGGAGCTTCGCGCTCAAGATAGTTCGGTTCAAATCTGGGCGGAATAAGAATTTCGTCCCCCCAGCTATGGACGCCCTACTCCGAACGCTAATAGCGAATGCCCCTACAGTCGGGGATCGTCATTTTCCAGACCCGGCTGGAGCAGGAGTAGGAACGACGTGCTTCTATATCAATCGTGGCAAGCGTCGCAACGGGCGAGACGGCTATCTGATTGAATGCGTTTGCTACTTGAACGGCGTTGCGCCGGAGCAGACGACGCCCAATTTTACGGCAACCTCGCTGCCGATCAATGCAAACCCAATTGTCGATCCGACAACGGGTCAGACTCGGCAGGTTGTCCACAGCTATCGCGCATTGTTTCTCGGGCAGTGTGCGATTGTCGAAGTCGAGAAGGGAGGTGGAGGTACGGCTACCCTTGCAAACGTTCTTACACATTTGCTTCGCAGCCACGTCAATCCCGCGCTACCTGGAATCGAGTTGATGGATGTGGTTGGTGCCGACTTGCGGAGATCGATAGCAGCAGCGGGCGGTGTGGAGCGGATTAGTGCGCGTCTCGCAACATCTACGACAAATAGACGCCGGCCGCTTTCTTTCCGTCTGAGTAGACTCAAGCAGTGGGCGGGCGGTCACGCAGTCGTGCATGCGGATATCGAATTCCCTGATGGCGAGAACAGTGCGAAGGGAATTGCGGCATTAGATGAATACGCGTCTGACAATGGGCTAGACGCCGTCGCTATTTACCTTCGAGATGGTCAAAAGATTACAGGGTTGGGGAAGTTTGTTGAGAAGCGTCGCATGGACATTCAGATAAATCCATCAGGTGCCTACAACATGGCGGATATTGAAAACACGATGTGGAACTACCTCGATGAATTGCGACGCCCCGACAACGAGGGGTGGCGCATAATCGACAATGATGGTCGCCCATCAGGGGCGCGTGTAATTGACGCCGACGAATAGAAGCGTGAGTACAGAGATGCGACTGCTGCCGGAAGAGTGGACGGCAAGCTGGTCAGCCCTTAGAGCGATGGGAGGGTTGACGGCGGGCATTGGCTTTAGCGCCCGCCATGCCCTCGCTCTTGCAGTACCACTGGCGATAGGAGCGTTGGTGGGCTGGCAAGTCGCTCCAGCATTCGCGTCCGTTCAACGTGAGAACACGCTCTTTGCATTGCTCGCAGGCGTGATCGCCTTGGGAAGCTTGTTGGCAGGCTTCATGGTGACGCTCATGTTGTTCACTGGCAGGATCGAGCAAGCGACCTCACTCACACTGGAGGAGCTACAGGCGTACACGCAACGGATCAAATTTCTGCTTTCATCGCAAGCTCAAACGCTCTTTGCAGCAGTGCTGAGTGCCGTGTTTGCAATCATTTGGTTGTGCTGCTTCGCTCTAGGAGTGGACGCGACAGGTCAGCGCATCGTCGCCGCCGTCTGCTTCGGCTTTACAGTCGTGGCATTGTTGCGCTGCATTCTTGTCCCGTTGCAGATTTACGAAATTCATGAAGCTGCGCTAGATGATGCCGTCGATGATTGTATTAAGCAGGAACAGGCCAAATTCCAGCAACGGAATGGTGAAGACGGTTAGTGACTGTCCGGTAATAGACCTGACTCGTCAACGATGCCCCACTCGGGTTCGAAATTTATCGATGCGGACGACGGCGATCTGCTCAACAAGCCAGAACTTAGCGCTTGATCAGAGTGCCAGATGCGCGTGGGCGGACTTGTTGAACGCAAGAGCACATTGACATGCCATGCATTGGGCGATGACGATTTTGCTGTCGGATGGTCTTGATCATGTCGTCCTGGCTCATGAGCCACTTTTGTCATTTGTCGTAAATATTTAACATTGACTTGGTGATTTGTGCGCTGCGGCGTGCAGCGCTTCGAGCAGCCGGATATGAAGAGCACTCGCTAGGGAAGGTGCCGCCGTGCAATGCGGTGTGCCCATGAACGGGGGAATCATGAAGATGTTTCGACTGACATCGCGCGGCTTGGGAGCGCTGCTTTTCGTCCTCAGTTTTTTGTTTGCACCAAGCCATGCGCTTGCAAGGGTGCAAGCTACGTCGCCCGGCAGCTGTCAGACAAACTGGCACTACGCTGATGGGTGGTGCTATGCACCTGATGAATATGTCAGCGTAACGGGCACGCGTGGCGACTTCGACAACGACCCCTATAGCTGGGGAGGTAACTCCAGCTACGGCAGCAGCTCTTCTTATTCCCCCCCGACTTGTTCGATACGGGCAATGGATACGCATCGCAAATCCAGGCCCCAAGTACAGCCAATGCTTCAGGGCAAAACGCCAATTCAAAAATCGGCTGCGGCGTAGGCAACCCGATTCTCCCAGCCACCGGCAACAAGATCGAGCCGGAGGCCGACTTCACCAGTTCCGGTGAAATGGCCCTCGGCCTGACGCGTACCTACAACCACTACTGGCCGGGCGCGGGCCTGTTCGGCAAGTACTGGGTCAGCAACTTCGACTACAAACTGACCTTCGGCACCACGGATCTCAACGCCTGTTACCCGCGCCCCGGCGGCGGCGCCTGCGGGATCGGAGCCAACACGATCATTTACGCGTGGCGTCCCGATGGACGCACGATCAAGTTCATCAAGGCCGCGGACGGCATCTTCTACGAAGACAAACCGCAAGCCGTGGCCAGGATCGTGCCGCAGAGCAACGGCAGCTTCATCCTCTATAGCGAGGAGCTTGGCGTCGAGACGTATTCGTTGGCGGGCTACGTGTCGTCGGTGGTGAACGCGCATGGCATCGGCTGGACGTTTACCTACACCAGCGGCACCTATCCCTACCGCATCACCCATACCTCGGGCCGCTACGTCGAATTTACCTGGACCAGCGGCCAGTTGACTGCCGTGCGCGATCCAGCGGGCAATTATTACGGCTTCTCCTATAACGCCAATTACTTTGGCACTGGCTTGCATCGGTTGACGGCCAGTTCGCAGCCCGGCAGTCCGGCCACGACGACCACCTACCACTACGAGAAATCGACCGACACCAGCGCATTGACGGGTAAGTCGTTCAACGGCGTTCGCTATTCCAAGTTCACATACGACGCCAATGGCTATGCGACCAGCACCGAACACAACGGGTATGCCAAGTACACCTTCAGCTACAGCACGAATGCCACCGACGGCACCTTCACTGCGGTGGAAACCAACCCGCTAGGTAAACAAACGACCACCGTTTACAAGGATGGCAAAGCCATCACCGTCACCGGCCATGCCAGCACCTGGTGCCCGCAGACGAACTACGCCTTGAGCGAATATGACGCCAACGGCTACCCGGTGACGCGGCAGGACTTCAACGGCATCTACACCGACACGTACTACAACGCCAAGGGCCAACTCACACAAAAGGTCGAGGCGGCAGGCACGGCGCTGCAACGTGTGACCCGATATCAGTGGGATGCTGCCAGCAACCGCTTGCTAAGCGAGCAACTGGATGGGCAATACCTCACGCAATACACGTACACGAGCGGTGGCCGCATTGCGAGTGTCTCCACGACCAATCTGTTGGCGCCATCGCCGGCGAACAATCTCAATCAGACACGCACCACCACGTATACCTACACGCTGCATGCCAACGGCATGCTGGCGACCGTCACCGTCGATGGGCCATTGCCTGGAGCCGGTGATGCCGTCACGACCAGCTACAACAATCAGGGCGATTTGATCTCGACCCAGAACAGCCTTGGCCACATGGTGACCTATAGCAATCTGAATGGGCTGGGCCAGCCGGGGCGGGTGACCGGGGTCAACGGCGACATCACCGATTACACCTATGACGCCCGTGGGCGTGTCACCAAGGTGCGGACCTATCCGGATGGCGCGACGGCGGCGGACACCAGCTATTTCTATAGCGCGAATGGGACGTTGGAACATGTGACTGGCCCCGATGGGCAGAGCATGAGTTATCAGTACAACCCAGACCGCCAGCTCACGATGCAGCACGTCGGGTTGGCTGCCGATCTTAATGATCAGAGCAAACGGGTCGAGGCGCAGTCTTTTGGGCGTGATCTTGCCGGCAACATGACGTCGAAATACAACATGAGCCTCTACTGGAGCAATTACGGTTACGGGTATCTGGGCTGCTATGGGAAGTTCGGCATGAACCCGATGCATCTGGAGTCGGATATCCCCGAGGAGGACTGCGAATACCAAGGCGGCACGCCTGAGTATGGGGACATCGTTGTCAATGAGAGCGATATCACGGCCATGGCTTTTGCCGACTACGACGAATTGAGTCGGGTGCGGGCCCAGCGATCCAATTCCGGTCAGACTGTCACTCAGAGCTATACCTATGACCTGAACAACAACATCAAGACAATCGTCAGGCCATTAGGCACTACCACCTTGTACTACGATCAGTTGGATCGCGTGGTGCAGTCGACGAATCCGGCGGGCGGTAATACGTACTTCGAATACGACGCCGCAGACCGGCTGACCAAGGTGACCGATCCGCGCGGGAAGATCACGACGTATGTTTACGACGGCTTCGGCCAGCTATGGCGCCAAGTCAGCCCAGATAGCGGTACGACCACCTACAGCTACGACGCGTACGGCCAGTTGAGCCAGATGATTCGCAATGACGGAAGTGTCACGACGTATGGCTACGACGGTTTGGGCCGCCTGGCCGCCGTCAACGCTGGTGGTCAGACCCAAGACTACGGCTACGATTGGTGCGGAAACGGCAAGGGTCGCTTGTGCAGCACCGTAAGTACGGCCAGTACACAAAACTACGCGTACATGCCAGACGGTCGCCTTTACATCCGACGAGAATGGATTCGTGGCAACGCGGTGGAATCCGACTACTGGACATTTTATTACTACGACGCATTCGGTCGCCTGCATGCGATCACCTACCCGAGCGGCGTTGCGGTCGGTTATGGCTATGCCAGCAGCAAACTCGTAGCAATGACGGTCAATATCGGTGGGGTTGTCAGCAACGTGGTTACGAACACGCTGTATCAGCCGTTCGGACCTGCGAAAAGCTGGATCTATGGGAACGGCCTGTCCCGTGGGTATAGCTATGACTTGGATGGCCGGCTGACCAATGCGAACACCAAGAACGGCACGACCAACGTGCAGAACCTGTCCTATGCCTACGACACGAACGATCGCATCACCGGGATCACGAACACCATCAACACCAGTCTGAGCCAGACATATGGCTACGATGCCTTGAGTCGCTTGACCGGCGTCACGTCCACGTCGGGCAACCAGGCGCTGTACTGGGATACCAACAGCAACAAGACCCGGCATACATGGACCTTCGATGAATCGCTGGGCGTCGATGCGGCCAGCAATCGCATCGGCAGCATGGGGCCGCATTCATATACCTACGATGCGCGCGGCAACCGGGCGACCCAGTCGTTCAGTGGCTCAACGGCCACCTATGGGTACGACGGCTTCAATCGCACGACCAGCATCAGCCGTAATGCGGCAACGAGCTTCGGTGAGCCGAACTATGCGACCGTGAGTCTGCTTGTAGGAACGAACAATTACGGCTACAACGCCTTCAACGAGCGAGTCTGGAAAGCCGCGCCGAGCCATGGTTCATATCGTTACACCTACGGGCCGGGTGGCACTCTGCTATCGGAGCACAAGGACAACGGCGATCAGTGGACGAACTACCTCTGGTTCAACGGTGAACTGGTCGGTCTGGTGCGCAGTAACCAGCTTTATTTCGTGCACAACGATCACCTGGGTCGCCCGGAACTGGCGACGAACAGCGCCAAGAGCGTGGTGTGGCGGGCGAACAACTACGCCTTTGATCGACGCGTGGCGCTGGACAGCATCGGTGGACTGAACGTTGGATTCCCCGGTCAGTACTACGATCAGGAGACCAACCTTTGGTACAACATCAACCGTTACTACGATGCGCGCATCGGGGGCTACACGCAGAGTGATCCGATCGGACAAGCCGGCGGGCTTAACACGTATGCCTATGTCGGTGGGAATCCGATCTCGAACATTGATCCGCTTGGACTGCGAGCACTCACTGACTGCGAGAAAGGCATCATTGGCCCGCATCTTCCTAACGTTAATCTCAACAAGATCGATGTCCAGGAAGGGATACCGAAAATTGCGCAAGCATTAGGGGCAGGTGGCGCGGAGGCATGGACATTCAAGAACACGGTCTATCTTGGTGTTCCGGATGCCCCCAACACAAAAGAAGGCATCACTCTTCTTGCGCATGAGGTGACGCATTCTGATCAATACCGATCTATGAGCCTGCTCGGCATGGGGCTGTCCTACGGCGCCATGCACCTGATTTTCGGTTATACGAACAATCCATTTGAAGTTGATGCGCGGGCGAAAGCTAGCGAGGTTCGCGCGCAAATGGATAAGGCAGGAGGCGACCCATGTGGATGCGGGAAATAGCGTTAGTCGCGCTGCTCTGTGCGCCATCAGCTTGTACTTCCGCAGATCGCGGTAGCGATGGTTTTGTGAAGCTTAGGGCGCTAGATGACACGAGCCGAAATTCGGAATGCTTAGCCTTGTCGAACGAGAAGAAAATCGAATTATTCTTTGAAGCGCAGCAGAGGCATCACGAGTATTTTGGGTTTGACCAGTGCTTCGCCTCATCACCGACCACATTTATGGACGCTCTCAAGAGCGAAATCGTAAAGCGCGGGACTGTCGAAAGTGCGAGGCACTACATCATGGTGATAGCAATTTCGCAGCAGCAAGGCAGGACTTCTAACGCTGAAATTAAAGCTATGGAGTTGCCGCAGTTGTGCAAGAGCCTTGCCGATGAGCGTCCGTCAGGAAACCCATCGCAGTGCATCAAGATGGCCGAAGATTTATTGGAAAAAGGTGTCAGGGACAATTAGCCAAAAGCCGGGACGGAGGTAATTAATTCGTCTTAACAGCGTCCAGGAGCGACCGAAGCCCCGCTCTGAGCGGGGCTTCTGTTTTAGCGGCTGCTCTGCGCGAGCATCGAGTCAAGCACGTGTGCGATGGCGCGTTGCTTGGCCATGGGTAAGGCTTCGATTTGTTCGAGTTGTTGCCGAATCTTCTTCTGCGGCCCGCGCTTCTTCGGTGCTGATGCCATCGTGAGCGCTGCGTTGTCAGCGACCAGCGCATCGAGTGTGGTGTCGAGCACTTGCGCGATCACCGGCAACAACGACACCGGCACGCGCCGCCGTCCCTTCTCGGCGGTCTGTTTGATTTGCATCAGCAGCGTCGACGCGCAACTTCAGAACCAACAATTTGACGACGCTCAGCCAGGAAAATCACATTATTCTCCACTGGGGGTATTTCGTTCGGTGCAGGTGACGCCAGAGACTCCGCTAAAAACTCTGCCAGCACGGATTTCTTGACGCAGAACAGTCGGCTATAGGCCTCCAGGTTCATGCGTTGATGCTCCATTCCCAGCCGCACGGCCTGAGTGAACAGCTCAGGGATTTCCTGCGCCACCATGGCATCTTCGCGCTCGACCTTTGCTTCGCCGCCACGATTGAGTCGGATGACGCCGGTGCGATATTGGTCTTCCGAGATCAGTCCGAGTTGACGAGCCCGATACAACAAGGCGGCCTTGCTGACCTTCCATCGAAGCTTCATCTCGGATAGGCCTTGCCAATTGAGATAACTGCCGCGCAGTCGCGGAAACTCCTTGACGAAACTCGAACGTGGCAATAAGAAAGCGCCGGCGAAGCGGTTGGCCTCCCCTTCGGTCTTGCGGTCGCCGGTTGCCAAACCAACATGCAGCACTAGATGGCCCAGTTCATGAGCGATGTCGAACCGCTGGCGACATGCCGACGCCCCCTCACTGTTGACCACAATGATCGGGCGGGCTGCGCTGATCGAGTAAGCATCGACTTCGCGAGAAACCCCCTTGAACGACGTGACCACGGCACCCGCCAGTTCAGCCACGCGCACCATGTTCTGGATTGGCCCGAAACCAAGCCCCCAGTAGGCGCGGCACGCCTCAGCTGCACGTTCGATCTCGACTAGCGAACTCACGTCGTACTGAGGAATGTTGGGCGCTGGCAACTCTAGTTGCTCTTCCAAACCAGCGACGAGTCGGCGGAACATTTCGCCTTTGGCCAAGGCCACATGCTTGATCGCCGAACGCGTTGTGAAATGTTTGCGGAAATGGCACTGCTCCTCCGCCACAGGCGTAGGCGCAGGCGCAACAAAAAACGCAGGTTCCACCTGCGTCAGTTCGGCGATTGCCGCCAGCGTCTCCGACGGAGGAACGATCTGCTCGGTTTCGATCTTGTGGACGTATTGGCGCGACTTATCCAGACGCGCAGCGACATCCTCAAGCGTCAGACCATGGAATAGACGCGCAAGCCGAATGTTAGCTCCAAGAACTGCAGCGGGTTCGGACATGCATCACCCCTGGACATCGTCGTTGTCACCCATGGCACGGTCTTTGCCGGTTTCTTGGTCGGGTTTCTTCGGACGCACCTTCGCCACCGGGCTCGGCAAGAGCACTTCGGTCGGCCGGCTGTTGTCGACGCTCGACAAAGTGGGCGTGCTGCGCGAGTACTGCCAGCGAAAGGCTTCGTTCTGGTTTGCGTCGTAGCCGATGAAGAACACCTCTGCTTCCTCATCCGCGTTTTGCGGCTTGGCTACGATGAAGCGGAACAGTTGCGGTGCGCCGATTTCAATCTCGAAGAGCTGGTCGCAATCGTTCCGTCGGAAGAAGCCGGGCTTACGCGGTTTGGCCGGGTCATCGGAGAAGAACCGGCAAGGAACGCCATCAATCTCGAACGTCACGTCCATCGCCGCGTGAGTGAGCTTGAGCCATTGATATTGCCCATTTGTGCACAACTGGATCAGGGCATTGCGCTGCCGGCCAAACGTGGTCGTCCCGCGCGTGTAGCCATCATCCAGTGGACTCGCAAGCTCGAGTTCGGTGTCGTACAGAACCTCAAGGAGGGCTTCGGCAATGATGCGAAGCCTAGATTCGACCAGTGCCGGGTTAAACGCGTGCGGTGCCTGATCCATTGGAGCCTCGATTTATGCAAAAAAAGGAAGTTGTCCCAATCCATATTTATGCATAACTTATGATTTGTCAACGGCGCCTGGTGGAGGAAGATCGCATGTGGCCGCTGGAGGGATTTCTTCAGTAGACACCCAAGGGATCGAGCTCAATCCTTTCCGCGAATGCCATGGCGGATCCGCCCGCTTCGCACCGAGCACATTGATCAAGAAGGATTCCATGTCCCTTTGTCCCGAGATCGCTTCCCACTCCTTTATTGGTATTAAGGGGGCTGACAGGGAGGAAATATGTTGCTCGGCGGGCTGTTCCCATGCGGTGTCCAGAATCCCGTCGGTGATCCAGTCTCTGAACTCCTTGCCGATGTCCATCATCAACGGTTCGGACAAAAGTGTCTCGACACTAAGATGAAAGGCGTTTCGGTGCAGTCTCAGTAGTGTTTTCTGATTGGTGATGAAGCTTTCGGCAAGCAGCGCTGCGAGCAGGCTGAGTGCATCGGCGCTAGCTGTTTTGGCTATCGGGACAAGTGCTGCGGCATAGCAGTCCTGCATTTCTGATTCCGAGAGCAAGGACAGTCGGGCGACTCCCAATGCTGTCAAATGGCGCGCATGCTCCTCCGGCGAGGGCGAGCAGAATCCAAGACGATGCTTGAGGTAGAAAATCGCAACACGGATTTCCTCGAGGCCAGGGAGGACGGGGCCAGCCAGTCGCCACAGGTAGGCATCCTCCCAGTGCGACGAGCCTGGGCAGAGACGTTCGCCGGCCTCGACCAGGTCAATTGGAATCTCCAAATATTTCTTCTGCTTCATTTCTTTCTTGTCTTTCTTGCCGCCACGTCGCCCCCGCCCCGACTTCGTTCGGAGTACGAATACCGTTGTCTCCGGCAGCTCGAAATCGAGCTCGTCAGCTGCGATCCGCCGTATCAGGCTTCGTGGGTTCGTTCCGCGGTTGACCACCCCCAAGATTCCCTGGATGCGACCTTGGACAGCCGCATCGCCATAGCCTTGCAGCAACGCTCGTTGCAGTTTTGCCCAAGTGCTTACACCTCTGCCGGATGTGCTGAAGGGCGGCACATTGTTGGCAGCCATGCGTAAGGCTCGGATCCAGACCTTCCACTGGATGCGTTCAATCGGGTAAAGGCATGGGCGGACCACAAAAAGGCTTTCGAAAATCAGGCTATTTGAATGGTAGCGAAAGCCGATCTTATGCCAGATCCTGCGCCGAGCATCCAAATTCCATGGATTTCCGGCCTATGAACAATCAGACCATCCCTTCTGGCTTCAACGAAATCGCTTGGGTTGAGGCTCAAATCGAGCGATATGGCCCCATGGTCGGAGGGGCGGCCTTGCGCAGCCTGCTGGGGTTCCGGACGACTGCCGCCTTTCAGAAAGCCCGATTGCAGGGGCAGCTCGGCGTGGCCGTGTTCCCACTGCTGGGGAGAATGGGAGTATTTGCCGTGACTGAAGAAGCTTGCGCTTGGGTTCTGGCTCAGCGCCAGTCTCAGTCGACCGCTACCGGGAAAGCCGGTTCTCGCTTGCCGGGCAAAGGGGGCGTCATGACCTAGTCGGCTAACGCGCTTCCCAACGTGGACTTTTCCGTCGGCCAGACGCACAAAAGCCCGGGTTCCTTTGCAGAGGAAGATCCGGGCTTCAGAGCTCAAGCCTAGGCAGCTTTGAGCTAATTGTGCGGGCCAGTCTCCCGGCTTGTCAATAACTGTCCGATTGGGCAGGAACGACCTGCCGTCACCCGCTCGAAATCCGGGGCTTGGAAGCCCCGGAAAGGAATTTTATGGCTCAGCATCACCGTCTCACCCCCTTGGCCCGCGATATCAACCTCGCGGTCGTGGGCCGCATGTCCGACACTGAAGTGGTGACCTACTTCGCCTCCCTGCGCTGGGGGAACGAAACCGAACAGGTCTGCCCCAAGTGCGGGGCGATCGACACACATTACCCGCGCCGCCGGCGCCGGCGCTCCTGTCACCGCCCCTGCGGCAGTTGGGAGGAGCCCACCAACCCGACCTGGCAGTGCAAGCATTGCCAGGCGATCTTTTCGGTGACCACAGGGACGTTGTTCGACGGGACTAAGCTGCCGTTGCGCACCATTTTGAACTGTGCGGTGCTGTTCCTCGGTCCGGGTAACGGCGCCAGCTCGGTGGGCATTTCGGGTACCTCCGGCCTGGCGCCGATGACCACTTTTTTGCTCGAACATCGCTTTCGCGAAGCCATGGCGGCAGATCAGCCCGTCAAGCCTTTTGAAGGGATGGTGCAAATGGATGGCGGATACTTCGGCGGCAAGCCGCGCAAATCGAACCAGCGGCAGCCCAAGGCCACCCGCGAGCAGTTGCAGCGCCGTTTTGGCAAGGAGCCGATCGCCTCCGATGATGACAAGCCCTGGAAGGCGATGGGCATGACCCAACGCAACTGGCAGAAAATGGCCAACAAACGGGTCGTGCTGGTGGTTACCGACTCGAATGGTCAGCGCGGTGAAGGTTCGCGGGCGGTGTCCGTGGCTGTGGCGCGTGGCGGCGAGAGCGCGTACGCCGTCGGCTTGATGGCGAAAGCACACATAGCGCCTGGCGCCATCGTGTTCACCGACGAAGCCGGCGCCTACACTCAGTTGGCGCGCGAGCACGAGCACTATTCCGTTAGCCATGCGAAGGAGTATTCCAATAGCGAGGGCGTGAACGATAACCATGCCGAGGCGTTCTTCAGTCGCATGCGCCGCGCCGAATATGGTATCTACCATGGGAGCCGTCCGCTGTTCCTCCACTTTTATGCTTGCGAAGCGGCTTGGCGGCATACTCATCGCCGCCTGCGCAAATCGGCAATGGTGAAGCGGTTGCTGGGGACGGCGCTGTCGCTTGGTCCGTCTCCCCGCCTGCGTGGGTACTACGAGCGGCGCGGTCGCCGTGCTGAAGTGCTTATCGACTCTAAGGCGTAGGGCGGAGGCGCCACTCCACCTGCCCGTCAAGCTCGTTCTGGCGGTGTTCAATGTGGCCCTCAAGCAGCATCTGCCTGAGGGCCGCTTCGATCGCGCGAGTTGAAGCTTGTCGATTCTTGTTGGACGGGCATGGACAAGCGGCTTGCAAAGCTGGGATGGTCATGCCCTGCCTAGCCTGCGTGAGGGCGCGGGATACGCGCGCGTAAATGCTCTCTCGATAATGCGAAGCGCGAGACGACGGGGTCCAGCCAAGCTCAATCTCAAAGTGCAAGGGATGCTGTCTCCAGACATTGTCGATCGCATCCAGGTCATCGCCTAGTTTCGAGGAAAGGTTGGCATCACCGCGAGCAATGGCTTCGGTCTTGACCGCCGCGATATCCCGCTGCGATTGGATCAACCAACGTGCGGGCTGAACAGAACCATTACTTCTGTGTCTGGAGTACTTCTTACCTTGGATAGCAGGCGGGGTGGGAACCCAATCCTTGGACAGCATCCATCGCTTCCCCGATACACCATTGTGATCCGGTGAGGTCACCTTGCCCTGCCGGCGCAGAATCTGAAGACGAGTCTGCAACCGCATCCGGAAGCGTGCCACGTCTTCCGGGGCCAGTTTGAGCGCCTGCATCAATTGGTTTTGCAGCTCATCGATAGTCACCGCACCACCCGGCGCTGACTTCAATGCACGGAAAATACCGACTGTCATACCGCCGCGTTTGAAGAACGATGGATGCTCGCCTGGGCGAATCTCACCAACCGTTTCGCATAGAGGTGCATGCACATGAAGTTTCATGGCGTGTGCGATCTGCTGGGCTAGTATCTCTGCCTGCGCCAGTGCTTCCCCTAAGTGGACTAGTTGATCCTCGCAGCGTTGGATCTTGTAGCGATGGAGTTCAATCCGGGCTTCCACACCCTTGATTCGTTCCGCCATGCGAGCGATCTGACCCTTGGCGCGGCTGTACTTACTGTTCAGCCAAGCGACTGATGACGGTGTCTTACTCATGGCCCGAGCCTAGCGGCCCGGGCTGGACACTGTCACAGTACTTTCCTCCATAAGGGCGCCCGTCGCGCAAAGAAAAACCCCGCCTCTGTTGAGGCGGGGTTTTGGATAAAGACCCTGGCGATGACCTGTTGCGGGTCGCCGCTGCGCGGCTTTCCGCAACGGCTTCGGTGAGTTTCTTGCGGTTTGTATTGCAAGCTCTGCGCAAGTCAGATCATTGCCAGACACCTTAAAAGACAATACCCCGGGCCTTTCGGCCCGGGGTATCGCTTTTATAAAGACCCTGGCGATGACCTACTCTTGCATGGCTTGAGCCACACTACCATCGGCGCAGCTGTGTTTCACTTCCGAGTTCGGGATGGGATCGGGTGGTACCACAGCGCTGTTATCACCAGGGAGAGGGTGGAGGGTCGCCGGCTTCAGGTGAAGTAGCGCCACGCTCTCAGAGGGTGGGAAGAAGAGTGAACGAGCGTTCGTGCAAGCCATCAACGTGTTGAGGCCAAGGGTTTCATTCGAGTTATCGAAGAAACTTGAGGTGATATGGTCAAGCCACACGGATCATTAGTACAGGTAAGCTCAACGCATTACTGCGCTTACACACCCTGCCTATCAACGACCTAGTCTTGATCGTTCCTTAAGGGGACTTGTGTCCCGGGAGATCTCATCTTGAGGCGCGCTTCCCGCTTAGATGCTTTCAGCGGTTATCGCTTCCGAACGTAGCTACCCGGCAATGCCACTGGCGTGACAACCGGAACACCAGGGGTTCGTCCACTCCGGTCCTCTCGTACTAGGAGCAGCCCCTCTCAAATCTCCAACGCCCACGACAGATAGGGACCGAACTGTCTCACGACGTTCTGAACCCAGCTCGCGTACCACTTTAAATGGCGAACAGCCATACCCTTGGGACCGACTACAGCCCCAGGATGTGATGAGCCGACATCGAGGTGCCAAACACCGCCGTCGATATGAACTCTTGGGCGGTATCAGCCTGTTATCCCCGGAGTACCTTTTATCCGTTGAGCGATGGCCCTTCCATACAGAACCACCGGATCACTAAGTCCTAGTTTCCTACCTGCTTGATCCGTCGATCTTGCAGTCAAGCACGCTTATGCCTTTGCACACAGTGCGCGATGTCCGACCGCGCTGAGCGTACCTTCGAGCTCCTCCGTTACACTTTGGGAGGAGACCGCCCCAGTCAAACTACCCACCATACACGGTCCCCGACCCGGATTACGGGCCCAGGTTAGAACGTCAAGCACATCAGGGTGGTATTTCAAGGTTGGCTCCACCACAGCTAGCGCCATGGTTTCACAGCCTCCCACCTATCCTACACAGACGAACTCAACGTTCAGTGTAAAGCTATAGTAAAGGTTCACGGGGTCTTTCCGTCTTGCCGCGGGAACGCTGCATCTTCACAGCGATTTCAATTTCACTGAGTCTCGGGTGGAGACAGCGCCGCTGTCGTTACGCCATTCGTGCAGGTCGGAACTTACCCGACAAGGAATTTCGCTACCTTAGGACCGTTATAGTTACGGCCGCCGTTTACCGGGGCTTCGATCAAGAGCTTCGCCTTGCGGCTGACCCCATCAATTAACCTTCCGGCACCGGGCAGGCGTCACACCCTATACGTCCACTTTCGTGTTTGCAGAGTGCTGTGTTTTTGATAAACAGTCGCAGCGGCCTGGTCACTTCGGCCGACCTCAGCTATTCACCATGGTCGGCGCACCTTCTCCCGAAGTTACGGTGCTATTTTGCCTAGTTCCTTCACCCGAGTTCTCTCAAGCGCCTGAGAATTCTCATCCTGCCCACCTGTGTCGGTTTACGGTACGGTCTGCGTAAGCTGAAGCTTAGGGACTTTTCCTGGAAGCGTGATATCGGTGACTTTGTCCCATTGGACTCGTCCTTGACCTCAATGTTGCGCCCCCGGATTTGCCTAAGGGCACCACCTCAGTCCTCTCACCGCGACAACCAACGCGCGGCTCACCTAACCTTCTCCGTCCTCCCATCGCACTTACGCGAGGTGCTGGAATATTAACCAGCTTCCCATCGACTACGCATTTCTGCCTCGCCTTAGGGGCCGACTCACCCTGCGTCGATTAACGTTGCGCAAGGAAACCTTGGGCTTTCGGCGTGCGGGCTTTTCACCCGCATTATCGTTACTCATGTCAGCATTCGCACTTCCGATACCTCCAGCAGACTTCTCAATCCACCTTCGCAGGCCTACGGAACGCTCCTCTACCGCGTACACCAAAGGTGCACACCCCAAGCTTCGGTTTACTGCTTAGCCCCGTTAAATCTTCCCCGCAGACCGACTCGACCAGTGAGCTATTACGCTTTCTTTAAAGGGTGGCTGCTTCTAAGCCAACCTCCTGGCTGTCTGTGCCTTTCCACATGGTTTTCCACTCAGCAGTAATTTGGGACCTTAGCTGTGGGTCTGGGTTGTTTCCCTTTTCACGACGGACGTTAGCACCCGCCGTGTGTCTCCCGTACAGTCCGTCTCGGTATTCGGAGTTTGCAATGGTTTGGTAAGTCGCAATGACCCCCTAGCCATAACAGTGCTCTACCCCCGAGAGGATACATACGAGGCGCTACCTAAATAGCTTTCGAGGAGAACCAGCTATCTCCGGGTTCGATTAGCTTTTCACTCCTAATCACAGCTCATCCCCGTCTTTTGCAACAGACGTGGGTTCGGGCCTCCAGTTGATGTTACTCAACCTTCACCCTGGCCATGACTAGATCACCCGGTTTCGGGTCTACTGCCCGCGACTATGCGCCCTTATCAGACTCGGTTTCCCTTCGCCTCCCCTATACGGTTAAGCTCGCCACGAACAGTAAGTCGCTGACCCATTATACAAAAGGTACGCCGTCACTCCTTGCGGAGCTCCGACTGCTTGTACGCACACGGTTTCAGGTTCTATTTCACTCCCTTCACCAGGGTTCTTTTCGCCTTTCCCTCACGGTACTGGTTCACTATCGGTCGGTCAGGAGTATTTAGCCTTGGAGGATGGTCCCCCCATGTTCAGACAGGGTTTCACGTGCCCCGCCCTACTCAATTTCATCGATCAGGCCCTTTCGCATACGGGGCTGTCACCCGCTATGGCCACCCTTTCCAGAGTGTTTTGCTAAAACAAGATCGACTTTTGGGCTAGTCCGCGTTCGCTCGTCGCTACTTACGGAATCTCGGTTGATTTCTTTTCCTACGGTTACTTAGATATTTCAGTTCACCGCGTTCGCCTTGCATGGCTATGTATTCACCATGCAATACCCTTGCGGGTGGGTTTCCCCATTCGGACATTGCCGGATCAAAGCTTATTGCCAGCTCCCCGACACTTTTCGCAGGCTGTCACGTCCTTCATCGCCTCTGACCGCCAAGGCATCCACCGTGTGCGCTTATTCGCTTGACCATATCACCCCAAGTTGCCTCGGAGCGATACGCATACCAGCGAATGGTACGACTATCACTTTGATAAAGATGGCTTACGCCATCTCGCCTCAGCCTCGACACGTTTGCAAGACTTGCATCTCAAACGCTCGTTTGACTCTTCTTCCCGATTTTCAAAGAACATGCCCCGACTTCAACGTCGAGGCATTCAATGTGTGCGTGCGCAGAACATTCAGAGTGGTGGGTCTGGGAGGACTCGAACCACCGGCCTCACCCTTATCAGGGGTGCGCTCTAACCACCTGAGCTACAGACCCAAAAGTCTTGCTTAGTAGTGGTGGAGCCTGTCGGGATCGAACCGACGACCCCCTGCTTGCAAAGCAGGTGCTCTCCCAGCTGAGCTAAGGCCCCGTAATACGGGACACGCAACCCCCTGCGGGATCACGTTCTCTGAATGCAGGTCACTTGTGCGGACGTCTGGCAATGCGTTGCCATTATCTCAAAAGGAGGTGATCCAGCCGCACCTTCCGATACGGCTACCTTGTTACGACTTCACCCCAGTCATCGGCCACACCGTGGCAAGCGCCCTCCCGAAGGTTAAGCTACCTGCTTCTGGTGCAACAAACTCCCATGGTGTGACGGGCGGTGTGTACAAGGCCCGGGAACGTATTCACCGCAGCAATGCTGATCTGCGATTACTAGCGATTCCGACTTCATGGAGTCGAGTTGCAGACTCCAATCCGGACTGGGATGGGGTTTCTGGGATTGGCTTACCGTCGCCGGCTTGCAGCCCTCTGTCCCCACCATTGTAGTACGTGTGTAGCCCTGGCCGTAAGGGCCATGATGACTTGACGTCATCCCCACCTTCCTCCGGTTTGTCACCGGCGGTCTCCTTAGAGTTCCCACCATTACGTGCTGGCAACTAAGGACAAGGGTTGCGCTCGTTGCGGGACTTAACCCAACATCTCACGACACGAGCTGACGACAGCCATGCAGCACCTGTGTCACGGTTCCCGAAGGCACCAATCCATCTCTGGAAAGTTCCGTGCATGTCAAGGCCAGGTAAGGTTCTTCGCGTTGCATCGAATTAAACCACATACTCCACCGCTTGTGCGGGCCCCCGTCAATTCCTTTGAGTTTCAGTCTTGCGACCGTACTCCCCAGGCGGCGAACTTAACGCGTTAGCTTCGATACTGAGCTCCAAGTTGAGCCCAACATCCAGTTCGCATCGTTTAGGGCGTGGACTACCAGGGTATCTAATCCTGTTTGCTCCCCACGCTTTCGTGCCTCAGTGTCAGTGCTGGTCCAGGTAGTCGCCTTCGCCACAGATGTTCCTCCCGATCTCTACGCATTTCACTGCTACACCGGGAATTCCACTACCCTCTACCGCACTCTAGCCTGCCAGTATCCAATGCCATTCCCAGGTTGAGCCCAGGGCTTTCACATCAGACTTAACAAACCACCTACGCACGCTTTACGCCCAGTAATTCCGAGTAACGCTTGCACCCTTCGTATTACCGCGGCTGCTGGCACGAAGTTAGCCGGTGCTTATTCTTCCGGTACCGTCAGGACACCCAGGTATTAACTGGATGCTTTTCTTTCCGGACAAAAGAGCTTTACAACCCGAGGGCCTTCTTCACTCACGCGGCATGGCTGGATCAGGCTTGCGCCCATTGTCCAATATTCCCTACTGCTGCCTCCCGTAGGAGTCTGGACCGTGTCTCAGTTCCAGTGTGGCTGATCATCCTCTCAGACCAGCTACGGATCGTCGCCTTGGTGGGCCTTTACCCCGCCAACTAGCTAATCCGACATGGGCTCATCCAATCGCGCCAGGCCCGAAGGTCCCCGGCTTTCCCCCGAAGGGCGCATGCGGTATTAGCGTAAGTTTCCCTACGTTATCCCCCACGACTGGGCAGATTCCCATGTATTCCTCACCCGTCCGCCACTCGCCACCCACAGAGCAAGCTCTGCTGTGCTGCCGTTCGACTTGCATGTATTAGGCCTGCCGCCAGCGTTCACTCTGAGCCAGGATCAAACTCTTCACTTAAAACTGCATAGCCTTAAAGGCCAAATTGCTTTAGATGCAGAGCCCGTCCAGCTCACTTACTCGCTGTACGTTGTACTTGCGTACGAATACTTTGAATCATGTGATCTGTTCAGACATCTGCTGATGGTCAACTGCCACCACCAGACGCCCGCACAAGTCACCTGCGCACACTGTCAAAGATCTTCGGGGCCGGCCTCAGCGCCTTTCCCGTTGCCCCACCGAAATCACTTTCAGCGAAGCGAGCCGCACATCATACAAGGTTTTTACTGACCGTCAACACCCTGTGAAGCGACTTTTTCGACCGCCGTTGCCATCCATACAGGAATCGGCTTGGGCGGGTCGATCATTCTAGATCGACTTTTTTGCCTTCGCAAGAGGCTGAATGCGCTATCGCTTGATCCCGGGCGTTCCTGCACCGCGGCAAGTCAATCCAGCGGGCGCTCGGCCAGGCCGAAAGCCTGCATGACCGCCGCAATATCCTCTTCTCCCGCCACGCGCGAACGCCGCGTGCGTGGATCGACGCACAGCTCGCCCAGCACATGCGGCGTAATGCTGCCGAGCCCCCGGTAAACATGGGCATGGACATCAGCAGCGCCCGCAGTGCGCATCTGCTCGATCAACGCGTCCGCGTGCGGCTGCGAATAGGCATACGCCGGCCCGCCAGCGTGACTGATCGCGACCATCGGCGCGCGCACGACTTCGACGCGCCCTGTTGCCAGCAATGAAGGCAACCAGCGCTTGAAATACAAGAGCATCAGAGCGCCGATGTGGATGCCATCAGCATCAGGATCGAACAACAGGAGCACGCGCGCATAGCGCAATCGCCGCAGGTCTTCTTCGCTGCATGCCACGGGGCTGGATAAGCCGAGCGCATTGGCGAGCTGCCGATAGAGCGGGCTGGCTTCGACCTTCGCGCGGCGGGCCTTCCAGGCATTCAGCGGCTTGCCCTGCAGCGGCAGCACGGCCTGCTCGCGATCATTGCGCAGCGCCACTACCGAACGCGCTGCCGAATCGCCTTCGACCAAGAACAGCTCCGCGTTCGCACCATGCTCGCGGCAGTCGACCAGCTTCATGCTGGCCTGCGTGGTGTACACCTCAGCCGGCGACCAGCCGTACTCGCGCGAAATTGCGCTTGCCGACTGCGATCACGCCTTCGAAGCCCGGTGTGAATACACGCGCCGCATCCTCGAACACCTCGCCATCGACACGCACCGCACGCTCCTTGAGCTTGCGGTTGGCCTCGGAATTGCTGGGCATCAGGCCCGCCGCCACCAATAGCGCGGCGATGCGCACGCCTTCGGCCGCCACGCCAATGTCGTGCAACGGCAGGTTCGAGACGTCGCCTTCGCCGCGCACCGCGGCATGCCAGCCGGCGACGGCTTTTTCCGCATCAGCATCGTTGTGGAAACGCGCAGCCAATTCGCGCGCCAGGCGCAGCTTCACGTCGCGCGGGTTCAAGGTGCCCGCTTCAATATCGAACTTGAGCGCCTTCGCTTCATCGACGCCGATCTCGAAACTCAGCAGGTCGATCCACTTCCACATCAACACGTCGTCGATCTTCATCGTCTTGGTGACGATGTCGATGGCCGGCTCGTCGATGCCGATGTAGTTATGCAGCGACTTGCTCATCTTGTTGACGCCGTCCAACCCTTCCAGCAGCGGCATGGTCAGCACGATCTGCGGCGGCTGGCCGTGGTGCTCCTGCAGGCCGCGGCCCATCAGCAGGTTGAATTTCTGGTCGGTGCCGCCGAGCTCGACATCGGCCTTCAGCGCAACCGAGTCGTAGCCCTGCACCAGCGGATACAGGAATTCGTGGATGGCGATGGACTGCTGCGCGGCGTAGCGCTTGGCGAAATCGTCGCGCTCCAGCATGCGCGCCACGGTGTGCTGCGCGGCGAGCTTGATCATGTCGGCGGCGCTCATCGCGCCGAACCATTCGCTGTTGAAACGCACTTCGGTCTTGTCGCGATCGAGCACCTTGAACACCTGGTCGGCGTAGGTCTTCGCGTTCGCCAGCACGTCTTCGCGGGTGAGCGGCTTGCGGGTGACGTTCTTGCCGGTGGGATCGCCGATCATCCCGGTGAAGTCGCCGATCAGGAAGATCACCTGGTGACCCAAGTCCTGGAACTGCCGCATCTTGTTGAGCAGGACGGTATGGCCGAGGTGCAAGTCGGGCGCGGTGGGATCGAAGCCAGCCTTGATCCGCAATGGGCGGCCAAGCTTCAAGCGCGCCTCCAGCTCCTCGCGCTTGAGGATTTCGTCGCTGCCGCGGGCGATCAGGTCGATGGCATGCTGCAAATCGGTCACGTGGGTCTCACTGGCGGCCGGACTGTGACCGCGTTCGATAAAGGAACGTTAAAGTACCGTTAAATCATGGAATCGAAAAACATTCGGCGATTCAATGAGTTGACGCGTGTTTTTCACATGATTATGGTACCGCTTTGACGCATTCGTCACAGCGGGGAACAGGTACATGACGGATCCGACAGCCGCCTTTTCGACGGCGAACGCCACGCATGACGCCGTGCTGCGCGACAATCTCGAACGCGCCCAGGCCTCCACCTCGCACGAGGCACCAGCCCCACGCTTCTCCCAGGCATTCAACGGTCGCTGGACGCGCCGTCACTGGATGCATGCCAGCCTGTTCGCAACCATGGGCGCATTGCTGGCGGCCATCATCCCCGGTTTTTCCACGGCGATGCATGAAACGCCGAATACGCAGCGCACCACGCTGGCGCTGGCATTGCCGCGTCTGCACCTGGGCAGCGAGACAGCCGATCGTTGGCAATCCGTCACCCTGAAATCCGGACAAACCCTGAGCGGTGTGTTCGGCGAACTGGGCATCCCTTACGACCAGCTCGCCAAGGTGATGCAACACCCGAAGATCAAGCCCGCGCTGCGCAAATTGCGCCCGGGCACCGCACTCAGCTTCAACCTGCCGGCCGACGGTAGCGTGCGCGCGATGCGCATCGAAGCGGCGCACGGCATCGGCGGCGAGCCGGTGGAGCTGGAGTTCGACGGTGACGCCTTGCGTGAACGCGCAGTCCCGCAGGAAGTCAGCACCCGCACCGTGGTGCTGAGTGGCACCGTGGGCACGTCGTTGTTCGCCTCCGCGCGCAAGGCCGGACTGGGCAGTGCGCAGCTGAACCAGCTCACCGACGAGATGTTCAAGTACGACATCGACTTCGATTCCGACCTGGACGAGAACGATCGCTTCAGCGTAGTGGTCGACCAGACCTGGAAGAACGGCCAGCTGGCCAGCACCGGGCCGGTACTGGCGGCGACGTTCACCGTCGATGGCCAGCTCAAAAGCGCGTTCCGCCACCTGCGCGACGGCAAGGCGGAGTACTTCACCCCGGACGGCCGCTCGCTGAAGCGTGCCTTCATCCGCATGCCGATTCCATACGCGCGGCTGAGTTCCGGTTTCGGCGGCCGCAAGCACCCGGTGCTGGGCCGTTTCCGCATGCACAAGGGCGTGGACTACGCCGCCGGCACCGGCACCCCGATCCAGGCCGCCGGCGACGCGCGCGTCGAGTTCGTGGGCCGCAAGGGCGGCTATGGCAACGCCGTGATCCTCGACCACGGCAGCGGCAAGAGCACCCTGTACGGCCACATGTCGCGCTTCGCCAAGATCCGCGCCGGACAGCGCGTGGCGCAGGGCACGGTGATCGGCTACGTGGGCAGCACCGGCATGTCGACCGGCCCGCACCTGCACTACGAATTCCGCGTCAACGGCGTGCAGGTGAACCCGTTGAAGATGACCCTGCCGCCGCCGCAACCACTGAGCGGCTCCGCGCTGGTCGCCTTCAAGAACGAAACCCGCCGCGCGCTCGTCAAGATCCGCGAGGTCGAAGACGTGGTGTTCCAGCTCGACGACGGTTCGCGCGTCGCATCCGTCGACAAGCCGAAGCGCAAGAAGGGCTGATTCACGAGGCTGATCCGGGCGGCGCGATGCGATACTGCGTCGCATGTCGAATTCCACAGCCCATCGCTATTACCTCGGCCTGATTTCCGGCACCAGCGCCGACGGCATCGATGCCGCGCTGGTGCGTTTCGAAGACAGCGACGACGCGTCCCTGCAGGCGGAACTGGTGGCCGCACACACCCTGCCCTGGCAGCCGGATATTCGGGCCCGTCTGGTCTGGCTGGGACAGGGCGGCGCACTGGATTCGCTGGATGAACTGGGCGAACTCGACGCGCAGGTGGGCGAGGCCTTCGCCGACGCCGCACTGGCGATCCTGGACGCTTCCGGCATCGAACGCTCGCACGTGGCTGCGATCGGCTCGCACGGGCAGACCGTCCGCCACCGGCCCTACGCCGCGTATCCATTCTCGCTGCAGATCGGTGACGCGGCCCGCATCGTCGAACGCACAGGCATCACCACCGTCGCAGACTTCCGCCGCCGCGACATCGCCGCCGGCGGCCATGGCGCACCGCTGTTGCCGGCATTGCATCATGCGCTGCTGCACGATCCCACGGAACAACGCGCGGTGCTCAACCTGGGCGGTATCGCCAATCTCACCCTGTTGCCACGCGAAGGCGCGGTACGCGGCTTCGACACCGGCCCTGCGAATGCGCTGATGGATCTGTGGTGCCACGAGCACACCGGCCGGCCGTACGACGAAGCCGGTGCGTGGGGCGCTACCGGACAGGCCGACCCGGCGCTGCTGGAACGACTGCTGGACGATCCCTGGTTCGCGCAGCCACCACCCAAGAGCAGCGGTCGCGAGCACTTCCAGCGCAAATGGCTGGCACCGCACCTGCGCAGCGGTACGCTGGCAGCGGACGTGCAGGCGACCTTGCGCGAATTGACCGCCCGCACCATCGCCGATGCCCTGCGCGCCAGCCAAGCGGACACGCAACGCCTGCTGGTCTGCGGTGGCGGCGTGCACAACCCGGTGTTGATGGCGTCATTGCGCGATGCATTGCCCGGCGTGGCGCTGGCCTCCACGGCCGAATTTGGGCTGGATCCGGATCATGTGGAGGCCATGGGCTTCGCGTGGCTGGCGCGCCAGACGTTGCGCGGCAAGCCCGGCAACTTGCCCACGGTCACCGGTGCGGCGGGACTGCGGATCCTGGGTGCGATCTATCCGGCCTGAAGTTGGCCAATCCGGTTTTCCCGGTTCAAATCCGCCCGATCAGGCCGAAGCCGGTATCGTCCGGCACCTGCTCCAACGCAGCGATCGCTTGCTTCAACGCGGCCTCTTCTTCCAGGTCGAGTTGCTTGCGCAGCTTGATCTCGCAGGCGAACACCCCGGCATCGAGGACTTCTGCCATCACATCGTGCACGCTGCGGCCCTGCAATTCGGCCAGTTTGCGAATGCGTTCGGCCAGATCGGGGGCGATATCGCGCAGGACTAGATCGGTCATGACTCAACTTCCGTGTGGCGTCGGGGGAACGCCGTTCCTATCTACCCCGTCGAACGGTTCTGGGCAAGCGCGGGCTGCTGTTCCGCCCGCATCTGCCGCGACAGCCACAGGCATAGCAGCAATGCCGGAATACCTGCCAGCGCGGTGCCGAGGAAGAACAACGCATACCCGCCGATCTGCCCGTGGGTGGCTTGCAGAGTCTCCACTGCAACGCCTGAAAAGCCCTTCAACACCTTGCCGAGCAGCGCATAGAACGAACTGAGCAGGGCGTACTGGGTCGCGGTATAGCCGATGCTGGTCAGGCTGGACATGTAGGCCACCAACGCGGTGCCGGCGAATCCGGTGGCAAAGCCGTCGATGAACATGGCAGCGACGAACACGCCGTGATCGCCACCCGCATAGGCCACCCAGGTGAACGCAGCGTTGGAACCCGGGCCGAGGATCGCCCCGGCCAGCAACGTGGGGATGAAGCCGAAGCGCACCGCGCTGATGCCGGCCGCGGCGATGCCGAGCACCGAGGCGATCAGCCCGATCGAGGCGCGCACTTCACCCACGAATTCCTTGCTGAGGCCAATGTCGGCGTAGAACGGGTTGTTCATCGGCCCCATCACGAAATCCGGCAGCCGATACAGGCTGATTGCCGCCAGCATCAGCAGCGCCCATTTGCCGTGGGTCTTGAAGAAGCTGACGAACGGGCCAACGATCGCATCCCACAAGCCGGACATGGTCCACAACGGCACGTGTTCGGCCACTTCAGGCGCTTGCGAAGCCACCGGCTCACGCGCAAGGAACAACGCGGCCAGGATGCCCACGCCCATCAACAGCGCCATCACCCAGTACGACGGTGCCCAGCCGATGTAGGTCGCCAGGATCAGGATCAATGCATCGGTGACCAGCAACGCACTACGGTAGCCAATCTGGGTGCCGGAGGTGAGCAGACCCAATTCTTCCTTGTTGTCAGCGATCTCGATACGCCAGGCATCGATCACGATGTCCTGCGTCGCCGAGGCAAATGCCGCCATCAGGGCAAGCGCACCGAACACCATCAGCCCGCCCTGCGGCTGCACGATGGCCATGCCTGCAAGACCCGCCGCCACGATGATTTGCGATAGCAGCATCCAGCCACGGCGATGGCCGAGGCGGCCGAGCAGCGGCACATCGGTCTTGTCGATGATCGGCGCCCACAGGAACTTCAGCGTGTAGGCCAGGCCCACCCACGACAGGAAGCCGATCGCCGACAGCTCGCTGCCGTTCTCGCGCATCCAGTAGCCCATGGTGTTGCCGACCAGGTACAGCGGCAAGCCGGAGGAGAAGCCCAAGAGCAGCATCGCAAGCACCTTGGGCTGGCGCAGCGCGCGCAGGACATCGCGGGTGCCGGTTTTCGCGACGGCGTCACTCATTCGGCGTACTCCACTAGACAGGGCGCATGGTCGGAGAATTTCGGTTCTGGGAAGATCGTCGCCTCGGCGATCTTGCCGGCGATGCCGGGCGTGGCGAACTGGTAATCGATCCGCCAACCCACGTTGTTGGCACGCGCGGCACCGCGTTGCGACCACCATGAATATTCCACCGCGTCCGGCTTGGCGACGCGGAAGGCATCGCGCCACCCGTGCGCGGGTGCAGCGGTCAGTCCGTCGCCGCACTGATCCGCAATCATCCTGTTGAGCCACGCACGCTCATGCGGCAGGCAGCCGGAATTTTTCTGGTTGCCGGTCCAGTTCTTGATGTCGTTCTTCGCGCGAACGATGTTCCAGTCACCGCACAGCACGTACTCGCGGCCGCTGGCCAGCCACTCATCGAGGATCGGCTTCAGCCAGGCCATCACCTCTTCCTTGAAGCCCTGGCGCAGGTCGCCGGAGCTGCCGGACGGGATGTAGAAACTCACCACACTCAAGTTTCCGAAGCGCGCCTCGATGTAGCGGCCTTCGTCGTCGAACGGCGCCCAGCCCAACGAGGTACGCACCTCGTCCGGTTCGCGACGGCTGTAGATGGCGACGCCGCTATAGCCTTTCTTGGTGCTGGCGTCCTTGAACCACGCCTTGTAGCCAGCCGGGCGGAAGATCGCATCGGACAGCTGATGTTCCTGCGCCTTGGTTTCCTGCAGGCACAGGACATCGATGTCCTGCGCCGCGAACCAGTCGAAGAACCCCTTGCTGGCCGCCGAACGCAGGCCATTGGCATTGAAACTGAGGATGCGCATGCACGGACACCACGAAAAACAATGATCGAGCGTAGCCGATGCGCTTCCATCGCAACACTCCTTTCACCGATGCCGCATGGGACAATCGGCGCATGAATGCGACCACCCACGATTACCGCACCCGCTTCCTGCAGCTGGCCCTGCGCGCCGAGGCGTTGCGCTTCGGCGAGTTCACCCTCAAGTCCGGCCGGCTTAGCCCGTACTTCTTCAATGCCGGGCGCTTCGATTCCGGCGCGGCATTGGCGGAACTGGCCGCCTGCTATGTCGATGCAGTGGATGCCTCGGGCATCGAGTTCGACCTGCTATTCGGCCCGGCCTACAAGGGCATCCCGCTGGCCACGGCAGTCGCCTGCGAATACGCACGCCGCGGCCGCGACTTGCCACTTGCATTCAATCGCAAGGAAGCCAAGGCACATGGCGAGGGCGGCAGCCTGATCGGCGCACCACTGGCCGGCAGGAAGGTGTTGATCGTGGACGACGTGATCACCGCCGGCACGGCGATCCGCGAAGCACTGGCGATCATTGCTGAAGGCGGCGGCACCCCGGCCGGCATCGTCATCGCACTGGATAGGCAGGAACGCGTGCGCGAGGATGCCGCGCAATCCGCCGCACAGTCAGTGACCGCCGAACACGGCATCACCGTGGTCGCGGTGGCCGGTCTGGGCGACCTGCTTGAATTTGCCGGTGAAAGGGCGGAACTTGTAGGCCACCGCGACGCCCTGCTCGCCTATCGCGCGCGCTACGGTATCGCTTGACCACCGTTGCCAATCCGTCATCGACCGCCACAGGGGGCTGTCATGCCGTACTCGAATCGCATCCTCATCGCCGCCATCGCCATTGGCCTTGCCGCGCTCGCCGGTAGCGGCGGGCTGCATGCGCAGACCAAGACCGGCGCGCAAAAGAAGATCTATTGCTGGAACGAAGGCGGCAGCAAGGTCTGCGGCGACGCCCTGCCGGCCAATGCGGCCGATAGCGCACGCACCGAGATCAGCACGAAGAGCGGCATGCAAACCGGGCAGGTGGCGCGCGCATTGACCGACGCCGAACGTACCGCAGCCGCGCTTGCCGCCGAAACAGCGAGCAAGCAGGCCGAAGCCGACGCGATGGCGCAACGCCGTGACCTGGCGATGGTCGAGTCGTACATGACCGAAGCCGACCTGCGGCGCGCCTATGGCGAGCGCACCGAACTGCTGGACGAAACCCTGAAGGCCAGTACTCTGGGCGTGACCAACCTGCGCCTGAGTCTATTGGCATTGCTGCGCCAAGCCAGCGACCGGGAAATGGCCGGCGAAGTCGTACCGAAGTCGATGACCAACACGATCCGTGGGCAGCACGATGAATTGCTGCGCCAACAACAGATCCTGGTCGCGCAAAAGAAGGATCGCGCCGCGCTGGATGCCGACCTGCAAGATGCCGTCGCACGCTATCGCGCCTTGAAGGCAGCGCCGGGCGAATCCCCCGTCGCGACAACGGGAGCCTCCGCGCCGTCCTCAAACTGAAACGGCCTAGAACGGCAGCGCGAGATCCGGCTGCACGGCGAGCAGTTGTTCGCGGAACGCCTGCTGGATGCGCGCCATCGCCGTGTTCGAATCGGCATCGAATCGCATCACCAGTACTGGAGTGGTGTTGGAGGCCCGCACCAGACCCCAACCATCCGGCCAATCCACGCGCAGTCCATCGATAGTGGACAGGCGCGCACCTTCGAACGAAGCCGCGGTGCGGAAACGTTCGACGAAGGCGTGTGGATCCCCGTCGGGCGCATCCACCTTGATCTCGGCGGTCGATACGCCATCGGGAAGGGCATCGAACACCAGATCCGGCGCATGCTCGGTGGCATCCAGGATCTCGAGCAGACGGGCTGCAGCGTAGATGCCATCGTCGAAGCCGAACCAGCGTTCGGCGAAGAAGAAATGCCCACTCATCTCGCCCGCCAGCTCGGCACCGGTCTCGCGCATCTTCGCCTTGATCAGTGAATGCCCGGTCTTCCACATCAGCGGGCTGCCACCATGGCGCAGGATGTGCGTCGGCAAGCGGCCGGTGCATTTCACGTCATAGATGACCATCGCACCCGGGTTGCGCTCCAATACATCGGCTGCGAACAACATCAGCAGGCGATCCGGGAAGATGTTCTTGCCTTCCCTGGTGATCACGCCAAGGCGGTCGCCATCGCCATCGAACGCGATGCCGAGATCGGCGTCGAGCCGCTTGACCATCTGCTCCAACGCTTCCAGGTTGCGCGGATCGCTGGGGTCGGGATGGTGGTTGGGGAATGTACCGTCGATATCACAGAACAGTGGTGTCACATCGGCACCGATTGCTTCCAGCACGCGCGGGCCGATGACCCCGGCAACACCATTGCCGGCATCCACCACCACCTTTAGGCGTTTGCCGATCTGGATGTCGCCGGCGATGCGCTCGATGTAGTCCTCGCTGATGTCGCGCTCGCTCAGCCCGCCCAGCTGCTTGGCTGTATGCAGGCGATCCTCGGCAATACGTGCATATAAATCGGTCAACGCAGGGCCTGCCAAGGTCCCGGCGCCGACCACGATCTTGAAGCCGTTGTATTCCGGCGGGTTGTGGCTTCCGGTGATCGCCACGCAGCAGCCGGTACGCAGGTGGTAACTGCCGAAGTACACCACCGGCGTCGGCGCCATGCCGATGTCGATGACATTGCGACCGGCCTTGCGCAAGCCTGCGATCAGTCCAGCCGACAGTTCCGGGCCGGACAGACGGCCATCGCGGCCTATCACGATGTCGTCCAGGCCCTTGGCTTCCATCAGCGAACCGATCGCCTGGCCGATCAGTTCGGCCACGCCCGTATCCAGTGTCTGCCCAACCACACCGCGGATGTCATACGCGCGGAAAATGCCGCGGTCGATCGCCACGGGAGCGGCGGCCGCCTTGGTGTCGACCACTTCGCGCACGGCTTGTTCGGCCACGCCCGGCGCTGGTTGGGACAATTGCAGCTCGGCCAAGGTTCCACCAACGTCTTCCGAGGGGCGCTCCATGCCCAACAAGCGCGGGCGCACGACCAACCACAGCACAGCTGCACCGGCCAACAGCAGGCCTCCCAGGACCAGGCTTGCCAGCGCCGGCAGCCCGAAAGGCACTTCCATCGGATCCGGCACGGCCGCCGCAATGCGCAGGTCACTGCCGGCAACCTTGGTACCCAGCGCTTCGGCACTGTTCGACAATTCGGTATCGCCACGTTCGTACAGGTTGCTGGCTCCCTGCCGCAAGGCCAGATACGCGCTACCGGGAATCGACGTCGTGCCGACCTGGGCGATCAGGCGTTCCGCCGGCATCTCGACATAGACGACTGCCGGCCCCTGCTTGGCGGTCGTCGGCGCCGCCAAGGCCAGGCGCTGCTCGCCCTTGGACTTGATCACCCGCGCGACCGGCTTGCCACTCGCAAGTGCCGCTTCAGTCACGGCCAATACGCCAAAACCACCAGCCGGCAGCGCCCCATACTGGCCTTGCAGATCCGCCGGCCACACTTCGCTGCGCTGCACCCCTCCCCAGTTCGCAGCCACAGCCTTGGCGGCCATCGGCAAATCACCGGCCGCAAGCGCATTGCGTACCGATGCGGCCGCCAGCTGCGTGCCGAGTTTTCGCTGGTCTTCCTGCAATAATCGGCTGATCGCTGTGGCGGCATCGTCACGCGCGTGCTGCAGCGCCACCACCTGCGAATCCTCGCGCAAGCGCTGGATACCGGCATACAACAACCACCCACCGAGCAGTACCAGCAGGACCGCCAGCGCCGGCAGGGCCCGCAGCAAGTCGGCGCGGGTCAATTTCAGCTTTCGCTTGTCGCCATCGCTCATCGTGTCGTCCCTGTTCCCCGTCAGCGCACACCGGTATGGCCGAAGCCGCCCGCGCCGCGTCCGCTCTCGTCGAAAGTATCCACCACTTGCAGGGTAGCGCGCACGATCGGCAGCAATACCAACTGGGCGATGCGATCACCTGGCTCGACCGTGTAGGCGACTCTGCCGCGATTCCAGGTACTGATCATCAGCGGGCCCTGGTAATCGGCATCGATCAGCCCGGTGCCGTTGCCCAGCACAACACCGTGTTTGTGTCCCAGCCCGGAGCGCGGCAGGATCACCGCACACAGCGTCGGGTCGGCGATATGGATGGACAGGCCCGACGGAATCAGCGCGGTATCGCCCGGTTGCAGGGTCAGCGACGCATCCAGCGCGGCGCGCAGATCCAGCCCGGCGCTATGCTCGGTGGCGTAGGCCGGCAGTTCCCATTGGGCGCCGAAGCGCGCATCCAGCACTTTCAGTTGCAACACGTGATGCATCAAGCCAGTCGCTCCGCGATCAGGTCCAGCAGCTGCGCCGCCAGTTCGGTTTTCGATGTCGGCCCCAGCGCGCGCTCGAAGCCGTCGCGGCCCAACACCAGCAAGGCATTGTCGTCGCTCTCGAAGCCGGTGGCGCCGACGCCTACGCGGTTCGCGCAGATCAGATCCAGCCGCTTGCGTTCCAGCTTCCCGCGCGCATAGGTCGCCACGTCATTGGTTTCCGCGGCGAAGCCCACGACCAATCCCGGGCGCTGCGCATGCGTCGCCACCTCGGCCAAGATGTCGCGGGTCTTCACCAGCTCCAGCGTCAGCGTGTCGGTACCCGGCACTTTCTTCAACTTGTTGTCGGCGAACGTGCGCGGGGTGAAATCCGCCACCGCCGCCGCGCCGATGTAGGCATCGCAGGGCAGCTGTGCCATCACTGCATCGTGCATCTGCGCGGCGCTGCGCACGTCGATGCGTTGCAGACCGGACGGCGTCGGCAAATGCACGGGGCCCGCGATCAAGGTGACATCGGCACCCCGTTCGGCGGCGACCACCGCAATCGCAAAACCCATCTTGCCGCTGCTGCGGTTGCCGATGAAGCGCACCGGATCGATGTCTTCGTAGGTCGGACCGGCGCTGACCAGCAACCGTTTCCCGGCGAGCGATGCGCTCATGCAACGGGCTCGCGCAACGCCGCCACGATTTCCGTCGGCTCCGCCATCCGCCCCGGGCCGGATTCGCCCTCGGCCAACGGGCCGTCGTTCGGGCCAATCACCTGCACACCGCGCGATTTCAACGTCGCGATATTGGCCTGCGTCGCCGCATGCTTCCACATCACATGATTCATCGCCGGCGCGATGGCGATAGGGGCCTCGGTCGCCAGGCACAGGGTGCTGACTAGGTCATCGGCGAAGCCGTTCGCGAGCTTGGCGATCGTGTTGGCCGTGGCCGGCGCGATCACTACCTGCTGCGCCCAGCGTGCCAATTCCAGATGCCCCATCGCCGCTTCGGCATGCTCATCCCACAATGAGGTGCGCACGGGCCGGTGCGACAGCGCCTGGAAGGTCTGCGCACCGATGAAACGCTGCGCGTTGTCGGTCATCGCCACCTGCACCACGGCACCGGCATCGCGCAGGCGGCGCACCAGCTCGGCGCTTTTGTACGCCGCGATGCCGCCACAGACGCAGAGCAGCACGCGGCGATCACCCAGGTTGCCGTTGGCGACGGACATCAAGCCATTTCCCGACCGGAACACGAGCCATCAGCTTACCCGATGGCGATGACCGCGCCGATGCGCGCAGCCGCCCGCAGCCGGCATCGTAACCGCATGCACATCCGCGACTGGCCTCAGCACGAACGTCCCCGCGAGAAATTGCTGGCACGCGGCCCCGGCAGCCTGTCCGATGCCGAACTGCTGGCGATCTTCCTCGGTTCCGGCACCGCCGGGCGCGACGCGGTGGCGACTGCACGCGACCTGCTGGCCACGCATGGCCCACTGCGCGCCCTGCTCGACCGCAGCCCGAAGGAGATGACCCGGGTAAAAGGCATCGGCGATGCCCGCGCCTGCACATTGGCGGCGGCACTGGAACTGGGGCATCGCCATCTTGCCTCGCAACTGGAACGCGGCGACGCGTTGGCCGATCCGGCCGCCGCCGGCCGCTATTTCGCCCAGCGCCTGCGTGCACAGCCACGCGAGGTGTTCGCCGCCTTGTACTTGGATGCGCGCCACCGCGCACTCGGCTTCGAGGAACTGTTCCAGGGCAGCATCGACGGCGCCGAGGTGCACCCGCGCGTGCTGGTCGAGCGCGTGCTGGCGCAAGGCGCGTCGGCGGTGATCATTGGCCACAACCATCCCAGCGGGAATCCGGAGCCCAGCGCCGCCGACCGCGCCGTCACCGCGCGCCTGAAGCAGGCACTGGCGCTGGTGGACGTGCGCCTGTTGGATCATTTCGTGATTGGCGATGGCGCGCCGGTGTCGATGGCGGCGCGGGGGTTGGTCTGAACCCGGCTTCAGCGAGCCCGGAGGCCGCCTCGCGTACAATGCGCAGCCATTGAAACGCCTGCCGCATCCTTCGTGAAAACCCAGCTCCGAGCCCTCATCGAACAGGGCCTGACCGCCCTGCGTGCCGCCGGCACCCTGCCCGCCGACCTTGCCTCGCCCGATTTCGTGATCGAGCGCCCCAAGGAGCGCGCGCATGGCGATTTCTCGACCAACGTGGCGATGCTGCTGGCCAAGGCCGCGAAATCCAATCCGCGCGCGCTGGCGCAGCAGTTGCTGGATGCGCTGCCGGCATCGGGCGCCATCGCCAAGGTCGAACTCGCCGGCCCCGGCTTCATCAACTTCCACCTGACCCCGGCCGCGTGGCAGCAGCAGGTGCGCGACATCCACGCCACCGCCAGTGAATTCGGCCGCAATGGCAGTGGCGGCGGCAAGACCGTCGGCGTGGAATACGTCTCGGCCAACCCGACCGGCCCGCTGCATGTCGGCCACGGCCGCGCCGGGGTGATCGGCGACTGCATCGCCCGGGTGATGGCCGCCAATGGCTGGAATGTGAAGCGCGAGTTCTATTACAACGATGCCGGCGTGCAGATCGAAAACCTGGCCCGTTCCACCCAAGCGCGCGCGCAAGGCTTGAAGCCGGGCGACGAGGCCTGGCCAACCGAGGCCTACAACGGCGATTACATCGGCGACGTGGCCGCCAGCTACCTGCGTGGCGACAGCGTCGAAGTCGAAGGCCATACCGTCACCGGCAAGAACGATGCGGGCGACATCGACGCCATCCGCAAGTTCGCCGTGGCCTACCTGCGCCGCGAGCAGAATGCCGACCTGGCCGCGTTCGGGGTGTCGTTCGACCGCTATTTCCTGGAATCGTCGCTGTACGCCGACGGCAAGGTGGAAGAAACCGTGCGCGAGCTGATCGCCCACGGCCACACCTACGAGGAAGGCGGCGCGCTGTGGCTGAAGACCACCGACTTCGGCGACGACAAGGACCGCGTGATGCGCAAGTCCGATGGTACGTATACGTACTTCGTGCCGGACGTGGCCTATCACCTCAGCAAATGGCAGCGCGGCTATGAGCGCGCGGTGACCGAACTCGGGGCGGATCACCACGGCTCGCTGGCGCGGGTGAAAGCCGGCCTGCAGGCCCTGGATGCCGGCATCCCCGCCGGGTATCCGGATTACGTGCTGCACCAGATGGTGACGGTGATGCGCGGCGGCGAGGAAGTGAAGCTGTCCAAGCGCGCCGGCAGTTACCTGACGTTGCGCGACCTGATCGAGGAAACCAGCGCCGATGCCGTGCGCTGGTTCCTGATCGCGCGCAAGCCGGATTCGCAACTGACCTTCGACATCGACCTGGCCCGCTCGCAGAGCAACGACAACCCGGTCTATTACGTGCAGTACGCGCATGCACGCATCTGCAGCCTGCTGCGCCAGGCCACCGAAAAGGGTTATGCGCACGATGCAGCCAACGGCGCGGCATCGTTGGATCGCCTCGACGATGCGCCGGCGCAGGAACTGATGCGCGAGCTGTCGCGCTACCCGGAAGTGGTGGAAGCAGCAGGCATCACCCTGGAGCCGCACCTCATCGCGCAATACCTGCGCGAGCTGGCCAACGCTTTCCACGGCTGGTATCACGCCAGTCCCGTGCTGGTGGACGATGCCGGCCTGCGCGACGCGCGGCTGGCCTTGGCGCTCGCCACGCGACAGGTATTGGCCAATGGACTGGATTTGTTGGGCGTGAGCGCCCCGGAGAAAATGTAAATGGCGGCACGACGCGGCAAAACGCAGGCACGGCGCAACAACTCCAACGGCCTGCCCGGCTGGGCGTGGCTGGTGATCGGCGTGCTGGTCACGCTGCTGGTCATCCTGGCCGTTCCGCGGCTCCTGAAGGGTGGCGATGGCGACGGCTTCCTGCGCATCGGCCCGAAGCCGAACCCGGACGCATTGCCGGCCGCCGTGGACGAAAGCGGCGATGCAATCGCACCCGACGTCGCCAGTGATGCGCCAGCCACGGGCGATGCCGCCAAGCCGAAGCCGACCCAATACGATTTCTACACCTTGCTGCCCGGCGAAGAAGTCGCCGTGAGCGACGCCGAACTGGCCGCCAGCGCCAAGGCCGAAGCCGAAGCGCAGGCACGCGCGGCGCAAGCGGCGGCAAAGACGACGAACACAGGCGATACCGCCGCACTGCCAAAGCCAGTCTCGGAAACTCCCGTCGCCAGCAGCGATCCTGCGCCCGCCGCGAAGCCTGCTGAATCCGCAACGCCGACCACAGCCACTGCGCCCGCCAACGCAACCGCCGCTGCGCCATCGAGCGATGCCCGCTACATCCTGCAGGCCGGCGCGTTCGGTGCATCCGGCGATGCGGAAACCGTGAAGGCCAAAATCGCCATGCTGGGCCTGAACGCCCGCGTGGAATCCGCGCAGATCGGCGGCAAGACGGTGTATCGCGTGCGCATGGGTCCGTACGGTAGCGCCAGCGAATTGGCCGAGGCCAAATCCAAGCTGGCCGGCGGCGGTTTGCCGGCGATGGCAGTCAAGACCAACTGAGCACCGCGCGCCGAGTCGCCACGTCGCGGCTGCTGAGATGGCCGCGGCGTAGACTGGTTTCCTTGCGAGGAGCCCGTCATGGCGATTGAAACTGCGCTGATCAAACCCGTCGTCGATGCGCTGATGACCCTGCTCCAGCGTGGCGAGAAAGCCAACCTCAAGCGCAACGCCGAAGCCGCCGTGCGCGAGGCCATCCGCGAGCTGCTGCTGGCCAACCCCGACGAGAACAAGGCCGAGGCGCGCATCGCGATCGCCAAGGCCGCCGGCATCCTGTCCGAGGACGTGGTGCTGGCCCAGGGCATGCTGGAGAAGCATCGCGCGACCAAGGCCAAGACCACCGGCAAGGCGGCGACCGGGCGCAAGCGCAAGCCATCGGCAACAAAGCCCGACGACAAGCCGGCGGCGAAGAAACCGGCCGCCGCGCCGCGAAAGCCCACGAAGAAGAGCTGAACCGTTTCGCCGGCGACGCTTAGAATCGGCGGCATGACCAAGACCGTCCTGATCACCGGCGCCACCTCCGGCTTCGGCCGCGCTGCCGCGAAGACCTTCATCGATGCAGGCTGGCAGGTGATCGCCACCGGCCGCCGCGCGGATCGGCTGCAAATCTTGCGCGATGAGCTCGGCGACAGGCTGCATCCGGCCGCCTTCGACATCCGCGACGAAGCCGCGATGCGCGCCGCACTGGCCGCATTGCCGGAGCGCTTCCGCGGCATCGACCTCCTGATCAACAACGCAGGCCTGGCGCAGGGCACCAAGCCGGCGCAAGACGCGCTGCTGTCGGACTGGAAGACCATGATCGACACCAACATCACCGCATTGGTGACGTTGACCCATGCGCTGCTGCCCACGCTGATCGAACGCAAGGGCGCCATCATCAACGTCAGCTCCACCGCGGCGATCTACCCGTATGCCGGCGGCAATGCCTACGGCGGCAGCAAGGCTTTCGTCAGCCAGTTCTCGCTGGGCCTGCGCGCCGACCTGCACGGCACCGGCGTGCGGGTGACCGCGCTGGAACCGGGTATGGCCGAGACCGAATTCACCCTGGTACGCACCCATGGCGACCAGGCCGCATCGGACACGCTGTACAAGGATGCAGGGCCGATGACGGCCGAGGACATCGCCAACACCATCTTCTGGGTCGCCACGCTGCCACCGCACCTCAACATCAACCGCCTCGAAATGATGCCGACCCGCCAGTCGTTCGCCGGCTTCCAGGTGCATCGCGGCGCATGAATATTTTCGGCGCGCTGCTGGTCGCGGTCTTGATCGGCACCATCCTGCCGCTGCAGGGACTGGTCAATGCCCGCCTCGGCGTGCACGTCGGCGGGCCGGTGGTCGCAGCCTTCGTCTCGTTCCTGGTCGGCACGGTGATGCTGGGCCTGTACCTGCTCGCCACCCGCACGCCGGTCACGCTGCAGGGCAGCCTGAAGCTGCCGGCATGGATCTGGGCCGGCGGCGTGTTCGGTGCAATCTACGTGGCCTGCTTCACCCTGCTGATCCCGCGCATCGGTGCCGCCGGCATGGTCTGCCTGGCGGTGCTCGGCCAGGTCACCGCTTCGCTGCTGCTCGACCAGTTCGGCATTCTGCAGGCACCGAAACCAGTGGATTGGATGCGCCTGCTCGGCGCGTTGCTGGTACTGGCCGGCGTGCTGCTGGTGGTGGCGCCGTGGCGCGCGCCAGCCGCGAAGAATCCGGCCGGCACATCCGACCCGATTACTCCAGCGGCTCGTCGCTGAGGTAGGTGTAGGCGGTCAGGCCGCGTTCCAGTGCTTCGTTCAAACGTTCGGCTTCGCCCTTGCCGAGGTCGGCCGCACCCACCAGCGCCTTGTAGCGGCGGCGCAGGTCGTCCAGCTTGTAGCCCACGTAATCCAGCATCACGTCGGTGGTATCGCCGCGACGCTGCTGGGTGATCGCGTAGCCGTCGCCATTGAGTTTCACTTCGATGGCATCGGTATCGCCGAACAGGTTGTGGATGTCGCCGAGAACTTCCTGGTAGGCACCGATCAGGAAGAAGCCGATCCGGTAGCGCTCGCCCGGGCGCAGCTCGTGCAGCGGCAGCGAGCTGTCGAGGTCTTCGTTCTCGACATAGGTATCGATCTTGCCGTCGGAGTCGCAGGTCAGGTCGGCGATGATGCCGCGGCGCGTCGGTTCCTCGTCCAGGCGCTCGATAGGCACGATCGGGAACACCTGGTCGATCGCCCACACATCCGGCATCGATTCGAACACGCTGAAGTTGACGAAGTACTTGTCGACCAGGCGCTCGTTGAGTTCGTCGAGTAAGTCGCGATGGCTCTTTTCGTCGTAGGTCAGGCGCGCCTTCACCGCATGGGCGATGGTGTAGAACAGGTCGTCGATGCGCGCGCGCTGGGTCAGGTCGATCTGCCCGAGCGCGTACAGGCTCAGGCCTTCGGCATGCGCGGAAGCGGCTTCGTGGAACACCTCGACGGCCGGGCGCTGCAGCATCTCGTCGTGCAATTCGCGCAACTGGCGCACCGGGTGCGATTCGTCCTCGTGCACGTCGGGCACGCGGCCTTCCGGCGCGTGCTCCACTTCGGAGACGTTGGTGACCAGTACGGCGTGATGCGCGGTCATCGCGCGACCGCACTCGGTGACGATGCGCGGCGGCGTCAGTTCTTCGCGCACACAGGCTTCGGCCAGCGGCTGCACGATGCTCGACGCGTAGTGGTGTATGCCGTAGTTCACCGAGTTGTAGCTGCGCGAACGCGTGCCTTCGTAATCGATGCCGAGGCCACCACCGACATCGACATGGGTGATCTTCGCGCCCAGCTTGGAGAGTTCGACGAAGTAACGGGTGGCCTCGCGCATGCCGTTGGCGATATCGCGCACATTGGAAATCTGGCTGCCCATGTGGAAATGCAGCAGCTGCAGGCAATCGCCCATGCCGGCATCGCGCAGGCGCTTCCACAGGTCCAGCAGCTGGCGCGGGTTGAGGCCGAACTTGGCCTTGTCGCCGCCGCTGTTCTGCCACTTGCCGGCACCGAGGCTGGCCAGCCGCATGCGCACGCCCAGGCCCGGCTGCACGCCCAGCGCCTGTGCTTCCTCCAGCACCAGCTTCAGTTCGGAGGGCTTCTCGATCACGATGAAGGTCTGCAGGCCCAGCTTGCGGCCGATCAGCGCCAGGCGGATGTACTCGCGGTCCTTGTAGCCGTTGCAGACGATCAGCCCGCCCGGCCGGCTCAGCGCGAGCACCGCCATCAGCTCCGGCTTGCTGCCGGCCTCCAGGCCGAAGCCTTCGCCATGGTGCGACGCCAATGTGCCGGCCACGCCGTAATGCTGGTTGACCTTGATCGGATACACCGCTGTGTAGCCGCCTTTGTAGTCCCAATCCTTCTCCGCCTGCGCGAACGCGGCCTGCAGCTTGCCCAGGCGGTTGCCCAGCACGTCCGGGAAACGCACAAGCATCGGCAGCTTGGCGCCCTGCGCCATCGCGGTATCGACCACGTCCGGCAAGGCCACGGTGGGGCCGGCGGGGCCCTTCGGCCGTACCGCGATGCGGCCCTGAGCGTCCACGTCGAAATACCCGTCCGACCAGTGCGGGATCGAATAGGTCTTGCGGGCGAGGTCGAGCGACCAGTCGGACATGTGCGCGGCACCGGCTGAAAATACGGGGGACGCGCATTGTAGGGCTTGCGGCCAGCAGGGGGCGTGGGCGCTTCAGCCCGTGGTCAGCGCGGCAACGCCCGCACCGTTACAGCGTGCCCATACAATGGGCGCCCCACCACGCTTGCACGGAACCGCCGCGATGACCGAGACCACCTGGCTGTACGAGAACTTCGACAAGGCCGGCTCGTCGATCGGCTTCCGGGTGACCGGCAAGCTGGACGAGGTGCAGTCGCCGTTCCAGCACATCGAGATCTACGAAAGCACCGACTGGGGCAACGTCATGCTGATCGACGGCGCGATGATGCTGACCACCCGCGACAACTTCCTTTACCACGAGATGATGTCGCACCCGGCGCTGTTCACCCACGCCGATCCGAAGCGCGTCGTCATCATCGGCGGCGGCGACTGCGGCACCCTGCGCGAAGTGCTGCGTCATCCGGGCGTGGTGAAGGCGACGCAATGCGACATCGACGAGCAGGTCACGCGCATGGCGGAGAAGTATTTCCCCGAGCTGTGCGAATCCAACCACGATCCGCGCGCGGAATTATTGTTCGATGACGGCATCGCCTACATGGCCAACTGCGAGCCGGGCAGCGTCGATATCGTGATCGTGGATTCCACCGATCCGGTCGGCCCCGCCGAAGGCCTGTTCAATGCCGCGTTCTTCGCCAGCTGCCACCGCGCGCTGAAGGCCGACGGCATCCTGGTGCAGCAGAGCGAATCGCCGCTGGTGTTGCTGGACCTGATCAAGGAAATGCGCGTGGAAATGGGCAAGGCCGGTTTCGCCAGCTTCCAGACCCTGCCGTTCCCGCAGCCCTGCTATCCCACCGGCTGGTGGAGCTGCACGATGGCGAAGAAGGCCGCGAATGCCAGCTTCGATTTCCGCGACGCCGACGCCCGCGGCAAGGGGTTCCCGACCGCCTACTACAGCGCCGACATCCATGCCGGCGCGCAGCACCTGCCGCCGTTCGTGGCGGCGGCACTGACCAGCTGAGAACGTTTCTGGCCGCGGGAACTGAGAAACCGCGCACGGCAAGCGTATCGTTGCACCGATAGGGTGCTGGGTTGATCCGGCACGCGGGGGGCGCGTGGCAGCGCAGTCGCAACCGATCCATGCAGGCCTACTGGTCGCGCTCCTGGCGTGGCCCGCCCTGGCGTTCGCCAGCACGTCGCAGCAGGCCGATACGGGCGAGCCCGTCACGACCCGTACCGCCACCTTCGATGCAACCCTGCAGCAGGTGATCGGGCCAGCGTCGCTGGACAGCAGCACCGACGCCTACGACGCCGAACTGGAACGCCTGCGCACGCTGCTGCCGGTCGGCGACCATGCCCGCGACGTGCGCTTCCGGTCGGTGTATTGCGGCAGCCGCAAATGGAAGGATGCGCAGCAAGGCCTGGCCTATTCGAACGATGCGCTGAGAATCGCCCGCGATGCGCACGACATCGCTTCGGAAGCCCGCGCCACGTTGTGTCGCGCCGTCTACATCATGCTGATCAGCGGCTCGCAGCGCGGTTTGCCGGAAGTGAACAAGGCGATCGCCCTGCTCCGCGACGGCCCGGACCAGCAACTGCTGGCCGAATCGCTGGAGATGCGCGGCGACATCCGCTCCCTGCTCGGCGAGCAGGCCAACGCGATGATCGATTTCCAGCGCGCGCGCGCAGCGTATCGCGGTGCCGGCATCGCGCACGAAGTCGAACCGTTGATGCTCAGCATCGCAGTGGCCTACCGGCGCATGGGCGATTGGCCGCAGGCACAACGCTATTTCACCGACGCGGTGAAGCGGATGCGCGACAAAGGCGATTGGGAAAACGTCGCCACCAATCTGATCCAGCTCGGCTTCCTTCATGGCGAATCGGGTGCACCCGACAAGGCGCTGGCGGCGTTCCGCGAGGCCGAAAGCGTGGCCATCGCGCACGACGATGCCTACAACGCGAACGCCGCGCGGCTTGGCATCGCCGAAAGCCAGGTCGCGCTTGGGCAGCAGGACACCGCACTCGTCGTCCTGCAGCAGGCGCGCGCCGGATTCGCCGCCGAACACGACGATTCCAGCGAAGACATGCTGTTGATGCTGACCGGCCAGGCCTTGGCGCGGCAAGGCCAGCACCGCGAGGCGCTGGTGCGTTACGCACAGGCGCTGCCGCTGATCCAGCAGGACGGCAACGAACGCTACCTGGCCATGCTGTACAAGGCGCAAGCCGCCAGCGAGGAAGCGTTGGGGCAAGATGGCCCGGCGCTTGCCGACTACAAGCGCTACAACGACCTGCAGATGAAACTGCAGGGCAAGATGCGGTTGGAGCAAAGCCGCATGCTCGAATACGAATACGAAATCCGCCGCCGCGATTTCGAGAACAAGCAATTGCGCGCGCAGGCGGTTGCCAAGCAGCAGGAAGTCTCGGTGCTGGAAGCGGTGCGGCGCTGGCAATGGCTGACCATCGCCCTCGGCGCGCTGTTGGTGTCCCTGCTTTCCGCGTTGGCGTGGCGGCAGTGGCACAAGTCGCGTCGCCTGCGGGATCTGACCCTGCTCGACCCGCTCACCAAGATCGCCAACCGTCCCGGCATCGAACGCGAAGCCGCGCGCGCACTCGATGCCTCCGTGGCAGACGGGACGTCGCTTTCGCTGCTGATGCTGGATCTCGACCACTTCAAGGCAATCAACGACCGCTACGGCCACGCCGCCGGCGACAAGGTGCTGCGCGCCGTCACCGCGGCCTGGCAGGCCCAATTGCGCGGCCGCGATCCGCTCGGTCGGGTAGGCGGCGAAGAATTCGTGGTGGTTTGCCCTGATACCAGTCTCGACCAGGCATTGGTGGTGGGCAATCGCCTGCGCGATGCCGCCAATGCCTTGCGCTTCGACGAGATCGATCCCGCCTTACGCGTCAGCGTCAGTATCGGGGCGGCGCAGGCGCGGCGCGGCGGGGACAGCTACGATGCGCTGATCGACCGCGCCGACGCGGCGCTCTATCGCGCCAAGCAACAAGGCCGCGACCGCATCGAAAGCTAGTCAGAGCGCGTCGCCGTCCAGCTCGCCGGTGCGGATGCGCACCACGCGTTCCAGATCCCACACGAAGATCTTGCCGTCGCCGATCTTGCCGGTGCCGGCCGCTTTCATGATCGCCTCGCTCACCGCGTCCACCTGGTCGTCGGTCACCGCCACTTCCAGCTTGATCTTTGGCAGGAAATCGACCACGTACTCAGCGCCGCGGTACAGCTCGGTATGACCCTTCTGGCGACCGAATCCCTTGACCTCGGTGGCGGTGATGCCGGCCACGCCGGCCTCGGCCAGCGCCTCGCGCACGTCGTCCAGCTTGAATGGCTTGATGATCGCCATGACCATTTTCATTGGCGCCGCTCCGTCTTCAACACGTTGTTTCGATGCCGGCAGCATAGCCCGCCGCCATGCTCGGCGTGCATACTGCGCGCATGCGGCGCGGGGTTTTCCCACGCCACGAAGCACCCTGCCCCGACGGCGACGACACGGCGCGTTACGCATGCTGGCGTCGACCAAGCCAGCAGGAGCACGACGATGAGCCCGCCTCCCATGATCGACCTCGCCCAACTCGACGAACTCGCCCGCCGCCTCAGCAGCCTGGTGCCGCCCGGCCTGCGCGAGGGCCGTGAAGAGCTGCAGCAGAACTTCAAGTCGGTGCTGCAGGCGGGCCTGGGCAAGCTCGACCTGGTCACCCGCGAAGAATTCGAGGTGCAGCGCGCGGTGCTGGCGCGCACCCGCGAGAAGCTGGAAGCGCTGGAACGCGACCTGGCCGCACTCGGCGGCGAAGCGCCCAAGCCACCGCAACAGCACTGACGGCCGCCGCCATGGGTCTTGCACTCGTGCACAGCCGTGCACGCGCGGGCGTGCATGCGCCTGCCGTGCGCGTGGAAGTCCACTTGGCTGGCGGTTTGCCGGCGATGAACATCGTCGGCTTGCCGGAAGCCGCGGTGCGCGAAGCCAAGGATCGCGTGCGCGCCGCGATCCAGTGCGCGCAGTTCGAATTCCCGGCGCGGCGGATCACCGTCAACCTGGCCCCGGCGGACCTGCCGAAGGACGGCGGCCGCTACGACCTGGCCATCGCCCTGGGCATCCTTGCCGCCAGCGGGCAACTCTCGACCGACGCGCTGGATGGCTGGGAATTCCTCGGCGAACTGGCCCTGACCGGTGAATTGCGCCCGGTCGATGGCGTGCTGGCGGCGGCGATCGCCACCGGGCAAGCGAACCGCAAACTGTTGGTACCGCCGGGCAACGGACACGAAGCGGCATTGGCATCGAATGTCGAAGTCCGCACCGCGCGCACCCTGCTCGAAGTTTGCGCAGCGCTGGATGCACGCAAGGCGCTGCCGCACGCACAACCGCTGCCTTGCGAAGAAGCGCGCCAGCCGGATCTCGGCGATGTGCGCGGACAAGCACAGGCGCGCCGCGCGCTGGAGATCGCCGCCGCTGGCGCGCACCACCTGTTGTTCGTCGGGCCGCCGGGTAGTGGCAAGACCCTGCTCGCCTCGCGGCTGTGCGGCATCCTGCCCGCGCCTTCGGAAGCCGAAGCGCTGGAAGCGGCGATGATCGCCTCCGCCAGTGGCCGCGGCCTGGATCCCGCACGCTGGCGGCAACGGCCATTCCGTGCACCACACCATACGGCCAGTGCGGTTGCGCTCGTCGGCGGCGGTGCAGACCCGCGACCCGGCGAAATTTCCCTAGCCCACCACGGGGTGCTGTTTCTCGATGAACTACCCGAATGGGGCCGGCACGCGCTGGAAGTGCTACGCGAGCCGCTGGAATCCGGCCACGTCACTATCTCGCGTGCGGCACGGCAATGCGAATTCCCGGCGCGTTTCCAGTTGGTCGCGGCGATGAACCCCTGCCCCTGCGGGTGGGCGGGTGATCCTTCCGGCCGCTGCCTGTGCAACAACGAGCAGATCCGTCGCTATCGCGCACGCATCTCCGGGCCGCTGATGGAACGCATCGATCTGCATGTCGAAGTACCGCGACTGCCTGCAGTAGCGTTGCGGCACGATGCCGCGGCCGGCGAAGCGAGTGCGCGAGTGCGCGAACGTGTCGCCAATGCGCGCGATGTGCAGCTGGCGCGCTGCGGCAGGACGAACGCGCGCCTGGGCCAGGCGCAAACCGATGCCCACTGCCGACTCGCAGCGCACGACAGCGCCCTGCTGGAGCGTGCGGTGGAAAGCCTGCAGCTGTCGGCGCGTTCGCTGCACCGTATCCTGCGGGTGGCGCGCACCATCGCCGACCTGGCGGGATCGGCGGAGATCCAGACACCGCACCTCAGCGAAGCGATCGGTTACCGGAAGCTGGAGCGCGGGTATGAGCGCAAGGTAGCTTGAATGTGGGCGGCCGTGCTTCTGTCATGTTCGCGGCCATATCTTGCGGTTGGGATCAAGCTCGTAGGTCTGCATCTCGTTCGCGCGCGGACCGAAGCCGCATACTGCTAAAGGCCCGTCGACATACCCCAGCAAACCAAACGCTCGCTCGATGTCTACCTCGTTGATTGCTGCGGTAACGAAACTTCCAAGCCCTTCGTGGGTAGCGCAAAGCTGCAGAGTCTGCGACAGATGGCCCACATCCAAAATACAGACCCGATATGCCTTTGCATGGTTGCGGTACTTCCAGAAGCTCCTGACGTACCTCGGCGCAAGCACGCACAGGACGGGTGCCTCCGCGAACCATGATTGCCCACCGACTGCAATCCACGCCAAACGATCCAAGGCTTCCTTCGGCGCGGCACCATGGCTTTCGCTATCGACCACAACGACCTGTTGCTGGTCGTACGGTAGCGGCAAGAGCGTATGACTTTTCGGCTGATAGTGATAAATGCCGTCCGGCAGTCCTTCCACCCGCCTGATGATCAGGTAGCACTCGGTCGGATGAAGAGCACCGCCCGACGGGCTTGTCCTTTTCATGACATCGAAATCCTCGGCGCCTTGTACCTCACCCCTCATGCCGAACGTACGCTCGAGAACGCTCGACAGTTGCGCCAGCGGCATCGATCGGGTCGTATCGAAATTACGGCAAGTCGCGCGGGCATCAAGCAAGTCGTCGAGCGAGCCCCGCCGGGTTGCCTCCAGCTTGACCACCGCACTATGAGCGGCCCTTTCGCAGTGCGCCGGCGGCGGGATGCCATAGGATTGACGCAAATCTTCCGCCGTCTGCAGGCCCGCTTCTTCCACCTCTCGCGCGGCATCGACACCTTCCCACCTGGAATTCATGTGGCTAACCGCAGCCAACCCATTCCAAAACTGTCCGCGGAAGCGCTCATCCGCCTCGCGGGCCATTACCCATGGTTTTGTGCTGCCTATGAGCAAGCCAGCCTGCAGCAAACGGCGTACCCGCGTGGCGCCATACCGTTCGCGCAGCGGCGCAGCCGCAACCCAGTCCAATGGGCTGAGGCTGCCGAGCAAAGGAATCTCAGCGACATCCACCTGCACCGGCGAGTGGAGATGGGGTGAATGTGCAAGCCACTCCATATGGGTTACGACACCTGTACCGCCCGCCAACATCGCCCCCAAATCGAAATTGGCAAGTTCGGCCGCCTCCAGCCAAAGGGTCGTACACCGTCTGATCCGCACGCTCGATTCTCCCAGCCGCTTGCCGTTAAGGTCGCGGCAGCGTAGCGTCGCGTCCGGGGATTTTCACCAACCAAAGGGGAGCGCACATGGCGACAAAGAAAAACAAAGGTTCGGCACCGGCACCACTGGATCCGAAAGTGGCGAAAAAACTCTTGGACAAGCTTTCCACCGACAACGAATTCCGCCGGCTGTTCAAAAAAGATGCGGATGCTGCATTGGCCTCCGTGGGCTATAAGGCGGAGGCGAATGCCACCTCTGCCGGCGATTGCATGCAACTCCAGGTAACGGACCGGATCGCGCCCAAGGCGAATATCATCCGGGATCGCGCAAAACTCGAAGCGGCACTGAAGGTTCCGCTGACCTTCCTGTGCGCAAAAGACTTCCGCGGCAACTGAAGCCAACGATATCGCCTGGGCCAAGGCGCTCAGCGCAAGCAGCGCCTTGGCCTTTGTGTTCTCGATTCATCGATTGATCGTTTTCCGATCACGAATCGCCTCTCGCGATACCGCTGCATTGAAGAACCGCAGCGCACCCGTTGTCGTGCTTTCCGCGAATATGCGACCACGGTGAGTCGCGAGCCAATCGGCCTGCGCCTGGGCACCGGCATCATCCCCTGCTTTCTGCAAAGCCCGCATCAACGCCCAGTGCACGACTACCAGCGCGGTGTCTTGCTTCGCAAACGACATGAGCCTGGCCACTGCTGCCTGCGGTTTGCCCGCCATGCGTTCTTGCTCCGCGAGCACCGTCTGCCGCAATTGGGCAACAGCTGGGTAATCGCGGACTACCTGTGCCCCCTCTGTCTGGTGCAGGGCTTCAGCAACTCCTGCCGCGTCGCCCATGTACGCAGCCAACAATCCGGCATACAACCGCAGTTCAATCGAGGTGGGTGAATAAATCGCGTCGACTTCGCGCTCGCGGGTGCCCAAGACCAAGTTCAGTTCCTGCAGTTCACGCATGGCGTCGGATTGACCGGACAGGACGGCAACACCGGCAATCGCGGTGCGCGCGAGCACCGATTCATGTGTATTGTGCGCACCATCCGCAGCAGCTGCCCAAGACTGGGCCGCCGTCGCCGCCTGCTGCCATTGCCCACGATCAATACCGGTGACAACCGCTGCCTCATCCTTCCAACCGTCGCGCCCACCCGTGCTGGCCAAATAGACCTTGTCCGCATCCACGTGCTGATCACGCGCGTCATACGCGCGCGCGTACAGTTCACCGGCACCAGTGAACCCTGCCGCACGGGCACGTTTGAATTCGGTCAAGGCTTCATCGATGCGCTCCTGTCCCAGCAAGGCGATACCAAGGCTGTATCGAGTACTTTCAACTCCTTCAAACTGCGGTTTCATGGCGCGACGGAACGTGGTTTCCGCAAGCTTGAAATCATTCAAGTCATGCCATTGGTGCGTGCCTAGCCTGCCGATCGTCTTGTAATCATCGGGATACAGGGCCAGGTATTCCCCGGCTTTGCGGAAGAACTGCTCCGGCGCAACATGCTCCATCAGCATCAGTTCAACCCATTGTCTTTCCTGGGGCGATAGCCGTTGCGAAAGCGCTAGCGCGGCACGCCACTCCTTCTGCGCCATCTCGACTTCGCCCGAGGCGGCCAGCATGCGCCCCATATCCGCATGGGCCAATGCGAATTGCGGATCCAACTGCAACGCCCGTCGATACAAACCCAGTGCCTGGTTCCGATCCCTCGTGGTATTGACCACGTTGCGCGCTACAGCAAAGACCTTCAACGCATCCAAGCTCGGCGTGGCCACGTTCGGCAGCGGCACCGAGGTCTTCTGTACGTTCTGCATCGCCTCGCCCAGCTTCTCGCGCAGCTGGTCGGTGACGTCGTCGATCGAGGCCAGCGCGGAATCAATGCCTTTGCCGTCCGCAGATACTGCGTACACCGTCGTCTGGGTACGTGGATCGATGACTTCCGCACTCACCCGCAGACGACCACCAACTTCGGCCACAGTGGGCAGCAGCACGGCACGGGCGCCGTCGCGCTGCGCGATCTCCGAGCCGACGGCGCGGTCGACCTGCGCACCCGGCTTCTTCTGCATGCGTTGCAGCGTTTCGCGCATCTTGAGGTCGCTGAGCACTTTGACGTACTGCGACTGCTCCAGGCTGATGCGGAACGCCTGTTCCAGCGAATCGTCCAGGCGCGGGTCGCCGGTGAGGTTGCGCAGATCACCCACCACCACCCAGTCGCGCTCGGAAAAGGCAATGGCCGGCTGCGGCCGGGTCAGGAACCAGCCGCTGAGCGCAAGTCCCGCCAACAGCAGGGTTTCCGCGGCCAGCGCCACCGGCCGCCGCCACAGCGGCAAATCGCGCCACGCCTTCGGGGTGTGCGCCGGCATTCGCAACGGTGCCAGCCCCGGCTCCCCGACCTCGAAGACTTCTTGTGGCTCCGGCACGCCCTTGAAACGCCAGCGCCCATAGGACTTCCACACCAGCAGCTCGCCGCGTTCGCCGAGTTCGCGCGCCGCGCGGTGCGCCAGTGGTTCCGCGGTGGCCGACAGCAGGATCTGCCCGGGCCGTGCCAACGCCATCAACCGGCCGGCCAACGGCTTGGCCAGGCCCTCTACCTCCAGCGACTTGGCGCCCAGGCGCACCGCATCGACGCTGTTTTCCCAAACCAGCACTTCGCCCACATGCAGGCCGGCGCGTGCCTGCAGCGGTTGCTTCAAGTTCTGCTCGCGCCCCAGGTCGCGCAATCCGCGCACGTAATCCAGGGCGAAGCCAAGTCCGTCAATCGGGCGCTCGAACAGCAACAGCAGACCGTCGCTGCGGTCGATCAGGCGGCCGCGCCAACGTTGCTGCAGTTCCAGCACCATGCGGTCATGGGCACGGAACAGTTCCGCCGCCGCACTGTCGCCCAGCCTCTCGACCAGCTGGGTCGAATCCGCAAGGTCGGTCAGCAGTAGCGTACGAACCTGTGGCGTGTGGGTGATCGCGCCCATCATGACGTCAGTCCTGCCACTCAACGCGATCACCGCCCAGCCGCTTGGCGCGATACAGGGCGGTATCGGCCTGGGTGTACCAATGCTCCCAATCCTGCGGAGACTCACCGACCGTGCAGATGCCCAGGCTGAGCGTGGTCATCTGCGGGGGGTTGTGGTGCATGCGGGTCAGCGCGCGCGCGCTGCCGAGGATGTAATCGGCCGTGCGCTCAAGCTCCTGGTGTTGGTGTCCTTGCACCAGCAGGCAGAACTCGTCGCCGCCCAGCCGGCAGGCGACATCATCGGGGCCGGCCACCGCGCGCAACAGGTTGGCCACGCTCTGCAGCACACGGTCGCCGGCCAAGTGACCATGGGCGTCGTTCACGTGCTTGAAACGGTCGCAATCGATCAGGATCAGGCTGAGGCCGCTCAACGCGCCGTTGCGTCGACGCTGCTGGACGTGCGTGCCGAAGCCGCGACGGTTGGACAGGCCGGTCAACTCGTCGGTGCGGGTCAGCACTTCGGTCTGGTTCAACCGGTGCGCAGTGGCACGCAAGGTGTCCAGCGCGGTCTGCAACTCCTGGTTGCGCCGGCGCAAGCGGCCGATCAGGGCCTGTTCGTTGGACACCACGCGCATGATCGCGCGGCGCAGGAATTGTGCGAGCAGTTGCGGATCGCGCGCAGCGAGCGCGTCGAATTCGTCACGCCCCAGTTCCAGCAGCACGCCGGATTCGACCATGGTGGCTTCCGCGCTGCGCGCGTGGTCACCGATCAGCAAGCCGAGTTCGCCAAAGAATTCGCGTGCGCCAAGGCGTTTGCCGACCAGGTCGTCGCCGAAATCGAGGTCGACCGCACCACTGGCGATCACGAACATGGAGGTGCCGAGGTCGCCACGACGGAACAGGGGATGCCCGGTATCCGCCCGACGCGTGCGTGCCACCTGCGCGAACAGCGCATATTCCGCAGCGGTCAGCACGGGTGAATGCGGGTCGCCCTGGACAAAGGCGCCCGCTACGTCCTGTGCGATTGCGGCCACGCCCTCTCCCACTCTCCACGTCCCCCGAGACGATCTGACCGCAGGATACCACCGGGAGTCCCATGGAAAGAGTGACGCAGGCCGGCCGGAAAACCGGCCTGCGTGGGTAGGGAAAGCCTTAGGCCGCGGCGCGTTCGCCGTGGAACTGCTCTTCCTCGGTGGAACCCTTCAAGGCCACGGTCGAGCTCTGCCCACCCTGGATGGTCTGGGTGATGGCATCGAAGTAACCGGTGCCGACCTCGCGCTGGTGCTTCACGGCGGTGAACCCGCGTTCGGCAGCGGCGAACTCCTTCTCCTGCAATTCGACGAAGGCGCTCATCTGGCGGCGGGCGTAACCGTGGGCCAGGTCGAACATGCCGTAGTTCAGCGCGTGGAAGCCGGCCAGGGTGATGAACTGGAACTTGTAGCCGTAGCTGGCGATTTCCTTCTGGAACTTGGCAATCGTCGCGTCGTCCAGGTTCTTCTTCCAGTTGAAGCTGGGCGAGCAGTTGTAGGCCAGCAGCTTGCCCGGGAACTTGGCGTGGATCGCCTCGGCGAATTTGCGCGCGAATTCCAGGTCCGGCTTGCCGGTCTCGCACCATACCAGGTCGGCGTACGGCGCGTAGGCCAGGCCGCGGCTGATCGCCTGGTTCAGGCCGTTGTTGGTCTTGTAGAAGCCTTCGATGGTGCGCTCGCCGGTGGTGAACGGCTGGTCGTTGGCATCGACGTCCGCGGTCAGCAGGTCTGCGGCTTCGGCATCGGTGCGGGCGACGATGATCGTTGGCACGCCCATCACGTCGGCGGCCAGGCGCGCGGCGGTCAGCTTCTCGATGGCCTCGCGCGTCGGCACCAGCACCTTGCCGCCCATGTGGCCGCACTTCTTCACGCTGGCTAGCTGGTCTTCGAAATGCACGCCGGCGGCGCCGGCCTCGATCATCGCCTTCATCAGTTCATAGGCGTTGAGCACGCCGCCGAAACCGGCTTCGGCATCGGCCACGATCGGCTGCATGAAGTCGATGGTGTCGTCGCCTTCGGCATGATGCAGCTGGTCGGCGCGCAGCAGGGTGTTGTTGATGCGCTTGACCACCTGCGGCACCGAATTGGCCGGATACAGCGACTGATCCGGATACATCTCGCCGGCCAGGTTGGCATCGGCGGCGACCTGCCAGCCGGACAGGTAGATGGCCTTGAGGCCGGCCTTGACCTGCTGCATGGCCTGGTTGCCGGTCATCGCGCCCAGCGCGTTGACGAAGGGTTCGCTGTGCAGCGACTTCCACAATTTCTCCGCACCGAGGCGGGCGATGGAATGTTCGATGTGCACGGTGCCGCGCAGGCGCACCACGTCTTCCGCGGAATAGGGGCGGGTGATCCCGGCCCATCGCGGATTGTTAGCCCAGTCCAGCTTCAGTTGTTCGGCGCTCGGCATGTGGTTCTTCATGGGGCTCTCTCGTGGGGTTGGCGGGGCGGTGGAAACGGGAAGGAATTCAGTCGATGCAGGTCAATCGATGCAGCGCTAATCGATGCGTTCGTAGGCCGGAAGCGTCAGAAAATCGACCAGCACGTCGGCATGGGTGAGCCGGTCGAGCATCCCGATCGCCTCGTTGACGCGGCTGGCACCGGGCATGCGCAGGCGATCAGTCAACTTGCTGGGCAGCGAGATCAGCGCGCGCTCGAGCAGGGCGAAATCGACCGGAGTGCCATCGGCCAGGTGCAGCGGCTCGCGGCCGTCGTCGGCGAAGTGCAGCCACTGCCACAACTGGGTGCGGGCGATTTCCGCGGTGGCGGCATCTTCCATCAGCCAGTGGATCGGCACGCAGCCGTTGCCATCCAGCCATGCGGCGAGATAGCGCACGCAGACTTCGACGTTGTTCTCGAAACCGGCGCGGGTGATGGTGCCAAGCGATGGCTTGATCAGCGTGTCGCGCGCCACGTTCACGTCGTCGCGCAACACATGGCGCTGGTTGGCCTCCGGCATGTGCGCATCGAAGATCTCGCGGGCCAGCGGAATCAATGCCGGATGCGCGACCCAAGTGCCGTCGTGGCCGGCGGTGACTTCGCGCAGCTTGTCGGCGCGCACGCGGGCCAATGCGGCTTCGTTGGCGTCGGCATCGCCCGAAATCGGGATCTGCGCGGCCATGCCGCCCATCGCATGCGCGCCGCGGCGGTGGCAGGTCTTGATCAGCAGTTCCGAGTAGGCCTTCAGGAACGGCTGGGTCATGCCGACCTGCGCGCGCTCCGGCAACACGCGGTCACGGTGGCGGCGGAAGGTCTTGATGTAGGAAAAGATGTAGTCCCAGCGCCCGCAGTTGAGGCCGACGATGCGGTCCTTCAGCGCGTGCAGGATCTCGTCCATCTCGAACGCGGCCGGCAGGGTCTCGATCAACACGGTGGCCTTCAGCTGGCCCTGTGCCAAGCCCAGCTCGCGCTCGATCTGCGACAGCACCGTATCCCACAGCGCCGCCTCTTCCATCGATTGCAGCTTGGGCAGGTAGAAGTACGGGCCGCGATCCTTGGCCGCCAGCGCCTTGGCGTTGTGGAAGCAGAACAGGCCCAGGTCGAACAGGCTGGCCGACATGCGCTGGCCATCGACCAGCACGTGTTTTTCGTCCAGGTGCCAGCCACGCGGACGCACCAGCAGCACCGCACGCTCGGCTTCCGGCTTCAGCGCGTAGTGCTTGCCGTTGTCTGCGGTGAACTCGAGCGTCCCGGCCACCGCCTGGCGCAGCGCCTGCTGGCCTTCGATCAGGTTGGCCCAGGTCGGGCTGGTGCTGTCCTCGAAATCGGCCATGTAGCAGTTCGCGCCGGAGTTCAGCGCGTTGATCACCATCTTCGGGTCGACCGGGCCGGTGATTTCGACGCGGCGGTCCTGCAGGGCGGCCGGGATCGGCGCGACGCTCCATTCGCCATCGCGGATGTGGGCGGTGTCCGCGCGGAAATCCGGCAACGCACCGGCGTCGAACTGGGCCTGGCGGGCGGCACGTGCGGTCAGGCGGGCCTGGCGCTCGGCCTCGAAGCGGCGCTGCAGGCCGGCCAGGAAGGCCAGCGCGGCCGGGGTCAGCAGCTGCTCCTGACCCGGCAGGGTGCGGGTGACCTCGATTCCGCCCTCGTTCGGGCCCAACTCTTGCGAGGCTTGCTGCAGCACTGCCGACATCGCCAACTCCAGAACAACACCGTGGGGAATCGAACCATCCGCCAGCGTCTGGTATTTGACAAAGCAGTTTTATCAATGCGTACTATTTAATTTCCAAATACAGTAATCAGATCAATGGCCGAACCGGGTTCCAGCGCCCTGCGATTCGCCTACAAAGGCTCGCGACTGAAGCCTTTGCGGGCGTTTTGCCAGGTGGCGCGGCTGGGTTCGGTCAGCCGTGCGGCGGAAGCGCTGTACCTCAGCCAGCCGGCGGTGACCCTGCAATTGCAGGCGCTGGAGCGCGAATTGGGGGTGCGCCTGCTGGAGCGCAGTGGTCGCCGCCTGACCCCCACCCGCGAGGGCGAACTGCTGTACGAGATGGCCCGCCCGCTGGTGGAAGGGCTGGACGGACTGGCCGCCAGCTTCCGCGAACAGGTGCGCGGGCTGGACGCGGGCGAGCTCAACGTGGCCGCCGGCAGTTCGACCATCCTGTACCTGCTGCCCGGCATCGTGGATGCGTTCCGCCAGCGCCATGCCGACGTGCGCCTGAGCCTGCACAACGTGACCGGCGCCGGTGGCCTGGACCTGCTGCGCAACGATGCGGTCGACCTCGCCGTCGGCTCGATGCTGGATGTCCCCGCCGACCTCAGCTATGCGCCGGTCTACAGCTTCGAACCGATGCTGATCATGCCGCTCGACCATCCGCTGGCCGATAAACGCGACCTGTCGCTGGAAGACCTTTCGCCCTACGGCCTGATCCTGCCGCCCAAGCGTTTGACCACCTATCGACTGGTGGACCTCGTGTTCCAGCAGAACCGCGTTCCGTACACGGTGGCGCTGGAAGTGGGCGGCTGGGAGGTGATCAAGCAGTACGTGGCGATGGGTCTCGGCATCAGCATCGTCACCGCGATCTGCCTGACCGAGGCCGACCGCCAGCGGCTGGCCGCGCGCTCGCTGGCGCGCTGGTTCCCCTCGCGCAGCTACGGCATCGTCATGCGCAAGGGCAAGTTCCTGTCATCGCAGGCGCGTGCGTTCGTGGAACTGATCAAGCCGGAAGTGCTGGCCTCACGCGAGTACGACCAGAGCGGGCATTCGGAGCGATAGCGCGCTTCGCTTGCCGTCATCCCGGCGAAAGCCGGGATGACGGTTCAGGACTTGGCGTCGCTCAATACGCCGGCATCGGCAACGCATCGCCCTTGTAGATCGCCACGTGCGGCACGCCATCCGCGCCGATCCAGCCACGGTACATGCCGCCGGTATTGAACGGGAACGCGGCCACGCCCTGCGCGTCCAGCGCGATCGCACCGCCATCGCCACCGGCCTTGGGGATGTCCTTGTTGATCACACCCTCGCCCGCTCGGGAAATGCTGTACCCGGACAGGCGCACGCGCGCACAGATTTCGTGCGCGGCAGCGGCGCGGATGTAGTACTCGCCCCAGCCGGTGCCGGACACCGCGCAACGCGCATCGGCCCAGGTACCGGCGCCGATGATCGGCGAATCGCCGACGCGGCCGTAGCGCTTGTTGGTCATGCCACCGGTGGAGGTGCCCGCCGCCAGCCGGCCCTGCGCATCCAGCGCCAGCGCACCGACTGTGCCGAAATAGGCCTTGCCCGGCAGCACCAGCGGCGTATTGGACGCCTGTGCCTTGGCTTCTTCCGCCAAGGCCTTCTGCAGCTGCTGCCAACGCTTCTCGGTGCGGAAATACACCGGGTCGACCAACGTGATGCCCTGTTCGGTGGCGAAGCGTTCCGCGCCATCGCCGACCATCATCACGTGCTTGGACTTGTCCATGATAGCGCGCGCCAGCAGGATCGGATTCTTCACCCGATGCAGGCCCGCCGCAGCGCCGGCCTTGCCGTTGGCACCATCCATGATCGAGGTGTCCAGCTCGTTGACGCCGTCGTGAGTGAACACCGCGCCGCGCCCGGCGTTGAACTGTGGTGCGTCCTCGAGCACGGTGATGGTGGCGGCGACCGCATCGACCGATGAGCCGCCGGCCGTGAGCTTGGCGTGGCCTGCGCGCAATGCGGCTTCCAGCGCCGCACGCGCGGCCTGCTCTTCTTCCTTGGTCAAGTCGCCCGGCTCCACGCCGGCACCGCCATGGATCACCAGCAAGGGCGCATCCAGCGCAGTCAGCACACCATCGCGCACCGCGTAGTGGCGCTGGAACACCGGCCGTTCGACCCGGGCATCGGGCAAGTGCAGTACCGAGTTCGGGCCGGCACCGACGGTGTCCACGCGTTCCAGCTGCATCGCTTCGTCTTCGACCTGCTTGGCGAAGCCGCCCTTCACCACCGTCGCGCCGGCCATCGGCGAGGTGGCGTATACGCGTGCCGTACCGTCGCCTTCCACCGCGACCGCGGCGTCTTCATCGACGCCCAAACCGATCAGCGGCTTGCCCGCCATCGACTCGCCCTTGGCGACGAAGGCGATCAGCCGGCCCAGCCGGTTGCGTTCGCTGAAATGGGTGTCGGTGATGATGCCTTTCAGCAGCGCGATGTTGAGGAAACCGGTCTCTATGGTGTTTTCCGCGCCAAGCGGATCGGCCAATGCGCGCGGGCTGATCTGGCTGCCGCCATCCATCGCGCCGTACAAATATTCGCCCTGCATCGCCAAGCCGGCGCTGGTACCACCCAGCGGCTTGCCGGCGCGCACATGAGCGTCCAATGCGTCGGCGACCGGCGTGCCGCGCCAGAATCGCACATAGCGCGACTGGTCGCCGCCGGCCAGGAAGATGCCATCGGCGCGCTTGATCGCGGCCAGCATTTTCGGATCGGTGGCGGCTTCGCGATCATTGAACACGAAGGTCTCGACGGACTTGATGCCGCCGACTTCGTTGAAGAATTCCTCGCCGATCTCGCCCGCCTGCGAGGCGCGCAGCACCACGATGTGGCCGTTGCCGGCTTTCTTCATGAACCAGCGCATGGCATCGAAGTTGCGGTCGCCGCCGCCCATCAGCAACAGGCCAGGCGCGGGCTTGCCCGGGGTCTTCGCTGCAGTGTCGCCCAAGACGTAGTGACCCAAGTCCGCGGCCATTGTCGGCATCGCGGGCAACGCCGCCATCAATGCCACAAGCATCATCGCCAAACCGTTGCGTCGCTTCATCGTGATCCGCTTCCTTCGCTGCAGTGTTAGTCCTAGACGAGCGGCGGCGCGATTTCCCCCTCGCTGCACTACATCGCCGCTTCCGCTATCTTCGCTCGATGCCGACCGTGCTCGACAGATGGTTCATCGAGGCGATCCTCGTCCACGAGGAAGCGTTGCTGCGCTATCTGCAGCGCAGTTGGCCGCACCGCGACGAAGTGCATGACCTGCGCCAGGAAGTCTACGCACGCGTCTATGAAGCCGCCGGCAAGGCGTTGCCGCAGCAGCCAAAGGCCTTCCTGTTCGCCAGCGCGCGCCACCTGATGGCGGATCGCGCGCGCCGCGCACGGGTGGTGTCGATCGAGCCGATGGGTGATTTCGAGCCTTCGCACGTCTTGGTGGATGACGTGTCGCCGGAACGCTGGTGCGGTGGACGGCAAGCCCTGAAGCGGTTGGCCGATGCCTTCGACCGCTTGCCGGATCGCTGCCGCGACGTGGTGTGGCTGCGACGCGTCGAGGAACTGTCGCAAAAGGACGTGGCATTGCGCTTAGGGATCAGCGAGAAGACCGTGGAGAAACACATCGCCAAGGGCATGCGCCTGCTGGCCGGACACCTGTTTGGCGGCGAGGGCATGTCGCGCCATGCGGCGTCGACGGCGCTGGAAGAGGGCGATGAGCAGCAACATGCGGACTGACATCGAAGGCATCGCCGCCGACTGGCTGGCGCTGCGCGACAGCGGCGCGTGGACGCCAGCCGACGCGGCCGCGCTGGACGCATGGCTGGAGGCGGACACCATGCACCGCGTCGCCTTGCTGCGCCTGCAAGCGGCCTGGGACGAAAGCGGACGGCTGCAAGCCTTGGGCGCAGGCTGGAAGCAGCCGGGGCCGCCACCACGCGCGCACTGGACGCTGCCGGCGCAGGCACCCGATGTCGCGGTGCTGGATGCCGATCCGCCGTATGCGCCGCCGGATTTGCGCGATCTCGAATTTGCACCGCGCCGGTACGCACGCGCTAACGGTTCGCATGCGGCACGCGCGTTCGCTGCACTGTCGATCGCGGCCTGCGCCGTGTTCGCAAGCTGGGGCTGGCAGTCCTACCACCGAGTGGAATCGACCAGCTACCACACCGCGCTGGGCGGCCTGCAGACCATTTCGTTGGCCGATGGCTCGAAGACCACGCTGGCCAGCAACAGCCAGCTCGACGTGCACCTGTCGCGACGCGAACGGCACATCGACCTGGAACGCGGCGAGGCGATCTTCGATGTCGCCAAGGATCCGCAGCGCCCGTTCGTGGTCGATGCCGGCAGTCGCCAGGTGGTGGCAGTCGGGACGCATTTCTCGGTGCGCCGCGACGCGCACGAACTGCGCGTGGTGGTGACCGAGGGTACGGTGCGCCTGCAATCGCCCGCAGGCGGCACCCATCCGCAGCCCACCACACTATTGCCGGCCGGCAGCGTGGCGCTGGTGCGCGAGGATGGCGTGCTGGTGCGCAGCATCCCCATCGCCGATGCGGAGCAACTGCTGGACTGGCGCGAGGGTCTGCTGGTGTTCCGCAATGCCACGCTGGCCGACGCTGCGGCGGAGTTCAACCGCTACAACGCGCGCAAGATCGTGGTGGCCGATGCCGAAGCGGGTGCATTGCGGGTCGGCGGCAGTTTCCGCTGGGAGAACACCGAGGGTTTCGCCCGCCTGCTTGAACGCGGCTTCCCGGTGCGCGCCGAGTACGCGGTGGATCGCATCGTGCTGGCCTCGCCCTGACCGGCAGGGGGGATTTCCCGGACTCGTTCGTCATGAAACTTTAACGGCGCCATATCGAGCGCCATGGGGGAGTTTGAATGAAGTCGTCCCGACCGTTGCGCGTCCTGCTGCTGTCCCTGGCCTGCTCCGCCGCGCTCGCCGCGCAGGCGCAGGCGGCATCCGGCCGCATCGACGTTCCCGCAGGAGATCTCGCCTCCGCGCTGGATTCCTACGCCCGCCAGTCTGGCACCCAGCTCGTCTATCGCGCCGACCAGCTCAAGGGTGCGCGCAGCTCGGGACTGAAGGGACAGCCGGCCTCGCCGAAAACGCTGGACGCGCTGCTCAAGGGCAGTGGCTTCCACGCCCAACGCGATGATTCCGGCGCGGTGCTGGTCGTGCCGCAGGCGGCCGCTTCGCAAGCCGCACCCGCCCAGGCGCCGACGCGGCCACGCGCGGCGACACCGTCGCCGCAAGCCGCCACCGATACGCCTGTCACCGATCTGCAAACCGTGCAGGTCACCGGCTCACGCATCCCGCGCGCGCAGGTGGAAGGCCCAGCGCCGATCACCATCGTGACGGCCGAGCAAATCCAGGCCGCCGGCCTCACCACCGTCCCGGACCTGCTGCGTTCGCTGAGCCAGAACAGCGGCAGCGTCTACGGCCAGCAAAACACCACCAATGCGCAGTCCACGCCAGGCGCGCAGGCGGTCGACCTGCGTGGCCTGGGGCCCAACCACACGCTGGTGCTAATCAACGGCCGCCGCATCGCCGACTTCCCGCTGCCACTCAACAGCCGCAGCAATTTCACCGACGTCGGCAACATCCCGCTCGGCATGGTCGATCGCGTGGAAATCCTGACGGGTAGCGCCTCGGCCGTGTACGGCTCGGATGCGATGGCCGGCGTGATCAACTTCATCCTCAAGAAGTCCATCGACGGCACCATCATCGATTACCGTTACGGCGATACCGAGCGCGGCGGCGGCGAATCGCATCGGCTCACCCTGACCACCGGGTTCGAGCGCGGCGACTTCAGCGGCATCGTCGGCGTGGAACTGCAGGACAAGCGCCCGCTATGGGGCTTCGACCGCAGCGTGCAGGATTCCACCCTCGACGCACCGACCTCGAGGCGCCGGCTGCCCCGGCTCACCGCCCAGCTCTACGACTGGGATGACGACGTCAACATCGCGCCAGCCGATGGCTGCGCGGCGATGGCCGGTTTGAACGAAGGCACCACGGTGCTGGCCGACGACCGCTTCGGCGAACCCTATTGCGGCAGCGACCGCGCCATCGCGTATCGCACGATCCAGAACGAACGCAAGGGCGCGAATGTCTACGGCTCGCTCGAGTATCGTTTTTCCAGCGACCTGTTCTGGTTCGCGGATTTCCAGCTCGGCCGGCAGACCGTCAAGCTGCTGACCGGCACCAACGGCAACGACGTCGCCAGCGACCACATGGGCTGGGAGTTCCATGACCCAGCCTCGACCAGCAACTACCGGCGCAAGATGTTCTTCAACGCCGCTACCGGGCATTACGAGATCTGGTCGCGTCAGTTCACACCCGAGGAAATCGGCGGCCTGGAAAACCGCATGAACACCACCACCCAGAAGACCATGGCCCTGACCACCGGCTTCAGTGGCGCGTTCGGCGAAGACTGGAACTGGGAAGCGGCCTACAACCATTCCGAGTACAAGGCCGACGTGGACATGCCACGCATCAGCGCGGCAGCGGCCAACACGTTCTTCCTGGGGCCGCGGCTGGGCTACGACGACGACGGCTATGCGATCTACAACGCGGATCCGGCGCGTCTGTTCACCCCGCTGACGCCAGCGCAATTCGCCACGTTCGGGGTGATGTCTTCCTGGCACCCGGTGGCGAAGAACGACAACGTCAGCTTCACCGCCGACACCCCGACCCTGTTCTCGCTGCCGGCCGGCGATGTCGGCTTCGCCGGCGCACTCGAATTCGGCCGCCAGTCCTACCGCATCAACCCCGACCCGCTGGCGCTGACCGAAGATGCCTATTACGGCCCGCGCTACGGCGACGGCGATGGCAGCCGCAATCGCTGGAGCGCGGCAGGCGAATTGCGCATGCCGCTGCTGTCCTCGCTGCAAGCCAGCCTGGCCGGCCGCTACGACCGCTACAGCTACGGCGACAAGAACCCGGGCAAGTTCACCTACAGCATGGGCCTTGAATGGCGCCCGATCGACACCCTGCTGGTGCGCGGTTCCTACGGCACCGGCTTCCGCGCGCCCGACATGCACTACCTGTTCGCCGGCAGCGACTACTACCGCACCCGCTTCGCGACCGACTATTTCCAGTGCCGCACCGACGAACCGGGCATGAGCGATGGCGACTGCTACGACGACGGCAGCTGGGACGTCAGCACGTTCGACGTTTATACCGGCAACATGCAGCTGGACGTGGAAACCAGCAAGTCGTTTACCGCCGGCTTCGTGTGGTCGCCGAGCGCCAACTTCGATCTGGCGGTCGATTTCTACAAGATCCAGGTGAAGAACCAAGTGCAGGCGCAGGATCGCGAACGCCTGCGCAGCACCGAGGCCGATTGCCGGCTAGGCATCACCGACGACGGCGTGGCCGTGGACATCAATTCACCAACTTGCGTCGACGCCCTGGCACGCGTCATCCGCGACGAGGACGGCGTGATCACCAGCGTGCATTTCGCCCCGATCAACATCGCGAGCGAAGAGACTTCCGGCATCGACGTCACCGCCAACTACCGGCTGCAGACCGCCCGTGCCGGCGATTTCCGCTTCACCGGCAACTACACCTGGGCGGACAAGCACACGCGCCGGCAGTTTCCTGGCGATCCGGAAGAAGACATGCTGGACGTTGGCTTCGCCGACACCACCCTGCCGCGCGTGAAGGGCAACATCGGCGTCAACTGGGACAAGAATGCCTGGGGCGCGGGCCTGTTCGGCAACTATGTGGGACGCGTAGCCAACTACAACAACGATGCCTGGACGCCGGCGACCTGGCGCTTCAACGGCAGCGCGCGCTACGACATCAACGACCATCTGCGCGTGTCGCTGGCGGTCAACAACCTGCTCGACAAGATGCCGCCGAAAGACGCAACCTGGGCGAACTACCCGTACTACGACACCTCCTGGTTCGACAGCATGGGCCGCAGCTACTACCTGCAGATCACCTGGAAGCTGGGCGGCAAGCCGCTGTAAGCAGCTGCCATCCTCGCCACAACGAAAGCCCCTGGATTCCGGGGCTTTCGTTTTCGCACGTCGCATCCGGCAGGTTATTGCGATGGGGCTTCACCGACGAAACGTCGATAGCCCAGGTAATGGTGGAACACGAATCCCGCGAAGGCGGGCCGTCCGCGCAGGGCCGCTTCGACCTTGCCCGCCTCGCGCTCGAATGCCGCTTTATCCATGCCGTGGAAACTGAGCTTCTTCGGTTCGCCTGGATTGAACTCCAGGCCAATCGCCACCCGCTTGCCCACCTTGTCCGCATATGTCATTTCATCGCGTGCGTGCGACAGGATGCTGTCGCTGCCTTCGGCCTTGTTGCGGTAGTCCATCAGCGCCACGTAGTCGGTGGTGTCGATGACGTGATCGGCAACCGACTTGCGCGCACTCTTCCAGTCAAGCTCGATGCCGTCCCACCAGAACGGCATCGCAGGCCCGATGGGCAGGCGTTGCCCCGACTTGCGTTTGGCCGCCATCAACGCTGCACTCATGTCGAGGAAATCACCGAGCAATCGCACCCGCGTGGCGTCTTCCCATTCGTCCAGCAAATGCGGTTCGATGTCGTAGTTGACGCCATCGAAGCGTGCCGCGGCCGGTGCCCCGGCGTTGTAGTCGAGCACGCGTTGCAGCATCGCCACCGCGTCGCCGCGGTGCTTTGGCAACACGTAGCGTTCGGTATGCAGGTACCAGGAACCGAGCAAGGCATAGACCTGCATGTCCTGCGCATGCGCGCGGCGAATGAAGTCGCGGTACAGCTGCGGATGCTCCGCGATCAGGTTGCGTCCATCGAACCCATCCGCGTACAGGTAGAGGATGCCGATCCGCTCGCGACGCAGGAACGCAAGCGCTTCCTCCGCCACCTGCGGCGATTCCAGCATGGCGTAGGACGGCTGTTCCCAGATCCAGACCGCGCGCGGCACTGGTGCCGGCGTCTTGCCATCGGCGCACGGCACGAGGATCAGCAGCGCACACAGCGCCAGTTGCACCAGCCGCCGCATGGGGTTCAAGGCGCCTCTCCCGTCGCATCGAGTGGAATGCGGTAGCGTCCTCGTCCGAGCGGTTTTCCGCTATCCGGCGAGGACGGCAGCACCGAGACGAAATAGCGACGCTGCGCGGGCATCGGCAGCGTCAGCGTCAGCAGCACTTCGCGTCGTTCGTGGCCACGCAGCTGGATCGCACTGCCGTAGGCTTCGCCCAGCTCGCGCCCGTTTTCCGTTGCCAGCACGGCCAGCGGCACGAAGCGCGACGAATCGACGGCATCGCCGTTGGCGAACGTGGCGATGATTTCGATTCCCTTGCCCGAACGAGCCAGCTTGACCGCATCCAACCCTAATCCCGCAGGCAACGCTTCGGTTTCCGGCGGTGGCCGGGCCGCCACCTGATTGGCGGTCTCCGCGAACGGCACGAGCCTGGGCGCTCCGCCTTCCGGCGACAGCGCCAGACGCTGCAGGAACGCGGCATTCGCGGCGAGGTAGCGCTGCAGCCGCTGCTCCGTCCGTGCCGTGAGGTTGGCATCGCCCACTTCCGAGGCGCGGATGCCGTCCTGCAATTCGTACAGCTTTCCGTCGTGCAGGAACCAGCGTCCGGACACGAAATCCGGCACGCTGGTCTTGGTTTGCTTGAGCGGGAAATCATGCCCGCTGTGGAAGTCCGCCGACATGTCCAGGCCACGGCCGAGCCAGGTGACCTGTTGCGGCCGCCGCAACCCGTACGTATTCGACAACAGCGCCAGCAGCGAGGGTGCCACGTCCAGGTGCGACGACACGCCGCGGATCCGCGCCGGCCTGCGCAGCAACGGCGAATACACCAGCAACGGCACGTGGTAGCGCTCGATATGGGTGTCCTGCGGGATCTCGGCCAGTCGATGGTCGCCGGTGACGAGGAAGATCGTGTTCGCATACCAGCCGGTCTTGGCCACCGCCTCGAAGTAACGCCGCAACTGGTCGTCGGTATAGAGGATGGTGCTGTAGATCTCCGCGTTGGCGCGATACTTCGAACGCAACAACGCCGGCACGCCCAATGCGTCCAACTGCTGCTCGAACCGCTTCGTGTACGCCTCCTGCCCGGGGAAGCGATAGCTGGTGTGCATGCTGATGGTCTGGATGCCGAGTACGAACGGCGACCGCAGGCGACCACTGTCGGCCAGCACGCGCGAGACCAGTTCCCGGTCGGGATAGCCCCAGTCGCTGAACGGGTTGCGCTGGTAGCCGGTACCGAAGTTGCGCAGGTCGACGATGTCGTCGACTTCCTGCAACTGCAGGTAGCCGCGCTCGTTGTCGAAGCTGGTGTCCGTGCCGTTGTAGAACGCGCTGCGGTAGCCCTGCCGCCGCAGGACGTTGAACAGACCCGCATGCGCCGGCATCTTCGGGCCCAGCGCGGCGAACCCCTGATCGGCCATCGGCAGCGAGCCGAACAACGACGGCAACACGCCGAACGTGCGGCCCTGGTTGGCCATGAAATTGTCGAAGTACAGGCCACGCGCGGCGAGATCGTCCAGGAACGGCGTGAAGCTGCCGAGCGGCGCATCCGGGCCGGAAAAGGAACGACCAAGCCCCTCGACGATGATCACCACGATGTTCGGCGGACGTCCATCGCGGGTCGGCCCGAAGAACGGTCCTAGCGCGTCCGGCGTGCTTTCCGGATGCAGGAACGGATAGTCCGGTTGCACGGCGGCGGATGCGCCTGCGGTTCGCGCTCCGGCATTGGCGCTGCCGATCGCGAGTACCGACGACCCGCGCCATGCGCGCAGGCTGTCGGCTACCAGGTAGGTGCCTTTGCTGGTGGCGATATCGCGCTGGGTTTCGCCACCAAGACCGCCGATGCCGACCGCAACCGGCAGGAACCACGACGCGACCCCGGCGAGCAGCCATGGCCAGACTTGCCGGCTGCGCGGCGTACGCCGCGCGCGCAACGCCAGCACCGTCCACAGCACGCCCGGCGGCAACAACCAGCCGAACCAATCGACGATCCCCAGCGCGCTGCCCGCACCACCTGTTGTGGTGCGGATTTCCTCGATGCCGTAGCCGAACAGATCGGCACCCAATGGCGTTCTCGCCATCAGGTAATACTGTTCCAGGCCGGCTTGGAACAACAGGAACAACGACCACAACATGCCCACCGCCAGCAGCCGCAAGCGCTTGTCGCGCAACTTCAACAACGGCCAGGTCAGCAGGAACAGGATCGGCAACGCGCGCAACAGGAACAGTAGCTGGTTGCCGATCGCGGCCGCGATCACCTGGATCGAGCCCTCGCCGGGCGGCAACGCACGGCCCACGGCCCACGCCGACAGCGCCAGTTGCGCCAGCAGGAGCGCCGGCATCCAGCTGACGAAGCGCATCGACGCGGTCGCTTGTTCGTCCGTCCCTACCAACGGAGTCGCGCGCGGCTTCACCAGCGGTGGTACAGCGAGAACCAGAGGCGCTGTTCGTTGATGCCGTCCGCATCGTCGGCATAACCGGCACCGATTTTGAATCCCCATTGCGGGCGGAAATAGTGCGACCAAGCCACACCGAAGGCGGCGTTGTTGTTGCGCACCAGCCCGCCAGTGCGATCAAGGTCCGTGCTGCGCCCTGTGCTGGCGCTGAACTCCACGTAATCGTCCGCGTCGCCGCGATAGTAGTTACGCACCAGTGCGCGATGGCTCCAGCTGCCCGAACCAACCCCGGGCACGTGCTGCAACTTGTAGCGCGCATACCAATTGCCGACGTAACGACCAATGCCGATGCCATAGAACTCGGTATTGGAACTGAAGCGGAGGTGATCGATGCTCGCCGACAGCTCCCAGCCGTGGCCCACGCCCTGGAACAACTCCACCCGCCACGCATCGCGCGGCAGGATCCCGCCATCCGGGCCGTGCTGGTAACGCGCGTTTGCGTACGCGCGCGACCACAGCTTGGCGTAGCCGTCCAACGCCCAGCCCGAAGTGGTGCGATCGAAGCGATGCGCCTGCACCCACTCCAGCGCCAGCGAGCCGCCATCGAAGCGGCGGCGCAGCGAGACATCCGCATCCCGCCAATTCGAGCGACTGCCGTTGAACCCGGTGTGATCCAGGCCCGCGCGCAAGCTCCAGCGGTAACCCCCGCTGACCAGCGCGTCCGGCACCGCGATCGGCGGCGACAGGCTGGCTAGCAGGCGTTCGAGTTCGGTCGCGTCCGCGCCGCGCACGCCGGCCGCGGCGAAATCGGCCCGTGCTGCGGCCACGTCGTTCGCGGCCCGGTACGCACGACCGCGCGCCATCGTCGCGGCCGGGTCATTCGGCATCAGTTCGACCCAATGCGTATAGGCTGCCACCGCATCGGCGGGACGATCGCTCCACAAGTACATGTCGCCCAGCGCCGACCATCCATCCGCATAGCCAGGCTTGCGCTCCACGACCGCCTTGAGGTCGGCCTCGGCCTCGGGGTAGCGACGCATCCAGGAATAGGTTCGGCCACGTGCCAGCAGGACATCGCTGTTGTCGGGCGAGCGCGCCAGCATCGCGGTGTACAGGGCCAATGCCTGCTCCCGTTGCGCAGGATCGCCGGAAGTCGCCAGCGCGCGACCGCGTTGCAGCTGCGCCTCGTAGCCTTCCACTGCCACGGCTTCCTGCGGTACCGCAACGGGGACGGCGGCGCCGGCACCGATCACGGTCGCGGCTTCGAGCATTGCTGAAAGGATCAAGCTCATGACGATGCCCTCAGGATACGGGACGGTCGGCGGCAGCGGACGAACCGGAGTCCTGCCAGCTGGCATTGCGGCGGACGCTGCCCCACTTCGACCGGCTGCGCCACCACGAACCCAACCAACGGAACAGGCCGAATACCCGGAACACGGAGACCATCTGCCGATAGCCCAGGTTCTCCAGGATCGCCACCAGGAAAAGCTTGAACTGCTGCTTGGGGCGCGGATACAGGTGGAAGGACATCTCTTCCAGCACCATCGCATTGACCGACAGCAGGATGCCCAGGCCGATCGCGGCGAACAGGAACACGAAGAACGCCTGCACCGACAACAGCCCGGCCAGGCCGAGGATGATCACCGAGGCATAACCCAGCACTTCGATGATCGGGCCGATGCACTCGAACAGCATCATGAACGGATACGCCACCCAACCGACGACGCCGCCGTTGCTGCGGAACATCAGCCGCCAATTGCCGAACAGGCTTTCGGCCAGGCCGTGCTGCCAGCGCGTGCGCTGGTTGTACAGCGAGCGCAGGTCTTCCGGGACTTCGGTCCAACAGATCGGATCCGGCACGAAGGTGATCCGGTACGGCCTGTCCTCCTCGCGCATGTGGTTGTGCAGGCGCACCACCATCTCCATGTCCTCGCCGATCACGTCTTCCTTGTAGCCGCCCGCCGCGATCACGCGTTCCTTGTAGAACACGCCGAATGCCCCGGAAATGATCAGCAACGCATTCATCGGCGACCAGCCAAGACGGCCGAACAGGAAGGCGCGCAGGTATTCCACCGTCTGCACCAACGGCAGCAACTTGTCGGAGAGATCCACCTCGTCCAGCATGCCGTTCTTGACCTTGCAGCCGTTGATGACACGCACCACGCCGCCGGAAGCGATCGTGCGCGCATCCTCGAGGAAGGGGTGCACGACCCGCGACAGGCTGTCCTGCTGCAGGATGCAGTCGGCGTCGATGACGCAGAACAACGGATAGCGCGCCGCGTTGATGCCGGCGTTGAGCGCATCGGACTTGCCGCCGTTTTCCTTGTCCAGCAGGCGCACGTTGGGGAATGCCTGCGATGCGTAGACCCGGTGCACCGGCTTGGTCTTGATCCGGCTGCGATAGGCCTCGGGAAATTCCCGAAGGTCGAAGGCATCGATCACGGCCTGCAGGGTCTTGTCGTCGGATCCGTCGTTGACGACCAGAATTTCGAAGTTCGGGTAACCAAGCCGCAGCAACGACTTCACGGTGGTCACGATGGTGCTTTCTTCGTTATAGGCCGGCACCAGGATGGTGACCGGCGGCTGGTACGACTTGAAATTGCGGATCCTGAATTTCGCGAGATGCTCGCGCGTGTAGCGCATGATGCTGGACATCGAGATGAAGTTCAGCAGCAAATACACCAGGTTGATGCAGATGAAATAGGCGAAGAACGCCCACTGGATCCCTTCCAGCAGGTTCTTGGTTCCTTCCGAAAGCACGATCGGGCTCATGTCGCGGCTCCCAACGCCTGTTCGGCGATGACATGTTCGAGGATGTCGTTGGCGAAGCGATCGCTCTGGATCCTGCGGATGCGCTCCATCTCGTCGCTTGAACCCACCAACGTGCGGATCGCCTGGGCCGACCGGTAGCGCACCCACCATTGCGGGTCGGCCAGCAGTTGCTGAAGGTGGCCGACGTCTTCGCGCCCGCCGAACTTGCCAACCGCAGTGGCCGCATGCATGCGCACGTGCCAACGGGAATGGCCCAGCAATTGGCGTACCGTCGGCATGCAGGTGTCGTCGTGCATGACCTGCAGGCAGGTCGACACCAGGTGCTCGTCGCGGCCCTCCGACAGCAACTTGCGAATCACCGGCATCGCCGCTTCGGGATCGACGTCGGCAAGGAAGCGCACCAGCCTTGGGGCGATGTCGTCGTTGACCTGCAGCGCGGCGGTGGAAAGCTCCGGGGCGACGACATTCGCGCCCGCTTCGTCCAGCATCTGGGCAATCCCGCCCTCGACCCAGTCGTTGCGTTCGATGATCCTCGGCACCACCACCCGCACCGCATGCCCCGGATCGATCTTCATCAGTGCGCGTGCGGCGCTGATCGAGATGATCGGGCTGTTGTCGCCCAGCAACCGCACCAGCTTATCGAAGTGCACCTGGCTCTTCAGGTGTCCCATCGCCATGATCGCCATCACCCGGTTGTGGAAGCCGCCATGGTCGACCAGTTGGTAGAGCCGCCCTTGCAGCCCGACCTGGGCGGCAACCTTCGCCATTCCTTCCTGCTGTGCCGTAGTCACTCCGGGCGCATCGTGCAGTTCGTTCCATGCGTCGACGAAACCGTTGAGGTCGCGGCGCGGCAGCTTCGGCACAGGCACGTCCCGGCCGTTCGCCGCGTCGACCAGGATCTGTCTCCACTGGCGCGCCGCCGCCTGGTGGAGGCGCTCGCTGCGTTCGACCCATTGACGCATCACCAGGATGGCGAGCAGCAGCACTAGCGAAAGGGCCACGACGCACACGCCAAGCCAGAAGGCGAATGCCATGCGCGGATCTGTGGGAATCACGAAATTCATGGCGTGCCTCCGTTGCTGGCGTGCCGTTGCGTTTCTGCATGGACAAGGATCTTCATGGCGCCTCCGCCTGGGCCGATGCGCCGTTCGGATCGAAGCGTTCGATCCGGGCGAGCATCTCCCGCGTTTCCGGATCCCCGGGATTCAATTCGAGCGCCCGGGCGAACTGGATCCTCGCGTCGCCGAACCGGCCCTGCCGGTAACGGACATGGCCCATCCCCTCGATCGCCGAAACATCGTCTGGATCGGCTTCGACTGCGCGGGAAAACAGGGTATCGGCCTGGTCCGGGTGCTTGTCGGACAGTTCGACATAGCCCAATCCCACCATCGCATCGGTATCGTCCGGGAACCTGCGCAAGACGCCTTGGAACGCGCTGCGCGCCTGCGCCATCTGCTGCAGGCGATAGTGGTTCCAGCCTTCCAGCCTGGCCGCGCGCAGCCCCTTGCTCGGGATCCTGGCGAGCGCTTGCAAGCTGCGCGGGTAATCGCCTGCATCGAATGCCGTCTGCGCAACGTGCTCGTTGTCGAGGTCGGACGCGTTCGCGGAAGCGATGCTGCCGCCGTACTGCGCGGTGCGTACGTGCGCCTCCAGGTAGCCCTGCACGTTGCGCGCGCGATGCAGGCCCAGGTAGCAGTGAATGTAGGCGATCCCGTCGGCATTGAGCGCCGCTTCGGCCGCCGCCTCGGAATTGACCGCGTAGGCATCGCCGAATTTCTGGCCCAGGATGCTTCCCATCGGGAAGTTCTGCACCGTCATGCCGTATTGCCTCGCGAGCTTGCGCTCCTGCTCGAGCAACACCTTCTCGTAGGGCACGTTCGGTTCGAGCAAGCTGATGATCGTCGTCACCCCGCGCCGCTTCAGTTCGACGAAGTCCTCTTCGACCGGATACGGCCCCAGCAACACGCCGTCGACCGGCGCTGCGGCGCGCTCCGCCCGCCACGGCTGGACAAAGATGCTGGCCGGATGCAGTAGCACCCATACTCCGAACACGCCTACCAGCAGCCCGGCGGCGAGCACGAAGAGAACGATGCGTTTGCTCGGCTTGTACATGTCCGTCCGCTGTCGAACGCCCTGACACCCACGGCGATACACGCGGGTGGTCGGGCCCCTTGCGGCGGCTCACCCCGGACTACGTCCTCGGGCAAGCTCCGCCCCCTGTCGGCGCAGCGAATGAGGAGCTCGCCATGCTTGCTCCCGATTCCCTGTACCCGATATAGACGCAACTCCCTTGCCAATGCGGCCATGGCGAGTGAATGCGGGGGCAGCGCGCCGGCCAGCCGGCCAGCCTAGGGCGAACTTCGGACGCCCTGCGTCACTTTGTGCTCCGTCACGCCGATTCCGTGGGCTGGATCACGTCGTGGTTGCGGCCCTTGAACGGCCGGTACCAACGCTGGATGCGGGCGATGTCGGCCTGCATGTCATCGGTCAATTCGAACGGCGGGCCGATCCCGATCACCTTGTTGGCGTAATCGAAATACGCCGGCACCACCGGCACCCCGGCATTGCGCGCGATATGCCAGAACCCCGGCTTCCAGCGCTCCACCCACTTGCGCGTGCCTTCCGGGGCGATCGCGTACCACATGCGGTCGGCGTTGCGGATCGCATCCGACGCTTGCCCGACCACTCCATGCGGCGCACTACGATCCACCGGGATCACGCCGTGCCGGCGCAGCAGCGCACCCAGCAGCGGGATCCGCAGCAGGCTGTCCTTGCCGAGGATCGACAGCCTCACCCCCATGCCGAACTTGGCGGCGAAGCCCAGCAGTCCATCCCAATTGGAGGAATGCGGCGCAGCGATCAGCACCAGCCGGGGAATGTCGGGGAAGCCGCCGACCATGCGCCAACCGAACAACCGCATGATTGCCCGACCCAACCCTTCCACGAAGCGGTTACGCGGCATCCGCGGTGCGTTCGGCGGCAGCGCCAGCACCACGTCGTTGTCTTGTGTCTCGCTCAATCCCAGTCCCGCCCCGTGCGCCCGCGCTTGATCGTCGCACGTCCGCGTTTTTCGCCCAAGCGGCGTTCCTTGGCTCCGCGCGAAGGCTTGGTCGCGATCCGCGGCTTCGGCGCATGCAGGCCGGTTTCGATGAAATGCGCCAACCGCTCGCGCGCATCCTGGCGGTTGCGCTCCTGGGTGCGGAAGCGTTGCGCGCTCAGCACCAGCACGCCCTCGGCCGTCATCCGCCGGTCGCGTTTTGCCAACAGACGCGCGCGCACCGGCTCCGGCAGCGATGGCGAATTGGCGACATCGAAACGCAGCGCCACCGCGGTGGCGACCTTGTTGACGTTCTGCCCGCCCGGCCCGGACGCGCGCACGAAGCGCTCGATCAGTTCGTCGTCGTCGATGGCGATGGATCCGATCTGCAGCATCATCACAGTCTAGTCGGCCACAGCGACGTTGCCGAACAGCGCCAACGCCTTGGCGAACTCCGCATCCACCGGCGCGAATGCTTCGGTCTTCTCGCCCGAATGCGGATGCACGAAGGCCAGCCGCCGCGCGTGCAGCAGCATGCGGTGGATGCCGAGCATGCGGAAGTTGCGGTTGTGGCGGCCATCGCCATGACTGCTGTCGCCGATCAGGTGATGGAAGTGGTGCTTGAGGTGGCGACGGATCTGCCGGAAGCGACCGGTCTGCGGCGAGGCGCGCAACCACGCATAACGCGAGGTGTCGAAGCCGGAGGAAGGCAGTGGCAATTCGCAGGTCGCCAGCACTTCGAATTCGGTCTGCGCGGGCTTCTTCTGCGGCTTGCCGGGACCGCCATCCAGCGGATGGTCGATGGTGAACGCCTGTTCCGCAGGCCAGCCGCGGCACACCGCCCAGTAATCCTTTTCGACCTCGCCCGACATCAGGGTCTTGCCGAGCTTCGATGCGGTCTCGCGGTCGAACGCCAGCAGCAGACAGCCGCTGGTGGCGCGATCCAGCCGATGCACCAGGAAGATCGGCTTGCCGAACTGCTCGCGTAGCCGATCCGCGGCGAAATCGGTTTCGCCACGTGCCAGCGCACTGTCGTGCACCATCAGGCCGGCCGGTTTGTTCACCACCGCCAGCCATTCGTCGCTGTACAGCACCGGCAGGGATGACGAATCGGACATGGGCGGATCGCAGCACTTCGCTAGACTGCGCGCATTGTCCCGCACTGGAACGGATTCCATGAAACATCCTCGCCTGCATAGTCTTGCCCTCGCCTGTCTGCTCGCCCTGCCCGCCGCCGCCTTCGCCGACGGCATCACCCCGCCCAAGGGCATCACCGCTGCTGCTTGCGTCGAAGGCATCTGCGAATATCGGATGCAGAACGGACTGCGCGTGCTGCTGTTCCCGGACGCCAGCAAGCCCACGGTTACCGTCAACCTCACCTATCTGGTCGGTTCGGTGGACGAGAACTATGGCGAAACCGGCATGGCCCACCTGCTGGAGCACCTGCTGTTCAAGGGCACGCCCACCCATGACGATATCCCCGGCGAACTGAAGAAGCGCGGCGTCGGCTTCAATGCCAGCACCTCGCTGGACCGCACCAACTACTTCAGCAGCTTCCCGGCCAACGACGCCACCCTGGATTACGTGCTGGGCCTTGAAGCCGACCGCATGCTCAATTCTTTCGTCGCCAAGAAGGATCTCGACAGCGAAATGACCGTGGTGCGCAACGAGCTGGAGCGCAACGAGAACAACCCCGGCAGCGTGCTCAACGAGCGCCTGCGCTCCACCGCCTACCTCTGGCACAACTACGGCAACACCACCATCGGCGCGCGCAGCGACGTGGAACACGTGCCGATCGACCGCCTGCAGGCCTTCTACAAGACGTGGTACCAGCCGGACAACGCGGTGCTGATCGTGGCTGGACGTTTCGACCCGACCAAGGTGCTGGCCACCATCAATGCGAAGTTCGGTGCGCTGAAGAAACCCGCACGCGTACTGCCGACCGCCTACACCGTGGAACCCACGCAAGACGGCGAGCGCGAAGTCACCGTGCGCCGCAGCGGCGACATCCGCATCACCAGCGCGGCGTATCACATGCCGGCGGCCACCCATCCAGACACGCCAGCGCTGATGGTGCTGGGCAATATCCTGGGCCAGGCGCCGAGCGGTCGCCTGCACAAGGCGCTGGTGGAATCGAAACTCGCCGCGTTCGCCGGTGCAGGCGCAGGCGCTTCGCATGATCCGGGCACTTTCGGCGTGGTGGTTGCGGTACCGAAGGACGGCGACGCCGCAAAGGCCGAAGCCGAACTGCTGAAGCAGGCCGAGAACATCGCCGCGCAACCGATCACCGCGCAGGAACTGGCGGACGCCAAGCAGCGCATCGCCAATGGTTACGAACTCGCTTTCAACGACGTGAACTCGGTGGGCATGGCCCTGTCCGAATACGTCGCCGCCGGCGATTGGCGGCTGTGGTTCGTGCTGCGCGATGCGATGGACAAGGTCACGCTGGACGACGTGAACCGAGTGGCGAAGACCTACCTCATCCCCAGCAACCGCACGCTGGCCCGCTTCATCCCCACCGACAACGCCGTGCGCGCGACGATCGGCGATGCGCCGTCGGTGGCATCGTTGGTCGATGGCTACAAGGGCCGCGCGGCGGTCGATGCCGGCGAAGTCTTCGACCCCACGCCGGCGAACATCGCCGCACGCACACAGACCTACACCATTGGCGGTTCGCTCACCGTCTCGCTGCTGCCGAAGAAGACCCGTGGCGGCACGGTGGTAGTGAATGCCGATTTCCGCTTCGCCGATGTCGATGCGCTGCGTCGCAGCCCTGAAGGCGCGGCAGGTTTTGCCGGAAGCATGCTGATGCGCGGCAGCAAGACGCTGACCCGCGAGCAGATCGACAAGCGCTTCGAGGCACTGAAGACCGCCGCCAGCGTGAGCGGCGGCAGCCAGGCCGCGAGCATCGGCCTGGAAACCCGTCGTGGCGAACTGGCCGAGGCGCTGACCCTCGCCGCCGACATCCTGCGCAATCCCGCATTCCCGGAAAACGAGTTCGAGCAGTTGCGCCTGCAGGCGATCACCGGCATGGAAGCGCAACGCAAGGAACCCGGCGCGATTGCCGGCAACGCGCTGGCGAAGGCCTTCGATCCGTGGCCAGCCGATCACCCGCTGCGCTACCGCAATCCCGACGAACAACTCGCCAGCCTCAAGGCGCTGAAGCTGGATGATTTGCGCGCTTGGCATCGCGCTGCCTACGGCACGACCGATGGGCAGATCGCCATCGTCGGCGACTTCGACCCGGAACAGGTCAAGCCATTGCTGCAGAAATTGTTCGCCGACTGGAAGCCGGGCGTGGCCTATGCGCCGATCCACACGCGCTACAACGCGGTGGATGCACGCAAACAGAGTTTCGAGACGCCGGACAAGTCGAGCGCGGTGTTCATCGCCCGCCAGAACTTGCCGCTCAACGATGACGATGCGGACTATGCCGCGCTGATGGTCGCCAACAACATCTTCGGCAGTGGCGGCCTGAAGTCGCGCCTTGGCGATCGCGTGCGGCAGAAGGATGGCCTGAGCTACGGCATCGGCAGCGGCATCAGCGCCGACTCCAGCCGCGAAGGCACCGACGATGCCGGCAGCTTCAGCATCCAGGCCATCGCCGCGCCACAGAACGCGGCCAAGCTGGAAGCCGCGGTGCGCGAGGAGCTGGCGCGCTTCGTCAAGGACGGCGTCACGCAAGCGGAATTGCAGGATGCGGTCAGCGGCATGCTCACCCAACGCGAACAATCGCGCGCCAGTGACGGCGCAGTGGCTTCGATGCTGAACTCCGACAACTACCTGGGCCGGCCGATGCTGCGTCGCGCCGAGTTCGACGCCAAGCTGAAATCGCTGACCGTCGAACAGGTGAATGCGGCGATCCGCAAATTCCTCAAGCCGGAGCAGTTGTCGGTGTTCGTGGCCGGTGATTTTGCCGCTGCGGCGAAGTAAGCACCGCTTTGATCCACGACAACAAAGAAGCCCGGGAATTCCCGGGCTTTTTTGTTGGTGCATGCGTTGATGCTTACATCGTCGCGGTATCGATCACGAAGCGATACTTCACGTCACTCTTGAGCATGCGCTCGTAGGCGGCCTCGATGCCTTGCGCGTCGATCATCTCGATGTCGGCGACGATGCCGTGCTCCGCGCAGAAATCCAGCATCTCCTGGGTTTCGGCGATGCCGCCGATCAGCGAGCCGGCGATCGCCTTGCGACCGAAGATCAGGTTGAACACCGCAGGCGACGGATGCGCATGCTCCGGCACGCCGACCAGGCACAGGGTGCCGTCGCGCTTGAGCAGGGTGGTGAACGCATCCAGGTTGTGCGAGGCGGCCACCGTGTTGAGGATGAAATCGAAGCTGCCCGCATGCGCCTTCATCTGCGCCGGATCCTTGGAGATCACCACCTCGTCGGCGCCGAGCTTGCGCGCTTCCTCGCGCTTGGACTCGCTGGTGGTGAACGCCACCACGTGCGCGCCCATCGCGTGCGCCAGCTTGATGCCCATGTGGCCCAGTCCGCCGATGCCGACGACGCCGATCTTCTTGCCCGGCCCCGCGCCCCAATGCCGCAGCGGCGAATACGTGGTGATGCCCGCGCACAGCAGCGGTGCCACGGCGGCCAGTTGTTCCTGCGGATGGCGGATATGCAGCACGAATTTCTTGTCCACCACGATGCGCTGCGAATAGCCGCCCAACGTATGACCAGGCGCATCCGCAGTACGGCCGTTGTAGGTGCCGACAAATCCATTCGTGCAGTACTGCTCGAGACCTTCATCGCAAGACGCGCAATGCTGGCAACTGCCGACCAGGCAACCCACGCCGACCGTATCGCCGACCTTGAAGCCGCTGACATCGCTGCCCACGGCAGTCACGCGACCGACGATCTCATGGCCGGGCACGCAGGGATACAGCGTGCCCGGCCATTCCGAACGCACGGTGTGCAAGTCGGAATGGCAGACGCCGCAATAAGCGATGTCGATCTGCACATCGTTCGCGCCCGGCGCGCGACGGTCGATGTCGAGCGCGGCAACGGGTTTGTCGGCGGCGGTCGCGCCGTAGGCTTTGGTGGTCATGGAAGTTCCGCGGGATGGGGGAGTCGAACGATAACGCCTTTTGCGTTCAGTCAGCGTCGTGGCCACGCCGCCAGGAACGCCCACGCGCCACCCAACCCAGCGATCCAGGTCGCCACCGGCACGCCCAGCAACTGCGGGCCGCCGGCTTCCAGCGCATACAGCACCGCCGCCACGATCATCAGCCCACTGCCAAGCACCGCGGCAACCACGCGCTTCTGTCCATCGCGCGCGACGCGCGCCAACTCGGCCAGGTCGCGCGAGCGCATCGAGAGTTCGTGCTTGCCTTCCACTTGCTGCTGCAGCCAGGCGTGCAGCAGGCGCGGCACTTCCGGCGCGCGGGTGATCATTTCCGGCAGGCGCTTGCGGAATTCACCCGCCAGCCGCTGCGGGCTGTAGCGCTCGGCCAGGATCTGTTCCAGCACCGGCTTGGCCACCGCCCAGATGTCGATCTTCGGATCCAGCTGGCGGCCCACGCCTTCGATATTGAGCAAGGTCTTCTGCAGCAGGATCAGTTGCGGCTGCAAGGTGAGTTCATAGCGCTGCGCGGTGCGGAACAGCTTCACCAGCACTTCGGCCAGAGAAATTTCGCTTAGCGGGCGGGTGAAGTACGGTTCGCAGACCGCGCGGGTGGCGGCCTCCAGTTCGTCGATGCGCAGGTGCGCCGGCATCCAGCCGGCCTGCACGTGCAGTTCGGCGATGCGGCGGTAATCGCGATTGAAGATCGCCATGAAGTTCTCGGCCAGGTAGTACTGATCCTCGCTGGAGAGCTGACCCATGATCCCGAAATCCAGCGCGATGAAACGCGGGTTTTCCTTGCGCGTGGCATCCACCCAGATGTTGCCGGCATGCGCATCGGCGTGGAAGAAGTTGTCGCGAAACACCTGCTGGTAGAACAGGCGCACGCCCTTCGCGGCCAGCGCCTTGCGATCGATGCCCGCTTCGTCGAGCTTGGCGATGTCGTCCGACGGGATGCCGCGCACGCGCTCCTGGGTCATCGCCCGTTCGGCGCTGTGCGACCAGATCACTTCCGGCACGTACAGGTCGGGCGAATCGATCCAGTTGCGGCGCAGCAGCGAGGCGTTGCCGGCTTCGCGCTGCAGGTCGAGTTCGGCAGCCAGGGTGTTCTGGATCTCGGCCACGATCTCGCGCGGGCGGATCTTGTCCGCGCTCGGATGGGTGCGATCGACGATGCCGGCCACGCTGTTCAACAAGGCGATGTCGGCGGCGATCTGCTTGTCGATGCCGGGGCGCAACACCTTGACCACGACTTCGCGCCCACCAGGCAAGGTAGCCGCATGCACCTGCGCGATACTGGCCGAGGCCAGCGGCGTGGTGTCGAAACTCTCGTAGGCATCGTCAATGCTGCGGCCCAGTGCTTGCTCCACCAGCGCCCGCGCCACATCGCCATCGAACGGCGCGACGCGATCCTGCAGGAGCGTGAGCTCCTCGGCGACATCCGGCGGGATCAAATCGCGCCGGGTCGACAGGATCTGTCCGAACTTGACGAAGATCGGCCCGAGATCCTGCAGCGCGAGGCGCAGGCGCGCACCACGCGGCAATTCGGCGATCTGCGCCGGCGCCTTCGGCACGAACGGCCGCATCAGCTTCAGCCAGCGTTCGGCGGGTGTGCCGTCGAGCAGGTCGTCCAATCGATAACGCACCAGCACGCGACCGATGCGCAGCGCACGCAATGCGGACTTCATGCGCCTGCTCCGCGCGCGCGTTGCAGGCGCGCGATCTTCGCGGCGATGCGCTCCACGTCGTCGCGCAACGCATCGACGTCATCATGGAAGGCTTCGAGTTCGGCGCGCGGCACCACGTCGCGACTTTCTTCGGTGACGTACTCGGCGGCGGTTTCGGCGAAGTTCTTGCCGGCGATCTGCGCCTGTTTCAATCCTGCGGCCACCGCCTTGGCAACCTGCACGCCCAGCACTTCGCCGAATACGCGCACGAACGGCAATTGCCAGTCCGGATCGAACCCCTGTGCGAGCTGCTGCAGCCGGCGGGCGAGTTCGGCATCGCCCTCGATGCGCAGCTTGCCAACTGGTGGCGCGTTGTTGTTGCGGAACATCGGCAGTTGCCCGAGCAGGCCGGCCAGCGTGCTGCGCACACCAAGATCGGGTTCCTGCTCGCCATCCAGTGGTCCCACGCGCAGTGCATCGCCCTCCACGCGCACCTGCATCGCGAGCTGCGGAGAAGTCAGCGTCAGCGCCACGCGCTGGCCGTCCAGTCCACGCAAGGCGGCCTGGGTGTCCGCATCCAGCGCCAGCGCGCGATTGAGCGCGGCTTCCAGCGCCTTGCCGGCGGGTTGCTTCCAGTTGAATGGCGCTTCGGTCATGCGGGCATTGTAGCTTCGCCCCGCCCGCTGGCCGGCCGGTATGCGCAGCCGCTCCGTCCAGTCATCCACGACTGAGTCGCGGGCGCGGGCCATCCATGGCCCGCTCTGCGCATACCGGCCGGCCAGCGGGCTACCGATGTCGCAGTGCAAGCAACTTCAGTTTCGTCAAAGAAACGACGCCCGCAACTGGTCGATACCCTCCGCAAAACTTACTTTCGGCACGTAACCGAAATCGCGCGTGGCAGGCGCCATCGAATACCAATGGCTGGTGCTCAGTTGCTCGGCCAAGAAGCGGGTCATCGGCGGCTCGCCCTTCAGCGGCAGCGCATGCCACAGCCCTTCGCAGACCGCGCCGATCAGGTAAGCAGCACGGAACGGAATGGTCTTGTCCACCAGCAGCGCACCTGCGGCAGCGAGCAGCGCATTGATGGTCTCGCGCGTGGTCTTCGGTTCGCCATTGCTGATGAAGTAGGCCTTGCCGGCGCAGGCCGCGCCGGGCGCGAGATGGTCGAACGCATCGAAGTGCGCCTGCGCGGCGTTGTCGATGAAAGTGGTGTCGATCAGGTTTTCGCCATCGCCGACGAAACGTAAACGCCCGGCCTTCGCACGCTCCACCAACCGCGGCAGGATCTGCTGGTCGCCCGGCCCCCAGATCAGGCGCGGACGAAGTGCCACGGTGGCGAGGCTCGCATCGTTCGCCGCCAGCACCGCTTTCTCGGCGATGGTCTTGGTGGTCGCGTACGGCGCCTGGAAGTTTTCGCCGTAAGGCACGGTCTCCGCCGTGCCGCCTTCGACCGGATGCGTCGCGCGATGGGTGACGCTGGGCGTTGAGGTGTAGACCAGCTTGCCGATGCTGTGTGTGCGACAGGCATCCAGCACGTTCTGCGTGCCGACCACATTGGCCTGGTGGTAGCTGCCGTAACTGCCCCAGGCGCCGGCTTTGGCAGCATTGTGGAACACCGCATCGAAGCCGCCGGCAAAGGCGGACATCACTGCGTCGCGATCCGCCAAGTCACCGGCGATTTGGCGCACGCCGATGACATCGAGCGCCGGGTAATGGCCGCGGTTGAAGCTGGTGACGTCATGCCCGCGCTGGACCAGACCGCGACACAGCGCCTGGCCGAGAAAACCACCGCCACCCGTCACCAGAATCTTCATGCGTTGTCCTTCAAGGGTTGCGTCGCGGCCCATGCCGCGAGTTTCTCGCGGCCGATCTTGGCGTTGTGGCGGATATCGACCGGGAAAGGTTTCGGATAGCGCAGGAAAACCTCGACCTTCGCGGTATGTACATAGCCATCAGCCAGATGTCGCAGTTCGGCTTCGATGCGCGGCCATTCGCGTTTGTCGACGCCGGCACGCAATTCCACGCACAGCACTGGCCGCTGCGTGCCCTTCGCGCCGACACCGACCAGCGCGCTGCGCGCCACGTCTGGATGCGTGTTGAACACTGGTTCGATTTGTTCGGTGCATAACGTCGTGGACGCATCCACCACCACGCGCTGGGATTTGCGACCGCAGAACCACAGCCGGCCTTCGCCATCGAAATAGGCTAGATCGCCCATGCGGTGGACGATGCGCTCGCCAAGCGCGCCCTCACCCCGGCCCTCTCCCGCAAGCGGGAGAGGGGGAAGAACCTCGCGGATCTTCGCCAAGCGCGTCTGCGCATCGCGGTTGAAATAGGCATCGGTGGCGCTGGGCCCGGCGACGGTGATCTCGCCGACCTGCCCTGCACCGACCAGCAACGCATCGCTCCAATCGGGGATCGCCTCGTCATCTATGCGGATGATGCGCACTTCATTCGGCCGCACTGGCCGTCCCACGCAGGTGCCCGCGCCGGTTTCGGTGCGTTCGCGCAAGGTCAGCAGTTCGCGGCCTTCGATCACCGCCACCGGCAGGCATTCGGTGGCGCCGTACGGCGTCCACAGCTGCGCATCCGGCGGCAGCAGTTGCAGCATCTTCGCCACGACGTCCGGCGGTACCGGCGCACCGGCACTGGTCACGCGCTTGATCGTCGGCAGCGGTTCGCCATGTTCGGCCAGCACGCGCATCAGTGCGGGTGAGCCGAACAGCTGGGTGATGCCGAAACGCTTGATCGCCGCATGCAGCCTGCGCGGATCCGCCTGCGCGGGCCGCGTCGGATCCATGTCCGGGATGATGCTGGTCAGGCCAAGCGCGGGATCGAACAGGGCAAACGGCGGGAAGGTGGGCAGGTCGATGCCGCCGGCTTCGATGCCGAACGCATCGCGCAGCATGTCGATCTGCGCAACGAAATGCCGGTGCCGATACACCACACCCTTCGGCACGCCGGTGCTGCCGCTGGTGAACAGCAATGCCGCCACGTCGTCTGGCCGGGTGTCCGCGAGTTGCGCGCCGGCACCGGCACCATCGCGCTCGATGTCGGCCAACGTCGCATCGGCGAACCATGCGCGCTTGCCGGTGGTGATGCGCAGCCGCGCCGATTTCGCCCAGCCCAACAGCGTCTTCGCCAGCATCGCCAGCGGAATGCCGATGAAGGCGTCCGCCGCGGCTTCGTCCAGGCATTGCTTCAGCGCGCGCTTGTCGATGCCGGGATCGACCAACACCGGCACCGCGCCGGCCTTGAACAAGGCGAACATGACGAGGAAGAACTCCGGCGTGGGGCGCACCATCACCACCACGCGGGTGCCGCGGACGATGCCGCGCTTCGCGAGGCCGGTGGCGATCGCATCGCTGCGCGCGTCCAGTTGCGCATAGGTCAGGGCGATGTCGTAGGCGCCGTTGCGACCGGGACAGTGCATGGCGATTTGGTCGGGGCGTTCGCGCGCCAATCGAGGCAGCGCGGCGGCGATGTTGCTGGCTTCCGTCATGCCGCCATTGTCGCCGACAATAATGCATGCCCGCCGAACATCCCTGCCTGACCTGTGGTGCCTGCTGCGCATTCTTCCGGGTCAGTTTCCACTGGTCCGAAGCTGATCCCGCGCTGGGCGGCGTGGTGCCGTTCGAGCTGACCGAGCCGCTGCGCACCCACGAACGGGCGATGCGCGGCACCTCGCAGGCGCATCCGCGCTGCATCGCGCTGGATGCCGACATCGGCCGCTACTCGCGCTGCACCATCCACGACCGGCGGCCATCGGTCTGCGCGCTGGTGCCGGCCAGTTACGAATTCGGCGCGGCCAGTGCGCAATGCGACAAGGCACGCCTCGCGCACGGCTTGCCGGTGCTGTTGCCGGAGGACTGGATCGGCGTGGACGAAGCCGAGAAAAACCCGCTGCCGGAGACCTAACGCGGACGCAGCCTTACCCAGGTACGGCGCACGCCGCCGAACGGCATATCGCCGCCGTCCTGGGTCAGCCCGGCCATCACCAGCCGGCGGAACGGCGCGGCGCGGCGGCCCAGGCCCAGCGCGAATTTGCGCAGCGCGCGCGCCGGCAGGCGGTCGTTGCCATACAGGCCGGCGATCAGGCGGGTGGCTTCGTACAACGGACGGGTGGCGGCGCGATGTTCGATGTCGTAGCTGTGCAGCACCGCGTCGCTCCAGTACGGGCGGCCAGCGCGATGCGCCTCCAGTACCCGCTGCGACAACGCATCAACACTGAGCAGCCCGAAATTGAAGCCGTGCGCGGTCACCGGATGCATGCCGACGGCAGCATCGCCCACGGTGGCGAAGCGGCTGGCGACGAAACGCTGCGGGTACACGCCGACCAGCGGATAGGCCACCGGTGGCGCGAGCCGGGTCATCGCGCCCAAGCGGCCATCGAAACGGGCGGCCATGTCGCGGTTGAACTCGTCTTCGGACATCGCTTGCAGGCGGCGAATCTCCTGCTGCGGCAGGGTCAGCACCGCCGAGGACACCTGCGGATCGTGCAGCGGCAGCAGCGCCAGCGTCTGTCCGTAGCGGAACCATTCCCAGGCGGTCTGCGCGTGCGGCACCTCGTGGCGCATGCGGCACACCAGCATGGTGCGGCCGAAATCGTGCATCGATGCGCGAATTCCCACCGCGCGACGCGTCTCCGAAAAGCGGCTGTCGGCGGCGATCAGCAACTGCGCGCGCAGTTCACGGCCATCGGACAGGGCGAGCACCGCGCCTGCGGCATCGGCATGCACCAGGCTGACTTTTTCGCCATCGAGCAGCGTCAGATCCGGCTGGCCGGCCACCGCCTCCCACGCGGCGCGGCGGATCGCGTGGTTGCCGGCCATCCAGCCCAGGTTGTCCTTGCCGGCCTCCTCTGGCGTGAACAGCAGGCCGTCGCGATCATCGCCATCCAGCACCTTGGCCTGGCGCAACAGGCCGATCTCCTCCTCGCTCAGGCGTTCCCACAGGCCCAGCTTGGCCATCAAGCGCTGCGAGTGATGGGTCAGCGCGATCTCGCGGCCATCGTCCGGCGGATCGGCCAGGCGTTCGGCGGCGGCCTGCTCCACCAACACCACCTTGAGGCCGCTGCCGGCCAGCGCTCGGGCGAAGCACAGGCCGGCGGGACCGGCACCGACGATGGCGATATCGCACTGCATGGGAAACCTCCCGGATCGGGGTTCCCACGCTATCGGAGCGGGCTGGCGACGCCTTGACCCGGATCAACCTACAGCGGATTGCGATCCAGAAAGGTGCGGATCGCCGGCACCAGCACTTCGTGCTTGTCTTCCAGCACGTAATGGTTGGCGTCATCGAACGCATACACTTCGGCATTCGGCAATGCCGTGCGAAAGCCGGCCAGGAAATGCTTGTCGAACACGAAGTCCTTCAGGCCCCAACCGATGAACGCCGGACGATCCGCATAACCGGGCAGCGCGGCTTCGGCCGCTTTGACCAGCGGCATGGCGCGGTCGCCATCGTTCAATGGAATGTCCTGCATGAAGCGCAGCGTGCTGATCGCTTCATCCCAGCCGTCGTAGACGCCGGCATAGGCCACGCGCACATCCTTCGGTAACGAACGGGTGGTGCCGAACCACGCCGCGCCGCGCGCAAACAGGTTGAAGCGGCGGATCAGCCAGCCGCCGAATTTCGAATCGCGGCCCATCGCCAGCCGGCTCGGGAAGCGCTTGGCCTGCGGCAGCGGGAAGCTGGCGGTATTGGTGATCACCAATCGCTTCACTCGCGATGGATCACGCAGCGCCCAGCCGAAACCGATCATCCCGCCCCAATCGTGCACGGCAAGCGTCACCGGGCCATCGATGCCCAAGTGCTTGAGCAAGGCATCGAGGTCGTCGATCCGCGACTGCAACGTGTAGTCGTAACGCGGTTGCGCTGACGGCGCATCGTCCGGCCGATCCGACAAGCCCATGCCGACGTGGTCGGGCACGATGCAGCGGTACTTGTCGCGCAGGCCACTGACCAAGTGCCGCCAGTAGAAGCTCCACGACGGATTGCCGTGCAGCATGACGATCACCTCGCTGGCATCACCTGCAACAGACGGCGGCCCTTCATCAAGGAAGGACATGGCGATGCCGGGGTGCGGCTGGAAGCGCTGGGGCTGGAACGGGTAATCGGGAAAATCGTGCATCGGACTTCGCAATGAAAAGGGCCGGCAGGCCGGCCCTTGCTTTTCAGTGAAGCAGGCTTACCAGACCACTTCCGCCATCGAACAATTCAGCCCGGAACCGATGCCGAGCAGGGCCACCCGGTCGCCCTTCTTCAGGCGGCCGAGTTCGCGCAGCTTGGACAGCACGATCGGCACCGATGCCGGGCCGATGTTGCCGTGTTCGCCGAAGATCGTCAGGACTTTCTTGGGGTCGATGCCGATCGCCTTGGTGAAGGCCGCGGTATGCACCTTGCTGACCTGGTGGATCACGATCTGGTCCAGCTCATCCGCGGCCCAGCCCAGCGCATGCTTGGCGGCGATGAAGGTCTTCTGCGCCAGCTTGATGCCTTCGATCAGCAGCATGCGGGTGTCGGTGACCATGCCATCCAGGTTGCCGCGGCACAACTTGTTCCACTCGGTGGCGGCGCGGGTCACGCCGCCCCGGTAGCGCGGTGCGCCCGGGGCCAGTTCGGCGCGGGCCAGCACCATCGCCGCGGCACCGGAGCCCAAGGTCAGGGTGGCCAGCTCATTGCGGAACTGTTCTTCGGTGGCGTCATCGCGGCCCAGGCGCTCGAGGGTTTTCTCGTAGGCCAGGTTGGCGGTTTCGCCGTCGACGATCAGCGCGTATTCGATCTCGCCGCGCTCGATCATCCGGCTGGCGATGTCCATGCCGTTGATGAAGGCCAGGCAGGCATTGGCCACGTCGAAGTTCTGGCAGGTATCCGGCAGGCCCAGGTTGCCGCTGACGATGCTGGCGGTGGACGGCTCCAGGTAGTCGCGGCTGACCGAGGTATTGACCAGCAGGCCGACCTTGGCCGGATCGATGCCGGCATCGGCCAGCGCCTTCACGCCGGCCAGCGTGGCCACGTCCGAGGCCTGCACATTGTCTTCCCACAGGTAGCGCGCGTGGATGCCGGCGATCTCGCCGAGCACGTCGGTCTTGATGCCGAGGCGATCCAGGGTCGGCTTCAGCCGGGCGTTGATCTCGTCCGAGGACAAGCGGCGCGGCGCATCGATATGGGCCAGGCCGGCAATGGCGACATGTTGGAACAGCATGGGCAGGGACTTTCTGGGGGAGCGCGGAGGCGCATGAACCGCGCAGGATAGCGGTTTTCGCGTCAATACGCTGGCGTATTGACGGAGATCCTGAACGAAAGGGGCCGGGTCAGCGCGCGCAACGCCACATCGCCCAGCGCTGCTCGCCGTCGCGCGGCGGCAACAATGGGCTGATGCTGTCCGCGCCAACGCCCGGGGCCTCGTTGCGGGCCAGGGTTTCCAGCTCGTCGCGCACCTGCGCTTCGCTGCGTTCGTACGGACCCAGCCGGTCCTTCACCGAGACCTCGACCTCCCCACGTTTCTCGCAGCTGGTGGGGGCCGATGCCAGCACCTTTACCTTGGTCGCACCCGGCGCCATGTGCACGAAGGTGCAGCCACTCGTCGCGGCCAACGCGGCCACCAGCAGGATCGAACGCATTGTGTGTCTCCCAAAAGCACGATGCCGGCAGTGTCGCCGGCATCGTGGGGTCATGGCTGAACGGTTCGCTTACTTCGCGACCGGCTTGCCATCGGCGTCGATCACCTGCACCGCGCCCAGGTTCAACGCACGCACGCCCGGCTCGATCTTGCTCAGGTCGCCGACGATCACCCAGGTCAGTGCGTCGGGCTTGACGATGTCCTTCGCCGCTGCCTGCACGTCGGCATCGCGCTGTGCCTCGACGCGACGCTTCAGGGTGGCGACGTAATCATCCGGACGGCCGTACAGCGCGTTGTCGGACAGGGCGCCGGCGACCGCGCCGATCGTCTCGTAACCACCTGGCAGGCTGCGCACGCTGCTGTCCTTGACCTTGGTGATCTCGGCATCGGTCAATGGACGCGACGAAATCACCTCGCGCGCTTCCTTGAGCAGTTCCGCGGCGGACTCGGCGGTCTTGTCGGTCTGCACCGGCGCGTACAGCATGTACGGGCGCTGGCCCTTGGCATTGCTCATGAAGCTGTACGAGCCATACGCCCAGTGCTTGTCCTCGCGCAGGTTCATGTTGAGGCGCGCGGAGAACAGGCCGCCGAACGCATCGTTCATGGTCTCGATGTTGAGGTTGTTGGCAGCGGTGGTCGACGGCGCCAACAGGCCGGCCAGGATCAGCGACTGCTGCGCACCCGGCTTGTCGATCAGGAACACGCGCGGCTTGGCCTGCGACGCGACCTGCGGGATCGACTTGCTGCCCTTCTTGGCCGCGGGCGCCTGCCAGTCGCCGAACACGGCATCCAGCTGCTTGGTGATTTCCGGCAAGGTGGTATCGCCGGCGACCAGGATGCGCACGTTATCCGGGCGAATCCAGGCCGACTGCCAGGCGCGCAGGTCGGCGGCGCTCAGCGCCTTGATCGCTGCTTCGTTGCCGGTGCCGGAGAACGGGATGGCGTACGGATGGCCGGCGCCGTAGACCAACGGCGGCAACACACGCAGCGCCAATCCGACCGGCTGGGTCTTCTCCTGGGCGATACCGGCGATCCACTGCGCGCGCTGGCGCTCGATGTCGGCATCGCGGAACGCCGGGTTGCGCACCACGTCGGCAAGCAGGGCCAGCGACGGCGCCATGTTGGCGGTGAGCAGGTTGGCACTGGCGGTGCAGGCATCCAGCCCGCAGCCGGTGGACATGTTCAGACCCAGGCGCTCGCGGGTCTGCGCGATCTGCACCGAATCCAGGCTCGCGGTGCCTTCATCGAGCATGCTGGTGGTGAAGCTGGCGGTGCCGAGCTTGCCGCCGGCATCGCTGGCGTAGCCGGCATCGAACTGCAGAGCCACGTTGACCACCGGCACGCTGTGGCGTTCGGCCAGCACCACTTCGATGCCGTTCTTCAGCTTGCCGCGCTGCACGGTGGGGAAGCTCAGGTCGGGGAAGCTGCTGACTTCCGGCACGCCCTTGCTGCGATCCACGGTCGAAGCCGTGGTGGTGTACTTGTCGGTCGGTGCGGCAGGCAGGTCGGCGGGCCGCTTGCCGGCAGGCAGGCTGACGATCGGCGTGTCCTTCGGCTCGCCGGCCGCCGGCACCACGGTCAGGGTGAAGTCGCCCTTGGACAGCCAGCGCTTGGCTGCGGCCTGCACATCGGCCGCGGTGGCGGACTGGAACCACTCGAAGTCGCGCTTCCAGCCATCGGCACTGCCCAGGTACAGCAGGCTTTCGGCCAGTCGGCTGGCCTTGCCGCCCACGCGTTCCAGGCTGCGCACGTTCGCGGCGTAGGCGGTCGCCTTGTAGCGGGCCAGTTCTTCCTCGGTTGGCCCATTGGCCAGGAACTTCGCCAGCTCCTCGTTGATCGCGGCTTCGACCTTGGCCGGGTCGACGCCTTGCTTCACATCGGCCTCCCAGTTGAACGCACTGACCAGCTCGAACGGCTGCACCGAGGCGGACACGCTGTCGACCAGCTTGTCCTGGTAGACCAGGCGCTGGTACAGGCGGCTGCTCTTGCCGCCGGCCAGCACGTCGGAGGCAAGGTCGAGCAGGACCAGGTCGCGGTCGCCACGGCCGGGGATGTTCCAGGTGCGGGTGATGCGCACCTGGGCCACGCGATCCTCGATCTGCACGCGGCTGGAGGCATCGCGTGGCGCCGTCCACTTGGCCTGCTGCGGCACCGGCTTGCCGGCGGGGATATCGCCGAAGTACTTCGCCACTTTTTCCTTGGCGGTGGCGACGTCGATGTCGCCGGCCAGCACGATCACCGTATTGGCCGCGCCGTAGTAATCGCGGAACCAGCTCTTCACGTCCTCAAGCGAAGCCGCGTTGAGGTCTTCCATCGAACCGATCGTGCTGTGGTGGTACGGATGGTTGGACGGCACCGTGTTCGCCAGCATGTAGTACTCGCTGCGGCCGTAGGGCTCATTGTCGCCCTGGCGCTTCTCGTTCTGCACCACGCCGCGCTGCTCGTCCAGGGTCTTCTGGTCGATCGCACCCAGCAGATGGCCCATCCGGTCGGATTCCATCCACAGCGCCATGTCCAGCGCAGTGGTCGGCACGGTTTCGTAGTAGTTGGTGCGGTCGAACCAGGTGGTGCCGTTGATGTCGGAGACGCCGGCCTTCTCGAACGGATCGAAATATTCGCCGGGGTTGTTCTCCGAACCGTTGAACATCAGGTGCTCGAACAGGTGGGCGAAGCCGGTCTTGCCCTTCGGCTCGTCCTTGCTGCCTACGTGGTACCAGACATTGACCGAGACCACCGGCGCCTTGCGGTCGGTATGCACCACCACGCGCAGGCCGTTCGGCAGGGTGAACTGCTCGTAGGGGATGTCGATGGCGGCGGGCTGCGCGGCCTGCGCCTGCGGCGCATAGACGCCACCGGACAGCGCGGCGGCAAGGGCGAGCGAGAGGATGGCGGTCTTGGGCATGACGGTCTCTTGGGGATGTCGTTGCGTTGAAAGCGTTGTGGTGAAAGCGCGATGCCCGCCATTCGGCGGGCATCGGCATTGCGTGGATTACTTCTTGGCAGGCACCGGCTTGCCGTCAGCGTCGAGGATGGTGACCTCGCCCAGGTTGAGGGCGCGGATCGGGGCCTCGGTCTTGGCCAGGTCGCCGACCACCACCCAGGTGATCGCGTTCGGATCGAGCGTCTTCGCCGCGGCATCGACCTGCGCCGGGGTAATCGCCTCGATCGCGGCCTTGCGGGTGAACACGTAATCGTCCGCACGGTCGTACAGCACATTGCTGGCGATGGTGCTCATCACCGCACCGGCGGTTTCATACGCGCCCGGCAGGCTCAAGGTCAGGCCCTTCTGCTGGCGCACCAGCTCTTCCGCGCTGGTATTGCGCGAACCGCCGAAGAACTCGGCCATCTCGCGCTTGATCTCGGCCACCGATTCGGCGGTCTTGTCGATCTGCACCGGCGCCGAGGCACGCCACATGCGCTGGCCCACCGCACCGGCAGCGCCGCTGCGTGCGCCGTACGACCAGTGCTTGTCCTCGCGCAGGTTCATGTTGAGGCGCGCAGTGAAATCGCCGCCGAACACCTGGTTGGCCATGTCGAAGGCGATCGCGCCCGGATCCTTGCTGGACGGGACCAGTTCCGCGGCGAACAGGTTGGCCTGCACCGCACCCGGCTGGTCGATCAGGAACACGCGCGGCTTCTTGATGTTGGCCACGACCGGGATCGCCGGCGCGGCGGCGGTCGCAGAGACCTTCCAGTCGCCGAAGTGCTGCTCCAGCACCGGCACGATTTCCTTCAGGGTGGTGTCGCCGACCACGACCACGGTCGCGCCCTTCGGCTGCATCATCTGCTGGTGGAAGCCGACCAGGTCGTCGCGGGTCAGGCTGGCGATGGCGGCTTCGGTGCCGGTGCCCGTCAGCGGATTGCCGTACGGATGGTCGGCGCCGAACATCAGCGCCGGCAGCACGCGCATGGCCACGCCGCTGGGCTGCACCTTCTCCTGCTTGATGCCGGCGATCCACTGGCCCTTCACGCGGTCGATCTCGGCCTGGTCGAAGCGCGGCTTGCGCAGCATGTCGGCGAACAGGGCCACCGACGGCGCCAGGTTCTGCTTCAACGCCGACAGGTACGCGCCGCTGTTGTCGAGACCGGCGCTGGTGCCGAGCTGCGCGCCGAGGGCTTCCTTGCGCGATGCGAAGCCGAGCGCATCCAAGTCACCCGCACCTTCGTCCAGCAGGCTGGCGGTGAAGTTGGCGATGCCGGGCTTGCCGGCCGGATCCGCCGAATAGCCGCCGGCGAACTGGTAGTTCATCTGCACCACCGGCACGTCGTGGCGTTCGGCCAGGATCACCGTAGTGCCATTGGATAGGGTGGCGCGCTGCTGGGCCGGGAACTTCAGGTCGGGGAACGTCTTGGGCAGCGGTACGCCCGCGCTGCGATCCACGCTGCTGGCCGTGGTCTTGTACTTGGCATCGACCTTCGGCAACACGAACGGCGCCGGCGTGCCGGCCGGGGCTTCGGCCAGTTCCTTGCGCGCACCCGGCTTCACCGTGAACACGTGGCTGGGGTTGGCAAGCCACTTGGCACCCGCCGCGCGCACCTGCGCCGGGGTGGCATTGGCCACCGCCTTCAGCGAGTCGCGGAAGCAGCCCGGGTTGTTTTCGTAGATGGCGCAGGAGGCCAGCACGTCGGCCTTGCCGCCGAAACCGCCGATGCGTTCGATGCCGCGGATGAAGCTGGATTCGTAATTGATCTTGGCGCGCGCCAGTTCGTCGGCGGTGGGGCCTTCGGCGATCAGCTTCTTGATCTCATCGTCGATCGCCGCTTCCACCTTCGCCGGATCCACGCCCTGCTTCACCATCGCGCGGACGAAGAAATTGCCACCCAGCTGCGACGCCCAATTGGCGGTGCTCACGCTGTCCACCAGCTTGTCCTGGTGCACCAGGCGACGGTCCAGGCGCGAGCTGGCGCTGCCGCCGAGCACGTCGGAGAACAGGTCGAGCATGTCCGCATCGCGGGTGCCGGTCTGCGGCACGTTCCACATGCGGTTGACCATCACCTGCGGCACCTTGTCTTCCAGCTCGGTGCGGCCGTCCTGCTTGAGCACCGCCACGTCCACCTTCGGCTGCGCCATGGTCGGGCTGGCCGGGATGTCGCCGAAGAACTGCGCTGCCTTCTGCTTGGCGGTGGCCAGGTCGATGTCGCCGGCCAGCACCAGCACCGCGTTGTTCGGGCCGTACCAGGTGCGGAACCAGTTCTTGACGTCATCCAGCTTGGCCGCATTGAGGTCGTTCAAGGAGCCAATCGTGGTGTGGTGGTACGGATGGCCTTCCGGATACATCGTGTCCGAAATGATTTCGCGCAGCTGGCCGTAGGGCTGGTTCATGCCCTGGCGCTTCTCGTTCTGCACCACGCCGCGCTGCTCGTCCAACGTCTTCTGGTCAACCGCGCCGAGCAGGTGGCCCATGCGGTCGGATTCCATCCACAGCGCGGTGTCCAGCGCGGTGGTCGGCACATTCTGGAAATAGTTGGTGCGGTCGGTATTGGTGGTGCCGTTCTGGTCGGTCACGCCGACTGCCTTGAACGGGGTGAAGAACTCGCCCGGGTAGTTCTCCGAACCGTTGAACATCAGGTGCTCGAACAGATGGGCGAAGCCGCTGCGGCCGCTGGGTTCATCCTTGCTGCCCACGTGGTACCAGATGTTCACCGCCACGATCGGCGCCTTGCGGTCGGTATGCACCACCACGCGCAGGCCGTTCGGCAGGGTGAAGGTCTCGTACGGGATGTCGACCGAAGAGGCCGTTGCAGCCTGCGCGGGCGCGACATAGGCGCCGGCGGACAGTGCGGTGGCGAGGGCAAGTGCGAGCGCAGCGGGGCGGAACACGGACATGCGGAAACTCCAGCGGGCGACAAAGACTTCCGATGTTAGCCGCCCATGCGGGCCGATACACTGTGCCGAAAGCCATCCGGGAGCCTGCCATGCCGCGCAACGTCTTGATTTCCGGTGCAAACCGCGGGATCGGCCTGGAATTCGCCCGCCAGTTGCTGGCAAGCGGCGACTACGTGATCGCCGCCTGCCGCCACCCGGGCAAGGCCACCGCGCTGAACGGGCTGGCCGGCGAATACCCCGGCCGCCTGCACGTGCTGCCGCTGGACGTGGCCGAGCCGAAGTCCCGCGCCAGCCTGGCCCACGACCTGCCGCTGGTACTGGGCGACGAAGGCCGCATCGACCTGCTGGTCAACAACGCCGGCGTGTTGCATTCCGGCGAGCGCTTCGGTCACATCGAACAGGCCATCCTCGAAGACAGCCTGCGCACCAATGCGATCGGCCCGTTCCTGCTGGCGCAGGCGCTGGCGCCGCTCCTCGCGGATGGCGCACGCATCGCCAACATCAGTTCACAACTGGGCTCGATCGGCAACACCACCCGCTTCGGCACGCCCAGCTACGACATCAGCAAGGCCGCGCAGAACATGGCCAGCGTGCTGCTGGCGCGGGCACTCGAGGAACGCGACATCGTGGTGCTGGCCCTGCATCCGGGCTGGGTGCAGACCGAGATGGGCGGCGCGAACGCACAGGTCGCGCCGACCGATGCGGTCACCGGCCTGCTGCAAGTGATCGATACCGCCACATCGACGCAATCCGGCAGTTTCCTCGACTGGCGCGGCCAGCCACTGCCGTGGTGAGCGTGCGCGCCTGATGTTCCACGTCATCCTGCATCGCCCCGAAATCCCGCCCAACACCGGCAATGTGATCCGCCTGTGCGCGAACACCGGCGCACGGCTGCACCTGGTGCGCCCGCTGGGTTTCGACATCGACGACAAGCAGCTGCGCCGCGCTGGCCTCGACTATCACGAATACGCGGCGATGCAGGTGCACGACGATCTCGATGCGGCGTTGGCCGCCATCGCCACGATTAATGGCGAACCCGCACGCGTGTTCGCACTGTCGACCCGTGGCACGACGCGTTTCGACCAGATCGCCTATCGCCCCGGCGACGCCTTCCTGTTCGGCAGCGAAACCGCCGGCCTGCCGCAGGCCGTGCTGGATGCCATCCCCAAAGCGCAACGCCTGCGCCTGCCGATGCGGCCGGACAACCGCAGCCTCAACCTGTCGAATACGGTGGCGGTGATGGTGTTCGAGGCGTGGCGACAAACCGGCTTCGACGGCGGCGCCTGAGCCGACGCGCGGTCTGGTGTGGATCAATCGCCCAAGACGAACTGCATCCCGAGATAGAAGATCCATGCGGGCGACCCCGGACCGAACGCCTGCCGACCGAATGATCCAAGGAGTGTCGAGTGGGTGGTCAACTCGCGTCGCATACCCAGGTTGATGATGCCCTGTGCACCGCCATCCCAACTGGTATTGATCTCGGCCAGGCATTGCAGACGCTCACGGCAATCGGCTTCGACAAAAATCCCCGCCTGCCATGTGTCGGCGCGGTTCCGGACGAAGTGCCGCACGATTTCCGTCCCGATCGCGCCACCGGTGTAATGATGCGCAATCTGCAGCGGAAGCACCAATTCCGGATCTGCCGCGCTTAACCCTTTATCCTGCGAAGTGCGCGAAACCGACCGCACCCACATCGGCTGAATCGCCATTGCAACGCCAGAGTGGTGCTGATCGAGGAAACGCCAACGCACGCCCAGCTCAAGGTCTCCAGCGCCCGACGCCCATGCTCCATCGACGCGTTGGTGCGCCCACGGCACATGCATGGAAAGCTGGATGCGCTCGCCAAACCCGTAGTTGATGTCCACATCGGGTACGTCCACCGCCCAACCATCATCACCATGGTCGCCGACAGCCGCTACATTGATCTCCCAAACATTGTCGCCGGGCGTGTCCGGATCGTTGGTGATTAGCGGCGGGCCCGCCTGCGCCATGGCCATGCCCGGTGTTGCCAACAACAGCAACAGCGCAAACAGCCATGTCCTCGGCTCGAACCTGGCACGCAGGAGCACCATCGGATCAATGTGCCCGCGAAGCCGCCCGCTGCGGGAACAGCACGATGCATGCAACGATGAAGGCAAGCAACGCCAGCGAGGCGCTGTAGCGGCTCAGCTCCAGCCCGCCCTTCGCCACCGGCTTGTCGAGGAAATCGCCCAGCACCGCGCCCAGTGGGCGGGTCAGGATGAACGCTGCCCAGAACAGCAGCGTGCGCGAAATCGATGTCCAGAAATACAGCACGGCGATCAGCGCCAGCAAGCCACCGAAGATCAGCATGCCGCCGGTATAGCCGAGCCCTGCGGTATCGGCGACCCAATCGCCCAGCGCGGTGCCGAGCGTCTGCGAGCACATGATGGTCAGCCAGTAGAAGGTTTCAGATTTCGGATCGCGCACGCTCTCCACCGACACCGTGCCCGTCGTGCGATGCCATAACCACAAAGAGCCCAACACCATCGCTAGCAGGAGACTGGAGCCGCCGGTATAGCCGATGCCGAGCGAACGGGTGACGTAATCGGCCAGGGTGGTGCCGACCGTGGTGCTGGCGATGATGGTGAACCAGTACAGGAACGGGTGGAACTTCTGCGCGCGGATCTGCGCCCATACCGCTAACGCGAAGATCACCGCGAAGATCGCGGTGCCGATCAGGTAACCCGTGCCGGTCGCGCCCGGCGTGGTCTCGCCCAGCCACGACATGCTCACCGCATCGCCACCGGTTTCGCCCAGTGTGGTCGCCGCGATCTTGATGATCCAGAACAGCAGGGTGACCTGCGGCACCTTGCTCACCCATTCGCGTTGCGTCGCATTCGTCATGGCAAGCTCCTGGCTGGATCAGTGCACGGCAGGTGTGGCGGGAGGTTCCGGTATCCGCTTCGGCATCCGCATTTTGCCGCTGGCGAAATCCTCCGCCGCGGTCTGGTAGTAGCTGATCGCCTGCAAGGTCAAGGCCGGGTCTTCCGCCAGCGGCGGTTGCGGCTCGTCCCAGCCATAGGCTGGACGCAGCGTCTCCACTTCACGATGCGGCGCAAGCTGCACCAGCTTGCCGTCGCGCAGGTAGCCCAGCAATTGATAGGTGCCGATGAAGGCGCGCTCCTGGCCCGGCGGCAGCTGGAACATATCCACCCCGTAGAACTGGCTGTAGTAGTCCATGCCCAGCATGCCGAGGATGGTCGGCGCGATGTCGATCTGGCTGGTCATGCGTGCGAAGCGCCCCGGCGCCACCTGCCCGCCCGGCGCGTACACCCACATCGGAATGCGGTAGCGGAACGCTGGCAGCGAGGCGATGCCGCCGCTGGACGCGCAGTGGTCGGCGGTGATGATGAACAGCGTGTCCTTGAACCACGCGTGCTGGCTGGCGCGGCGCAGGAAATCGCCCACTGCCCAATCGGTATAGGCCACTGCGCTGTCGCGCTTGCCCTGCGGCCACGGCCCACGCCCGGCCGGGAAGGTGTAGGGCCGGTGGTTGGAGGTGGTCATCACGTGCGCGAAGAACGGTTTGCCCTGCGCGGCGGAGGCGTCGAAGCGCTTCATCGCCATGGTGTACAGGTCTTCGTCGGCCACGCCCCAGATATTGGCGTGGTGGATGTCCTTGTCCGGGATCTCGGTGCGGTCGTGGACCTCGTAGCCGTTGCTGCCGAAGAACTGGTTCATGTTGTCGAACGCGCCGTAGCCGCCGTACAGGAACTGCGCGTCGTAACCTTTGCCGCGGAACACTTCGCCCAAGGTGAACAGGCCTGCGTTGTGCTCGCGCTTGACGATGGATTCACCAGGCGTGGGCGGCACCGACAAGGACAAGGCCTCCAGCCCGCGTACGGTGCGGGTGCCGGTGGCCCACAAGTCGGTGAACACCAAGCTGTCCTTCGACAACGCATCGAGCTTCGGGGTCAACGACGCTTCCTTGCGCCCGTAGGTGCCGGAATATTCAGCGGACAGGCTCTCGATGCTGATCAGCACCACGTTGAGCTTGCGCTCCGGCGCCGGGTTGCGGATCCAGCGCGCGATGCCGGTGGGGCCGACGAACTGCGCATCCGGCGTGGCCACCTGCGCGCGCACCTGCACCCAGGCTTCGTCGTCCGGGATGGTGCGGTAGTAGCGCGGGTAGTCCAGCGAAGCGCTGCGATAGGCAGCGAAGAACTGGTAGATGCCGTTGCCGGCCAGCTCATTGACGTAGGTGTTGCCGGTGCGATCCTTCATGTCGCCGGTGACCAGCCAGGTGCCGAGTACGCTCAGCGCCAACCAACCCGCTACCACCAGCGAACGCGTGCCGAAACCCGCAGTGTCGTCGCGTACGACCCGCCAGCGGCGGGTGGCGAGGAACACGCCGACGCCGACCGCCGCCAGCACCGACAGGATCAGGCCCACCGGATAGGACTCGCGGATATTGCCGATGACTTCGGTGGTGTAGACCAGGTAATCGACCGCGATGAAATTGAAGCGCGCCTGGAATTCTTCCCAGAACGTCCATTCGGAGACCGCGACGAACAGCATCACGAACAACAAGACCAGGCACAACGCGCCAACCAGCACGCTGCCCCAGCGCCGCGCCAGCCAGCGCCGCGGCAACAACCACAGCAGCAACACCAGCGGCCAGGCGAAGTAGACGAAGGTCAGCAGGTCGTAGCCCAGGCCCACGCCGAATGCATAGGCCCAGCTGCCGAACGTGGCCGGTACGCCGCTGCCGGTCGCCAGCAACAGGGCGAGCCGGGTCAGTGTCGCTATCGACAAGAAGACGGCGCCAAGCCAGAGCAGCGGGCGGAACCGCGAAGACAAAGGAGATCGATCCAACGGGGTTCCATCGTGGCGTCGCGCAAGATTGGCGCGATCATACGATGCCCGTTGCAGCGTAAACCAAGCTCAGCTGTTTCTCAGGCGCCCGTTAACACGGCCTTCCCGCAACATGGCAGGCTGCACGCTGGAGGTCGCCACCCACATGCCTGCCCATGCTATCGATGCCACCGCCGGCTTGCGCGTGCTGGTGATCGAAGACCAGCACGACATCGCCGCCAATATCTGGGATTTCCTGGAGCGTCGCGGCTACCAGGTCGACCATTGCGCGGATGGCGCCAGCGGATTGACGCGCGCGCTGCGCGACCCGTTCGATGCGATCGTGCTCGACCTCGGCTTGCCAAGGCTCGATGGACTCGACCTGTGCCGCCAGCTGCGCGTCGCCGGCCATGGCGTGCCGGTGCTGATGCTGACCGCACGCGACACCCTGGACGACAAGCTGCGTGGCTACGCCGAAGGCGCCGACGACTACATGGTCAAGCCCTTCGCCATGCGCGAACTGGATGCGCGGCTGCGTGCGCTCACCCGGCATGCCGACCACGCCGCGCAACCGCCTGATGTCGGCGGATTGCGTTATGAACCACGAGCCATGCTGGCCATCCGCGAGGGCCAGCGCATCCCGCTGACCCGCCTGCAAGGTGCCCTCCTCGCATCCCTGCTGCGCAACCATCCGAACGTGAGCACCCACCAGGCGCTGCTGCGCGCCGGCTGGGGCGAGGACGGTGGTGACGTCGCCGCATTGCAAACCCAGATCTACGAACTGCGCACGCTGGTCGACCGTCCCTTCGCGCAACCGCTGATCCAGTCGGTGCGCGGCGTCGGCTACCGCTTGCGGGTGTCGGCATGAGCGCGATGCCGTTGCCGCTGCGACGCCGGGTCACGCTGGCCCTGACACTGCTTGGCGTCCTGTTGAGCCTGTTGTTCGCGGCCGCCGCCACCTGGGTCACCGAAGATTACGAGCACGTGCTCGCCACCGAAATCCTGCGCGGCCAGGCGGAAGACTACGGCCTGCGCCTGGCCAACGGCCTGCCGGCACTACTGCCGAAAACCCATCGCCTGAGCGGCTACACCCGCACAAACGTGCCAGCGCAATACGCAGGGCTCGAGGCGGGCGTGCACGAGGAAGGCACCGAAGATGGCGTGCATGTCGGCGTGTTCGACACCAGCGCCGGCCGCCTGTGGTTCGTGATCAACCTCGGCGACATCGAAATACTGGAAACGCACCTCAACTGGATGCTGGCAGGGGTGGTGGTGTTCGGTACCCTGCTGGCCGGCCTGCTCGGCTGGTATTTCGCCGGCGCCGCGCTCATGCCGCTGCGTCGGTTGGCGCAAGCCGTGGACGCGATGCCGGTTGAACCGCGCGTCACGAACCTGCGCGCGCAGGCAAGCAACGACGAACTCGGGCAACTGGCCGGCGCCATCGACGATTACCAGCGCCGCCTGGTCGAGGCCGACGCGCACGAACAAGCCTTCTTCGCCGATGCCAGCCATGAATTGCGCACGCCGATCGCGGTGGTGCAGGGTGCGACCGAGGTGATGCTCGACGATGTCGCTGCGGAGAGCGATCCGCGCCGCATCGAGCGCCTGCACCGGCTGGATCGCGGCGTGCGCGAGATGAGCGGCCTCATCGACATGTTGTTGGTGGTCGCACGCCGACGACCGCTGCAGATCGAACGCGTGGACACCGCGACGTTCCTGCGCGAAACCATCGAACCCCTGCGCACGCAAGCTTCGCGGCCGGAGGTGGAGATCGTTGCGGACGGCACGCTGCAGCTACCACGTCGCGAAGCCCTGTTGCTACTGCGCCATGCTATCGACAAGCTCGGCTGGCCCGCGTCCGGCGACACGTTGCGCATGCAGTTCGATGGTCGCAGGCTCGACATGTCGACCCATGCCAGGCAAGACACGCCGACTGCAACACAATGCAGCGATGCCGGCGGTGCCGGCGCGCTGTCGCTGCGGCTGGCCTCGCAGCTGGGTTGGCGCTTCCTGGCGGCATCGCCCGGGCACCTCCTGCTTGAACTTCCCACCACCGCCCATGGTGATACGACACAAACGGAGTAACGTGATGACCACGACCGGTTGGTTGTTCTGGGCCTTGTTGTCTGCGGTGTTCGCAGCATTGACGGCGGTATTCGCCAAGGTCGGCGTGAGCGGGGTGGATTCCGACCTGGCCACGCTGATCCGCACCGCCATCGTGCTGGCCTTGCTGGTACCGCTGGTGCTGGCCACCGGCAAGTGGAGCGATCCCTTCGCATTGCCGCCGCGCACGCTGGTGTTCCTGGCATTGTCGGCTGCCTCGACCGCGGCCTCGTGGATCTGCTACTACCGCGCACTGCAGATCGGCGATACCGCGCAGGTCACCGCCATCGACAAGACCAGCGTGGTGCTGGTCGCCGTGTTCGCGCTGGTGTTCCTGGGCGAGCGCCTGTCGTGGCTGTCGTGGCTGGGCGTGCTGCTGATCGGCAGCGGCGCGGTGGTGCTGTCGGTCGGGGCGTCCCGCGGACACTGAGGGGCATGGCCGAAGCCCCCCCATTCAGGAACAGATCCCGACCTGAATCTGCCCCGAATAGTTCCTGTACTCAATAGTTCTATATTCAGCCTGCGTTGCGGACGCCTCGACAGAATGCGCTCCACGCCATCCCCCTTGGCGTGCCCAATAACAATAAAACGAGGTTCCCCCCATGAAGCGTTCACTGATTGCCCTTGCCCTGGTCGCCGCCCTTCCGTTCGCCGCTTCCGCGCAGGATGCCGGCCGCCCGAACTACAACTTCGTGCAGGGCAGCTACGTCTCCACCAATACCGACGCCGGCAACGCCGACGGCTGGGGCCTGAGCGGCTCGGTCGCGGTGCATCCGAACGTCCACCTGTTCGCCGAGTACTCCAACCAGAAGATCGACCACACCAGCGTCGATTTCGACCAGTGGCGTGCCGGCGTGGGCTACAACCGCGCCATCGGCGCCAGCACCGACTTCGTCGGCAACGTGGCCTACGAGAAGATCGACGCGGGTGCCGGCATCAATGCCGACGGCTACAGCGTCGAGGCCGGCGTGCGCAGCGTGCTGGCCCCGCAGTTCCAGGGCTACGCCATGCTCGGCTACGAGGACGGCGACAACTACAACGGCGACGTCTACGGCCGCCTTGGCGGTCAGTTCAAGATCAACCAGAACTGGGGCATCGGTGCCGACGTCAAGGTCGCCAACGGCGGCGACACCCAGTGGACGGTTGGCCCGCGCCTGACCTGGTAAGCCGTCACCAAAGGGACGATGCGCGCCGCCTCCCCTCGGCGTGCATCACCGGTCGTCGCGGCCCTCCCCCTCCGCGATGTCCATGCAAAAACGCCCGGCACTGCCGGGCGTTTTTCTTTGCGCGGAACGGCTGCGAGCCCGGCACTAACCGAACAGCGACTGCGGATATTCCGCCTTCTGTTCGCGCGCCATCAATCGCTTCAGGCCCTCGGCCGGGCTGATATCGCCATGCAGGACATCGCGCACGTTGCTGGTGATGGGCAGTTCCACACTGTGAGCGTCGGCCTGGCGCATCACTTCGTCGGCGGTCTGGATCGATTCCACCACCTGGCCGATTTCGCGCACGGCATCTCCAATCGATTGGCCGCGGCCAAGGGCGAGGCCCAATCGGCGATTGCGCGACAGGTCGCCGGTACAGGTCAGCACCAGGTCGCCCAATCCCGCCAAGCCCATCAAGGTTTCCGGCTGGCCGCCAATCGCGTTGTTGAGTCGTAGCATCTCGTTGAGGCCGCGGGTAATCAGGCCGGCACGCGCGTTCAGGCCCAGACCCATGCCATCGGCCACGCCGGTGGCCACCGCCAGCACGTTCTTCATCGCGCCGCCGAGTTCGGCGCCGCGCATGTCGTCGCCGGTGTAGGCGCGGAACGCCGGTCCATGCAGCGCATCCGCTACCTGCTGGGCGAAATCGGCATCGTCCGAATGCACGGTCAGCGCGGTCGGCAAGCCCTGCGCCACTTCCTTGGCGAAGGACGGGCCAGTCACGACGGCCAGCGGCACGTCATCGCCGAGGACTTCGCCCGCCACTTCGTGCAGGAAACGCCCGCTGCCGGGCTCGAAGCCCTTGGTCGCCCACGCCACGCCGGCATGCGGCGGGCGCAGCGGCGCCAGCGCGCGCAGGGTTTCGGCGAAGGCATGCGACGGCACGACCACCAGCACCAGGTCGGCGTCGGCCATCGCTTCGTGCAGTGAAGTGGTCGCGCGCAGGCTGCCGGGCAAGGGGATGCCCGGCAGGTAGCGCGTGTTTTCGCCTTGGCCCGTGATCGCGGCGATGGTGGCCGCATCGCGACCCCACAACACGGTGGGATACCCGTGGCGCGCGATCAACGCGGCAAGCGCGGTGCCCCAGGAGCCCGCGCCGAGTACCGCAACCGCTGGTTTGTCCGCTGACTGCGTCATGCGGTCGGCAGCTTACGCGTTGCCGGCAGTTTCCGCGTTGGCAAGGCCTTCGCCGCCCTGCAGCTGCGTCGCACGCTGGCGCAGGCTCTCGCCGTACAGCGCGTCGAAGTTGATCGGTTGCATCGGGAACGGCGGGAAGCCGCCGTTGACGATCAGCTGGCCGATGGCGGCGGTGGCGTACGGATACAGGATGTTCGGGCACTGGGTGCCGAGCATCGCGTCCAGGGTCTGGTCGTCGAAACCGCCCAGGCCGAACACACCGGCCTGCTCCACTTCGGCCAGGTACGCGGTCTTGCCGTTCAAGGTGCAGGTGATGGTGATGCCCAGGCTGACCTCGAATGCGGCCTCGGCCAGGCGGGTCACCTTCTGGTTCAGCTTCATCTGCAGGTCGGGCTGGCCCTGTTCGTTGAACACCTGCGGCGCGTTCGGCGCTTCGAAGGACAGATCCTTCACGTACAACTTCTCAACGGTGAAGGACGCACCCTGCGGCTGCGCTTCGGACTCGGCGACGGCGCCGTTCAGGATTTCATCGGACATGGGTGACTCCAGAGAATGCGTTGCGTGCGAAAAAGAAAATGCGAACGAATCGGCGATTATCGCACCGAACGGCGCGTTCTATCTGACTTGGGGTGCGCTCGGCCGGCTTGCAAGGGGCCGTTATACGGGCCTAACCGCGCCCCTTCACCAGTGGCAGGTCCGCGCCTTGCCACGCCTGTATCCCGCCTTCCAGTGCGCCCACGTTGGTGAACCCGGCCTTGCGCAGGCGTTTGGCGGCGGCCGTAGCGCTCTCGCCGGCCTTGCAGACCAGCACCACCGGCAGCGCCTTGGCCGGGGCCAGCTGCTTGTTCTCGGGATCGAACTGGCTCATCTGCACGTTCTTCGAACCGGCGATATGGCCTTTTTCGAAATCCACGGCCGGGCGCAGGTCCACCACCAGCGCATTGTCGCGGTTGATCAACCCGGTCAGCTGGGCCGGTGCAAGCCGACGTACGCCGGACAGACGACCGGCGATCTCGTTGTAGATCAGGGCCAGGGTGATGCCCCCCAAGGCCAGCGACAGGAGTGGATGGCGGCCAGCGAAGGCCATGAATTCGGCTAGGGTCACGTGATCGACCGGGTCATGCAGGGGCCGCGATTGTAGGCCATTGCCGCCATCCGGCTCATTCGCCCCACAGATCCGGCAGCCCGCTGGTCAGCCACCAGGTCTTGGCGGTCTCGTCGTAGCGCCAGCGCTCGCGGTAGCGCACGGTGCGCTCGGCCAGGGTATTGCGGTTGATCACGCCGATCTCGATGTCACGTACGACCTCACCATCCGGCGTTGCCGAACCGCCCTGGTCGCGATAACCGGAGATCTGCACCTGCTTGTAGCGGGAGAAGTCGATATCGGTCAGCGGATGTTCCTTGCGCACCTTCGGGTCGACCAGGTTGTAGGCCCCTTCGAAATCGCCCCAGCGGATCGCCGCCGAATAGGCGTACTGGGTTTCGTCCAGCGCGGTGCCCTTGCTCGCGGATTTCGGGCAACCGGCCAGCACCGCCAGGCAGCAGACCAGCAGGCAACGCAGCAGCAACTTGCTCATCGGGACGCTCCGCGGGGGATACCGCATGCTACCCGTTACGCAGGATCGCCACATATCGGCCGACGAAACTGGCCGCCACCCCGCCATCGGCGAGCAGCGTTTCCGATTTAAGACGGATGCTGGCACGGCCCTGCTTGTGCAGGGTATCGACCAGGCCCGCGCGCTCGCCGGCATCGTCGAAGGTGGCATCGATCACGATGTCCTCGAACACCGGCTTCAGGTATCGCACCCGACTGTCGGCGACGAAAATGTCGGCCTCGATGCCGGCCTGCGCCAGCTCCAGGAAGATCAATCCCCAGGCACCGATGGTCATCAGCGAGACCATGCTGCCGCCGAAGGCGCAGCCCTTGTCGTTGATGTTGACGTCGAGTGGCGCGGTCAGCCGCAGGTGGCCATCGCGCCAGTCGGATACGACGGGTTGCAGGGCCGCAACCGGCGGCATCCCGGCGAAGTGGGCATTCAGTGCGTCGAGTGCGGAGCCGGGTTTTGCGAGTACATCCATGCGCAAAGCCTGACGCAAACACCGAGGTCATGCCAAGCTGGCGGCATGCCGCGCGTTGCCGATCAAGCACTTCCGCTTCAACACTGGTGCGTACTGTCGCTGCGACCGCGCGGACAGCACGCCGCGCTGCGCGTCGCGGCGAGGCGATATGGCGCGCATACGCTGGCCTTGTCGCCGTTCGCCATCGACGCGCTGGACGATGCGCCGACACGTGCCGCGCTCAAGCAGGCATTGCGTGCCGATGTCGTGCTCTACACCAGCCCGAATGCCGTCGCGACTGCGGCGCTGGTGCAATCGCTGCAAGCACGCCGCGGGCAGCGCGTGCTGGCGGTCGGCAGCGGCACCCAGCGTGCATTGCGGCGGCACGGCGTGGTTGCGCAAGCACCACTGCGAATGGATAGCGAAGGCCTGCTGGCGATGCCCGCGCTGGCCGACGTGACCGAGCAACGCATCGGCCTGGTCACCGGCGCAGGCGGGCGCAACCTGCTCGCGCCTACCTTGCGCAGGCGTGGTGCCGAGGTGCTGCGGGCGGATGTGTATGCACGCGTGGCGCTGTCGCCCACGCCGCAGGCGCTGGAGAAGCTCCGCATCGCGCTGGCGGATCCCGAACACGTGCTGTTGCCACTGAGTAGCAGTGAAGCCTTGCGGCAATTGCTCGCTGAATTGCCCGCCTCCTTGCGCAAACCGTTCAGCCGCATCGCCATCGCCGCCGCCAGCGCGCGGCTTGCCGATACGGCGCGCGAAGCCGGTTTCCGCCGCATCGCCGTGGCCACGGACGCACGCCCTGCTTCGCTGCTGCACGCCGCCATCGACGCCTTCGTTTAGCATTTGCACGTGAACGCCACATCCCCCACTCCTTCCGCTCCGCCAAGGCGTTCCCGCGCCGGCGGCCTGTTGTGGCTGTTGCTGTTCGCCATCGTGCTGGGCGCAGCCAGCTGGTACGGCTGGCAGCAGTGGCGGGCGCAACAGGCGCGCATCAACGCGCAGACGCTGCAATTGCAGGAAGCGGAGCAGGCGCGCATCGATGCGCTGCGCAGCGCGCAGCAGGCACAAGCGCAACGCCTGCAGCAGGCGGAAGCGACCAACCGGGTGCTGCGCGACGAACTGCTCGGCATCGGCCAGCGCGCGGCACTGCTGGAAGACAGCGTGTCGAAACTGGCCGATCCCGATCGCCACGGCGCGCAATCGCTGCGGCTGGACGAGATCGAACTGTTGCTGGGCATCGGCCAGCAACGCCTGCTGCTGGCCGAGGACATCGACGGCGCGCGGCGTGCCCTGTCACTGGCCGCGCCATTGCTGGCCGGCATCGACGATCCCGCCTATCTCAGCCTGCGGCAGACGCTGGCGCAGGAACAGGCCGCGATGGAAGCGCTGGGCGCGGATCCGCGCGTTCGCGCCAATACCTTGCTGGGGACCTTATTGGCCGGCTTGCAGGCAGTGCCGGCCACTGCCGCGGCAGGCAATGCTCGCGCACCGTGGTACGAACGATTGCTGGCGCGGGTGATCCGTGCACGGCCCACCGCAGGTGCCGGCATCGAACAACGCCCGGACCGCGAAGCCGCGCTCGCCATGCTGCAAGTCGAAGCCACGCTGGCGCGCGCGGCGATCGAGCGTCGCGACGATGCCGCACTGGATGTTGCGTTGGTACGTATCGATGCCGGCCTGCAGCGCCTGCTGGCGGGTTCGCCGGGGCTGGCGCAGAAGCAGCGCATCGTGGCCGAGCTCAAGGCTTTGCCGCTGCGCGTGGATTCGCCGCTATCCGGCAGCACGCTGCAGCAATTGCGCGCCCTGCGCGGGCAATGACGCGCTCACGCCGCGATTGCATCGCGCTTGCGATGCTATCTGCATGTCACCAACGGTCGGAGGCCGCATGAACCTGTTCCGCAGCGTGTTGTTCTGGCTGGTCTTGGCGGTGCTCGGCGCACTGCTGGCGCAGGTACTGCTGCAGGATCCCGGCTATGTGCTGGTGCGTTACCGCGGCACCGACTACACCACCAGCGTCGCCGCCGGCATCGGCATCCTGCTCGCCGGATTGTTCGTCCTCGTATTGGCCTGGACCCTGCTGCGCCTGCCGTTCCGCGCCTGGAAACGGCACCGCGAACGGCAAGCCCGGGCCAAGCTGACCGATGGCCTCGGGGCCTACCAGCGCGGTGAATACGCACGCGCCGAACAACTGTTGAAGCAGGCTGCCGACAGTGGCGATGCCGAGGCCGTGGCGCGCGCCCACGCCGCACGCGCCGCGCAGGCGCGTGGCGACGATGCCGCCGCAGCCGCGCATGCCGAGGCGCTGGGCGAACGCCACGCCGGTACGCAGGCGGTATTGCTGGCCCAGCAGGCACTGGCACGCGGCGATGCGAATGCCGCCGTCGCCGCGCTGGATGCACCGAAGGCGCAGCCGCTGTCGCCGCGCGGCTTGCGCTTGCGGGCACAGGCACTGGCCGCCGCCGGGCGTAGCGATGAGGCCTATGGCCTGCTTGGCGCGCTGCGCCAACAACAGGCGCTGCCAACCGCACAACTCGACGCGCTGCAGGCCGAGTGGGCCGCGCAATCCCTGCAGCAGGCGGGCGATGCGAACGCACTTGCGGATCGTTGGGATGCCTTGCCGCAGGCCTTGCGCACCACCCCGGGTGTGGTCGCCGCCTATGCGCAACGCGCCGCCGCGCTGCGCTGGGACGAAGCGGCCACCCGCAGCATCGAACAGGCACTGGATGCGCAATGGGATGAAGGCTTGATCGGGTTGTACGGCTCACTGCCGGTCTCCCGACTGGAACATCGGCGTGCGCAGGTCGAGCGCTGGTTGCCCGCGCACCCCTCCAGCCCGGCTTTGCTGCTCGCCGCGGCCAACATCGCCCAGGCACAGGGCCAGTGGCCACAAGCCGACAGTTGGCTGCATCGCGCCATCGCGCAAGGTGCGGGCGCACCGGCCTGGGAAGCGCTGGGCAACGGTGCGATGAATACCAGCGATGAAACCCGCGCTCGTCTGGCCTATGCCAATGCGTTGCGTAGCCAACGTGGTGAAGCCTTGCTCGACCTGCCGGGCCGAGACTTGCGCCAGCAGATCGCCGACACCGCCGCCATCGAGGAACGCGACGAACACGGGACGCCGCGACTGAAGGGGTGAGCAGGGGTTTCGAGCAGCGTTAGCTGCGAGCCTGCGAACGCCCGCCGGCATGCAGGCCGACGGGCCGGGAACGGCCCGTGCAGCGCGCACTTACAATGCGCGCATGACGCAGATCCCCGACATCGACACCGTCCGCGCTTACCTGACCGTCCTGCAGGATCGCATCTGCAGCGCGATTGAAACGGCAGATGGCAGCGCACGCTTCGTCGAAGACCACTGGACGCGCGCCGAAGGCGGCGGTGGACGCACCCGCATCCTGCGCGATGGCGCGGTGTTCGAACAGGCCGGGATCGGCTTCTCCGATGTCTCCGGTACCAAGCTTCCGCCCTCCGCCAGCGCGGCACGGCCGGAACTGGCCGGCGCCTCATGGCGCGCGGTGGGGGTGTCGCTGGTGTTCCACCCGCGCAATCCCTACCTGCCCACCACCCACGCCAATGTGCGTCACTTCCGCGCCCAACGTGATGGCGAAACGGTGGCGTGGTGGTTCGGCGGCGGCTTCGACCTGACCCCGTTCTATCCGTTCGACGAAGACGTGCGGCATTGGCACCAGACCGCGCGCGACCTGTGCGAACCGTTCGGCGGCGCCGAGCGCTACGCCGCGCACAAACGCTGGTGCGACGAGTATTTCCTGCTCAAGCATCGCAACGAGACGCGCGGCGTCGGCGGCCTGTTCTTCGACGACCTGCACGGCGATTTCGATACGGACTTCGCCTATATGCGCGCGGTGGGCGATGGTTTCCTCGACGCCTACCTGCCGATCCTGGAACGCCGCAAGGACACGCCTTACGGCGATCGCGAACGCCAGTTCCAGTTGTATCGCCGTGGCCGCTACGTGGAGTTCAACCTGGTGTTCGACCGCGGCACCCTGTTCGGCCTGCAGAGCGGCGGGCGCACCGAATCGATCCTGATGAGCCTGCCGCCACTGGTGCGCTGGGAATACGGCTACACACCTGGGGCCGGCAGCGACGAGGCGCGATTGGCCGACTACTTGCTGCCGCGCGATTGGCTGTCAGAAGGCGAGGCGGGCGACGCCCCCTTGAAATAAGCCAGGTAGCGCGCGGCGCGTTCTTCACCGCCATCCTCCCGCGGCACCACGCTGATGGTGCCGTTGGTCTCCAGCAATGCCAGTGCGACGTCGTCTATCGACACCACGTCATGCTGGCGCAAGGCCTTGTGGAAATCGGCAAAACTCACCAGTTGCTGGCGCAGCACTCGTTCGAACACCTTGCCATCCCGCGCCAATACCACCGGCACACCCTCCACCAGCCTCTCCACGCGGCGACTGCGCGAGGTGACGTACGCCACCCCGTAATTCAACACGATCAGCGTGGTCGCCATGATCAGCGCCCCGGTCAGCGAGTTGTCCCCGCCATTGATCCCGTTCTGCACCGCATTGCCGATCAGGATCAGCATCACCAGGTCGAACGGCGTGGACTGCCCCACCGCCCGCTTGCCGGACAGGCGAACCAACACCATCACCAGGACATAGATCGCCGTCGCCCGCAGCACGAACACCCACCACGGCGCGGATAACTGGAACAACTCGGACATCGGGATTCCCCAGGTGATCTCTCGACCGCGATATTCCCACACGGAAGGCAAGCCCCCTTGGTAAGGGGGCGCCCCGAAGGGGCAGGGATTGGAAGCACTAGCCGGGGCCCAAAGTTTGCGCAGCGAACTTTGGGTTTTTATGCGTCGCCAAAGGCGGCACATAAAAAAGCCCCGCAGCCAGGGGGGACTGCGGGGCCGGGCTTGGAACGCCGGTTGGGGAGAACCGGACTGTTCCTGGATCACACCAGGGGAGGGGTAGTGATCAGCGACAGACATTGCATCTGTCGCGAGTGATATGACCACTTTCCAGCTGGATGGTTCGTGAAGATTCGGGTTAAAAAACTGTTGGGTTCAGGAATGATTCATCGCCCCGGCAAGGCTAGTGAAAGCCGCGCTGCAGGACGACTTTCGTTTGTTCCTGGATAGCCCGTCAGCGGGCGTCAGTGCGCCTCGTCCCAGTTGTCGCCTACCCCGGTATCGACCACCAGCGGTACCCGCAATTCCGCCGCTGCCGCCATGCGCGCCGGCACTTCGTCCAGCAGGGTCGGCAGGAAGGCTTCGTCCACCTCGAACACCAGTTCGTCGTGCACCTGCATCAGCATCAGCGCACGCCCACCCTGCCCGGCCAGCCAGGCGTCGATGTCCACCATCGCCCGCTTGATGATGTCGGCCGCGGTGCCCTGCATCGGCGCATTGATCGCCGCGCGTTCGGCACCGGCGCGCTGCGCCGCATTGCGCGAGTGGATGTAGTCCAGCGCCAGTCGACGGCCAAACACGGTTTCGACGTAGCCCTGTTCGCGCGCCTGTTCGCGGGTGCGTTCCATGAAGTCGCGCACGCCGGGATAGCGGCTGAAGTACAGCGCGATGTAGTCCTGCGCCTCGCCACGCGAAATCCCCAACTGCCGCGCCAGGCCGAACGCGCCCATGCCGTACATCAGGCCGAAGTTGATCGCCTTGGCCGCACGACGCTCGTTCGCCGTCACTTCGTCCAGTGATTTTCCGAATACTTCCGCCGCTGTCGCGCGATGGATGTCCGCGCCGCTTTCGAACGCCCGCACCAGCGCCGGATCGCCGGACAGGTGCGCCATGATCCGCAGCTCGATCTGCGAGTAGTCGCAGGCCACCAGCTTGCGTCCCTTGGGCGCGACGAAGGCGGTGCGGATGCGCCGGCCTTCCTCGCTACGGATCGGGATGTTCTGCAGGTTCGGATCGGACGAAGACAGCCGCCCGGTGGCAGCACCGGCCTGGTGGTAGCTGGTGTGCACGCGGCCGGTATCCGGGTTCACCATCTCCGGCAGCTTGTCGGTATACGTGCTGCGCAGTTTCGCCAGGCCACGATATTCCAGGATGATGCGCGGCAGTTCGTGCTGGTCGGCAATCGCCTCCAGCGCTTCCTCGTTGGTCGAGGGTGCGCCGCTAGGCGTTTTCACCAACGCCGGCAATTTCAATTCATCGAACAGCAACGCGCCGAGCTGCTTGGGCGAATCCAGGTTGAAGCTGCGGCCCGCGAGTTCGGTCGCCTTCTGCTGCGCGGCCAGCATCCGCCGTGATAGTTCGGCGGACTGCCGGCGCAGTTCGTCGGCATCGATCATCACGCCGTTGGCTTCGATCCGTGCCAGTACCGGTACCAGCGGCATCTCGATGTCGCGATAGACCGACAGCAAGCTCGGCACCGCTTCCAGTTTCGGCAACATCGTGCGATGCAGGCGCAGGGTGATGTCGGCGTCTTCCGCCGCGTAGCGGGTCGCATCGTCCAGCGCGACCTGGGCGAAGCCGATTTGCTTCGCGCCCTTGCCGACCACGTCCTCGTACTTCACGGTCTGGTAGCCGAGATGACGCAACGCCAGCGAATCCATGTCGTGGCGCGCGATCCCGGCATTCAGCACGAAGCTTTCCAGCATGGTGTCGTCGGCATAGCCCTGCAGGTCGACGCCGTGGCGGCGCAGCACATGGATATCGTACTTGCCGTGCTGACCGAGTTTCTTCTTCGATGGATCGGTCAGCAACGGCCGCAGCGCGTCCAACACGGTCGCACTCGACAACTGCTCGGCCACGCCGGGTGCGCTATGCGCCAGCGGGATGTAACAAGCCTTGCCTGGCTCCACGCACAGGCTGATGCCGACCAGGTTGGCGCGCATCGGATCCAGCGAATCGGTTTCGGTATCGAAAGCGAATTCATCGGCCTCGCGGAACTTCGCCACCCACGCATCGAGCTGCGCAGTGGTGAGCACGCATTCGTATTCGCCGGGGGCGGACAAGGCCGGGTCGATGTCGGTTTGCGCCGCAGTGGCTGCTGGCGCGACGAAACCGCTCCCGCGCGCCACGCCGGGCTCCTTCTCGCCTGTCGTTGATGCACTTGCCGCGCCGCCGTCGAGTTCCTTCAGCGCTTGGTTGAAGCCGTAGCGCGTGTACAGCGTGCGCAAGGCATCGGCATCGCGTTCGCGCAACGCCAGGTCGCTCGGCCCCTGCGCCATCGCCACATCGGTCTTGATGGTGGTCAGCGTGCGGTTCAGCGGTAGCCGCGGCAGCGCTCCGCGCAGGTTGTCGCCGATCTTGCCCTTGATCGCATCGGCATGCGCCATCACGCCATCCAGCGTGTCGTACTCGGCCAGCCATTTGGCGGCGGTCTTCGGTCCGCATTTCTCCACGCCCGGGATGTTGTCGACCTTGTCGCCCATCAGCGCCAGGTAATCGACGATCTGGTCGGCGCGCACGCCGAATTTCTCGATCACGGCCGCATCGGAATCCAGCTTGCCGCCACTCATGGTGTTGACCAATGACACATGCGGGCGCACCAGCTGCGCCATGTCCTTGTCGCCGGTGGAGATGATCACGTCGATGCCTTCGGCCGCGCCGCGAACCGCCAGCGTGCCGATCACGTCGTCGGCCTCCACGCCTTCGACGCGCAGGATCGGCAGGCCGAGTGCCGCCACGATTTCCATCATCGGCTCGATTTGCGCGCGCAATTCATCCGGCATTGGCGCGCGGTTGGCCTTATAGTCGGCGTACAGGTCGTCACGGAAGGTCCTGCCCGGCGCATCCATCACGAAGCCGATGTACTCCGGCTGCTCCTTCAGGTGTCCGCGCAGCATGTTGACGATGCCGAACAGTGCACCGGTCGGTTCGCCGGCGGCATTGCTCAGCGGTGGCAACGCGTGGAAGGCGCGATAGAGGTAGTTGTATCCGTCGATCAGAACGAGCTTGGCCATGCGGCGATTCTACGCGCCGACCCGCTGGCACAATGGCGTCCTGCTTCCATCGAGTTGTCCTGATGCTGCGCTGGTTCGAATCCCGCCTTGCTCCCTTCCCCGACGCCCCACCCACGCAGCCGCCGACCAGCCTGTATGCGTTCTGCCGCCACTACACGCGCGGCGCGGAACCGTGGCTGCTGCTCATGGCGATCACCACCGCCTTGATCGCCATCGCAGAGGTGTCGTTGTACGCCTATGTCGGCGACGTGGTGGATCGCATGAACAGTCTGGGCGCCGCGAACTTCCTGTCGAGCGAAGGACCACGCCTGGCCTGGATGGCGGCACTGATCCTGTTGGGCCTGCCGCTGATTGTCTGGCTGAATTCCACCGTGCAGCACCAGACCCTGCTGGGCAATTTCCCGATGCGGATCCGCTGGAACGTACATCGCTACCTGCTGCGGCAGTCGATGGGCTATTTCCAGGACGAATTCGCCGGGCGCATCGCCACCAAGTTGATGCAGACCTCGCTGGCCGTGCGCGAAACCGTGGTCAAGCTGCTCGACATCGGCAACTACGTAGTGGTGTATTTCGGCGGCACGCTGGTGGTGGCAGCCTCCGCGGATTGGCGGCTGATGCTGCCGTTCGCCGGCTGGTTGTGCTGCTACGCCCTGCTGATGCGCTGGTTCGTGCCGCGCATGGGCAAGATCTCGCAACAACAGGCGGATGCGCGCTCCACCATGACGGGGCGCATCGTCGACAGCTACACCAATATCGCCACGGTCAAGTTGTTCTCACACTCGCAGCGCGAGCAGGCCTACGCACGCGAAGCGATGGATGGCTTCCTGCAGACCGTCTACCGACAGATGCGCCTGGGCACCATCGTCCACGGCGTGCTGTACACGCTGGACATGATGCTGCTCGCGGCGGTGGGCGGACTGGGCATCTGGCTGTGGCTGGATGGGCAGGTCAGCGTCGGCGCGGTCGCGGTCTCCTCCGCGCTGGCACTGCGCTTGCTGGGTATGTCGCACTGGATCATGTGGGAGCTGTCCGCGCTGTTCGAGAACATCGGCACCGTGCACGACGGCATCAGTTCGATCTCGCTGCCGCCGACGGTGGACGACGCACCCGGCGCGCCCGCGCTGCCACGTGTGGCCGGCGACGTGCGCTTCCAGGACGTGGCGTTCCACTACGGCAAGGGCGGCGGCGTGATCGAGCACCTGGACCTGCACATCAAGCCCGGCGAAAAGATCGGCGTGGTTGGCCGTTCCGGTGCGGGCAAGTCGACGCTGGTGAATTTGCTGCTGCGCTTCCACGATGTCGAAGCCGGGCGCATCACCGTGGATGGCGTGGACGTCGCCAGCGTGCAGCAGGATTCGCTGCGCGCGCAGATCGGCGTGGTGACGCAGGACACGTCGCTGCTGCATCGCTCGGTGCGCGAGAACATCCTGTACGGCCGCCCCGACGCCAGCGACGCGGAGATGATCGAAGCCGCACGGCAGGCCAATGCCGACGGCTTCATCGCCGAGCTGGTGGATGCCAAGGGCCGCCGCAGTTACGACGCGCAGGTCGGCGAACGCGGGGTCAAGCTGTCCGGCGGACAGCGCCAGCGCATCGCGATTGCGAGGGTGTTACTGAAGAACGCACCGATCCTGGTACTGGACGAGGCGACTTCGGCGCTGGATTCGGAAGTGGAAGCGGTGATCCAGGAGAACCTGTACCGGCTGATGCAGGGCAAGACGGTGATCGCGATCGCGCATCGGCTGTCCACCATCGCGGCGATGGATCGGCTGGTGGTGATGGACAGCGGCCATATCGTCGAACAGGGCACGCACGAAGAACTGCTGGCGAGTGGCGGCCTGTACGCGCAGCTGTGGCAACGACAGTCTGGCGGGTTCCTTGAATTGAACATCGAAGAAACCGAGGCCAGCGAAGCGTGACGCCCCACACCACGCACCCATCGCCCATACTTCCCGCCACGCCCCACCGGAGCCACCCCATGCGCCCGATCCTGCCCCTGCTGTTCGCCCTCGCGCTGTCCGCCTGTGCGACCGTGCCGCCCGAAGACATGCTGGCCGATGCCGTGCCGGTCACCCGCACCGAAGGCAATGGCGACGTCATCACCGAATATCGCGTGGCCGGCGCGTTGAAGATGGTGAAGGTGGTGCCGTTCCGCGGGCCGACCTACTACGTCTACGACCGCGATGGCGACGGCAAGCTGGACTGGAGCAAGGGCGAAGCGCCGATGACCTACTACAAGCTCTACAGCTGGTAACGATGGCGGGCACGATCGAAATCCGCGATGCCGCCGATGCCGATGCACTGCGCGCCGCCTGGCCGGTGGTACAGCAGCTACGTCCCGAATTCGACGGCGAAGGCTATGTGGCGCAGGTGCTGCGGCAGATCGCGACCGACGGTTGCCGCGCCAGCGTGCTGTACGACGAAGGCATACCGCGTGCCTTCGCCTGTTGGCGGGTGATGGAGATGCTGGCCGTCGGCAAGCATGTGTATGTCGACGACCTGGTCACCGATGCCGGCGTGCGCAGCCGCGGTTACGGCAAGGCGATGCTGGACTGGTTGAAGGTCGAAGCGAAGCGACTGGGCTGCGAACGCCTGCAACTCGACTCCGGCACCGGGCGCAAGGACGCGCATGCGTTCTACCTGCGCGAAGGCCTGCGCATCGAGGCCTTCCACTTCGGCATCAAGCTGGACTGAAGCGCGCTGAACTGAAGCCGCACGGCTCACCAATCGGTCGGCCGGTAGTCCTTCAGGAACTGGCCCCACACGTGGTTGCCGGTATTGATGCCATCGATGATGGGATCGAGGATGCGCGCCGCGCCATCGACGATGTCCAGCGGCGGATGGAAGCGTTCCTCGATGATCTTGCGCGCCGCCAGCGCCACCGGGTCTTCGTCGGTCACCCAGCCGGTGTCGACGCTGTTCATGTGGATGCCGTCGCCGTGGTAATCCGCCGCGGAGGTGCGCGTCATCATGTTGAGCGCGGCCTTGGCCATGTTGGTATGCGGGTGCCGGGTGGTCTTGAAGTTGCGGTAGAACTGCCCTTCCATCGCCGACACATTGACCACGTGCTTGTCGCGGCCGGGCGTGCGCAACATCAGCGGTTTCAGCCGCGCGTTGAGCAGGAACGGGGCGACGGCATTGACCAGTTGCACTTCCAGCAATTCCACCGACGGCACCTCGTGCATCAGCAACCGCCATGAGTTCTGCTCGCGCAGATCGATTTGCTGCAGGTCCTGGTCCAGCCGCCCTTCGGGGAACAGGTGTTGCTGGGACAGCAATTCTTCCTGCAACAGCGGCAATTGCGAGAGTTCGGCAGCATGGGTCAACCCGGGTGCCGCCGATCCGCCCTGCCCGAGCACGGCGACCGCACTATCGTTGCCGGCCTCGCCCGCATCCGCGCCACGCATGCCTTCGTAGCGGCCCAGCAAGGCGCGGATCGGTTCCGGCGCATCGGCCAGCGCCGCGCGCTCGGCCTGCATCATGTGGGTATAGAAATCCGGCGGACGACGCACGGTCTGGCAGGCGTTGTTGACGATGAAATCCAGCCGCTCGTGCGTTTCCAGCAGGCCGCGGCAGAACGCTTCCACGCTGGGCGTGTGGCGAAGATCCAGGCCGAAGATTTCCAGCCGATGCTTCCATTGCTCGAAGTCGGGCTCCTCCGCATAACGCTGGGCGGAATCGCGCGGGAAGCGCGTGGTGACGATCAGGTGCGCGCCGCAACGCAACAGCTTGAGTCCGGTCTGGTAGCCGATCTTGACCCGCCCGCCAGTGAGCAACGCGACCCGGCCATGCAGGTCGGCGAGTTCGGTGCGCTTGGCGAAATTGAACTCGGCGCAGGCCGGGCACATCTGGTCGTAGAAATGGTGGATCTGCGTGTATTTCTGCTTGCAGACATAGCAATGCTGCAGATGGATCGATTCGCGTTGGGTCATCCGCGCGCCTTCCTCGCCGGGCTTGATGTCGTTGGCTTCGAAGCCGGTCGGCGGGAAGTAGTTGCTGGCGGTGAACACCGGCTTGCGGCGCAGCGCGCGGATGCCGGTATCGTCCAGCAGGGCATCGTCCTTGCGGATCGCCTCGGCAGCGCGGGCGCGTTCGGCGGCCTTCATGCGCTGGCGGCGCGCCACCGGATCCGGGTGATAGACGCCGGCCACCGCGCGTTGCAGGCGGTCGCGATCTTCCTTGGGCAAGCGCGCCAGCAGGGAATGATCGTCGGCCACTTGTTCAAGCGCCGAGGTCGCGGCGCGCAGGCGTTCGATCAACGCAGCGTCATCGCCCGTGTCCGGCGTCGAGTTTTCATCGATGTTGTTCAAGGAATGTCCGTACTTTCGAAGTGTGTGCTTGTCGCGGGCCGTTGCTTCAGGCGCCGCGCACGCGCAGGGTCAGGCCCTTGAGGAAATTGCGCAGCAGCTGGTCGCCGCACAGGCGGAAATTCTTGTGCCCGGGTTGGCGGAACAGCGCGCTCAACTCCGGCTTGGAGATCGGGAAGCCGGCAGCGGCGAACACCTCGTGCATGTCCACGTCCTTCAGCTCGAAGGCAACGCGCAGCTTCTTCAGCACCACGTTGTTGTTGACCCGCTTCTCCACCGGGCGCGGCGGCAGGCTGTCGTCCTTGCCGCGCATGTACTGCACCAACCCATCGAGGAAATGCGCCAGCACGACATCGGGGCATTCGACGAAACCGTCCTCGCCTTCCTTCTTCAGGAAGCCTTGCAGCGCCTCCTTGTCGATGGCAAAGCCCGGGTCCGGCAGGCTGATGAGCTCGAGCACCTTGTTGTCGCTGAGGTCGAGCATGTAGCGGATGCTGCGCAGCACGTCGTTGTTGATCATGGCGGGTTCCGTGGTGGCGTCGTTCGATGCGACGCGATGTCGCAACTGCGGGATTGATTCGGGATGAGAGTGCTTGCGGTCAGGCCGGCTGCAAGTTGGCGTAGGCCAGCACCAGCCACTTGCTGCCGCTGTCCTCGAAGTTCACTTGCACGCGCGCATGCGAACCGCTGCCTTCGACATCGGTGACGAAGCCGGTGCCGAAGGTGGGATGACGCACATTCGAGCCCAGCTGGATCGCCGGGGTTTCCAGCGCCGCATGCCCGCGATCGCGCGGCACATAGCGATCGCGCTGCGTCGAGTAGCCGCCACGCGCGGCCTGCGGCTTGGGGCGAATTTCGCGCAGCAGGGCCTTCGGGATCTCGCGCAGGAAACGCGACGGCAGGCCGTACATATCGCTGCCGTGGATGCGCCGGGTTTCCGCATGGCTCAACACCAGCTGCTGGCGTGCGCGAGTGATGCCGACATAGGCGAGCCGACGTTCCTCCGCCATGCGACCGGGCTCCTCCGCCGAACGCATGTTCGGGAACAATCCTTCTTCCAATCCGACCAGGAATACCAGCGGAAATTCCAGGCCCTTGGCGCTGTGCAGGGTCATCAGCTGCACGCCATCAGCACCGGCCTGCGCCTGTCCTTCACCTGCTTCCAGCGAGGCATAACTGAGGAAGGCCACCAGCTCGCTCATTTGCGCGGCGTCCTCGTCGTCGCCGCGACGGAAGCGCGAGGCGACCGAGACCAGTTCGTCCAGGTTGTCGGTACGCGAATCCAGCGAGCCGCGCGATTCGTTTTCGTAGTGCATGCGCAATCCACTGCGCGCCAACACATGGTCGATTTTTTCCTGCAGCGGCATCTCCGTGGTTTCCACGGCCAGCGCTTCGATCAGGTTTTTGAACGTCGCCAGCGCGTTGCGCGCACGCGCGGCCAGCACGGTCTCGCCGCACACGCGTTGCACCGCGCGCCACAGCGAGACGCCATGTTCGCGCGCCGCGCGGCGCACTTCGTCCAGGGTGCGTTCGCCGATGCCGCGGGTCGGCGTGTTGACCGCGCGTTCGAAGGCTGCGTCGTCATCGCGATTGGCGATCAGGCGCAGGTAGGCCAGCGTGTCCTTGATTTCGGCGCGTTCGAAGAAGCGCATGCCGCCGTACACGCGGTACGGGATCTGCGCCGCCAGCAACGCTTCTTCGAAGGCGCGCGATTGCGCATTGCTGCGGTACAGGATCGCGGCCTCGCCGTAGCTGCCGCCATCGCGCACCCATTGCGCGATGCGCTCGATCGCATAACGCGCCTCGTCGATCTCGTTGTAGGCCGCGTACAGGTCGATGGATTCGCCTTCGCCGGCATCCGTCCACAGCTGCTTGCCCAAGCGGTCGTCGTTATGGGAGATCACCGCATTCGCGGCATTGAGGATGTTGGCGCTGGAGCGGTAGTTCTGCTCCAGCTTCAGCGTCACCGCACCGGGGAAATCGCGCAGGAAGCGCTGCACGTTCTCCACCTTCGCCCCGCGCCAGCCGTAGATCGCCTGGTCGTCGTCGCCGACCACGAAGACCTGGCCGGTGTCGCCCGCCAGCAGGCGCACGAAGCCGTACTGGATCGCGTTGGTGTCCTGGAATTCATCGACCAGCAGCTGGCCGAAGCGGTGGCGGTAATGCGCGAGCAAGGCCGCGTTGTCGCGCAGCAGTTCGTGCGCGCGCAACAGCAGTTCGGCGAAATCCACCAGCCCGGCGCGTTCGCAACGCGCCTGGTATTCGGTGTAGGCGCGCAGCATCACTTCGCCCCACTCGTCGCCGGACGGCTGGATGTGCTGCGGACGGCGGCCTTCGTCCTTCTGCGCGTTGATCCACCACGCGATCTGGCGCGGCGGGAAGCGGCTGTCGTCGATCTCCAGCGCCTGCAGCACGCGCTTCACCAGTCGCTGCTGGTCGTCGCTGTCCAGCACCTGGAAGCTTTCCGGCAGCTTCGCTTCCTGCCAGTGCAGGCGCAGCAGGCGGTGGGCGATGCCGTGGAAGGTGCCGATCCACATCCCGCGCGGCTCGCCGCCCAGCTGCGCGCCGATGCGCGCGCGCATCTCGCCCGCCGCCTTGTTGGTGAAGGTGACCGCGAGGATGCCGTGCACCGGCACGCCGAACACCTCGTGCAGCCAGGCGATGCGGTGGGTCAGTACGCGGGTCTTGCCGGAGCCGGCGCCGGCCAGCACCAGGTAATGGCCGGGTGCGGCGGACACGGCTTCGCGCTGGGCCGGGTTCAGCCCGTCGAGCAGGTGGGAAACATCCATCGCGCCATTCTACCGGCGCGATGGGGGCAGGCTCAGTGCGCGGCGCGCTTGCCCGGCGTGGCCGACATCACCTTGTCGGTCCAGGCGATGCCCAGCGCGGACAGGATGAAGATGGTGTGGATGATGGTCTGCCACATCACGCCAGTGGCGGTGACCTTGCTGCAGGTCACGCCGGCGTAGCCGATCGCCAGTGCATCTTTCGCGGCCACGAACGCGCCCGGCGTACCGCACAGCGGCATGCCATCCAGATTGCCGGCCTCGATGAAGGTCTTCAGCAGGTGGATCGAGGAGATGCCGATGATCGCCATCGCCAGTTTGACCTTGAGCACGCTGGCGTTGACGTGGCTCAGCCATTCCGGCTGGTCGGGGTGGCGCTCCAGGCGCATGCGCGAAACGAAGGTCTCGTAGCCGCCCACGATCACCATCATCAGCAGGTTGCTGATCATCACCACGTCGATCAGGCCCAGCACCAGCAGCATGATCTCCTGTTCGCTCAGGGTGGTGGCGTCGGCCACCAGGTGCGTGAGTTCCTTGAGGAACAGGAACACGTACACGCCCTGCGCCACGATCAAGCCCAGGTAGAGCGGCAGCTGCAGCCAGCGCGAGGAGAAGATCAGCGCGGGCAACGGATTCAGGCGTGTATCGCGGTCTGTGGACATGGGTGGCTCAGGCGAAAAATCCTGCGCAGGGTAACGGGCGCAGCCGGACCTGCCAAGCAAGTGCAACACTGCGTTGACGGCATGCTTGCGGGCCCGGGGCTAGAGTGGCCTCCCCGTGCGAGGAGATATCCGATGATCGACCTGCATTACTGGCCCACGCCGAATGGGCACAAGATCACCCTGTTCCTGGAAGAAGCCGGGCTGGAGTACCGCATCCTGCCGGTGGATATCGGCAAGGGCGCGCAGTTCGATGCCGGTTACCTGAAGATTTCGCCGAACAACAAGATGCCGGCGATCGTCGATCACGCTCCTGCCGACGGCGGCGCACCGATCAGCGTGTTCGAATCCGGCGCGATCCTGCAGTACCTGGCCAACAAGACCAGCCGCTTCCTGGGCATTGCCGAGGGCGCGGACGCGCAAACCGCATTGCGCCAGCGCATCCTGGTCAACGAATGGCTGTTCTGGCAGATGGCCGGGCTGGGCCCGATGACCGGCCAGTACGGGCATTTCCACGTGTATGCGCCGGAAGACATCGGCTACGCGAAAGACCGCTACCGCAAGGAAGCCGAACGCCTGCTGGGCGTGCTGGACAAACAGTTGCAGGGCCGCGCCTTCATCGCCGGCGGCGACTACAGCATCGCCGACATGGCCAGCTATCCGTGGATCAGCCCATACAACAAGGCACCGCTGGACCTCACCGCGTTCCCGAATATCGAGCGCTGGCATTCCGACGTGGCCGCACGGCCGGCGACGATGCGCGCATATGCGCTCTCCAAGCAAGTGAATCCGGAAGCCGGCAAGACGCTCTCAGATGAGGAGAAGAAGATCCTGTTCGGACAGGGCGCACGCTGACATCACAAACGACGACGGCGCCCGCAGGCGCCGTCGTGCGTGTGTCGCAAGCCGGCCTTACATCGCCGGCTTCAGTTCGAACTGTGCCGGCGGCTCCACGCCCAGCAGGTTCTTGACGAAGTAATCCCAGCGCCGGCGCATCACGTAGTAGCTGTCTGCACCAAAGCCGTGCCGCGCGTGCGGCAGCAGCAACAAGTCGAAATCCTTGTTCGCCTTCATCAGCGCGTCGACTACCTGCAGGGTCGATTGCGGCGGCACGTTGTCGTCCATCAGCCCGTGCAACAGGAACAGCTTGCCCTTCAGGTTCTTGGCGACGGAGGCATTGTCTTGGCCGGTGTAATTGGTCTTGCCATCGCCTTTGTCCTCGAGCAAGCCGTGATAGCGCTCGGCCCAATCGTCTTCGTAGGTGAGGTTGTCGTGGTTGCCGGATTCGGCGATGCCGACCTTGTACACGTCCGGGTAGCGGAACATCGCCGCTGCGGTGGCGTTGCCGCCGCCGGAATGGCCCCACATGCCGGCGCGGGTGGCGTCGATCCACGGATATTTCGCCGCAAGTTGCTTCAACGCGGCCACCTGGTCCGGCAGGGTGTTGTCCGCCATGTTGCCGTACCACGCATCCTGGAAGGACTTGCTGCGCAGCGGGGTGCCCATGCCATCCACGGCAATCACGACGAAGCCGAGTTCGGCCAGCGCCTGGTGATCGCCATGCGCCGGCATGAAGCTGCGCGAGCGCACCGAACCCACCTGCGGGCCCGGATAGATATAAGTGATGATCGGGTACTTCTTGCTGGCATCGAAATTAGACGGCTTGAACAGCTGGCCGTACAGGTCGGTCTTGCCGTCGCGCGCCTTCACCGTGAACGACTCCGGCGCCACCCAGCCGGTAGCCTTGAGGCGCGTGAGGTCGGCGCGTGCGAGTTCATGCACCTGCTTGCCGTCGGCGTCACGCAGCACCGCGACCGGCGCGGTGGCGATGGTCGAATAGGTATCGACGAAGTACTTGCCGTCATCCGAAGGCACAACGGCGTGGTTGGCGTCTTCCGGCGTCAGCAACTGCACACCGCCGCCGTCCAAGCCCACCTTGTAGTAGTGGACGAAGTACGGGTCACGGCCAGCTTCGCGGCCCACGCCATCGAACCACAGCGTGCGGCTGGCCAGGTCGAGATGACCGATGCGGGTGACATTCCAGTCGCCGCTGGTGAGCTGTCGCTTCAGCTTGCCGGTGGCCAGGTCGTGCAGGTACAGATGGCCCCAGTCGGACTTCTGGCTGAACCAGAGGAATTCGTTGCTTTCCGGCAGATAGCGCCAGTTGACCCCGCCCAGCGCAGGCGCGCTCTGGTACTGCGTCTTCACCACTTCTTCGTAGACATCATGCACGGTGCCGGTAGCGGCATCAGCCACGCGCAACTTGGCGGATTTGTGGCCGCGGTCGGTGCTGATGAAGGCCAGGGTCCTGCCGTCCTTCGCCCACTGCACGTCTTCCCAGCCGTCGTCGCAGACGATGTCGTCGCTGCAGGTGGAGCGGTGTTGGTCGGCCGGCATCTGCAGGCGGATGGTCTTCGCCTTGTCGCCGCTCAGGTCGATGATCACCCGCTCGATCATCGTCACGTCCTTGTCGCCGACGAACGGGTACTTCCACTGCTGAACCTTCGGGGCACCCACGTTGGTCCCGACCAGGGTCATGGTGCTGGTCTTGCGCTGGTCCTGCTGGAAGGTGGCGATTTTCTGGCCATCCGGCGACCACACCAGAATGGCGTTGTCGGTGTGCTTCCAGCCGGCGTTGTCGGTGGCGTAACCGTAATCCGGCTTGCCGTCGAAGGTCAGCTGGGTTTCCTTGCCGCTGGCGACATCGCGCAGCCACAGATTCCAGCCGCGGATGAAGGCTTCGCGGCTGCCGTCTGGCGATGCAGCGCCGGGCTCGTCGCCGCTCTTGGCCTTGGCGATGGCCGCACAACCGGCGGCATCGCAGCGATAGGCGCTGCCGCGCAGATCGATGCGCAGCGCAGCGCCATCGTGTTTGAAGCCGGTGACCATCAGCTTGTCGGCATCGGCCGGCTTGCCTTTCGGGTTGGCCTTGTCGCTGGCCATGGCCAGCGCCTTGGCATCGAACGCGGGCGCCGGCGTGCCGGTGGCCGGGTTCAAGCGCAGCCAGGCGGTGTTGCCGCCGTCCGTCTTGCCGTAGACCAGGCTGCCGTCGTCCAGCCAGGTGGTGGCGCGCACCGTATCGTCGACCAACGGCGCGGTGCGGTCGCCCAGCATCTTCGTCGCGCGTTGGTAATCGGCAGCCGTGACCTGCGCCGTTGCATCACCCATGCCGCTCACGGCCAGCACTCCCAACAACCAATACTTCGCATTCATCCCGTTCCTCGTCGCCAATTCGCCCCGGGGCAATTCCTTCGATGCTACCGCGAGCCACCTCACCGTCGCCCGTGACGAAGGGCATGGCTGGCATACTGGAGTGGATGGAAAACGCCAACGCATCCCCCACCCTGACCCCTGATCGTATCGCGGTGGTCATTCCCGCGCTGAACGAGGCCCTGCGTATCCGCGAGGTGGCCGAGGGCGCATTGCGGCACTGCCCGAACGTGATCCTGGTCGACGACGGTTCCGACGACGGCACCGCCGAGGCGGTGGCCGACCTGCCGATCACCGTACTCCGCCACGCCAACCGCATGGGCAAGGGCGCCGGCCTGCGCGACGGATTTGCCGAAGCGCTACGGCAGGGTTTCGACGCGGTGATCGCGATGGACGGCGACGGCCAGCACAGCGGTGAGGACATCCCGCGCCTGCTCGCTGCCGCCAACCGTTTCCCTGGCTGGATCGTGATCGGCGCGCGCCTGCGCAAGCGCGCCAACCAGCCCACCTACCGCCGGCTGGCCAACGAATTCGGCGACTGGGGCATCGCCTGGGGCACTGGCTACCAGGTCGCCGACAGCCAGAGTGGACAGCGCCTGTATCCGGCGCAGGTGTGTCGACTGGGCTGCAGCGGCATCCCCGGCGAGGACTTCGTGTTCGAGGCGCAGATCGTGATGTCGGCTGCGCAGGAGCTGGGCACGCGCTGCGTATCGGTGCCGATCGAGGCCCGCTACAACCAGATCCACGGCGCGCCGGACTTCCGCCCCAGCCACTTCCGCCCGCTGCGCGACCTGTGGCGGATCACCAGCCATATCGTCGCCCAGTGCGTGCGCCGCGGCGGGCTGTGGGCGGTGCACAAGCGCGTGCTGCAGAACCCGCCGGTGATCGACGATCCCTCGGGCGAGTTCGCCGCCGCGCCCGCGCAACCGCTGCCGCATTGACGCGGCCACGCGCAGGCCGCGCGCTATCATCCGCGCCCCGATGCATGCCTTGAACGACACCGCCCCGCACCCTGCCACGGCCGCCTTGCGCGTGGACTACCGGCGCGAGCCGCTGGACGCGCTGCTTGCAGATCCGCGGCTGCTGGCCGTGTTCGGTTTCGGCGACGCGGCACCCGCCACGCATGTCGACCCGCGCTACCTGCATGTCGCCTTGCCGACGCTGGGCGATGCTCCGTTCGAATGCTGGTTCGTGGATGGTGGCATCCGCAGTGGTCGCGAAAACGGCATCGCCTTCAGTGGCGACGGCACGCTGCAATTCGGCGCACTCGACGTGGCGGACGACGACGACATCGAAACCGCTGCCGCCGACGCGTATGCGCGGCTGCAGACATGGCTGGCAAATAGTGGCTACCCGCATCCGCTGCGCATCTGGAACTACATGGATGCGATCACCGAGGGCGATGGCGACGACGAACGCTATCGCCGCTTCTGCGTGGGCCGCGCGCGCGGGATCGGGCGCGCACTGGCGGCAGGCGAATTGCCGGCCGCCACCGCCATCGGCCTGCCGCACCGCAGCGGCCGCTTCCAGCTGTATTGGCTGGCCGCGCGCACGCCCGGCCAGCCGCTGGAAAATCCGCGCCAGCTGCAGGCCTGGCGTTACCCGCGCCAGTATGGCCCGCAGGCACCCGGCTTCGCCCGCGCCCTGTTGCCGGCGCAAACCACGATGCCGCTGCTGCTGTCGGGGACGGCGGCGATCGTCGGCCACGCCTCGCAACACGGCGATTCGCTGGCCTCGCAGCTGGACGAAGTGCTGGCCAACCTGGACAGCCTGGTCGTCACCGCGCGCGCGCAGCGGCCGGGGCTGGCCGCGCACTTCGGTACGGCGTCGCGCCTCAAGGTCTATGTGCGCGATGCGGGTTCCCTGCCACATGTCGCCGCCCTGCTGGACGCGCGCCTGCCGACCGATGTCCCCCGCATCGTCCTGCATGGCCACGTCTGCCGGCGCGAACTGGCGGTGGAAATCGACGGCAGCCACGCCTGAACTGTTGCGCCGCCGCGATCTGGCGGCATAGTGGCGATATCCGAAACGGAGTACCGAACGATGGGCTTGATCAGCGTGCTGTGGGGCATCGTCGCCATGATCTGGATGGTGTTCGCCCTGATCCCGATCGTTGGCATCACCAACTGGCTGCTGATCCCGTTCGCGGCCATCGGCGCGATCATCGCGGCCATCGGCATCGTCCTGACTTCGCGCGAGAAGCGCGGCCGCGCCAAGGCCGGTCTGGTGCTCAACGGCATCGTGATCGTGGTGGCGGTGGCGCGGTTGGGGATGTTCGGCGGGATCGCCTGAGGCACACCGTTGCGAAGACGAAACACTGCGCCTGCGCCTGCGCGATGCCTGCCCCGAACCGCAGGCGTAAACTTGCGCACATGACTTACCCCTACTCCCGCCCGCGCCGCATGCGCCGCGACGACTTCTCGCGCCGGCTGATGCGCGAGGCCGTACTGACCGCCAACGACTTCATCTATCCGGTGTTCGTCCATGAACTGCAGGGACGCGAAGCCATCGCCTCGATGCCCGGCATCGAGCGCCTGTCGATCGACGAATTGCTGCGGGTGGCCGAGCAGGCCAGCGAATTGCAGGTACCGGCGCTGGCGCTGTTCCCGGTCACCGCGCCGGATGCAAAATCGCTCACCGCCGAAGCGGCTTGGGACGATGACGGCCTGTGCCAACGCGCGGTGCGTGCGCTGAAGGCGCGCTTCCCCGAACTCGGGGTGATCACCGACGTCGCGCTGGATCCGTACACCAGCCACGGCCAGGACGGTCTGGTCGACGACAGCGGCTACGTGATGAACGACGAGACCGTGGAGGCGCTGGTGAAACAGGCGCTCTCGCACGCACGCGCCGGTGCCGACGTGGTCGCGCCTTCGGACATGATGGACGGACGCATCGGCGCGATCCGTGGCGAACTGGAAAGCGAAGGCTTCATCCACACCCGCATCCTGGCCTACAGCGCCAAGTACGCCAGCGCGTTCTACGGCCCGTTCCGCGACGCGGTGGGTTCGGCCGGCGCGCTCGGCAAGGGCAACAAGTACACCTATCAAATGGATCCGGCCAATTCCGACGAAGCCCTGCGCGAGGTCGCGCTGGATCTGGACGAAGGCGCGGACATGGTGATGGTCAAGCCGGGCATGCCGTACCTGGACATCGTGCGGCGGGTGAAGGACGAGTTCGGCGTGCCGACCTTCGTCTACCAGGTCAGTGGCGAGTACGCGATGCTCAAGGCTGCCGCGCAGAACGGCTGGCTGGACGAACGCGGCTGCGTGCTGGAAGCGCTGACCAGCATCAAGCGCGCCGGTGCCGATGGCGTGCTCACCTATTTCGCGCTGGATGCGGCACGCTGGCTGCGCGAGGCACACTGATTGCACCCAAGTTAGGAGATCGCGATGGGCAAGCATTACGCCGTGTTCGGTTCCCCCATCGCCCACTCGCTGTCACCGCGCATCCATGCGGCGTTCGCGAAACAGATCGGCGTCGATCTCGACTATGTCGCGATTGAAGCGAGCCTCGATGATTTCGCGGCTGCGCTGGCGGCCTTCGCCGCACGCGGCGGCAACGGCGGCAACGTTACCCTGCCGCTGAAGGAAGCCGCCTTCGTGCTGTGTGCCACCACCAGCGAACGCGCGCACCGCGCTGGCGCGGTGAACACCCTGATCCGCGACGGCGGCAATTGGCACGGCGACAACACCGATGGCACCGGCCTGATCCGCGATCTCACCGACCGCCATGGCTTGGATTTGCGCGCCCGCCGCACCTTGTTGCTAGGTGCCGGCGGTGCCGCGCGTGGCGTAGCGCCCGCCCTGCTGGATGCCGGCATCGACCAGCTGTTCGTGGTCAACCGCACCACCGAGCGCGCCGATGCGCTGGTCGATGCCATGGGCGAACCCGGGCGGGTGCATGCGCGCTACCTTGGCGACGTGGCCGCGCTGGGCGAATTCGACCTGATCATCAACGCGACTTCGGCCGTACGTGGCGGCGAGCTGCCGGCGTTGCCGCGCTCGCTGGTCGGGCGCCGCACCGCCGCCGTCGACCTGAGTTACGGCGAAGTAGCGATTCCGTTCCTGGCCTGGGCACGCGCCAATGGCTGTCACAATGCCGTGGACGGACTTGGCATGCTGGTGGAACAGGCAGCGGAAAGCTTCGCGCTATGGCATGGCGTGCGGCCGGAAACCGATGCCGTGTTCAATGAGCTCAGCGGCCGCAATGCGTCATTGGTGACGGCGGATTAACCGCCCGGCACGGCATCGGCCAGATACCGATCCTTCAGTCGCACGTAATGGCCGGCGCTGTAGTACAGCGCTTCGATCTCCGCATCGCTGAGCATCCGCACCTTCTTCGCCGGATTGCCCAGCCACAGCTCGCCTTCGCCGACCACCTTGCCCGGCGCGACCAACGCGCCGGCACCGACGAAGCCGTGTTTCTTCACCACCGCGCCGTCCAGCACGATCGCACCCATGCCGATCAACACCGCATCCTCGATGGTGCAAGCGTGGATGATCGCCTTGTGGCCGATGGTCACGTCAGCGCCGATGCAGGTGGCGAAGCCGCCCAGCTTCGCGTGCGGGCCGTCGTGGCTGACATGGATGACGGTGCCGTCCTGGATATTGGTGCGGTCGCCGATGCGGATGAAATTCACGTCGCCGCGGATCACCGTGAGCGGCCACACCGATACGTCGTCGCCCAGCACCACGTCGCCGATTACGCTGGCGGCGGGGTCGATGTAGGCGCGTTGGCCAAGCGTCGGCAGGATGCCGTTGTAGGGTCTTATGTCCATGCCACCATTCTAGTCCGGCGGCTCTAGACGGCGGTGCCTATACTCGGCGCATGAACACCACCGTCGAAACGCCCATCGCCGACCTCGCCCCTACCCTGCAGCGCTTGCGCAGTGCCTGGCAGGCGCGCAAGCCCGGCTACGCGCAACGCCACGACGACCTGCAACGCCTGCGCGATGCGCTGAAGCGGCGGATGGACGAAATGATCGCGGCGATTTCCGCCGACTTCGGGCATCGGTCTTCGCACGAATCGCGCATCGCCGACGGCATGACCGTGCTCAACGAGATCGACCACCTGCGCAAGCACCTGCGCGGCTGGATGAAACCGCGCCGGGTCGGTGTGGGCTGGCGCTTCCTGCCGGCACGCGCGGAAACCCGGGCGGAACCGGTCGGCGTGGTCGGGGTGATCTCGCCGTGGAACTACCCGGTCAACCTGGCGCTGATCCCGCTGGCAACGGCAATCGCCGCCGGCAACCACGTGTACCTGAAGCCGTCGGAACACACGCCGCGCACCAGCGCCTTCCTGCGCAGCCTACTGGCCGAAGTCTTCCCCGCCGACCGCGTTGCGGTGGCCGAAGGCGGGGCGGATGTCGCCGGCGCATTCGCGTCGTTGCCGCTCGACCACATCGTGTTCACCGGCTCCACCGCGGTGGGCCGCAAGGTGATGGCCGCGGCCGCGCCCAACTTGACGCCTGTGACGCTGGAACTGGGCGGCAAGTCGCCGGCCATCGTCTGCGACGACTACCCGATCGAACAGGCCGCCGCGCGGCTGGCCACCGGCAAGTGGTTCAACGGCGGCCAGACCTGCATCGCCCCCGACTACGTACTGGTACCCGCGAACAAACGCGATGCACTGGTCCGTGCGCTACGCGAGCAGGTGCAGGCCCGCTATGGCGATTTCGCCAACGCCGACGACTACACCCGCGTCATCAACGACGTCCAGTACGCGCGCCTGCAAGGCTACGTGGACGATGCGCGCGCGCGCGGGCTGGAGGTCATCGCGCTGGGCAATGCCGATCCGCAGCAACGCCTGTTTCCGCCGACCCTGGTGATCGACCCGGGCGACGATGCCAAGGTCATGCAGGAAGAAATTTTCGGGCCGGTATTCCCGATCCGTAGCGTGCAATCGCTGGATGCGGCCATCGACTACGTCAACGCGCACGACCGGCCGCTGGCGCTGTATCCCTTCAGCCACGACAAGGCCGCGGTCGAGAAAATCCTGCGCAGCACGCTGGCAGGCGGCATCTCGGTCAACGACACCCTGTTCCATTTCGCGGTGAGCGGCCTGCCCTTCGGCGGCATCGGCCCCAGCGGCATGGGTGCGTACCACGGCCGCGCCGGTTTCGATGCGATGAGCAAGCAGTTGCCGATCCTGTGGCAGGCGCGCCGCACCGGTGCCGACCTGCTGAAGCCGCCGTACAAGAAGGCGCAGTGGCTGATCGACCTGATCGTGCGTTGAACGCGCATCGCGCCTAAGATCGGCGCATGAAAATCGCCAGCTGGAACGTCAATTCTCTCAACGTGCGCCTGCCGCACCTGCAACGCTGGCTGGATGAAGCCAAACCGGACGTGGTTGCGTTGCAGGAAACCAAGCAGGAAGACCACAAGTTCCCCGAGGACGCGTTGCTGGAGCTCGGCTATCGCAGCGTGTTCAGCGGGCAGAAGACCTACAACGGCGTGGCGATCATCAGCCGATTGCCGTTCACCGGCCAGGCCGTCACCGCGATTCCCGGCTTCGATGATCCGCAGAAGCGCGTGATCGCCGCAACGGTTGGGGGCATCCGCATCGTCGACCTGTACGTGGTCAATGGCGAAGCCGTCGGCAGCGAGAAATTCGACTACAAGTTGCGCTGGCTGGCTGCCGTGCGCGAATGGCTGCGCGAGGAAGCCGCCGCGCATCCGAACCTGGTCGTGCTCGGCGATTTCAACATCGCCCCCGATGACCGCGACGTGTTCGATCCCAAGCGCTGGCGCGAGAAGATCCTGTGCTCCACGCCGGAACGCGAGGCCTACCGTTCACTGCTCGATCTCGGCCTGCACGACAGCTTCCGCCTGTTCAACGAGGAGGCCGGCCACCACAGCTGGTGGGACTACCGCCTGTCCGGCTTCGAACGCGGGTGGGGCCTGCGCATCGACCTGGTGCTGGTCAGCGACGCCTTGAAGGCGCGCTGCACCGCTGCCGGCATCGACCGCGAACCGCGCGGCTGGGAACGCCCCAGCGACCACACACCGGTATTCGTCGAGATCGCCGACGCCTAGAAAAACGAAGGCCCGGCGAACCGGGCCTCCTGCACATCCATGTGATCAGATCACGCGGCTCAGCGCACGCGGCCGCGACGGAACAGGTTGACGATGGCGAGCAGGATGATGGCGCCGATAAAGGCGGACACATACCCCATGATGCCGCTGCCACCGATCAGCGGGGCGATCAGCCAGCCGCCCAGGAAGGAACCGATGATGCCGACCACGACATTGAGCAGGATGCCCTGCTGCGCATCGGTCTTCATCACCAGGCTGGCGAGCCAACCGATGATGCCGCCGATGATCAACCATACGATCAAGCCAACAGGATCCATGCCGAACTCCTTCAGTTATCGTGACGCCGAAGCGTCGAATGGTGGGGGTCGGATGCACTGTGCGATGCGGGATGTGACGGCAGTGTCTGCGCGCACTTGCGGCACGTATTCAGCCATGTTCAGCTGAAGTGATGACGGCCACCCCTCTGGACTTCGCGATTGGCGCGCTGCAATGCCGCTGGCACGCCATGCCGGCGCATGCGCGTGCGCAGGACATCGCTACAGGGTGGCTGCGCGACGTCGCCGGCGACACCGCTGCCGACGGCCTGCATCGCGACGCGCGCGGCCGGCCGCGGCTCGCGCAAGGCGACATCAGCTGGTCGCACAGTCATGGCCGATTGCTCATCGCCTACGCCGCGTCCGGGCGACTTGGCATCGATGCCGAATCTCGTACCCGCCACGCCAATCCGCTGCGGATCGCGCGGCGCTTTTTCGCCACGGAAGAAGTCGCCGTGCTCGAAGCACTGGATGGCGATGCTCGACAGTTCGCATTCCTGCGCATGTGGTGCGCCAAGGAAGCGGTGCTGAAGGCGGATGGCCGCGGCATCGCCTTCGGCCTGGAAAAACTCGTCTTCGATACCGCAGGCGACGGCTTGCGCATGCTCCGCTGCGATCCCGCGCTGGGCCGCATCGAAGATTGGCGCTTGCACCTGATCGCACCGGAGCCAGACTACATCGCCGTGTTGGCGGCGACCGACTGATCCGGCGCGCCACGCGCCGCATGCGGCTCCTACAATGCGCGCATGGATGACGCCCTCCACCCCGAACTCGAATCCGGCCTGCGCCAGCTGGGGCTGGAGGTCGCGCTGGCCGAACCGCTGCTGGCCTACCTCGCCCTGCTGGCGCGCTGGAATGCGACCTACAACCTGACCGCCATCCGCGACCCGCGCGAGATGCTGGTCAAGCACTTGCTGGATTCGCTGGCGATGCACGCGCAACTGGACGGCATCGACAGCCTGGCCGACCTCGGCACCGGCCCCGGCCTGCCCGGCATCCCGCTCGCCATCGCCCGACCGCAGCTGCAGGTGACCCTGGTCGAAAGCAACGGCAAGAAGGCGCGCTTCCTGCGCGAGGCGGTGCGCCAACTCAAGCTGGGCAACGTCCACGTGGCCGAATCGCGGATCGAGGCCTTCGCTGCGCCGGGACAATTCGATGCCATCACCGCGCGCGCGCTGGCCACCCTGCCGCTGATCCTGGAGCTCGGCGGCCACCTTCTGAAGCCGGATGGCCGCCTGCTGGCGATGAAGGGCGTGCTGCCGGAAGACGAGATTGCCGCGCTGCCCGCCGACTGGCGGCTGGCGGCCGTGCATCCGCTGCGTGTGCCGGGGCTGGAGGCGGAGCGCCACCTGGTCGAAATCGTGCGGACGCCGGGCTGAGGCATAATCGACGGCCGCGTGCCGTTTGCCTGGCGCGCACATCCTAGGAACGCACGCCGCATGGCCCGCATCATCGCCATCGCCAACCAGAAAGGCGGGGTCGGCAAGACCACGACCGCGGTCAACCTGGCCGCCGCGCTGGCGCGCGCGCCCAAGCGCGTGCTGCTGATCGACCTGGATCCGCAGGGCAACGCGACCATGGGCAGCGGCATCGACAAGCGCGAGCTCGAATCGTCGATCACCGACGTGATGCTGGGCGAAGCGCAGACGCGCGAAGCCATCGTGCGGAGCGAAGACGGCTACGACCTGTTGCCCGGCAACATCGACCTGACCGCCGCCGAGATCCAGCTGATGGACGTGGCCGGCCGCGAGCAGAAGCTCAAGCAGGCGCTGGAACCGGTGCGCGGCGATTACGACTTCGTCATCGTCGACTGCCCGCCGTCGCTGTCGCTGCTGACCCTGAATGCATTGAACGCGGCGGACTCGGTGCTGGTGCCGATGCAGTGCGAGTACTACGCGCTGGAAGGCCTGAGCGCGCTGCTCGACACCATCGAGGCGCTGAAAGGCCGGCTCAATCCGCAGCTCGAGATCGAAGGCGTGCTGCGCACCATGTTCGACGTGCGCAACAACTTGGCCAACGCGGTCTCCGCCGAGCTCACCAACCATTTCGGCGAGCTGGTGTTCCGTACCATCATCCCGCGCAACGTGCGCCTGGCCGAAGCACCCAGCCACGGCCAAAGCATCATCGGCTACGACAAGGCCAGCCGTGGCGGCGTGGCCTACCTGGGCCTGGCCGGCGAGCTGCTGCGCCGCCAGCGTGAACGCAACATCGCCAAGAAGGAGACGGCCGCATGATGACCGCGGGCAAGGACGCTGCGAAGGGCGCGGCCAAGAAACGCGGACTGGGACGCGGGCTGGAAGCACTGCTCGGCCCCAAGGCCGCCGCGGAAGCGCCGGCGCTGCAGGCGATGCCCGGCGACCAGCTGCGCAGCCTGCCGATCGACGCGATGGTGCCGGGCAAGTACCAGCCACGGCGCTCGATGGACGACGCGCGGCTGGAGGAACTGGCCTCCTCGATCCGCGCGCAAGGCGTGATCCAGCCGATCGTGGTGCGCGAGCACATCGGCGCCGATGGCAAGGGTGGCCGCACCTACGAAATCATCGCCGGTGAGCGCCGTTGGCGCGCCTCACAGCGCGCGGGGCTCAGCGAAATCCCGGTCGTCATCCGCGTGGTCGACGACCGCACCGTGGTGGCGATGGCGCTGATCGAGAACATCCAGCGCGAAGACCTCAACCCGCTGGAAGAAGCGCAGGCGCTGCAGCGATTGATCGACGAATTCGACCTGACCCACGCGGCCGCCGCGGAAGCGGTGGGCCGTTCGCGCGCCGCGGTCAGCAACCTGCTGCGATTGCTGGAACTGCCGGCGGAGATCCGCACCCTGGTGCAGACCGGCGCGATCGAGATGGGCCATGCGCGCGCGCTGCTGCCGCTGGCCGCGCCGATGGCGATCTCGCTGGCCAAGCAAGCCGCCGAGGAAGGCTGGTCGGTACGCCAGGTCGAGCATCGCGTGCAGCAGCTGTCCGCAGGCAAAGTGCATAGCGCGCCGAAGAAGGCGCCGCCGAAGAACAAGCCGCAGGCCGATATCGCCGCGCTGGAGCGCGAACTGTCTGAAACCCTGGGCAGCCGCGTCGACGTGGTGCAAGGCCGCGGCAAGAAAGGCAAATTGGTGATCCACTACGCCGACTTCGAAGTCCTCGATGGCGTACTGGAACGCCTGCGCAACAAGTCCTGAGGTCGAATCGCCCATGAGCGCAACACCGCAACTCTCGGTCGTGGTGCCGGTACACAACGAGGAAGACAACGTCGCGCCGCTGGTCGGCGAGATCGTCGCCGCATTGCGCGGGAACCCGTTGTTGAATGGCGGCGACTTCGAGATCGTCTATGTCGATGACACCTCGAAGGACAGCACCCTCGAACGCCTGCGCGAATTGCAGAAGACCACGCCCGAGCTGCGGGTGATCCGCCACCTCAGCAATGCGGGCCAAAGCACCGCCGTGCGCAACGGCGTCAAGGCCGCACGCGCACCGTGGATCGCCACGCTGGACGGCGACGGCCAGAACGATCCTGCCGACATCCCCAAGCTGCTCACGCAACGCGATGCGGGCGACAAGCAGACCAAGCTGTTCGCCGGCTGGCGGGTCAACCGCCAGGATTCCGGTAGCAAGCGCTGGGCCAGCAAATGGGCCAACGCGATCCGCGCACGCATGCTGCGCGACGACACTCCGGATACCGGCTGCGGCATCAAGCTGTTCGAGCGCGAGGCCTTCCTCGACCTGCCCTACTTCGACCACATGCACCGCTACCTGCCCGCGCTGATGCAGCGCGCCGGCTGGAAGACGGTCAGCGTGCCGGTCAACCATCGCCACCGCACCGCCGGCGTGTCCAAGTACAACAACCTCAATCGCGCACTGGTCGGCATCAAGGACCTGCGCGGAGTGTCGTGGCTGATCCTGCGCAGCCGCCGCACCGCCGTGGAGGAATTGCCGAAGTGATGATCGACCCCGCAGTGGGCTTCATGGACACGCCCATTCCGTGGCTGGTATGGACCGGCATCCACATGAGCCCATGGAAGCTGATCGGCCTGGTCGGCGCGCTGATGTTCGGCGGCCGCTGGCTGGTGCAGTTCATCGCCAGCAAGCGCTACGGCAAACCAGTGATCCCGCGCGCGTTCTGGTACATGAGCATCATCGGCAGCCTGATGACGCTGAGCTACTTCATCTTCGGCAAGAACGACGCGGTCGGCATCCTGCAGAACCTGTTCCCCAGCTTCACCGCCTGCTACAGCCTGTACCTGGACATCAAGCATCGCGGCTGGCATCGCGACCGCAACGACCATTGAATCGATAGCGCGATGCTACGATCCGGCGACTTTCATGCCGGATGCCGCCACGTGAAATCCTTCGTCCTCGCCTGCTGCCTGCTGCTGCCGATCGCCGCGCAGGCCGCGGCACCAGCCGCCCCGAACGCGGCCGACAAGGCCTTCGAAGCCATCTACAAGGCGGAGTGGAATTGGCGCATGCAACAGGCGTCTGGCTACGACGAAGACAGCGACAACAGCGCACGCAAGCCGGCGACCACGCTGGCCGATGTCGGTGCCGAGGCGCAAACAAAACGGCTCGCGTATCTGGATGGCGTGCTGAAGAAACTCGACGGCGTCGATGCCGGCAAGTTGTCCGCCGCGAACAAGGTCAACTACGCCGTGTATCGCCCGCAGATCGAGCACATGGCGGCGGAAATCCGCTTCCACGACTACGAGATGCCGTTCAACGCGGACAGTTCGTTCTGGTCGGACCTCGGTTTCATGGCGCGTGCCGACCTGCGCGATGCACAGGCATATCGCGCCTATGCCGCGCGCCTGCGCGACGTGCCGCGTTATTTCGACCAGCAGACGGCGAACATGCGCGCCGGCCTGGCACGTGGATTCTCAGTGCCTCGCGCCGTACTGGACGGACGCGACGTATCGATTGCGATGGTCGCCGAGTTGAAGGACATCGATGCCTCCAACTTCTACGACCCGTATCGCAAGATGCCGGCCACCATCCCGGCTGCCGAACAGGAAATATTGCGCGCCGAAGGCCGCGCGGCGATCCGCGATGCGGTGGTGCCTGCCTTCGCCAAGCTGCTGGTGTTCTTCCGCAGCGAGTACATGCCGAAGGCGCGCACCACACTCGCCGCCGAGGCGATGCCGGACGGCGAAGCCTGGTATCGCGAGCAGATCCGCAAATACACCACGCTGGATCTTTCGCCCAACGAGATCCACGCCATCGGCCTGCAGGAAGTCGCGTCGATCCGTGCGGAGATGGACGCCATCATCGACAAGGTCGGCTTCAAGGGGAATTCACCGCAAACGCGCTTCGCGGATTTCCTCGCTTTCCTGCGCAGCGATCCGCAGTTCTACGCGAAGACGCCGCAGGAACTGCTCAACCGCGCTGCGTGGATTTCCAAGCGCGTGGATGGTGAGGTCGGCAAGCTCATCGGCACCCTGCCGCGCGGCCGCTTCGCCATCGTGCCGGTGCCGCCGGATATCGCCCCGTTCTGGACCGCCGGCCGCGGCGGCGCCAGCACCTATTGGCTGAACACCTACAACCTGCCGAGCCGCCCGCTGTACAACTTGCCGGCCCTGACCCTGCACGAATCCTCGCCCGGCCACTCGTTGCAAGGCTCGCTGGTGCGCGAACAGGGCGACGTGCCGGATTTCCGCAAGGACTACATCAGCGCCTATGGCGAGGGCTGGGGCCTGTATTCGGAATGGCTGGGCAAGGAAATGGGCATCTACGAAACCCCATACGAGGATTTCGGCCGCCTGACTTACGCGATGTGGCGCGCCTGCCGGCTGGTGATCGACACCGGCGTCCACGCCAAGGGCTGGACCCGCGACCAGGCGCTGGCCTACCTGCGCGACAACACCGCCCTGTCCGAGCACGAGGTCACCACCGAGGTCGACCGTTACATCAGCTGGCCCGGGCAAGCCCTGAGCTACAAGCTGGGTGAGATCACCATCATGCGCCTGCGCCACGAGGCGGAAGCCGCGCTGGGGCCGAAGTTCGACGTGCGCGCCTTCCACGATGCCGTGCTGTCGCAAGGCTCGGTGCCGCTGCCGGTACTGGAATCGCAGATCCGGGCGTATATCGCCGGGGTAAAGTCCAAGGCGCCTTGAAACCCCATTTGTCGAGGGCGGCGGGTGTTCGCGTAACGGCATTTAGAGCCGCGTAGCGAATTCCCGCCGGCCTCGGCAAGGCAAGAACCCGCCAAGTACTTGCCTGCAAAGGCATTTATCCGCATAATGCGCGGCTCGCTGCGTCCGGCACCGCCTTCTGGCTGGTTCCGGGCGGGCCCGGAACACGAATCCGGCCCGCCATTGGCAGCGTCACAACCTCCCGTTTCGTGTGCCGCAAACCCTCCGGGGAGCGTGGCGGGGCCGCCGTCTCCCGGGCTACGGGCGACAACCAAACACCATCGAGGTGCACAGTGTCCAAAGTCTGCCAAGTTACCGGCAAGCGTACGATCTCCGGCAACAACGTCTCGCATTCCAATCGCAAGACCCGTCGCCGCTTCATGCCCAACCTCCACGAGCGCCGTTTCTGGGTCGCTTCCGAGAACCGTTGGGTCAAGCTCCGCGTTTCCGCCGCGGCCCTGCGTACCATCGATAAGAACGGCATCGACGCCGTCCTGGCCGACCTGCGCAAGCAGGGCGAGAAGGTCTAAGGAGATCACACCATGGCAAGCAAGCGCGACAAGATTCGTCTGATCTCCTCGGCCGGCACCGGCCACTTCTACACCACTGACAAGAACAAGAAGAACACGCCGAACAAGATGGAGGTCAGCAAGTACGACCCCGTCGTGCGCAAGCATGTTCCGTACAAGGAAGGCAAGATCAAGTAAGCCTTCCGCATTGTCGGATGCACACAGGAACCCGCCGAAAGGCGGGTTTCTTTTTGCGCGCGCGACCGCGACACTCAGCCATCGCGCAAGCGGAGTGCTGATGCCGTGATCCCGGGCTGGGTGTTGCTGTTGGTCTCTGCCGGCTATGTCTGCCTGCTGTTCGCGGTGGCGTACGCGGGCGACCAGCGCGCGCCGGTGGGTTCGAAACTGCGCCCGCTGGTCTATGCATTGGCCTTGGCGGTGTATTGCTCGTCGTGGACGTTCTACGGCGCGGTCGGCACCGCGGCGCGCGATGGCCTGGCCTTCCTGCCGATCTACCTGGGCCCGCTGCTGGTGATGCTGTTCGGCTGGCGGATGCTGGAGCGGCTGGTGCTGATCTCCGGCGAACAGCGCATCGTCTCGATTGCCGACTTCCTGTCCTCGCGCTACGGGCGCGCACCCGGGCTGGCCGCGTTGGTGGCAGCGGTTGCGGTGATCGCGGCCGTGCCCTACATCGCGCTGCAGTTCAAGGCGGTAGCGATGAGCGTGGATGTGCTGGCGCCCGGCCGTACCGATGGCACGCTGGGCGATCCCGCCCTGTACGTTGCCGTGCTGCTCGCGTTGTTCGCGATCCTGTTCGGCACGCGCCAGATCGACGCCACCGAACACCATCGCGGCATGGTGCTGGCGGTGGCGCTGGAATCGCTGGTCAAGCTGCTGGCCTTCATCGCCATCGGCCTGTTCGCCATGCTGCACCTGCCGGGTACGGGCGATACCGTCGACCGCGTGCTGCAGGCCGCGACCACCGTTGGCGCACAAGGCCTGCCCGGCAGTTTCGTGGCGCAAACCTTGATCGCCTTCACCGCGATCCTCTGCCTGCCACGCCAGTTCCACGTCGGCGTGGTCGAGTGCCAGGACGCCGGCGACCTGCGACCGGCGCGCTGGTTGTTCGGCGGCTACCTGGTGCTGGTCTCGCTGTTCGTGCTGCCGATCACCCTGGCCGGCACCGACCAGCTGGCTGCCAGTGGCGTCTCCCCGGACACCTATGTGCTTGCACTGCCGCTGGCGCTGGATCGCGAATCGCTGGCGCTGTTCGCCTATATCGGCGGTTTTTCCGCCGCGACCGGCATGGTGATCGTGTCCAGCGTGGCGCTGTCGACCATGGTCAGCAACGACATCGTCATGCCGCTGCTGTTGCGCAGCGGCGTGCTGCGCCACGACGAAGCGATCGACCGCCCGGTGTTGTGGGTGCGCCGCGCGACCATTGCCGCCATCGCGATGCTGGCCTATGCCTACCACCGCGGGGCGGTCGGCAGCGACAGCTTGGCGCGGCATGGCCTGCTCGCGTTCGCCGCGGTCGCCCAATTCGCGCCCGCCCTGATCGGCGGCCTGTACTGGCGTGGCGCCAGTCGTGCCGGCGCGTTCGCCGGCCTGCTTGCGGGTGCGTTGCTGTGGGCCTATACCCTGCTGTTGCCGGAGTTGTCGCGCGGTGGTTGGTTGGGTGCCGATTGGGTCGAGAGCGGCCCGTTCGGCATCGGCGTACTGCGTCCGCACCAGCTGTTCGGCATGCAAGGCTGGGACACGCTGACCCATGGCGTGTTCTGGTCGCTGCTGATCAACATCGGCACCTTCGTGTTCATGTCGATGCGCTATCGCCCGCGCCTGCAGGATCAGTTGCTGGCAGCCCCCTTCCTCGACCCCTACTCGCAGCGACAACCGTTGGTGCCCGGTGGTGGTGCGTGGAACGTGCGCGCCGGCGAGCTGCTGGCGCTGGCCGAACGCATCCTCGGCGAACGCCATGCACAGCGCGCCTTCGCCGAATACGCACGACAGAGCGAACGCACGTTCGCGGCCGATGCGCCAGCGGATCGCGCCTTGCTGCAATTCACCGAACGCCTGCTGGCCTCGGCGATCGGCGCGGCGTCTGCCCGATTGACACTGACCTCGGCGCTGCGTGGTTCCGGCATGGAGCTGGGCGAGGTGGTCTCGCTGCTCGACGAAGCCAGCCAGGAGCTGCGCTTCAATCGCGAAGTGCTGTCGAGCACGCTGGAAAACATCAGCCAGGGCGTCAGCGTGGTCGATGCCCAGATGCGGCTGGTGGCGTGGAACCGCCGCTACCAGGAGCTGTTCGATTATCCCGACGGGATGCTCTACGTCGGTCGCCCGGTCGCCGACCTGCTGCGCTGGAATGCCGAGCGGGGTGAAATGGGCGCGGGCGAAATCGAGGCGCAGGTCGAACGCCGGCTGGAACATCTGCGCGCCGGCACGCCGCATGTGTTCGAACGCGTGCGCGCCAACGGCCAGGTGATCGAATTGCTCGGCCGTGCGTTGCCGGGTGGTGGCTACGTCACCAGCTACAGCGACATCACCGACTACAAGCGCGTTGAAAGCGAACTGCGCGAAGTCAATGAGACCCTTGAATAGCGCGTCGAGCAACGCACGCGCGAAGCCGAGGCCGCGCAGCAGAGCAAGACGCGGTTCCTGGCCGCGATCAGCCACGATGTGCTGCAGCCGTTGAACGCCGCGCGACTGTTCGCGTCTGCACTGCGCGAGAGCGACAACTCGGCCGAACAAGCACGGCTTGCCACGCGCGTGGATGCCTCGCTGCGCGCGGCCGAGGAATTGCTGGATGGGCTGCTGGATGTTTCGCGCCTCGACGCCGGTGTGCTGCAACCGCACGTGGTCGACTTCGATGCAGCGGATTTGCTGCGCGATCTCGCCGCGCAGTACGCGCCCACCGCCGCGCAACGCGGTCTCGCCCTGCGCGTGCATGCGCCAAGACCCATGCCGATCCGCAGCGATCGCCGCCTGCTGCGCCGCGCCCTGCAGAACTTCATCGGCAATGCGCTGCGCTACACGCAAACCGGTGGCGTGCTGTTGGCGGCGCGCAGGCGCGGCGATGGCATCGCGCTGGAAGTGTGGGATACCGGCCCCGGCATCCCACCCGCGCACTTGCAGCAGATCTTCGAGGAGTTCCATCGCTACGACCAGCCGGGCGATCGCGGCGAACGCGGACTGGGGTTGGGCTTGTCGATCTGCCAACGCATTTCGCACGTGCTGGCACACCCGCTGTCGGTGCAGTCGCAGGTCGGCCGCGGCAGCGTGTTCGCGATCCGCGTGCCGCTGGCCAACGCCGTATTGGCCGCTCCGCGGGAACGCGAATCGCAATCCGCACGGGACGACAGCCTGCATGGCCTGCACGTGCTGTGCCTGGACAACGATCGCGAGATCCTCGCCGGCATGCAGGCCTTGCTCGCCCGCTGGGGCGTGCGCGCATCCCTCGCGGCGACCGTGGACGAAGCATTGGCTGCGATGTCCTCAGCGCCGCAAGTACTGCTTGTCGATTACCACCTGCACGACCGCATGGATGGCCTGGAGGCGCTCGATGCACTGCGCGCGGCCGCTGGCAAGGCATTACCCGGCGCCTTGCTGACCGGCGACGGCAGCGATGCGCTGAAACTCGCCGCACGTGGACGCGGTTACCGGGTACTCACCAAACCGATCAAACCGGCATCGTTGCGCGCTTTCCTTGCAGCGCAGCCGCAGTACGACCGCTAGTCGGTGCCGACTCCCGACCACTGATCGCAGGTCTTCAGGCCGGCGGATTCGTTTTGGCCGTGGGCGTTGACAAAAAAAGAATGATCGTTCACTCTTTGCGCTCCAACCGGGTTGGCATATCGTCCGTCGACCCCTTCAATTTCGTCCTAGACGCCGAGTTTTCCCATGCCCAGCCTACGTTCGCGCGCCGTCTTGCCGGCCGTCCTGATCGCTTCCACGCTCGCCCTGGCCGCCTGTGGCGGCGATGCCCCTCCTCCGGGACAGGCAGGCGCGACCCCGGTCACCGTGGTCACCCTGAAACCCGAATCCGTCACCCTGACCCGCGAACTGGCCGGCCGCGCCGAAGCCTCGCAGGAAGCGGAAGTGCGGCCGCAGGTCGGCGGCATCGTCGAACGCCTGTTGTTCACCGAGGGCGGCAGCGTGCGTGCCGGGCAGCCGCTGTACCAACTGGACCAGACGTCTTACCGCGCCGACGCCAACAGCGCGCAAGCCGCCGTGGCACGCACGCAGGCAACCTTGGTCACCGCGCAGCTCAATGCCAAGCGCTCCGCCGAGCTGGTCAAGATCGACGCCGTCAGCCGCCAGGACAACGACAACGCGCAGGCGGCGTTGCGCCAAGCGCAGGCAGACCTGCGTTCGGCCCAGGCCGGCTTGCAGGGCGCCAATGTGCCGCTGGGCTTCACCCGCGTCACCGCGCCGATCAGTGGCCGCATCGGTCGTTCCAGCGTGACCCGCGGTGCGCTGGTCACGGCTAGCCAGGCCACCCCGCTGGCGGTGATCCAGAGCATGGATCCGATGTACGTCGAGATCAGCCAGTCCAGCACCGAACTGCTGCAGCTGCGCCGCGAAATCGCCGCCGGCAACCTGCAAGGCACCGAGGCGGTGCCGGTGGACATCGTGCTGGAGGACGGCAGCGTCTATCCGCAGCAGGGCCGGTTGAGCTTCGCCGAAGCCATGGTCGATCCCGGCACCGGTGCGGTGGCGCTGCGGGTGATCGTGCCGAATCCGGACCAGATGCTGCTGCCGGGCATGTTCGTGCGCGCCAAGGTCGCCAACGGCGAACGTCGCAACGCGATCCTCGCCCCGCAGCAGGGCATCACCCGTGATCCGCGCGGCAACGCCAGCGCGATGGTGGTCGGTGCCGACGGCAAAGTGGAACAGCGCGCGGTCAAGGTCAGCCGCAGCATCGGCGACAAGTGGCTGGTCGACGACGGCCTCAAGGCCGGCGACAAGGTCATCGTCGAAGGCCTGCAGAAGATCAAGCCGGGCGCCGAAGTGCAGGCCACCGAACGCGGCAGCGAGGCCAAGCCCGCTGCATCCACCGCCGCCAAGCCCGCTGCCAGCGGCGCATAAGGAGAGCGGCACATGGCACGTTTCTTCATCGATCGCCCGATCTTCGCCTGGGTGGTCGCGATCCTGCTGATGCTGGCAGGCGCACTGTCGATCACCAAACTGCCGATCGAGCGCTACCCCACCGTGGCGCCGCCGGCGATCTCGGTCGGCGCGGTGTATCCCGGCGCTTCGGCCAAGGTGGTCGAGGACTCGGTGACCCAGATCATCGAACAACAGATGACCGGCCTGGACGGCCTGATCTACATGTCCTCCAACAGCTCCAGCAGCGGCGCTACCTCGATCACCCTGACCTTCGAAACCGGCACCGATCCGGACGTGGCCCAGGTGCAGGTGCAGAACAAGCTGCAATCGGCGATGCCGCTGCTGCCGCAGGAAGTGCAGCGCCAGGGCGTGCGCGTCAACAAGGGGTCGAGCGGCTTCCTGCAGGTGCTGGCCTTCGTTTCCGAAGACGGCAGCATGGATCGCAACGACATCTCGGACTACGTCAGCGCCAACATCGTGGATCCGCTTAGCCGCGTGCCGGGCGTGGGTTCGGTGCAGGTGTTCGGTGCGCAGTACGCCATGCGCATCTGGCTGGATCCGGACAAGCTGGATACCTACAGCCTGGCGATCAGCGACGTCACTGGCGCGCTGCAGGCGCAGAACGCGCAGGTCGCGCTGGGCCAGTTGGGCGGTGCGCCGGCGGTGCCCGGCCAGCAGTTGAACGCCACCATCAGCGCGCAGGATCGCCTGCAGACGCCGGAACAGTTCCGCGCCATCGTGCTGCGCGCCAATCCCGACGGCTCCAAGCTGACCCTGGGCGACGTGGCGCGGGTGGAGATCGGCCCGCAGAGCTACGACGCGGTCAGTCGCTTCAACCGCAAGCCGGCTTCCGGCGTGGCGGTCTCGCTGGCCACCGGTGCCAACGCGCTGGATACCGCCGACGCGGTGGCGGCATTGATGGAGAAGCTCAAGCCGAATTTCCCCGCCGGCCTTGAAGTGAAGGTGCCGTTCGACACCACGCCGTTCGTGCGGGTGTCGATCGAAAGCGTGTTGCACACGCTGGTGGAGGCGGTGGTGCTGGTGTTCCTGGTGATGTTCCTGTTCCTGCAGAACATCCGCGCCACCATCATCCCGACCATCGCGGTGCCGGTGGTGCTGCTGGGCACGGTGGCGATGCTGGGCGTGATGGGCTTCTCCATCAACATGCTGACCATGTTCGCGATGGTGCTGGCGATCGGCCTGCTGGTCGACGACGCCATCGTGGTGGTGGAAAACGTCGAACGCGTGATGGCCGAGGAAGGCCTGTCGCCGAAGGAGGCCACCAAGAAATCGATGGACCAGATCACCGGCGCGCTGGTCGGCATCGGCGTGGTGCTGGCCGCGGTGTTCGTGCCGATGGGCTTCATGAGCGGCGCCACCGGCATCATCTACAAGCAGTTCACCGGCACGATCGTGATCGCCATGGGTCTGTCGGTGCTGATCGCGCTGGTGCTCACCCCGGCGCTGTGCGCGACCATGCTCAAGCCGATGCACAAGGGCGAGGCGCATGCGCACATGGGCGGACCGATCGGCAAGTTCTTCGATTGGTTCAACCGCAAGTTCGATGCCGGCAGCGCGCGCTACCAGCGCGGCGTGGGCGGCATGCTGGCGCGGCCAAAGCGCTTCATGCTGATCTACGGCGTGCTGGCGGTGGTGATGGGCCTGCTGTTCATGCGCCTGCCCAGCTCGTTCCTGCCGGATGAAGACCAGGGCGTGCTGATGTCGATGGTGCAGGCGCCGGTCGGTGCCACCCAGGAACGCACCTTGCAGTCGATCTACAAGCTGGAGGACTACTTCATGGAGAAGGAGTCCGACCTGATCGAGTCGGTGTTTTCGGTGCAGGGCTTCAGCTTCGCCGGTGCCGGCCAGAACTCGGGCATGGCCTTCGTCAAGCTGAAGGATTGGGATGAGCGCACCACGCCGGAATCGCAGGTCGCTGCCATGACCGGCCGCGCGATGGGCGCGTTGTCGCAGATCAAGGACGCGATGGTGTTCGCCTTCGCCCCGCCAGCGATGCCGGAACTGGGCATCTCCTCTGGCTTCACCTTCTTCCTGCAAGACAACACCAACCAGGGCCATGAAGCGCTGGTGGCCGCGCGCAACCAGTTGCTCGGTGCGGCGGCCAAGAGCCCGCTGCTGGCCAATGTGCGCCCGAACGGGCAGGACGACACCCCGCAGCTGCGGGTGGTGGTGGATCCGGTCAAGGCGCAGACCTTGGGCGTGCCGGTCTCGGCGATCAACAACACCCTCGCGGTGGCCTGGGGTGGCGCCTATGTCGACGATTTCATCGACCGTGGCCGAGTCAAGCGCGTGTACATGCAGGCCGATGCGCCGTACCGGATGACGCCGGAGGATTTCGAACGCTGGTCGGTGCGTGGCTCCAATGGACAGATGGTGCCGGTGTCCTCGTTCGCCAGCTGGCATTGGGAATACGGTTCACCGCGTCTGGAGCGCTACAACGGCGTGGCCGCGATGGAAATCCAGGGCCAGGGCGCCGAAGGCGTGAGCTCGGGCGATGCGATGGACGAAATCGAACGGCTGGTCTCGGAACTGCCGCCCGGCTACAGCGCCGCGTGGACGGCGATGTCCTACCAGGAGCGCCAGGCCGGCAACCAATCCACCCTGCTGTACGCACTGTCGCTGCTGATCGTGTTCCTGGCGCTGGCGGCGTTGTATGAAAGCTGGAACGTGCCGACCGCGGTGCTGATGGTCGCGCCGCTGGGCGTGTTGGGCGCGGTGCTGGCGGCGATGCTGCGCGGCTACGAACTTGATGTGTACTTCCAGGTCGGCATGCTGACCACGGTCGGCCTGACCAGCAAGAACGCAGTGCTGATCATCGAGTTCGCCAAGCAGAACTACGAGCAGGCCGGCATGAAGCTGATCCCCGCGATCATGCAGGCCGTGCGCGACCGCCTGCGCCCGATCGTGATGACCTCGCTCGCGTTCGGCCTTGGCGTGCTGCCCTTGGCCATCGCCAGCGGCGCCGGCTCCGGCGCGCAGAACGTGATCGGCACCAGCGTGCTCGGCGGCATGGTCGTCGGCACCGCGCTGGGCGTGTTCTTCATCCCGCTGTTCTATCTGGTGGTGGTGCGCCTGTTCACCCGCAAGAAGCCGACGCAAGCGGACGACTCCGCCGCCGTCGAAGGAGACTCCACCCATGGCTAAGTTGCATGGCCTTGCCATCGCGCTGGCGGCCGCGCTGGCCACGTCCGGCTGCGCCACCCTGGTGCCGCCGACGCCCGCTGCCCAGTCGCAGGTGCGCGAGACCTGGTCGGCGCAACCGCGCACAAATGCGACCGACGTCAGCCTGATCGCCGCCGACGCCGGCTGGCGCGAGGTGCTGGTCGATCCGCGTCTTGAACGCGTGGTCGCGCAGGCGCTGGACAACAACCGCGACCTGCGCGTCGCGGTACTGAACGTCGAACGCGTGCGCCAGCAATACCGCATCCAGCGTGCCGAACGCCTGCCGGCGATCGGTGCCAACGCCACCCTGGAGCGCAGCGGCGGCGACGCACCGGTCAACGAGACCTACAGCGCATCGCTGGGCATGGCCAGTTTCGAACTGGATCTGTTCGGCCGCGTGCGCAACCTCAGCGAGGCCGCGCTGCAGCAGTATTTCGCACAGGAAGAAAACCGCCGCGCCGCGCAGATCGCGTTGATCGCTCAGACCAGCAATGCATGGATGGCGCTGGCGGCCGATCAAAGCCTGCTGGCGATCTCGCGCGACACGCTGGCCGCACAGCAGGCTTCGCTCAAGCTGACCGAACGCCGCCATGAAGTCGGCGCAGTCAATGGACTGGTGCTGGCGCAGGCGCAGACCCAGGTGGAAACCGCGCGCAGCAACGTGGCCCGCTACAGCGGCCTAGTGGAGCAGGATCGCCACGCGCTGGACTTGCTGGCCGGCTCACCGGTAGGCGCGGACGATTTGCCACAGGGATTCGAAGACGGGCTGGTGGCGCTGGTCGATGTACCCGCCGGCCTGCCCTCCGACATCTTGCTGCAGCGTCCCGACATCCTCGCCGCCGAGCACGGCCTGCTGTCCGCCAATGCCAACATCGGCGCGGCGCGCGCGGCGTTCTTCCCCTCGATCAGCCTGACCGCAAGCGCCGGCACCGCCAGCAATGAATTCAGTGGTCTGTTCGATGCCGGCAGCCGCGCCTGGCGCTTTGTCCCACAGGTGAACCTGCCGATCTTCCAGGGCGGCGCCTTGCGCGCGAACCTGAGCGTGGCCACCGCCAATCGCGACATCGCCCTGGCCAATTACGAGAAAGCGATCCAGGCCGGCTTCCGTGAAGTGGCCGACGCGATCAGCCTCAGTGGCACCCTCGCCGACCAGCGTGCGGCAGCCGAACGTCTGCTGGCCGCAGCCGAACGCGCGGAGCAGTTGTCCAAGGCCCGCTACGACGCCGGCTACGACAGTTACCTCACCTTGCTGGACGCACAGCGCACCCGTTATGCCGCGCAGCAGGGACTGGTGGCGGCGCGGCTGGCCGAACAAACCAACCGGGTGACGCTGTACACCGCGATGGGCGGGGGTTGGCAGGCCGATGGCACTGTCGCCACGGCCACGCCATGAGCCCGTCCACGACCGAAAGCCGGCGAGAAGCCCGTACCAAGGCACAGCGCAACCGCATCCTGGATGCGGCGCAGAAATGCTTCACCGAACGCGGCTTCCATGGCGCCAGCATGGCGATGATCGCCGAGACCGCGCAGATGAGCGCGGGATTGATCTACCGCTATTTCGCCGGCAAGTCGGAATTGATCCACGGCATCGTCTCCAGGCAGATCGAACTCATGGCCGATGACCTGCAAGTCTTCCAATCGGGCGCGCGCGATGCCGCCAGTTTCATCGTCGAACGCTTCCGCGAAGATGCGGACAGCGCCGGCAAGGAAGGTGGCGCGGCGCGCATGCTGGAACCCGCGCTGATTCTGGAGATCGTCGCCGAATCCGGCCGCGACCCGGTGATCGCCAGTGCGTTCGATGCGCTCGATCGCCACGTCGACGTTGCGCTCGGCGCATGGCTGGCGCGCCCGCGCGAACAAGGCGGCCTGGGCGTGCCCGCAGCGCAACTGCCGGCGCGCGTGCTGGTGCTGCGCAGTGTGTTCGATGGCCTGAAGATGCGCCAGGCGCGGCATCCGAAAATGGACCTGGAATTGCTTCACGAAGCGCTGACTGTCGCCTTGCGCGGACTGCACGTCGAGCCATGACGCACATGGTGGGTACGCGCTAGTCGGCGTCTTCGTCCGGCAGCACCACGCTGTCGGGATCAAGCGCCAGCTTGCCGGCGATCAGCACCGCCTGTGTGCGATTGCTGGCACCGAGCTTGCGCAGGATCGCGGTCATGTGCGCCTTGATCGTGGCTTCGGAAACATTGAGCGCGTAGGCGATCTGCTTGTTGAGCTGGCCTGTCGCCAGCATCTGCAGCACGCGGAATTGCTGCGGGGTGAGCTCGGCCAGGCGGCGGGCGACGTCGCGTTCTTCGGGCTGGATCGCTTCACCAGTCGGTACGCCAGGCGGGATCCAGCGTTCGCCCTCGAGTACGCGCGACAGCGCGGTCGCGATCGTCGCCGAATCGGATGACTTCGGAATGAAGCCCGCCGCACCGTGTTCCAGCGCGCGACGGATCACCACAGGCTCCTCGCGCCCGGAAACCACCACCACGGGCAACTGCGGATGCAGTCCGCGCAGGTGGACAAGCGCGCCATAACCCTGCACGCCGGGCATGTTGAGGTCGAGCAGCAGCAGGTCGGCATCCGCATTCGCATCGACCAGTGCGTACAGCGCGTCGGCGCTGTCGGCTTCGTGCAAGACGGCATCCGGCAGGATGCGGCCCACCGCGTGGCGCATGGCCTCGCGAAACAGCGGATGGTCGTCGGCGATCAGGATCGTCGGCATGCGCGCATCGTTGCTTTCGTCAGGAGCGCGATCATCGCACCTGGCGTTCGTCGACCAGCGATTGCACCACGGACGGATCGGCCAGCGTGCTGGTATCGCCCAACTGGTCCGGCGCGTTCTCCGCGATCTTGCGCAAGATGCGGCGCATGATCTTGCCGCTGCGCGTCTTCGGCAGGCCGGGCGCCCACTGGATGTGATCCGGCGTGGCGGTGGGGCCGATCTCGCTACGCACCTGCTGCACCAGCGCCTTGCGCAATTCATCGCTGGCAGTGATCCCCTCCTTCAACGTCACGTAGGCGTAGATGCCCTGGCCCTTGATGTCGTGCGGGAAGCCGACCACCGCGGCCTCGGCCACGTCGTGGTGCGAGACCAGCGCGCTTTCCACTTCGGCGGTGCCGATGCGATGGCCGCTGACGTTGATCACGTCGTCCACGCGACCGGTGATCCAGTAATAGCCATCGGCATCGCGACGACAACCATCGCCGGTGAAGTAGCTGCCGGGATATGTCTTGAAATAGGTGTCGATGAAACGCTGGTGGTCGCCGTACACCGTGCGCATCTGCCCCGGCCATGAATCCAGCAACACCAGGTTGCCCTCGGTCGCACCGTCGAGCATTCGACCCTCGGCATCGACGATGGCGGGTTGCACGCCGAAGAAGGGTTTCGTCGCCGAGCCGGGCTTCGCGTCGATCGCGCCGGGCAATGGCGAGATCAGGATGCCACCGGTTTCGGTCTGCCACCAGGTATCGACGATCGGGCAACGGCCATCGCCGACCACCTCGAAGTACCAGCGCCAGGCTTCCGGATTGATCGGTTCGCCGACCGTGCCGAGCAACCGCAGCGAAGTGCGCGCGGCCTTCTTCACCGGCGCATCGCCTTCGCGCATCAGCGCGCGAATCGCGGTCGGCGCGGTGTAGAAGATCGTGACCTGGTGCTTGTCGATGGTCTGCCAGAAGCGCGAGGCATCCGGAAAATTCGGCACGCCTTCGAAAATCACCTCGGTCGCACTATTAGCCAATGGCCCGTACACGATGTAGCTGTGGCCGGTGACCCAGCCCACGTCCGCTGTGCACCAGAACACGTCGTCGTCTTTCAGGTCGAACACCGCTTCGTGCGTGTAGCTCGCCCACAGCAAATAGCCGCCGGTGGTATGCAGCACGCCCTTCGGCTTGCCGGTGCTGCCCGAGGTGTAGAGGATGAACAGCGGGTCTTCCGCGTTCATGCGTTCGGGTTCGCATGCGTCCGGCTGGGCATCGACCACCGCGTCGTACCAACGGTCGCGCGGCATCTGCATGTCCACCGCGCCGTGGGTGTGCCGCACCACCAACACGGTTTCCACCGTATTGGTGCCCGGCAACTTCAACGCCGCATCCACGTTCGCCTTCAGCGGCACTTTCTTGCCGCCACGCAGGCCTTCGTCCGCGGTGATGATCAGTTTCGATTGGCAATCCTGCACGCGATCGGCGATCGATTGCGGGGCGAAGCCGCCGAACACCACCGAATGCACCGCGCCGATGCGTGCGCAGGCCAGCATCGCCACCACTGCATGCGGCGTCATCGGCAAGTAGATGGTGACGCGATCGCCCTTCTGCACGCCAAGGTGGCGCAGCGCATTGGCCAGTTTGCAGACGCGTGCGTGCAGCTCGCGATAGGTGATGCGCTGCGCCTCTGCGTCGGGTGAATCCGGCTCGAAGACCAGCGCGACCTTGTCGCCACGCGCGGCCAAGTGGCGATCCAGGCAATTCACGCTGGCATTCAGTTCGCCATCGGCGAACCAGCGGATATGGAAATCCTCCAGCGCGTAGCTGACGTCCTTCACCTGGGTCGGCGCGCGCATCCAGTCCAGTCGCTTGGCAGCTTCGCCCCAGAACGCATCCGGATCGCGCAGCGATTCCGCGTAGAGCCGCTCGTAATCGTCGCGGCGAATCGTCGCCTTGGCCGCGAAGTCGTCGGGAACCGGATACAGATCAACGCTCATGGCGGGATTCCTGCAATGCAATGCCTGTATCCGAGTTTAGCGCCGCGTGCGTTGGCCGGCGGTGTAGACATTGGTCGTAAGCGACGTGCATTTGCGACCAAAGGCGAATAGGCGGGCATGCGCGGGGCGTGCAGGCTCGGTTCCGTGACCAATGACGCCTCTGGGAGGGGAACGATGGACGCAAGCAAAACCCGCAAGCGACTCGCGCTTGCCATCACCGCAGCCCTGTTACTGCCGGGCATGGCCTTCGCACAGACCGCGAAAGAAAAGGAGCTTGAGACGCGCATTGCGCAACTTGAGGCGCAAGTGCAGGCGCTAGTCGGCGCCCAACAGCAGCAACAAGCGACACTGACGCAAACGCAGACCGCGCTTGACCAGGTACGCGTGGCGCAGGCCGCACCGGTCGATGGCAAGCCGAAAATCCAGTCGTCGCCCATTCTTGTTGCCGGTAATCCCGATGGCCGTTTCAGCTTTGGCGGCTTCATCAAGCTGGATGCGATGTACACCGATACCAGCGACGGCGAGATCGCCGACGGCAGCGCCGGGCGCATGTTCTATCTGCCAGGCGCGATCCCGGTCGGCGGCAGCGACGAATCCGGCGGCGACATCGATACCCATGCGCAGTTCTCGCGCTTCTGGTTCGCCGCCGATGGCGACGTGCAAGGCCACAAGACCCGCGCCTACCTGGAATTCGACCTGTTCGGCGGCGGGATGTCGAACCTCGGCAACCAGGCGTCCACCAACACGCATGGCGTGACCCTGCGCCAGGCTTACGTGAGCTGGGACAAGTGGCTGGCAGGCCAGACGTGGTCGAACTTCCAGGACGTGGCCGCGCTGCCGGATGCGGTGGACTTCGTGGGCCCGACCGAAGGCACCACCTTCGTGCGCCAGGCGCAACTGCGCTACACCAGCGGCGCATTCTCCGTCGCGCTGGAAAATCCGCAGACCGTGGTCGGCGGTTATCGCACTACCGCACGCACCACCAGCGACGACGGCAACATGCCCGACGTGACCGCGCGCTTCACCAGGAAGGGGGATTGGGGCCACTTCAGCGTGGCCGGCCTGGCGCGGCAACTGCGCCATGAAACCGCGACGACGGAGGCCAGCAGCACCGGCTTCGGCGCCAGCGTGTCCGGCAAGTACAACGTGTCGAAGACCGACGACATCCGCTACATGCTCACCGGCGGCAGTGGCATCGGCCGTTACGTCGGTTTCGCGTTGGGCGCGGACGGCACGCTGGATGCGACCAGCGGCGACATCGAATCGACCGGCGTGCTCGCCGGCTTCGTGGCCTGGCGACATGTGTTCGATCCGAAACTGCGCGGCAACCTGATGTTCTCGCGCGCGCAGTTCGACAACGACACCGACTGGACCGGCTTCGGCGTGACCAAGTCCGCGCAGTCGATCCACGCCAACCTGATCTACAGCCCGTTCCCGAAACTCGACATCGGCGCGGAACTCATCTTCGGCAACCGCGAGCTCGAAAGCGGCGCCGACGGCGACCTGCGCCGCATCCATACCACCGTCAAGTACAGCTTCTAAGGGAGGCGTCCATGTCCAGCACTACCGCCAACGCGTCGCCTTCGGGCGCGCTCACCCAGAGTCACAAGAAGGTCATCTTCGCGTCCAGTTTGGGCACGGTCTTCGAGTGGTACGACTTCTACCTGTACGGCTCATTGGCCGCGATCATCGCCAAGCAGTTCTTCAGCGGCGTCAACGAGACCACCGGCTTCATCTTCGCCCTGCTCGCGTTCGCGGCCGGCTTCTTCGTGCGTCCGTTCGGCGCGGCCTTCTTCGGCAGCCTGGGCGACCGCATCGGCCGCAAATACACCTTCCTGGTCACCATCGTGATCATGGGCCTGTCGACCTTTCTGGTCGGCGTGTTGCCCAACTACGCCAGCATCGGCGTGGCTGCGCCGGTCATCCTGATCATCCTGCGACTGTTGCAGGGCTTGGCATTGGGCGGCGAGTACGGCGGCGCGGCGACTTATGTCGCCGAGCATGCACCGAACGGCAAGCGCGGCCTGTACACCAGCTTCATCCAGATCACCGCGACGGCCGGCCTGTTCCTGTCGTTGCTTGTGATCCTTGGCTGCCGCGTGTACCTGGGCAACGAAGCCTTCGAAGCCTGGGGCTGGCGCATCCCGTTCCTGGTGTCGATCGCGCTGCTTGGCGTGTCCGTGTGGATCCGCATGCAATTGAGCGAATCGCCGCTGTTCCAGCAGATGAAGGACGAAGGCAAGGTCGCCAAGACCCCGTTCCGCGACAGCCTGTTCTCCAGCAACGGCAAGCTGATGCTGCTGGCACTGTTCGGCGCCACCGCCGGTCAGGCCGTGGTCTGGTACGGCGGCCAGTTCTATTCGCTGTTCTTCCTCACCCAGACGCTGAAGGTCGATGGCACCACCGCCAACCTGATGATCGCAGGCGCGCTGTTGCTGGCCACGCCGTTCTTCGTGGTGTTCGGCTGGTTGTCGGACAAGATCGGCCGCAAGAAGATCATCATGGCCGGCTGCCTGTTGGCCGCGCTCACCTACTTCCCGATCTTCAAGGGGCTCACCCACTTCGCCAACCCGGGCGTGGAGGAAGCGCGCACCAATGCACCGGCGGTGATCCATGCCGACCCGAACACCTGCAGCTTCATGTTCGATCCGATCGGCAAGAAGGTGTTCACCAACTCCTGCGACATCGCGGCGACGGCGCTGGCCAAGGCCGGCATCCCGTACACCATCCAGCCTGCAGCGGCCGGCTCGGTGGCGAAGGTGAGCATCGGCGGCACCGACGTGGCTGGTTTCGAAGGCGCGGGCCTGACCAAGGACGAGGGCAAGGCCAAGTCGGACGCCTTCGGCAAGGAACTGAAGGGCGCGTTGACCGCGGCCGGCTATCCGGAAAAGGCGGACCCGGCGCGCATCAACAAGCCAATGGTCCTGCTGCTGCTGTGGATCCTGGTGATCTACGTGACCATGGTCTACGGGCCCATCGCCGCCTGGCTGGTGGAACTGTTCCCGACCCGCATCCGCTACACCTCGATGTCGCTGCCGTACCACATCGGCAACGGCTGGTTCGGCGGCTTCCTGCCCACCATCTCGTTTGGCCTGGTCGCGGCCACCGGCAATATGTACCAGGGACTGTGGTACCCGGTGATCATCGCGCTGATGACCTTCGTGATCGGCTCACTGTTCCTGCGCGAGACCAAAGACGTGGACATCACCAAGTAAGCCATCCTCCCCCGTGGATGCGCGAACGCCGGCCCAGTGCCGGCGTTCGTTTTTTGCAGTCGGCCTGACTTCCTGCACATGTTCAAAATGCGAATCGGCGCAGGATGCGCGAGTCATCCACGCGAGGTTCCCCGCATGCCTTCCACGTCCCTCCGCCGCGCCGCGCTGGCGCTTGCCATCCTTGCTTCACTGGCGGCCTGCGAGCGCGCGCCTTCCGCCGACAAGACCGCAACACCGGTGACCGTCGAAGCGCCGGCCGCGCCGACCTCCGGCATCGACCTGGCCGGCATCGACAAGGCCGTGCAGCCCGGCGACGACTTCGACGAATACGCCAATGGCGCGTGGAAGAAGGTCACCGAAATCCCGGCCGACCGCGCCAGCATGAGCACCGGCTATTACGTGTTCGAGAAAGCCGAAAAACGCCTCTCCGACCTGATCCAGGGCCTGGACAAGGCCAACCCCGCCGCCGGCAGCAACGAGCGCAAGATCGCCGACTACTACGCGGCGTACATGGACGAGGCCAGCATCGAAACGCGCGGGCTCGCGCCGCTGCAGGCGAAGCTGGACGGCGTTGATGCGATCGCCGACAAGGCCGCGTTGTCGCGCTGGCTGGGCGGCAGCCTGCGCGCGGACACCGACCCGCTGAACGCAACCAATTTCTATACCGAGAACCTGTTCGGCCTGTTCGTGGCGCAGGCGCTGGAAGACCCGTCGAAGAACGTCGGCTACCTGATGCAGGGCGGCCTGGGCATGCCGGATCGCGAGTACTACCTCGCAACCGACAAGGACATGGCGGCCAATCGCGCGGCCTACCAGGCGTACATCGCGAGCATCCTGAAACTTGCCGGCGATGCGGATGCCGACAAGAAAGCGAAGGCCATCTTCGACCTGGAAATGAAGATCGCCAAGGCGCACGCCAACGTGGTCGACAGCCAGGACATCCACAAGGCCAACAACCCGTGGGCGATGGCGGACTATGCGAAGAATGCGCCGGGCATGGACTGGGCCGCGTTCTTCGATGCCGCGAAGTTGTCCGGCCAGCAGACCGTGTTCGCCTGGCAGCCCGATGCCATCAAGAAGCTTTCCGCACTCGTCGCCAGCGAACCGCTGCAGGCGTGGAAGGATTACCTGCACTTCCACGCGATCAACCACAGCGCCGCGCTGTTGCCGAAGGCGTATGCCGACCTCAGCTTCGGCTTCTACGGCAAGCAGCTGCAGGGCACCACCCAACAGCGCGATCGCTGGAAGCGCGGCATCGGCGCCACCGACGGCGCATTGGGCGATGCCATCGGCCAGCTCTACATCAAGCAGTACTTCCCGGCATCGTCCAAGGCCAAGGTCGAGGACATGGTGAAGAACATCCTGGCCACGTTCCGCGAAGGCGTGGACAAGCTGGAATGGATGACGCCGGACACGAAGAAGACCGCGAAGGCGAAGGCGGAAACCATGCTGATCGGCGTGGGCTATCCGGATTCGTGGCGCGATTATTCCTCGCTCGAAGTGAAGCGCGATGATCCGCTGGGCAATGCGCTGCGCGCGGAAGAAGCCGAATACCGCCACCAGACCGCCAAGCTCGGCAAGACGCCGGACAAGAAGGAATGGTGGATGACCCCGCAAACGGTCAACGCGGTGCAGCTGCCGCTGCAGAACGCGATGAACTTCCCCGCCGCGATCCTTGAAGCGCCGTTCTTCGATCCGGCTGCGGATGCCGCCGCGAACTACGGCTCGATCGGCGCGGTGATCGGCCATGAAGTCAGCCACGGCTTCGACAACCTCGGCTCGGAATTCGATGGCGAAGGCCGCCTGCGCAACTGGTGGACGCCGGAAGACGCCGCCCACTTCAAGACAGCCACCGACAAGCTGGTCGCGCAATACGACGCATACGAAGCGCTACCCGGCCTGCACCTCAACGGCAAGCAGACGCTGGGCGAGAACATCGCCGATGTCGCCGGCCTGCAAGCCGCCTACACCGCGTACCACAAGTCGCTTGGCGGCAAGGAAGCGCCGGTGATCGACGGCCTGAGCGGCGACGAGCGTTTCTTCCTCGCCTTCGCCCAAGCCTGGCGCGCCAAGCAGCGCGATGCCTCTCTACGCGCGCAGGTGATCGGCGACGGCCACGCCCCCGCCCGCTGGCGTGCGCTGACCGTCCGCAACATCGATGCGTGGTACGACACCTTCAAAGTCACCGACGGCCAGAAACTTTTCCTGAAGCCGGAAGAGCGGGTGAAGATCTGGTAAGCGCCCGCCTAATGGCCAACGAAAACGCCCGGCATTGCCGGGCGTATTAATTGGGACTGCTTTCGACGGCGGTTTCATACGATCAATGCAACACATGGCTAGCTGCCCAGGCAGCGGGAGTGTTGCGGTTGAAGCGAAGAACCCGGATTCAATACACCGATACCCAGAAGGGCCTGATGTGGGACCGCTGGCAGAAGGGCGAGTCACTCCACCAGATCGCTAGGCTGTTCGACAGACACCACACGTCGGTGCGCGGGATTCTTGCTGCGACTGGTGGTATCCGCCCGCCGGCTCGCTGCCGGTCGGTCCGCGCCTTAACCCTAGCCGAGCGCGAAGATGTGTCGCGGGCGCTGGTGGCTGGGCATTCGATCCGCTCGATTGCAACGACGCTTGGCCGGGCTCCGTCGACGATCAGCCGCGAGATCCTGCGTAATGGCGGCGCCGAGCGGTACCGCGCCAGCCACGCCGATCAGGCGGCGTGGGACCGGGCGCATCGTCCGAAGACTTGTAAGCTGGCGCTGCATCCTGCGCTGGCGAAACGGGTGGCTGACAAGCTGCAACAGCAGTGGTCACCCCAGCAGATCGCCGGTTGGCTGATGCGCACCTACCCCAATGATGCGGCCTGCCAGGTGTCCCACGAGACGATCTACCGCACGCTCTTCATCCAGTCGCGCGGCGCGCTGAAGAAAGAGCTCCTGGAGCACCTGCGGCGGACGCGGGCGATGCGTCGTTCCCGCCACCACACCCAGAAGACGGCAGACCACGGCCGAATCTGCGACACCGTGTCGATCCGCGAGCGGCCCGCCGACGTCGAGGATCGGGCCGTTCCCGGGCACTGGGAAGGCGACTTGCTGTTCGGCAGCGGCAACAGCCAGATCGCCACGCTGGTTGAGCGCAGCACGCGCTACGTGATGCTGGTGAAGGTCGATCGTAAGGACACGAGGACGGTGGTTGACGCGCTGATCGAACATGCGCGCCAGCTGCCGAACCAGCTGTACCAGTCGCTCACGTGGGATCGCGGCAAGGAGCTGGCCGACCATCGTCGCTTCACCTTGGCCACGGACATCCAGGTCTACTTCTGCGATCCGCAGAGCCCTTGGCAGCGCGGGTCGAACGAGAACACCAACGGCCTGCTGCGGCAGTACTTCCCGAAGGGAATCGACGTGTCAGGCTTCACCCAGACCCAGCTCGATGAAGTGGCTAGGCGCTTGAACGAACGGCCACGCAAGACGCTGAACTTTGAGACGCCAATTGAGCGTTACCGACAGGCTGTTGCGTTGACCGGTTGAAACCGCCGCCGAAAGCAGCCCAATACCCACGCTACTGCGGCGGCGCAGCCAGCTCCTTCGCGCTCAGGAACCCATCGCGGTTGACGTCTTGCTTGCGGAAGCGCTCCGCCAGCCGTGCGCGGTGTTCCGCCCTACTCAACGGCTTGCCACGACCGCCGGGTTGCTCTGCCGCCGACAGCACGCCATCGCGGTCGCGATCCATGCCATCGAACGCATAGCTCAACCAATCCTGGTATTCGACCAGCGAGACGCGGCCGTCGCGGTCCGCGTCCATCTTCGAAAGATAGTCACCGCTGCGCTGCAATTGCGCGTTCACCGCCATCGGCAATGAACACGCCAGCACGCCGATGGCGATGCACAGCTTCACTTCAGGCCGGCACCAGCGCGTAACCGCGCAGTCGCGCCGCATAGTCCTGCAGCGCGCGCACGCCGCTGGCTTCGGCTTCAACGCACCAGGCCTGCAGTCGGCGCAGGCGTTCGCTCGCATCCGCACCGCGGCTTTCCAGCACGTCGGCCAGGCGCGCACGATATTCGACCAGGGTCTTGATCCGCGGGCGTGAGGCGACCCACGCCTGCAGCTGTTCGCGCGCATCGGGCTTGAGCCAGCGGCCATCGTCGGCGATGCCCTTGCGCAGCTTGCGCGGCAACAACGCGCGCAGCTTCGCGCCAGCGGCCGCGGCTTCCTCGCGCAATGCGGGTTTCAACACGTTGCGCTGGTAGTCGGTCATCGCCTGGAAGCGGTGCGCGACGAGTGCCTTGACCGTTTCGGTATCCGGCATCGCGATGTTCGGGCGCAGGTTGAGCGTGGGTGCCACGCGCAACACCTTGGCCAGGCGCACCGTGGCGAACAGCTTGATCGCCGCCCAGCCGATATCGAACTCCCACTTGCGCAAGGAAAACTTGGCCGACGACGGGAAGGCGTGGTGGTTGTTGTGCAGCTCCTCGCCGCCCACCCACACGCCCCACGGGGTCAGGTTGGTGGCGGTGTCGGTGGTCTCGAAGTTGCGGTAGCCCCACCAATGGCCCAGGCCGTTGATCACGCCGGCGGCCCACAGCGGGATCCACGCCATCTGGATCGCCCACACGGCGACGCCCTTGAAGCCGAACAGCACGAAGCTGACCAACAGCAGCAACACCACGCCGAGGGTGGCATGGCGGGTGTAGAGCTTGCGTTCGATCCAGTCGTCCGGGCAGCCCTTGCCGTACTGCTCGATGCTTGCGCGGTCCAGGCGCGCCTCGCGATACAAATCGGCGCCCTTCCAGAACACGGTGCCGATGCCCTTGTGCATCGGGCTATGCGGGTCTTCCTCGGTCTCGCACTTGGCGTGGTGCTTGCGGTGGATCGCCGCCCACTCCTTGGTGATCATCGAGGTGGTCAGCCAGCTCCAGAAGCGAAAGAAATGGGCGATCACCGGATGGAAATCCACGCCGCGGTGCGCCTGGCTGCGGTGCAGGTACAGGGTCACGGTGAAGATGGTGATCTGGGTCACCACCAGCAGGTACAGCAACATCGCCGGCCAGCCGAACTGGAGCAGGCCACTGGCGAGGAAATCGATCAACGAAGCGGGCATTGCGGGGGAGTCTCTGCACGCGCCGGAGAGACGCAGGCCCATGATGCCACGCGTGCCGGACTCGCCCATGAACGCGAGCGGCGGCATCATGGCCACATGCCCGAACTTCCCGAAGTCGAAACCACCCGCCGCGGCTTGCTGCCGCATGTCACCGGCAGGCGGATCGAGCACGTCTTGCTGCGGCGCCCCGACCTGCGCTGGCCGATCCCGCGCGAGGTCGAGGAGTTGCTACCCGAGCAGCGCATCGACGGCATCCGCCGCCGTGCCAAATACCTGCTGCTGGACACCGCTGCCGGCAGCGCGCTGCTGCACCTGGGCATGTCCGGCAGCCTGCGCGTACTGGCAGGAGACACGCCGGTGCGTGCGCACGACCATGTCGACATCGCCCTGGATTCCGGACGGGTACTGCGCTTCAACGATCCGCGCCGGTTCGGCTGCCTGCTGTGGCAGGCACCGGGCGAAACCCATGAACTGTTGACGGGACTGGGGCCGGAACCGCTGTCGGATGCGTTCGATGGCGAGTATTTGTTTGCAAGAAGCCGCGGCCGCAGCGCACCGGTGAAGGCCTTCCTGATGGACCAGTCCGTTGTCGTCGGCGTGGGCAATATCTACGCGGCGGAGGCTTTGTTCATCGCCGGCATCTCGCCGTTGCGCGAAGCCAGCAAGGTGTCGCGGGCGCGCTACGTCGCACTGGCGGACGCGGTGAAACTGATCCTGGCGCACGCCATCGACCGTGGCGGCACCACCCTGCGCGACTTCATCAGCCCGGACGGCGCGCCCGGCTACTTCGAACAGGAGCTGCTGGTCTACGGTCGTGGTGGCGAACCCTGCCCGCGCTGCGGACGCGCATTGAAACAGGCGTCGATCGGGCAACGGGCCAGCGTCTGGTGCGGGCACTGCCAACGCTGAAAACACCGCCGGCCGGTCGTCGCTTTTACGAGTCCGACCGCTCCGGGCTATAGTCGGGACTCCCCCGCCCCCTGTCCGTTGCTGCAATGACCGAATCCGGCGAGATCACCGTCCTGCTCGATGCCGCGCGCGATGGCGACCGCAGCGCGATGGATCGCGTGCTTGCAACGCTGTACCAGGAACTGCATTCGATGGCGCGCCGCCAGCTGGCCGGCCAGCATGGACACACGCTGGACGCCACCGCATTGGTGCACGAGGCCTACCTGAAACTGATCGGCCGCGGCAGCGGTGCCGCGCAGTTCGACGATCGCGCGCATTTCTTCGCCTATGCGGCATCGGCGATGCGCAGCGTGGTGGTGGATTACGCGCGCCAGCGGCTGGCGCAGAAGCGCGGCGGCGACCAACACCGGGTGACCGACCTGCCGGAAGACATCGAGGGCGGCCTGCGCCTTGACGAAGACATGCTGGGGTTGGATACCGCGCTGACGCGGCTGCATGCGGTCGAGCCGCGGCTGACCCAGGTGGTGGAGCTGCGTTATTTCGCCGGCCTGTCGGAGCTCGAAATCGCCGCCTTGCTGCAACGCTCCGAACGCAGCGTGCGCCGCGACTGGCAGAAGGCGCGCATGTTCCTACTCGCCTCGCTCAAGGACCCGACCGTCGCCTGACCGCAGGGACAGGCGATCCGGCGCTGACGATGGACGCCGAACGCTGGCAACGCTTGTCGCCACTGCTTGATGCATTGCTTGAGCTGCCGGAGCAGCAACGCAACGAACACCTGGCCGCTCTGCGCCGCGAAGACGCGGCGCTGGCCGACGAACTGGAAAAACTGCTGGCGCTGGAAGAAGGCGATGACGACTTCCTCGCCGAACCGGTGGTCGAAGTGCCCAATGGCGCGCGTCCCGGCGCGCGGATCGGCCCGTACCGGCTGGATCGACTGATCGGCGAAGGCGGCATGGGCCAGGTCTGGCTGGCCGCACGCGCCGATGGCCTTTACGAGCGCAAGGTGGCGCTGAAGCTGTTGCGTGCCGGATTGGCCGATCCCAAGCTGCGCCAGCGCTTCGACCGCGAACGCGAAATCCTGGCGCGTTTCGCCCATCCCTACATCGCACGCCTGCTGGATGCCGGCATCGATCGCGACGGCCAGCCCTACCTCGCGCTGGAATACGTCGACGGCGAACCGATCACCAGTTATTGCCAGTCGCGGCAGCTCGACATTGCCGCCCGCCTCGACCTGTTCCGGCAGATTTGCGAAGCGGTCAGCCACGCGCATGCCAACCTGATCGTGCATCGCGACCTGAAACCCTCGAACATCCTGGTCACGCCGGCAGGCCATGTGCGCCTGCTCGATTTCGGCATCGCCAAGCTGCTCGACGTGGAACTGCTGCCGGTCGAGGCGACCCGCACCGGCGTGCGCACCTTCACCCTGCACTACGCCGCGCCAGAACAGATCCGCGGCGAACCGGTCACCACCATGACCGACGTGTATTCACTCGGCGTGGTGCTGTACGAGTTGCTGACCGGCAGCAAGCCCTACCGGCTCAAACGACAGACCGATGCCGAATGGGAAGAGGCGATCCTGGCCGGCGAGCCGCTGCGTCCCTCCCAGGCGGCGGTACGTGCGGAGGACGAAGCCACGCGCCCATATTCGCCAGCGCGGTTGGCGCGCGAATTGGCAGGCGACCTGGACAACATCACCCTCAAGGCACTGGGCAAGCGGCCGGAGCAACGCTACGTCTCCGCCGAGGCGCTGTCGCAGGACCTGCTGTCCTACCTGCGCGGCCGGCCCGTGTTGGCGCGCGGTGAAAGCCTGGGTTACCGCACCCGCAAATACCTGCATCGGCATCGCTGGGCGCTGGGCGCGGCGGGCCTGGTGCTGGCAGTGATGGTCACCGCGCTTGCGGTGGTCGGCTGGCAGGCCCGACAAGCGCTGCGCGAGGCCAATCGCGCTCAGGCGATGCAGAACTTCATCGCCGGCCTGTTCGAGAGCGCCGGCAACACGCCGCTCGACGCGCCGATGGATCTGCGCACCCTGCTCGACCTTGGCATCGTCCGCGGCGAACGCAGCCTGGCACGGCAACCGCAGGCGCGTGCGGAACTCTACGGCGTAGTCGCGCGCCTGCGGCTGGGCCTGGGCGACTACCGCGAAGCGAGCGCGCTGCTCGACAAACAGGCGTCGCTGTTGCGTGCATTGCCGTCGGCGCCGACCAGCCTGAAGCTGGAAGCAGCAACCCTGCGCGGCAACGTGCGCCGCCAATTCAGCGATGTGCGCGGATGCGAAGAACAAATGCAGCCACTCCTGGCGTTGGCCGAACGCGAGCAGGAACAGCTGCCCGGGCAGGTGGCCGCGTTCTACTCGCAACTGGCGCGTTGCCGGCGCGACCTGGACGAGCGCAACCTCGCCAACCAGCTGTTCTCGCGCTCGCTGAAGCTGCGGCGCGAACACGGCGACGACGTCGGCGTGGCCGAAAGCCTACTGGACCTGTCATCCCTGTATGCCGACGACGGCAATCCGCGGCAAGCGATCCGCGTCCTGCGCGAGGCGCTGGCGCAGTTCCGCCACAAGATCGGCGACCGCCACCCGCTGGCGATCGACATGTTGCGCAGCCTGTGCTCGCTGGAACGCAACAACGACGACCTGGCCGCCGCCGAACGCGACTGCCGCGCTTCGCTCGCGCTGGCGCAGGATCTGCATGGCCGCGACCATCGCGCCACCATCGACGCACGCCGCCAACTGGCCGCGCTGTACGTCGACCTCGGCCGCTACGGCGAAGCCGAATCCGAATTTCTCGATGCGTATGCGTGGATGCGCACCCGCATGGACCGCAACCACCCGGACCTGGCGCGCACCTACAACAGCCTGGGGATCGTCGCCTGGGAACGCGGCAACCTGCAGCGCGCGATCGAGTACCAGACGATGGCGGTCGACGCTTGGCGCAGCAGCGGCAATGCCGCCCTGATTGCCGCCGGCACCTACAACCTGGCGATGATCCTGCACAGCGCACAGCAGGACACGCAAGCGCTGTCGCTGATCCGCGAGTCGCGCGACCTGCGCGTCCGGCGCTTCGGCGCGAACCACGCACTGGTCGGCGACAACGACCGCCTGCTTGGCGAGATCCTGGCCTCGCTGGGCAAGACGGACGCCGCAAATGCCGCCCTGCAGGAGGCGGTGACCCTGACCCGCACCGGTTACGGAGAGGCCCATTCGCATACGCGCCGCGCCGAGATCGCGCTGGCACGCCTGCAGGCCGGCCAAGGCGATGCCGCAGCCGTGCAACGACTACGCGGCTGGGCCAGACACGACAGCGGCGACATCGAACAACGCAAGGCCGGCTGGCTGGCGCGCGCCTATGCCGCCGAGATCGATTGCGCAAGCCGGCCGGCGCAGGCCAGGGGCGAACTCGATGCAGTACTCGCACAAATCCAGCTGGCCCTGCCCGAAGGCGGCGCGTTGCCGCGCGAGATCGCGGAGATTCGCGCCAATTGCGGCAAACGCTGAATCAGAACTTCAACGGCGACTGCAACGGTTCAATGCCGCCCTCTCCGCGCATCACCTTCTTGAATTCCGCGCGGCTGACCGAGACGTAGCGTTCGTTGCCGCCGATCTCCACCTGCGGCCCGTCCTGCACCGCGCGGCCGCCTTCGTCCACGCGCAGGTTCATGGTCGCCTTCTTGCCGCTGTGGCAGATCGTCTTGATCTCCTGTAATTCGTCGGCCCAGGCCAGCAGGTACTGGCTGCCTTCGAACAACTCGCCGCGGAAATCGGTGCGCAGGCCGTAGCAGAGCACCGGGATGCGCAACTGATCCACCACTTCGCTCAGCTGCCAGACCTGGGCCTTGGTCAGGAATTGCGCTTCGTCCACCAGCACGCAGTCCAGCTTGCCGTGCTCGGCGATATCGGCTTCGAGGATGCGGTGCAGGTCTTCGTCGCGTCCGAACGCAATGCCTTCCGCCTGCAAACCGATGCGCGAAGCCACCGTGCCGCTGCCGGCGCGGAAATCCAGCTTCGGCGTCAGGATCGCCACCCGCATGCCGCGCTCGCGGTAGTTGTATGCGGATTGCAGCAGGGTGGTGGTCTTGCCCGCATTCATCGCGGAATAGTAGAAATAGAGCTTGGCCATGCACGGATTCTAATGGCGCACAAGGCTGGCGGAGCGTGCCGCGCGCTTCGACAATGGTGGCGATGCACGGCAACGCCCTCCACGGATTGAACCCCCCGCAACGCCAGGCCGTCCTGCATGTGGAAGGCCCTTTGCTGGTGCTGGCCGGTGCTGGCAGCGGCAAGACGCGGGTGATCGTGGAGAAGATCGCCCACCTGATCCAGACCGGGCGCTACCCGGCCAAGCGGATCGCCGCGATCACCTTCACCAACAAGTCCGCGCGCGAAATGCGCGAGCGCGTGGCCAAGCGCATCCGTGGCGATGCCGCGCAGGAGCTGACCATCAGCACCTTCCACGCGCTGGGCCTGCGCATCCTGCAGATCGAGCACGCCAAGCTGGGCCTGCGCCGCGGCTTTTCGATCTTCGATGCCGATGACACCTCCGTGCAGTTGAAAGACCTGCTTCCGCCGGGCAGCAAACCGGATGCGATCGACGCCGCCAAGCAATTGATTTCGCGCGCCAAGAACGCCGGCCTGTCGCCCGAACAGGCGGCCGAGGCCGCGCGCAGCACCCGCGAACGCGAGGCCGCCGCCCTGTACGCGCGCTACCAGCAACGCCTCACTGCCTTCAACGCCGTGGATTTCGACGACCTGATCCGCTTGCCGGTGCAGCTGCTGGAAACCGATGCCGATGCCGTCGCCGGCTGGCGCGAACGCATCGGTTACCTGCTAGTCGACGAATGCCAGGACACCAATGACGCGCAGTACCGCCTGCTGAAGGCGATTGCCGGCGACAAGGGCAATTTCACCTGCGTGGGCGACGACGACCAGAGCATCTACGCCTGGCGCGGCGCCAATCCGGACAATCTGCTGTCGCTCGGCACGGATTATCCGAAGCTCGAAATCATCAAACTCGAACAGAACTACCGCTGTTCCAACCGTGTGCTGCGCGCGGCCAATGCGCTGATCGCCCACAACCCGCACGAACACCCGAAGACGCTGTGGAGCGATGCCGCCGACGGCGAGCGCATCCGCGTCTGGGAATGCAAGGACGCCGCGCACGAGGCGGAGAAAGTCGCCTCCGAAATCCAGTTCGTCGCGCAGAAGCATTCGGCACCGTGGAGCGAGTTCTGCATCCTGTTCCGTGGCAACCACCAGAGCCGCGCGCTGGAAAAATCGCTGCAGCTGCTGCGCATCCCGTACCACTTGAGTGGCGGCACCGCGTTCCTCGATCGCGGCGAAGTGAAGGACGCGCTGGCCTGGCTGCGCCTGCTGGCCAATCCGGACGACGATGCCGCCTTCCTGCGCGCGGTGCAATCGCCCAATCGTGGCGTTGGTGCCACCTCGCTGCAGCGCCTCGGCGAGCTGGCGAACAACGCGCATATGCCGCTGTCGCGCGCGGCCGACTCGATCACCCTGGCCAAGCAGTTGCCGGCGAGAGCGGCGAATTCGCTGCAGGGCTTCAGCGACATCCTCCGCAGCCTGCGCATGGACGCGAAGATGCTGGCGCCGGCCGAACTCGTCCGCAAGCTCAACGAATGCAGCGGCCTGCTCGCCGCGCTGCGCGCGCTATGCAAGGACGAGGCGCAGTTCCAGGCACGCCGCCGCAACCTGGACGAACTGGCCGACTGGTTCGACGGCCCGAAGACTTCCGGCCCCGGCGAACTGGCCGCAGCACTCGCCCTGCTTTCGCATGCGGACAAGGGCGATGCCGGCAACCAGGTGCGCTTGATGTCGATGCATGCGGCGAAGGGACTGGAGTTCCGCTACGTCTTCATCATCGGCGTGGAAGACGGCAACCTGCCGCACGAGGCCAGCATCGAGGAAGGCCGCCTGGACGAGGAACGCCGGCTGATGTACGTCGGCATCACCCGCGCCAAGGAACAGCTGTGGCTGTCGCATGCCAACGAGGCGCAGCGCTGGGGCGACCGCATGCGGCTGAAGCCGAGCCGCTTCATCGACGAACTGCCGGCGGCGGAACTGCAGCGTGACGGCGCCGACCCCGTGGCCGACGCCGAGCGCAAGAAAGAACGCGCCAATGTCGGTATCGCCAATATCCGCGCCCTGCTGGGCGACTGAGCCGGGCGACAGGAGCCGGTCATCGCGGGCGGGTAAACTCGCCCGACATTCCGACGATGAGCGCATCCATGCGTCCTGCCCCGACCGTTTCCCTGCTTGCCACCGCATTGCTTGCCGGCTGCGCAGCCCTTGCGCCGCAGCCCGCGCCACCACCGCTACCGCCGACGACGCCTGTCGTGGAGGCCACCACGCCGCCGCCGGACGACAGCCTGAACGCCACCGCGTGGTTCCAGACTTCGGTGGAACGCGACTTGGTCTATCGCGCCATCTACCGCGCCGCCGGCATGCAGTTGGCCGCCGCACTGGCCGATCCACGCTGGGATGCCCTGCCGAAGGAAGACCGCAGCAACGATTCGCGCAAGCTGCCACCGGCAATCATCGTGGACGTGGACGAGACCGTGCTCGACAACTCGCCCAGCCAGGTACGCCAAATCCGCGAAGGACGCGGCTTCGACGAAGCCGCTTGGGGCCAATGGGTGAACGAACGCAAGGCAAAGCCGTTGCCCGGCGCGGTCGAATTTCTCAACGCCGCCGCCAAGCGCGGCGTGACCGTCTTCTACATCAGCAACCGCGACGCCAGCCTGGGGGAGGCTACTCTCGCCAACTTGCGCAGTGCCGGCTTCCCGCTCAAGAACGACAACCAATTCCTTGGCCTGGGCATGGTGGTGGACGGCTGCGAGCAGGAAGGCTCGGAGAAATCCTGCCGCCGGCAACTGGTCGGGCGCGGCTACCGGGTGCTGATGCAGTTCGGCGACCAGGTCGGCGACTTCGTGCAGATCGTCGCCAACACGCCCGACGGACGGCGGACGGCAATCGCCCCGTATGCGGACTGGATCGGCCAGCGCTGGTGGGCCCTGCCCAACCCCCTGTACGGCAGCTGGGAGCCGGCCCTGTTCAACAATGCCTGGTCGCAACCCGCAGGCGAGCGCCGTGCCCAGAAAGAAGCCTCGCTGGATGATGCCAAATAATTCAATGAGTTATCGAATTATTCGTAAAGCATTGCATTAACAGTAGAGGTGACGTAGCCTGCATCCATCCGGCCTTGGCCGGAGCCATGCCACAACTGCTGTCCTCCGGCTCGGCCGGACTTTGAGGAGGCCATTGGCCTCCTTTTTTCTTGGTCTGTGCCTAGACTCCGGTCACGCCTTCCGGGGAATTGACGATGCGGCAATCGCGATTGCGTGTTTTGGGCGGCCTGGCACTCACGCTACCCGCGCTGCTTTGCCTGTGCTTGCCCGCCTGCAAGGGGGAGGACAGCGGGCCCCCGGTTGCAATTCGGGTGGCGGTGCCGGCCAAGGCCAAGCCTGCTGGCAAGCCCGTCGACGCCATCAATGTCCTGCGCGATCGCTTGTTGGCGCGTGATGGCCTCGGCTTCGCCCGTCTCGCGGTGCCGCCAGCCCTGCATGCGCAACTGGTGGATGGCTGGCGCACTGGCCGTACTCGTTGGCCTCTAGACGAACTTCCGCTGGATGCAAAAATTCCGAAGATGCTCGAATTTTTGCAGGAAAAGAATGCAGAATCGAAGCTGATGGCGACATTTCGTCGTCAGTTCGCCGGCGCCGACCGGGATATCGACGAGGCCATCCGCACCTTGGTGCAGTTCGGCGGCGAATACGTGCAGAAGGAAGCCAGCTACACCCCGGAGGAACGCGAACACGTGTCCCAGTCCCTGGCCGCACTCGGTAGCTGGGCGCTGGCAGCGCCCCTGTCCGACCCGAGGCGCGCGCAACCGTTTTTCGCCGCACTGGTCGGTGCCGCGCAACGCAGCGGGATCGACGGCAAGGCCGGCAATGCGGCGTTTGCCACGCTGGGCATGGACGCCAGCCTGAACCGGCTATCACCTTTCATCGCCACACTGCTCGCCCAGCTGCGCACCCAGTACGGCCTGGACACGGATGCCGCCCTGCGCGGAATGGAGGCGCGCCTGCTGGAACAGACCGGTGATACCGCCCGCCTGCGCCTGCGCTACACCCTGGCCGGCACCGAGATCGACGCCATCGTGCCGGCGGTGCGGATCGACGGATATTGGTACCTGGCCGACTTCGTGCGCCGTGCCGAAGCCTCGCTGGCCGGCAAGCCGGCCCGGGCGGGCGTGAAAAACCTCACTTCGCCATAATGTCGGCAATGCCGAATCGCCCGACCAGCTCCAATGGAGCAAGCCCCGCCCAAGCCAACCTGTTCGACACCGAGCCGGTGGTCGAATCCCTGCCTGTAGCCGAAACGGCGGCGGCCGGACCGACCGGGCCTGAATACGACGCCCCGGTTGAAACCGAAGCGACCGTTCCTGCCCAACCCGACCCGGACAGCCCGCAACTGCCGCTGCCCGCCTTTCTCCCGGAACCGCCCGTGGCGCCGACCGCATCTGGACGCGCCGCCACCAACGCAAAACCGCCGCTGTGGGCACGCGTGCTGGGCAAACTGATCGACCCCTGGCTCAAGCTCGACATCGAGCCGAACGAGCCAAGCCTGTTCCAGCAGTTCGATGACGGCCGGCCGGTCTGCTATGTTCTGGAAGACTACGGTCTGTCGAATGCATTGATCCTGGAGCGCGCCTGCCGCGAAGCCGGCCTGCCCTCGCCACTGCAGCCGATCCCGGGCGATCCGTTGGGTCGCAAGCGTGCGTATGTCGCGTTGTCGCGGCGGCATGCCAATGCGCTGGGCTTGCTGCCGGGGCCGGAGCACAAAACCCATTCCGGCTCGCTGGCGCGCCTGCTGGAAGCGCATCGCGCCAGCCCGGCGCTGGACGTGCAACTGGTGCCGGTGTCGATCTTCGTCGGCCAGGCACCCAACCGCAGCACCGGCTGGTTCAGCGTGCTGTTCTCGGAAAACTGGACGATCGTCGGTCGCTTCCGCCGCCTGCTGGCGCTGCTGCTCAACGGCCGCGACACCCTGGTGCAGTTCGCACCGCCGGTCGACCTGCGCGGCATCGTCGCCGAAGACCTGCCGCCCGAGCGCACCGTGCGCAAGCTCAGCCGCGTGCTGCGCACCCACTTCCGCCGCGTGCGCGAGGTGGTGGTCGGCCCCGACCTGTCGACCCGGCGCATGCTGGTGGACAAGGTGCTGGCCGCCGATTCGGTGCGCGAGGCGATCGCCGACCAAGCCCGCCGCGACAAGAGCAAGCCGGACGCCGCCTGGCAGAAAGCGCATGCCTACGCCTACGAGATCGCCGCCGACTATTCGCACCCGATGGTGCGCTCGCTCAGCTTCATGCTGACCCCGGTGTGGAACCGGATCTACCGCGGCGTGCTGGTCCACCACCTGGACAAGTTCAAGCAGGCCGCGCCCGGCTACGAGGTGGTCTACGTTCCCACCCACCGCAGCCACATGGACTACCTGCTGCTGAGCTACCTGCTGTACACCCACGGCATCGTGCCGCCGCATATCTTCGCCGGCATCAACCTCAACCTTCCGGTGGTCGGCACCATCCTGCGCAAGGGCGGCGCGTTCTTCGCCCGCCGCAGCTTCAAGGGCAATGCGCTGTACTCGGCGGTGTTCCGCGAATACATGGCGCAGCTGGTCGCCGGCGGCTATTCGATCGAGTACTTCATCGAAGGCGGGCGCTCGCGCACGGGTCGCCTGCTGCAACCCAAGGTCGGTTCGCTGGCGATGACCGTGCGCGCCTACCTGCGCCAGCCCAGCCGCCCGGTGCTGTTCCAGCCGATCTACATCGGCTACGAAAAGCTGATGGAAGGCCGCAGCTACCTGGACGAACTGTCCGGCAAGCCGAAGGAAAAGGAATCGATCTGGCAGCTGCTGATGGGCATCCCCAAGGTGCTGCGCAGCAACTTCGGTCAGGTGGTGGTGAACTTCGGCCAACCGATCAAGTTGAACGACGTGCTTGATGCGCACGCCGGCTGGGACGGCAAACCGGTGCCCGAGGACGAAAAACCGGTCTGGTTGTCCGACACTATCGATGAGCTGGCGCAGAACATCCAGGTCAACGTCAACCGTGCCGCCGACGTCAATCCGATCAACCTGCTGGCGCTGGCCCTGCTGTCCACGCCCAAACATGCAATGGGCGAAGCCGACCTGCTGGCGCAGATCGCGCTGTCGCAAACCCTGTTGCGCGACGTGCCGTACTCCGACCACGTCACCGTGACCCCGCACACGCCGGAACAGATCGTGGCGCATGGCGAGGAGATCGGCACGTTGGCCCGCACCAGGCACCCGCTGGGCGACGTGCTCGAGGTCGATGACGAAAACGCGGTACTGCTCAGCTACTTCCGCAACAACGTGCTGCATCTGTTCACCGCGCCGGCGTGGATCGCGGTGTGTTTCCTCAACAACCGGCGGATGAGCCACGCCCAGCTGCAACGCCTCGGCCGCACCCTGTACCCGTTCCTGCAGGCGGAACTGTTCCTGCCCTGGGACGAGGACGGTTTCGCCGAGCGCATCGACCGCACCATCGAAGTCTTCATCAGAGAAGGCCTGTTGCAACGGGTCGGCGAAGACGATGGCGGCATCCTGCAGCGCAACGCGGGCCAAACCGACGAGGTATTCCGCCTGCGTGCGATCGGCCAGCCCTTGCAGCAAGCGTTCGAGCGCTACTACATCGCGATCAGCGTGCTGGTGAAGAACGGCAGCGGCACCCTCAGCGCCGGCGAACTGGAGAGCCTGTGCCAGCTCGCCGCGCAGCGCCTCAGCCTGCTGTACGCCAACACCGCGCCGGAATTCTTCGACAAGAGCCTGTTCCGCGGCTTCATCCAGAAGCTGCGCGAATTGAAGCTGGTATGGGCCGACGGCAACGGCAAGCTCGCCTTCGACGAACGGCTCAATGCCTGGGCGAAGGACGCGCGGGTGGTGCTCGGCCGCGAACTGCGCCACACCATCGAGAAGGTCAGTCCGGACAGCACGCGCACGACCGGGGAGATCCCGGCGCTGCCGGCCGAGGCGACGGAGAAAGCGGAAAAAACGCCGGAATAATCGCCGTGGCGGGCCAGGCTCGCCCTAGGCCGGTTCATCCGGGATCAACGCATTCTCGATCCAGGCAATCTGGTCCTTGAGCTGCAATTTGCGCTTCTTCAGCCGCTTCAGCGCCAGCTCGTCGGCCTGGATATCGGCCTGCAGGCGGTCGATCGCGCCGTCCAGGTCGCGGTGCTCGGTGCGCAGCTCGACCACGCGCCGCGCAAGGCGTGACAGTTCGGCTGGGTCGCGGGGCTGGTTCATGCGCCGAGCATAGCGCGGCGGCGCGGTGGCGATGCCGGGTAAAATGGTCGACCGATGAACGCTGCCATCCCGCTGCCACTCGCCGAGCCCCTGTCCGTCGCGCAACGCAAGAAGCGCGAGACCGACAAGCTGGCCAAGCGCCTGCGCCACCAGGTGGGCAAGGCCATCGCCGACTTCGGCATGATCGAGGACGGCGACAAGGTCATGGTCTGCCTGTCCGGTGGCAAGGACAGCTACGCGATGCTGGACGTGCTGCTGCAGCTGCAGAAGAAGGCGCCGGTGCAGTTCAGCATCACCGCGGTGAACCTGGACCAGAAGCAGCCCGACTTCCCGGAGCACGTGCTGCCCGAGTACCTGCGTTCGATCGGCGTGGATTTCCACATCATCGAGCAAGACACCTATTCGGTGGTCAGCCGGGTGATCCCGGAAGGCAAGACCATGTGCTCGCTGTGTTCGCGGCTACGCCGCGGCGCGCTGTACACCTACGCCGAGCAGAACGGCTTCAGCAAGATCGCGCTGGGCCACCACCGCGACGACCTGGTCAACACCTTTTTCCTGAGCATGTTCTTCCACGCCAAGCTGAGCGGCATGCCGCCCAAGCTGCTGTCCGACGACGGCAAGCACGTGGTGATCCGTCCGCTTGCGTACGTGCGCGAAGCCGATATCGAAGCCTACGCCGACGCGAAACAGTTCCCGATCATCCCCTGCAACCTGTGCGGCTCGCAGGAAAACCTGCAGCGTGCGCAGGTGAAGAAGATGCTGGCGCAATGGGAAAAGGACACGCCGGGCCGGGTGGAAACCATGTCGCGCGCGCTGGGCGATATCCGTCCTTCGCAATTGAGCGACCCGAACCTGTTCGACTTCCTCTCGCTCGGCAAGCGCGGCGATGCCGCCATGCCAGATGCGCACGCGTGGCTCGCAGGTGGCGAGACGCCCACCACCGACACTGACGACGCGGCCTGAGCCGCGCCCCATCCGCATTCCGCAGGATCTTTGATGTTCTTTCGCAACCTGACGTTGTTCCGTTTCCCGTCTTCGCTCGACCTCACCGACCTCGACGCCCAGCTGGCCGAATGCGCGCTCAAGCCGGTCGGCCCGCTGGAACTGTCCAGCCGCGGTTTCATCCCGCCGCTCGGCCAACATGGCGATGCCTTGAGCCATGGCCTGCATGGCGCCCTGTGGCTCACCGTCGGCGGCGAGGACAAGCTATTGCCGGGCGCGGTAGTCAACGACCTGCTGCAGAAGAAGCTGGCGGCGATCGAGGAGAAGGAAGGCCGCAAGCCCGGCGGGCGCACCCGCAAGCGGCTGAAGGACGAACTGATAACCGAGCTGCTGCCGCGCGCCTTCGTGCGGCCAGTACGCAGCGATGCGCTGATCGATACCAGCCTCGGCGTGGTCGCGGTGGACACGTCCTCGCGCAAGAACGCCGAGTCCGTGGTCAGCGAAATCCGCCGCGCGCTGGGCAGCTTCCCCGCGCTGCCGCTGAATGCCGAAGTCGCGCCGCGCGCCATCCTCACCGGCTGGATCGCCGGCGATCCGCTGCCGGATGGTTTGAGCCTGGGCGACGAATGCGAACTGCGCGATCCCACCGACACCGGCGCCGTGGTGAAGATCCAACGCATGGAACTGGTGGGCGATGAAATCAACAAGCACCTGGAAGCCGGCAAGCAGGCCACGCGGCTGGCGCTGGTGCTGGACGACCACGTCAGCTTCGTCCTCGGCGAGGACCTGGTAGTGCGCAAGTTCAAGCTGCTCGATGGTGCCGTGGACCAGTTGGAATCCACCGACCGCGACGACGTGGCCGCCGAACTCGATGCCCGCTTCGCGCTGATGGCCGGCGAGTTCAAGCGCCTGTTCAACGTGCTGGAAAAGGCGTTCAAGCTCAGCAAGGCCGAATAACGCGTCTCTCGACAATCCCCGGCATCGCGGGGCATGGCGGGTGTTCGCGTAGCGGCATTTCGAGCCGCGCAGCGAATGCCCGCCATGCCTCGCGATGCAAGCCATTAAACTCGGCGCATGCGTTCGCTGTTCCGCCTGCTCGCCCCCGCCCGCATCGCGCCGAAACCCGCGACGGTGCAACGCGACACCGTCGGCTTCGTGCTCGATGACGGTCGCCGCATCGACATCCTGCGCGTGCGCGACCCGCGTGCGCGGCGGATCAAGCTCAGCGTGGACGAACGCGGCGCGCGCCTGAGCCTGCCTGTTCGCGCCAGCCTGGTGTCCGGCGAACGCTTCCTGCACGAACATCGCGCCTGGCTGACCGAACAATTCGCCACGCAGGCCGTGCACGCTGGCGACAGCCTGCAACGCGACATCACCGACCGCTTGCCGTTGCGTGGCGATGAATTGCCGCTGCGCTGGCAGGGCGGCCGCGCCACGCGGCTCGATTTCGATGGCGATGCCGAAGGCGGCCTGCTGTTCACCGCGCCCGCATCGGCCGGCGATGCCGCCCTGCAGCGCGCGTTGCGTGATTTCTACGAAGCCCAGGGCCGTGCCGATGTCGGCCGCTGGCTGCCGAAGTACCTGCAGGGCCTGCCGCGCACGCCACGCCGCATCGTGTTCAAGCGCACCTCGACGCAATGGGGCTCGCTGGCGCCGGATGCCACCTTGTCGCTGGATCTGTCGCTGGTACTGGCGCGCCCGTCCGCCTTCGAATACGTGCTGGTGCATGAACTCTGCCACTTGCTGCATGCCGACCATTCGCGCCGGTTCTGGCGCGAAGTGGAAACCCGCGTCCCCGATTGGCGGGACGAACGCACCTATTTCCGCGACGAAGGACGGGCGCTGAAGGCGCGCCTGCGCGCGTTGCTGACCGGTTGAACCGCCACGTCACGTTCGCCCGGATGACCAGGGGAAATCAGGACAACCGCAATGCCACGACCCACGACATCGCATAAATTGCTATTTGCCATGCTGGTGGTCGGCGTGTTTGCCCTGCCGGGCTGCAAGCGCGCCGGTGAAGCCATTGCCGAAAAGACGATGGAGCATGCCAGCGGCGACAAGGTGGACATCGAACAGAACGGCGACACCGTCAGCATCAAGACCGACAAGGGCGAGATGAAGGTCGCCACCGCGCAGGATGGCGCCAGCGTGGCCCTGCCCGCCGACTTCCCGACCGACGTCTTCCTGCCGGAGCAACGCACGATCAGCAGCGCCATGGACATGGGCGGGATGAAGGCAGTGAATATCGCCACCAGCGCGAGCCCGGCTCAGGTCTCCGCCGATGTGGAGAAGACCATGCAGGCGCAAGGCTGGAAGCGCGAAATGTCGATGCAAACCGGTGCCGATAGCTCCACCCTGATCTACAGCAAGGACAAGCGCCAAGCTGTCTACCAGATGATGAAAGCCGAGGATGGCGGCACCCAACTGGCGGTGCGTACCGGCGGCGAAGACTGAGGCGATGATCAGGGAACCCGATATCGACACGCCTGCCTCCCCCTCCACCGCGAAACCTTCATTGCAATATCACGACCATGCCGCGCCCGCATCGACCTGGGACGATTACTACCAACGCAGGCGGTTGTGCTGGATCTTGCTCGGCCCGGGACTGCTCGCGGTACTGCTGCTTGGCCGCCTGCTCCTGATCGAGCACCTGGGCTGGTATGGCCTGCTCAGTCCGCTCGCCCTCTGGGCCGTATTGTTGCTGCTGGCCTGCCTGCACCTGCAGAAATTTCGCTGCCCGCGCTGCCAGTGCCGCTTTTTCGCCAAGCACCCGCCTTTGCTGGCCTTGCGTGCGGGGCGCTGCGTGCACTGCATGCTGCCCAAGGATTGATCAGCGCCGCAGGAAATCCCCGATCACCGCCGCCACGTGCCCAGCCTGCTGCATGTGCAGGTGATGGCCGCCGGGAATGACGATCAATTCGCCCTGCGGCAACAAGGCCACGCGACGGCGGCGCAATTCGTCGGGCAGATAAGGCTGCGCCGGGTCGGCGAAGATCGCGCGCACCGGGCATTCGATGCCGGCCACCAGGTCTTCCACCTGCGGTTCGGTCATGCGGGTCATCGTCGGCAAGGTCAGGCGCGGATCACTGCTCCATTCGTAGCCGCCCGCCACTTCACGCAGACCACGTTCGACCAGCAGCCGCACCGACGCCTCGTCCAGCCCGCTGCCCGGCACCAGGCTGGCGTACTGGCGGGTGCGCACCGCGCTGTCGATGTCGGGGAATACGCGCAGCTTCTTGTCCTTCAGCCCGCGATGGGCGATGACCGCCTCGCGCATGCGGGTGACGGTGCGTTCCGGGACCTCCGCCAGCGCACCCAATGCCTCGATCGCGACCAGCCTTTCGATCCGTTGCGGGCAAGCCGCGGCGAGCATGCTGGCGATGCCGGCGCCCATCGAATGGCCGAGCAGGGCGAAGCGTTCCCAGCCCAGCGCATCGGCGACATCCAGCACTGCGTTCATCGCGCCGACGAAGGAATAATCGGTACCCGCCGGCAGGTGTGCGCTGCGACCGTGTCCGGGCTGGTCGATGGCGACCAGGTCGATGCCGCGCAAATGCGTGGACAGCGGAACGAAGCTCGCCGCGTTGTCCAGCCAGCCGTGCAAGGCCAGCACTTTCGGCGCACCGGGCTCGCCCCATCGCAAGGCGGCGATCCGGCCCAATGGGATATCGATGCCGATCTCGCGCATCAGTGCCAGCCCTCGTCCCGTTGCGCGAGCGCCGCCAGCGCCTCGGCATGCGCATCGCCCGCGTTGAGGCAGGGGATGTAACGGAGTGCATCGCCGCCGGCTTCGCGGAACAGGACGGCATCCTGCATGGCGATCTCCTCCAGCGTCTCCAGGCAATCCACCGCGAACCCGGGGCAGGCGACATCGACCATGCGCACGCCATCGCGCGCGAGCCCTTGCAACGTCGCCACCACGTCGGGCTGCAGCCATTTGCCCTTGCCGAAGCGCGATTGGTAGGTGAGCAGGATGTCGTCGCGGGCGATGCCGAGTGCTTGTGCGATCGCCTGCGCGCTGGCTTCGCACTGCAGCGCATACGGATCACCGGCATCCACCACGCGTTGCGGCAGGCCGTGAAACGACAGCAACAGGCGTTCGCCACGGCCATGCCTGGCCCAATGCGCGCGGATTGAATCGGCCACGGCCGCGGCCCAGCCGGCATCGCGGTGGTAGTCGCGCAGCATCGATACCCGCATCTCGCCACGCCGTGCGGCGATCACGTCGGCAACGGTTTCGGTAGTGGTGGTCGAATACTGCGGATACAGCGGCAGCACGCGTACGTCGCGCACGCCTTCCTCGCGCAACCGCTGCAGGATGTCGGCCAGCGATGGCGTGCCGTAGCGCATCGCGTGTTCGACCCGCCAGCCCGGCAATTTCGTGCGTACCGCATCGGCCAGCGCGGCGGTATGCACCGCCAACGGCGATCCGCCGGGCAACCAGACTTCGGCGTATTTCTTCGCTACCACCGGGCTGCGCCGCGGCAGGATCACTTTGCGCAGCAGTGGCAGCCACAGCCAGCGCGGCAGTTGCACCACCCGCGGATCGGACAGGAATTCGTCGAGATAGGCGCTCACCGCCGCGGCGGTTGGCGCGGTTGGCGTACCCAGATTCACCAACAGCAGCGTTGGCATGGCTTCCTGACGATGTCCAGGTGGCTCCTGCATGCGCATAGGATCGCATGCGCCACGGAACTCCCGCCGCGACTTATGATCGATTCATTGCGATGCCGCCACGATGTGGCCTTGCCGTCCCCCATGCCGGAGCCCCCGATGAAGATCGCCCCTACTCGCCTTGCCCTGGTTCTTGCCGGATTGCTGGCCGCCACCGCCGCTGTCGCCGGCCAACGCGAGGACGTGCGCGCCGACGATGCCGTGCGGGTGGTGCAACAGATCCAGGCGATCCCGGAAGCGTCGATCCCCGATCGCCTGCTCGATGAGGCGAAAGCGATCGTGGTGGTCCCGGACACGATCAAGGCCGGCTTCATGCTCGGCGGACGCCGCGGCCTGGGCCTGATGTCGGTGAAATCGGCCGACGGTACCTGGTCGAACCCGGTGTTCGTGAAACTGGCCGGCGCCAGCTTCGGCCTGCAGGCCGGCGTGCAATCGGCCGACGTGATCCTGGTGTTCCGCAGCGACCGCGGCGTGGATTCCATCGTCAACGGCAAGATCACCCTGGGCGCGGATGCCGGCATCGCCGCCGGCCCGGTCGGCCGCAATGCCTCCGCCGCCACCGATGGCGAACTGAAGGCGGAAATCTGGTCGTGGTCGCGCGCGCGCGGCCTGTTCGCCGGCGTGGCGCTGGACGGCGCCGTGCTCAGCATCGACAACGGCGCCAACCGCACCGCTTATGGCGAAGGCACCACCCCGCGGGCGGTGTTCGAAGGCCGTGCACCGAATGCACCGTCCGCCGCGATCACCGGCTTCCGCGATGCGCTGGAGGAAGCCACAGCGGCCGCCCGCCAGGCACGCGGACGCCAACTCCGGGAGCCGCCGACCGAAAGCATCCAATCCAGTGGCGGGACTTCGGTCTCCGGCGAAGCCCGCGTCCAGCCGCTGGCCAGCGACAACCCCGCCATTACCACCCCGCTGCAGCCGGCAACCGCACCCGCCAGCAAGCCCTGATCCGCGGGGCTGCGGCGGATCGGCGGTAGAATCAGCGCAACTTCCACCAACAGGTAAACCGCCATGGGCAGCTTCAGCATCTGGCACTGGCTCATCGTGCTGCTCATCGTGGTGTTGGTGTTCGGCACCAAGCGCCTGACCGGCGGTGCGCGCGACCTGGGCAAGGCCGTGGACGAGTTCAAGAAGGGCATGCGCGGCGACGATGACAAGCCGGCCGCGCGCATCGCTGACGACAAGGCCAAGGACGCCGCCGCATCGTCCGACAGCACGCGCGACCGCGACGACGTCGCCCGCTAAACCGCACGGCCTCCGCCGATGTTCGATTTCTCCTTCGGCGAGATGCTGGTCGTCGCCCTGGTGGCGCTGGTGGTGCTCGGTCCCGAGCGCCTGCCCAAGGCCGCACGCTTCACCGGCCTGTGGGTGCGCAAGGCACGCGCGCACTGGTACTCGGTGAAATCCGAACTGGAAAGCGAGCTCGCCAGCGAGGAACTCAAGCGCAGCCTGCAAGACGGCAAGCAAGCGATGCAGGAAACCGAGCGCCAGCTGCATGACCTGGCCACCGACACCCGCCGTTCGGTCGAAGCCGTCGCCAAGCCCGAGCGCACCTCGGAATCACCCGTCGAGCCGCGCGATGACTGACGCCGGTTTCGACAACGAGCGCCCGCTGATCGCGCACCTACTGGAATTGCGCAGCCGCCTACTGCGCGGCGCGATCGGCTTGCTGCTGGCACTGGCCTGCCTGCTGCCGTTCGCCAACAAGCTGTATGGCCTGCTCGCACAACCCCTGCTCGATAAACTGCCCAAGGGCGGCCAGCTGATCGCCACCCAGGTCGCGTCGCCGTTCTTCGCACCGATGAAGCTTGCCTTCTTCGCCGCGTTGATGATCGCGATGCCGTGGCTGCTGTACCAGGCCTGGGCCTTCGTCGCGCCCGGCCTGTACAAGCGCGAGAAGAAACTCGCGCTACCGCTGCTGGCGTCCGCGCTGGCGCTGTTCTATGCCGGCTGCGCCTTCGCCTATTTCCTAGTGCTGCCGATGGTGTTCGGCTTCCTCACCCGAGTGACGCCGGCCGGCGTGGCGATGATGACCGACATCAGCGCCTACCTCGACTTCGTGCTGGTGCTGTTCTTGGCGTTCGGCCTGAGTTTCGAGTTGCCGGTCGCACTGGTAATCCTGGCCTTGCTCGGTTGGGTCACTCCGGCGCAGTTGCGCGAGGGTCGTGGCTACGCGGTGGTCGGCATCTTCGTCATCGCGGCGGTCATGACCCCGCCGGACGTGGTCAGCCAGCTGATGCTGGCGATCCCGATGTGCCTGTTGTACGAGGCCGGCATCATCGCCGCGACGATGGTCGCGCCGCGCACGCCGACGGATGGCAACAACGCCGGCTGAGCATTCGCTGCATGCCGGCTTCTGGGCGCGCTACGCGGCCTGGTCGCTGGATGCGGCCCTGTTGCTGCCACTGATCGCGCTGCTTGGCACCGCGCGGATCAGCCATGCCTGTGCCGAGGCACGCAACGCGTTGCATGTACTGGCCGGCGAAATGCCGCGCCTGCTCGGCGAGGTGCTGGGCGCGCAACAGGCAACTGCCGGGATGGCCACGCAACTGCTCAATGATCCGGTGATGGCGTCCGCCATCAATCGGCTGGACGCCTCGCTCGGCGCCATCCTGTTCACGCCGCTGCTGTTGTATGTGGTGCTGGCGTTGCCGTGGGCGGTGTTGTTCGAACAATCCCGCTGGCAGGCCACGCCGGGCATGCGCGCGTTCGGATTACGCGTGACCGATGCGCAGGGCCGCCGGCTCAAAGCCGGGCATGCGCTGCAGCGCCATCTGGCGGCGGGCCTGTCCTGGCTGACGCTGAATATCGGCCATGCGATGGCATTGCTGCCGCCGCAACACCTCGCGATGCACGACCGGGTCAGCGACACCCGCGTTCTGCGCCGCGAGCAATCGAACCCCTTGTCGGGATTGGCCAAGGCCTGGCTCACCGCCCAGGCGCTCGTGGCAGTGATCGCCTTCGGCGGATTGTTCCTGTGGCTGCAGGCCGCCATGCAAGCGGCCATGCAGCAAACGCTGGGGTTCTGACCGCGGTGGGACTAGAGCTCGATGCGATCGTCGCTGGACGCGGCCAACGCCGTGCCGTCGCCGCAAACGTCGCGCCACATGAAGTACATGACGCCGAACATCACCACCAACATCGCCAGGATGAAGGCGATGTAGAGCGGGATTCCGACCAGCGCGACCACCCAGCCGCCCAGCAGCTTGGCGACGACGCCAAGCAGCATCGCGCCCAGGAACACCACCAGCATCAACACGACGACGGCCGCCACCACCACCAGCAGGAACACCAGCAGCGGCAGCAGGTTCTTGGCCGCGCCCTTCACGCCATCGCCAAGCGCGCCGCCGATGCCGCGGTTGCGCAACGCGACCTGGCCCAAGCCGATCGACTGCACCGCATAACCGAACAGGCCGATCGTCCACATGATGACCATCGCCGCGCCGAAACCGGTCGGGATGGTCGGCACCGCTTCCACGCCCGCCATCGAATCCTGCAGGTTCTGCAGGTACCAATCACCGAAGCCGGGCGCCAGCGCACTGATCAGCAGGGCCAGCAACAGGTTCTGCGCGATTGCGAGCAGCAGGATGAAGCCGATCGCACGGCCGCTTACCGCCATGTCGGAGAACCCCGCGAACACGTCCGCGGCACTGGCCGGTTGGCCGTTTTCCACTGCGTCCAACAGGCGCAGGTAACCGACGATCAAGGCCGCCATCACCACCATCGCCACCCCGCTGAACACGAACAGCGCGACCATCGCGACGCTGCCGTTCTTCATCGCACCGCCCAGCAGCACCGCCGCCAGTCCGAAACCGATCCCAAGCGCGAGGATCACTGCCAGCAGCAACGCGGCCCCGCCGAAGATCGCCTTCGGGTTGTTGCGCCCCAGGTTCACCGCCTGTTTCAACCAGCCGATGCCGGCCCCTGCCCCCACCGCACGCGTCGTCATCCCTGCTTCCCCTTGGCTCGATCCAGAGCGGGCGAATCCCGCAATGCGCCCAGCATACTCAACCTTGGCGCGATTCCCGCACATGCCGCACGAACCGGCGCAACACCTGGCGCGCTTGCGGCGCGGCGCTCACCTGACGCGCCAGTCGTTTGCCGCAACGGCCTTCCTGCGCAAGCGCGTCGCTGCGCGCGCGGATATAGCCGCGCATGTGGGTGGTGCTGAATTCCGGGTGGAACTGCAGCCCCCAGACCGCACCGCCCCAGCGGAAGGCATGCGTCGCGTCCTGGTCGGATTTGGCCAGCACGGTGGCGCCGTCCGGCAACCGCAGCACGCTCTGCAGGTGGGTGGCCTGCGCCGGGATGCGTGTCGGCAGGCCGGTGAACAGCGGATCGTACGCGGCCGGTGGGTGCAGGTCGAGCTGGATGGTGCCCATCTCGCGGCCGGTCGGATTGACCCCCACTTCCCCACCCAGCGCATGCGCGATCAGCTGGTGGCCGTAGCAGATGCCGAGCAGCGGCAGGCCGCCGTGCGCGGCGTCTCGCAACCACTCGGCGCTGCGTTCGCTCCAGTCGTGGCGGTCGGTGACCATCGCCGCCGAACCGGTGATGATCGCCCCGGCGAAGCCCTCGCGGTCGGGCAGCGCATCGCCACGTTCGACATCGACCACCACGGCTTCGTCGCGTTCCAGCCCGGCGGCCACCCGGATCCAGTGGGCGAAGCTGCCGTGCCGGCGCATCGAGGCGACCGGCTGGCCGGTCTGCAGGATGAGGAAGGGCACGGTCATCCGGGGCTCCAAAGTGACCCCTCTATACTAGCCGGCCCCGTTGCAAACACGCCCGTCCATGGCCGTTCCGATCACCTTCCAGCAACTCATCACCCGCCTGAATGCCTACTGGGCCGAACAGGGCTGCGTGCTGATCCAGCCGCTCGATCTTGAAGTCGGCGCCGGCACCTTCCATCCGGCCACCTTCCTGCGCGCGCTGGGGCCGGAGCCGTGGAATGCCGCCTACGTGCAGCCCTGCCGCCGGCCGACAGACGGCCGCTATGGCGAAAACCCCAACCGCCTGCAGCGCTACTACCAGTACCAGGTGGCGATGAAGCCCTCGCCGGACAATATCGTCGAGCTGTATTTCGAGTCGCTGAAGGCGCTCGGCATCGACCCGCTGGTGCACGACCTGCGCCTGGTCGAGGACAACTGGGAAAGCCCGACGCTGGGCGCCTGGGGCCTGGGTTGGGAAGTGTGGTTGAACGGCATGGAAGTCACCCAGTTCACCTATTTCCAGCAGGCCGGCGGCCTGGAGTGCAAGCCGGTGCTCGGCGAGATCACCTACGGCCTGGAACGCCTGTGCATGTACCTGCAGAACGTCGACAACGTGTTCGACATCGTGTGGACCTACGGGCCGGACGGCACGCCGGTGACCTACGGCGACGTGTATCACCAGAACGAAGTCGAACAGTCCGCATACAACTTCGAGTACGCCGACGTGGCCGAACTGTTCCATCGCTTCGATGCCTGCGAGCGTGAGGCGTTCAAGTTGATCGAACTCGACCTGCCGCTGCCGGCCTATGACCAGGTGTGCAAGGCATCGCACAGCTTCAACCTGCTGGACGCGCGCCGCGCGATTTCCGTCACCGAACGCCAGCGCTACATCCTGCGCGTGCGCAAGCTCTCGCAAGCGGTGGCCGAAGCCTACTTCGCGCAGCGCGAGAAACTCGGTTTCCCGGCGTTGAAACAACAGGTGGCAACACAGGAGGTGGCGGCATGAGCATGCAACCGCTGCTGATCGAACTCGGTACCGAGGAACTGCCGGTCAAGGCATTGCCCGGTCTGGCCCATGCCTTCTTCGACGGCGTGATCGCGGCGCTGGAAAAGCGCGGCATCACCATCGAACGTGGCCATGCCAAGCCGCTGTACTCGCCACGCCGCATCGCGGTGCTGTTGCCGGGCGTTGCCGTTGAACAACCGGCACAGGCCAGCGAAACGCTGGGCCCGTATCTCAACATCGCGCTGGATGCCGAAGGCAAGCCGACCCGCGCGCTGGAAGGCTTCGCCGCCAAGGCGGGCGTGGAGTGGACGCAGCTGGAGCGCATGTCCGACAACAAGGGCGAACGCTTCGTGCATCGCAGCTCCCGCGCCGGCGTGCGCACCCGCGACCTGCTGCAGGACGTGCTGGACGAGGCGCTGGCCGGCATGCCGATCCCCAAGCCGATGCGCTGGGGCGATCACTCCCATGGCTTCGCCCGTCCGGTGCATTGGCTGGTGGTGTTGTTCGGCGATGAGGTGGTGGAACTGGAAGCATTCGGTATCCGCGCCGGCCGCAACAGCCGCGGCCACCGCTTCATGTATGACAAGCCGGTATGGATCGGTCGCCCCGACGAATACGTGGAGGCCCTGCGCGCCGCGTTCGTGCTGGTGGATGCCGACGCACGTCGCGCGCGCATCATCGCGGAAGTCGAGACCGCAGCGAAGGCCGCAGGCGGCAGCGCGCGCGTCGATGCCGACAACCTGGAGCAGGTGAACTGCCTCAACGAATGGCCGGTGGCGGTGACCTGTTCATTCGAGCGCGAATTCCTCGACGTGCCGCAGGAAGCGCTGGTCGCGACGATGGAGACCAACCAGAAGTTTTTCCCGGTGCTGGACGATGGCGGCAAGCTGACCGAGCACTTCGTCGGCATCGCCAATATCGAATCGAAGGACGCCTCTGAAATCCGCAAGGGTTACGAGCGCGTGATCCGCCCGCGCTTCGCCGATGCCAAGTTCTTCTTCGACGAAGACCTGAAGCAGGGGCTCGAAGCGATGGGCGCCGGGCTTGCCACCGTCACCTATCAGGCCAAGCTGGGCAGCGTGGCCGACAAGGTGCAGCGCGTGGCCGCGTTGGCCGAAGCGATCGCGCCGCAGGTGGGCGTGGATGCCGTACTCGCCAAGCGCGCTGGGCTGCTGGCCAAGAACGACCTGCAAAGCCGGATGGTCAACGAGTTTCCGGAACTGCAGGGCATTGCCGGCCGCTATTACGCGCAGCGCGCGAACGAACCAGCCGAAGTCGCGCTGGCCATCGACGAGGCCTACCAACCGCGCTTCGCCGGCGACGATATCGCGCTGAGTGGCGTGGGCAAGGTGCTGGCGATTGCGGAACGCTTGGACACGCTGGCGGGCGGTTTCGCCGCAGGACTGAAGCCGACCGGCAACAAGGATCCGTTTGCGCTGCGGCGCAATGCGTTGGGGTTGGCGCGGACGATTATCGAGAGCGGCTTTGAATTGGACCTAGATGATTTGATCCGACAAGCGTTCGGTAACGTTTTGAACCGGATCATGCTCATCGAAAGCGAAAAGCGCGAAGAGGTGCGTCAAGCTGCCGATGCTGTAGAGATGACTGCCGAGAACAAATACGCCGGCGAGCTGAGGTCAATCGTTCCACTGGGTTATGACGACGCATATCCGTTCATCCTCGACCGCCTCCGCGGCTACTACGCCGACAAGGGCGTCCCCGCCTCGCATTTCAACGCCGTCGCCGAACTCAAGCCGAAGTCGCTGTACGACTTCGACCGCCGCGTCGACGCCATCGGCACCTTTGCGCAATTGCCGGAAGCCGCGGCGCTGGCGGCGGCCAACAAGCGCATCGGCAATATCCTGAAGAAAGCCGACATCGAAATCCCCGGCATGGAAGACGAACAGCTGCTGCGCGAACCGGCGGAATTCGCCTTGGCCGAAGCGGTGGAAGCGGCCTATGGCGAGACCGGCCACGCGCTGGCGCATGGGGATTACGTGGACGTGCTGGCGCATCTCGCGCGCCTGCGCCCGCAGGTGGATGCGTTCTTCGACAGCGTGATGGTCAACGTGGACGATCCGGCGATCCGCGCCAACCGGCTGGCCCTGCTCAAGCGCCTGTCCGACCGGCTGGGCAGCGTGGCCGCCATCGAGCACCTGTCCGCGTAATGCCGTTTCGTCATCCCGGCGCCGCTTCCAACAACCGGATGGTTGTTCAAGCCGGGATCCCGTCGCTTCAAATGCGGGCGACGGCCTGAATTCCGGCGAAAGCCGGAATGACGGGGTTGAAATTAATCGTTCGTTGACGCCGCATCGGTATCCTGCACCGATGCCGCCATCCTCCTCACGCCTGCTGATCGCCCTCGCCTACTGCGCAGCGGCGCTGCCGGCCTCCGCGATCACCGTGACCCGCGTCGATGTCAGCGGCCTTCCAGATGAATCGATGGCGCAGAACGTGCGTGTTTCGCTGTCGCTCAACGATTCGATGGGCAAGAACCTGTCCGGCCGCCGCCTGGCCTACCTGCTGCGCGAAGCCGAAGCCGAGACCCGCGAGGCGCTGGAACCGTTCGGCTACTACTCGCCCACCATCGTCATCCAGCGCAGCGACCGCAGCGTGCCGGAAGGCGCGGAGACGCAACCCGCCGCGCGCACCGCGACCGCCGATGCCGACAGTGGCGAGGACACGCGCACCCTCACCGTGAGCATCCGCGTGGAGCCCGGCTCGCCGGTGCGCGTGCGCGCATGGAATGTCGGCGTTGAAGGTGAAGCCGGCGAGGATGCCGGCGTGCGCCGCGCGTTGGCCAGTTTCGCGCCGCGCAAGGGTGACGTGCTCGATCACACGTTGTACGAGGCCAGCAAGTCGAAGGTCAGCCGCACGCTGGGCGGGCATGGCTATTTCGATGCCGATTTCACCGCGCACCGGGTCGAAGTCACCCGCGCCGAGAACGCCGCCGACATCGACCTGCGCTGGACCAGCGGCGCACGCTACGCCTTGGGCGATGCCATGTTCTTGCAAACGCCCACGCCCATCATTCGCGATGACCTGCTGCAGAAACTGATTGGCTGGAAGCCAGGCGATGCGTATGACGACCTCGAACTGGAACGCCTGCGTCGCTCGCTGGTGGCGCTGGACTATTTCGGACTTGTCGAGATCCTGCCGCAGCCCGAGAACGCGAAGGACAAGGTCGTGCCCGTGCAGGTCAACCTGACGCCCGCGCCGCGCAGCATCTACAGCGCCGGCGTGAATTACGGCACCCGCAGCGGCGCCGGCTTCAGCCTGGGCATGGAGCGACGCTATCTCAACAGCCGTGGCCACAAGGCGCTGGCGCAGATCGACTACGCCAGCAAACGCAAGACCGCGACCGTGCAGTACCGCGTGCCGGCGTTCGCCTGGTTGGACGGCTGGTACACCGCCAGCCTGCAAGCGGCCGATGAGCAGACCGATTCGCTGGACAACCGCCGGCTGGAATTCGTGGCCAGTCGCAGCGGCCAGTACAACGACCACTTGAACTTGATCGCCTCCGCGCACGTGCTGCGCGAACGCTGGTCCTACTTCACGCCCAACCGGCCGATTACCGACTACCAGTACGCCAGCTTCTATTTTCCCTCGCTGCGTGCCGAATACATCGACGTGGACGATCGCCTGGCCCCACGCCGCGGTTCCGGCGGCACGCTCACCCTGCGCGGCGGCAAGGGCGGCGCGAACGGCCACGCCACGTTCGCCCAGCTGCATGCCACCGCACAGTGGTTCCACGGCTTCGATGCCGACAGCCGGCTGATCGTGCGCGGCGAGGCCGGCCACACCTTCACCGGCGAACTGCTCGACCTGCCACCCAGCCTGCGCTACTACGCCGGCGGCGACCGCAGCATCCGTGGCTACGGCTGGCGCGAAGTCGGTCCGCGCATCGTCAACAGCGTGGGCGAGACCTATGCACTCGGTGCGCCCAACGTGGTGACCGCCAGTGTCGAATACGAACGCTACTTCGCCGGGCCCTGGGGTGCGGCGGTATTCGTGGACAGCGGCAGCGCGTTCAATGGCAAGCGTCCGGACATGCATACCGGCGTCGGCATCGGCCTGCGCTGGCGTTCGCCGGTGGGACCGGTGCGCATCGATATCGCGCGCGGGTTGGATTCGCCGGATTCGCCGTTCACCCTGCACCTCAACATCGGTGCCGACTTGTGACGTTGCGTGCACGCTACCAGCGTTATCGCCGTTACGGCCTGGAGCCGTTGGCGAACGATGCCAGCGACGAACAGCGCGACGAACGCCTGGCCGAAATCGGCCGCCTGCGCCGCAGCCGGCAGCGCAAGATCGCGCGGCGCGGCGCACTGACTACGCTGGCCACGGCTGCCATCGTCGCATTACTGCTCTATTGGCTGCTGATGACGATCGGTGGGCGCGACGTGCTGCTGCGGCAGATCGTGGCGCGGCTGCCCGCCGGCACCGAACTCACCTGGCAATCCGCGGAAGGCCCGGCCGCGGGGCCGATGGTGTTGCATGGCGTGCATTTCTCGATGCCGCGCCAGCGCGATCCCGACTGCGTACCGACATCGACCGCGAGCTGCGCGATGGGTCGCATCATGTTCGATGCGAAGACGGTCACGCTCGATCCCGCCATTCGCCCGTTGCTTGGGCGCACCTTGCGGCTGGATGCACTCGACATCGAAGGCGCGACGCTGAACCTGCCGCGCAGCGACAAACCCTTCGAATTGCCGCGTTGGCCCGATGTGCTGCCGCAGATCGAGCCGCCGCTGGCGCTGCAGGCCGATGCCATCCACATCGATGGTCTGAAAGTGATGCAGGAAGGCGAAGCGTTGATCGATATCCGCCGCGCACGCGGCGGGCTGGATGCCGCGCATGGCGCCTTGCATGTCGAACGACTGGTGGTCGATAGCGACCGCGGACGCTTCGCCGCGCATGGCGATTACATCCCACGCGAAGATTTTCGCAGCGACCTGCTCGTCACCGCCGTGTTGCCCGCGCCGGCCGGACAGACCGCGCCGCGCATCGGCCTGCTCGCACGCGGAAACCTGTCGAACATGGACGTGGCGATCGGCGGTCGCGCGCCCGCGCCTTTGCACGCGACACTCACCCTGCGCGGCAATCAAGATGTCCCGCGCTGGTTGTTGCGCGCCGACAGCGAAGCGCTGGACATCGGCCTGCTGACCGGCAGCGGCGAGGCAACGACCCCGCTCTCCTTCAACCTCAGCGCCGACGGCACCGGCGGCAGCGCGAACCTGCGAGGCAACGTCAAGCAAGGCGGTTTCATCGCCAACCTGCAGCCGTCGAAGCTCAGCCTCGACGACAAGGTGCTGCGTCTGCAGCCGCTGGTGGTGGACGTGTTCGATGGTCGCGTCACTGCCAACGGCACGGCCGACCTGCACGACCCACAGGCGTCATCGCTGAAGTTCGCCATCAACGCGCGTGGCCTGCGCTGGAACAGCGACGACGGCAAGACGATGGTCGGCGGCGATGCGGACTTCGGCATCGCAGGCAAGCCGGAACATTGGGCCGCCGTCGGCAAGGCGACCCTGCACCGCGACAAGGAAACCGCCCATGTCGTGTTCGATGGCATCGGCGATCGCGCGGGTGTCCGTATTCGGAAATTGCAGGCGAGCATGCCGCAGGGCCGGCTGGATGCAACCGGCAACGTGGCGTGGGCACCGACGCTTCAATGGAAGGCGAACGCCACGCTGGCCGGCTTCGACCCGGGCTATTTCCTGCCGGATTGGCCCGGCGCGGTCAACGGCCGCATCGAAAGCGATGGCGGATTGCGCGAAAACGGCACGCTCCTCGCGCATGTCGATGCACGTGACCTTGGCGGCACGCTGCGCGGGCGCGCGCTCGGCGGCCGCGGCACGCTGGATGTGGATGGCGAGCATTACAGCGGCGATGTCGCGCTCTCGCTGGGCGGCAGCCGCATCGACGCGCGCGGCCGTATCGCCGGCAATATCGAGGTCGATGCCAACCTGTCGCCGCTGCAATTGAATGACCTGCTGCCGGATGGCCGCGGCAGCGTGCGCGGCATATTGAAACTGCGCGGCACGCGCAACGCGCCCGATGTCGATGCCGACCTGCGTGGCGAAGGCCTGGCCTTCGGCGATTACCGCGCCGAGCGTTTCATCGCCAAGGGTCGCCTGCCCTGGCGCAATGGCAACGGCGCGCTCGCCATCGACGCGCAGGGGCTGCAACTGGGCCTGCCGCTGTCCGAACTGCGGGCCAACCTGCGCGGTGCAGTGGAGCGGTTGCAGTTCGATGCCGATGCGCGCAGCGATCTCGGCGCACTGGCCTTGCGTGGCAACGCGGACAAGCAGGGCGCGCGCTGGCAGGGTGCGCTGGCCGCGTTGCAATTCGATCCGAGCAAGGGCGCGGCGTGGACTTTGCAACAACCGACACGCTGGTCGTGGGATGGCGGCAGCGGTGCGTTGTCGCGCGCCTGCCTGCAGTCGAACGCCGGCGGCACCCTGTGCGCGGATGCGGATTGGCCGCGTCGCGGCTTGAACCTGCAAGGCGAGCAGCTGCCGCTGGCACTGTTGGTGCCCTACCTGCCGGAACGCGAGGATGGCCGGCCGTGGCTGTTGAATGGCGACGTCAACCTTGATGCGCGCATCGCGCCCGCCGGCAACGCCTGGCGCGGCACCGCATCCATCACCTCCGCCAGCGGCGGCCTGCGCAACAGCGCGCGCGCGCGCCGCGACCTCATCGGCTATCGCGACCTCAAGCTGGATGCCACGTTCGATCCGCAACGCATCGGCGCCACCCTGGGCGCGGTGTTCAACGACGACGGCCGCATCGATGCGCGCATTGCCACCGGTTGGGACGATTACGCGCCGTTGTCCGGCGAAGTGAAGGTCAACACCGACGAACTCACCTGGATGGAATTGTTCTCGCCGGACATCGTCGAGCCCACCGGCAAGCTGGATGCCGACCTGCGCCTTGCCGGCACCCGTGCTGCGCCGATCATCGGCGGCGAAGGCCATCTGCAGGACTTCGCGACGGAACTGCCTTCGCTTGGCATCGCCCTTCGCGAAGGAGATCTGCGCATGCAGGCGCAGGCGGACGGCAATGCGCGGATCGTTGGCCGCGTGCGTTCCGGCGATGGCGTGCTCGATGTCGATGGCACGCTGGGTTGGCGAAACCAGGACACGCCGCTGGTGTTGAACCTGCGCGGCACCAACGTGCTGATCGCGGAAACCCGACAACTGCGCGCGGTGGCGAATCCGGACGTGGTGGTGCGCTATCGCGCCGGCCAGCCCCTGCAGGTGACTGGCACGGTGACCGTACCGGAGGCCGACATCAACCTGGAACGCCTCGACGAAGGCGTATCGGCATCCAGCGATGTGGTGGTGCTGGATCCGGTCGATCCCAAGCGCAGCACGCCGAACACGCTGGACCTGGATCTCGCCCTGGTGATGGGCAAGGACGTCGCCATCAAGGGCTTCGGCTTGACCGGCACGCTGGGCGGCAGCCTGCGCGTGCGCGCCGCGCCCGGCCGCGAGATGCGCGGCACCGGCGCGCTCGAAGTCGGCGGCCGTTACACCGCCTACGGGCAGCGCCTGCAGATCACCCGCGGCCGCCTGCTGTGGTCGAACACGCTGGTGGGCGATCCCGTGCTGGACATCCGCGCCGAACGCGAAGTCGGCGACGTCACCGCCGGCATCCGCGTCGAAGGCCGCGCCTCCGCGCCGCGTGCAACGGTCTATTCCGATCCGGCCAAGAGCGATTCAGAAGCGCTGGCCTACCTGACCCTGGGCCGCCCGCTTTCGAGCCTGACCGGCGACGAAGCGCGCCAACTCGGCGCGGCGAAATCCGCGCTCAACGCGGGCACCGGTTTGCTGGCCGCCGAACTCGGTTCGCGCATCGGCCTGGACGATGCCGGCGTGACCGAATCGCGCGCACTCGGCAGCGACGTGCTCAGCGTCGGCAAGTACCTGTCGCCAAAGCTGTACGTCGGCTATGGCGTGTCACTGCTCGGCACCGGCCAGGTGCTGATGCTCAAGTACCTGCTGCGCAAGGGCTTCGACATCCAGGTCGAATCCAGCACGGTGGAGAATCGCGCCTCGGTCAACTGGCGCAAGGAGAAATAGCGATGCGCTTGTGGTCGTTGCACCCGCGTCATCTTGATCCACAAGGACTGGTCGCGCTGTGGCGCGAAGGCCTGCTGGCACGCGCGGTGTTGCACGAGCAGACCCGCGGCTATCGCAATCATCCGCAACTGGATCGCTTCAAGGCGCATCCGCAGCCGAAGCGCGCGATCAATGCCTACCTCTCGGTGGTGCAGGAAGAAGCAACGGCGCGCGGTTACAACTTCGACCGCAGCAAACTTGGAAGCATCCACGCCGTGGAAGCCATCGCCGTCGAACGCGGGCAGCTAGAGCACGAACGTGCGCACCTGCTCGCCAAACTTGCCGTGCGCAATCCATCGCTGCACGCGCAATGGTGCGATGCCGTTTTCGACGTGCACCCGTTGTTCGAAACAGTCGAAGGCGGCATCGCCACGTGGGAACGCGCCTGATCTTGCAGGCGGTGCGCCGCGATCAACGCGCGATCAATGCGCCCTTCAAATGCGCGACGCCATCGAGGCTGTCGGTCCACGCCAGCCAGGCGCCCATCGCATTCGCCACCAGCTTGGGCGAACCGCTGGCATGGCCGCGCGCATCCAGCTTCGCCACCGTCATCCGCTGCAGTTCGCGCGACAGGTCGGGCGTGTAACGGGCCAGCATCAGCGCTTGTCCGTTCGCGTCCTCGCGCAGCCAGCTGACCCAGACTTGCTGCGCATCGCGCGCCACATCGACCCGGCCCAACACCGTCGCGCCCTTGTCCACGATCAGCGGCGCGGCGAACGTGTCGCCCGCATCCGCGCTGCGCGCGAGGCGCACGGCCGCTTCGCCGCCGGCCTCGCTGTACCAGGCCACCACCGCATCGTTGCCTTGCGCGGTCACGGCCGGGCCGTTGACCGGGCAGCCCTCGATCTTCCAGCCGTCGGCGTGCACCGGCTTCGACGCGCTCCAACGCCCGTTTTCGAAACGCAGTGCCGCGATATCGCGGATGTCGTCGTCGCTGCGGTCGCGATAGACCAGCAGCGGCCCTTTCGTCGTCTGCGCCACGTCGGTCTGGCAGCAATCGCAGGCGCGTGCATCCAGCACCGCGTCCATTCCGTGGTTCAAGCTCATGTCGAATGCGTTGGCGCGCAGTTGCGTGGCGCCACCGCCGTGTTGCGCCTCGTCTTTTCCATCGCGGCCCTGCGCCGCAACCTGCGTGCGCCCATCCAGCCAGGCGATACCGAGCCGATCCGTGCCCGCCGCCCACAAGGCGGCAAACCCGTGTTCGGCATCGAGGCCATCATCGTTGACGTGGGTGAGTTGCTCCCAGCGCATGCCGCCATCGCGTGAGCGCGCGAGTACCGTGTCGTAACCGCTGGGGCTGGCCGGGTTGCCCTGAAGCCACTGCATCCACAATGCACCGTCCGGCGTGGCCAGCATGTGCGGGGTGTCCGCCCAACTGGCGATCAACGAACGCCCCACCGCAACTGTTCGCGGCTGGCTCTGCCAACCGCCTTCCTCGGTATAGGTGGAGAACTGCAACGCATTGCGACGACCTTGCTGGCGGTTGATCCAGCTCAACAGCAGGCGCCCGTCCGGCGCGACGTTCAAGTCGGGCGCCATCGACCCGATCTCGGCGGGCAGCGGCCATGTCTGCACGCGGTAGTCGCCGTTCGGATTCGCCGTTGGAGCCGGCGCGTCGCGCTTGCAGGCGGCCAATGTGGACAGGACGAGGACGATGGCGAAGGCGGTGCGCGCTTTGATCGGCGTGTTCATGCGCGAAGGATACGCTTGTGCTTCGGTCGAAGCGGTACGCTTTGCGGCGATTCGCTTCGGGCCGCGAATCGCTGCGGCTACATGGCCGCGTGCGTCATGCCGCGCGTTCGCGGCGCTGGCGTTCCAGGTGCACCAGCAACAGGGAAATCGCCGCCGGGGTCATGCCGGGAATGCGCTGCGCCTGGCCCACGGTCTGCGGGCGCACGCGCTGCAGTTTCTGCAACACTTCCGCCGACAGCCCGCGCACGCCCGCATAGTCGAAGCCTTCAGGAATCGCGGTGGCTTCATTGCACTGCTGGCGGGCGATCTCCTCGCGTTGGCGACCCAGGTAACCGGCGTACTTGGTTTCGATCTCCACCTGCTCGGCGACCTTGGCGTCGTCCACGCCTGGGCCGAGTGCCGGCACTTTCATCAGCGTGGCGTAGTCCAGTTCCGGGCGGCGCAGCAGGTCGATGGCATTCGCCTCGCGCGTGATTTCAACGCCGATGCATGTGGCCAGCGATGCGCCCAGCGCATTGTTCGGTGCCGCCCACAGCGCAGACAGGCGTGCGGTTTCGGCGGCCACGGTCTCGCGCTTGCGCGCGAATGTGTACCAGCGCGCGTCATCGACCAGTTGCAGTTCCCGACCAACCGGCGTGAGCCGCGCATCGGCGTTGTCCTCGCGCAATTGCAGCCGGTATTCGGCGCGACTGGTGAACATGCGGTAGGGCTCGCTGGTGCCCTGGGTGATCAGGTCGTCGACCAGCACACCGAGATATGCCTCGTCGCGGCGCGGGCTCCACGGATCATTTTCCTGCACGAAGCGCGCGGCGTTGACGCCAGCCAGCAGGCCTTGCGCGGCGGCTTCCTCGTAGCCGGTGGTGCCGTTGATCTGCCCGGCGAAGAACAAGCCGGCAACTGCTTTTGTTTCCAGTGAGTTCTTCAGGCCGCGCGGATCGAAGAAGTCGTATTCAATGGCGTAGCCGGGGCGGGTGATATGCGCGTGCTCGAAACCGGTGATGCTGCGCACCACCTCCAGCTGCACATCGAACGGCAGCGAGGTGCTGATCCCGTTCGGATAGGTCTCGGTGACCGTAAGGCCTTCGGGTTCCACGAAGATCTGGTGCGATGCCTTTTCGGCGAAACGCACCACCTTGTCCTCGATGCTCGGGCAATAGCGTGGGCCGATGCCCTCGATCTGCCCGGAATACAGCGGGCTGCGATGCAGGGCGTCGCGGATGATTTGGTGGGTGCGCTCGGTGGTGTGGGTGATCCAGCAACTCACTTGCGCCGGGTGGTCGGCATCGCTGCCCATGAACGACATCACCGGGCGCGGAGCGTCGCCAGGCTGTTCGTCCATCTTCGAATAATCCAGCGTGCGGCCGTCGATGCGCGGTGGCGTGCCGGTCTTCAGGCGATCCACCACGAAGCGTCCCTCGCGCAGCTTGTGGGCCAACGCGGTCGAAGGCGGATCACCCATGCGACCGGCGGCGTACTGGGTTTCGCCGATATGGATCTTGCCGGCCAGGAAGGTGCCGGCGGTCAGCACGATGGCGGGCGCGGTGAAGCGCAGGCCGGTGTTGGTGATCGCGCCACGGACATGTTCGTTCTCGATGATCAGGTCATCGACCGCCGCCTGGAACACGGTCAGATTGGGCTGGTGCTCCACCGCGTTGCGGATGAAGGCGCGATACAGCGAACGATCCGCCTGGCAGCGCGTTGCGCGCACGGCGGGCCCCTTGCTGGCATTCAAGGTGCGCCACTGGATACCGGCCGCATCCGCGGCCTTCGCCATGATGCCGCCGAGCGCATCGATCTCCTTGACCAGATGGCCCTTGCCGATGCCGCCGATCGCCGGGTTGCAGCTCATCGCACCGATGGTGTCGATACTGTGGCTGAGCAGCAGCGTGCGTGCGCCAGCGCGCGCGGAAGCAAGTGCGGCTTCGGTGCCGGCATGGCCGCCGCCGATGACGATGACGTCGAACGTGTAGAAGGAATCGCTCATGGCATGCTCATTTTAGTCCCGACGCCACGCAGTCCGTTCATGAACGAACCAAAAGGTTGGCACGGTTCCTGCGTTACCCCCTACCAGCACTCGATGTGGCAGCGCGCAAGCGCCTTGACCGGACTGAACAGGGGCCGGTACCGCGCACGTCGAGGATGCTCGAGGGCCGAATGTCGGGGGACATTCGGCCCTCATTTTTTATTCCGGGGTGCGTTTCGGGTTTCGACAGCCCGCGCGTTGCGCAATGGCTGGAAATAAGGCGCCGGCGACCGCAGGGTTGACGGAACAGGGGGATCCGGAGGTCCCTACAAGTCGCCGGCTAGTGAAAAGCTTACGCTCTTCAAAGGCCGATGTGACGTGCTTGGTCACGTGCTGGCCGACAAGCGGTCACTATGTGACCATGGTCACATTCACTCGTCGGCGACAGACGAAACCTTCGCATTGCGGATCACCCGGCCCATTCGCGAACCGCCCTCGCTGCTGCGCATCCGCGGCATGACGGGGGCACTCGGGCGTTGCGCGCGCTGCGGCATGGGGCTCATCGGCATCGATGATGGCTGCTGCTGGCGGCGAACGCGTAGCCGTGGGTCGTCGCGGTCGGGGCCAACGCGTTCGTCCGGCGGAACCAGACCACCGATATTGCGCCACGGCGGCTTGCGGTCGTTGCGGTCGCCATCGCGATCATGGCCGTGATCATTGTCGCCATGACCATGCGGCGGACGCGGCCGATACCAGTGCGGATACCCGCCATAGGGGTAGTTCCAATAACCACCACCGTAATAGCCACCGTAACCGCCATAGCCGTACGGATAACCGAACCCGACGCCGCCATACAGGCCGTTGCCGTAGTAACCGCCATAGCCACCGTACACGGATGGCCCGTAATAGCGGTATTCGACGCGCGGCTGGCCGTAGTAGTAATCGCCATTGCCGCCGCGATAGGCGTAATCAGTGGCGCAGCCGGCCAGCGCGGTGGCGGCCAACGCAGAAAGCAGGATGTTGCGGAACATGGCGTGATTCCCCCCATTGATACCCGTGCAGCATCAGCCCGGCGCATTGAATCCGTGCTTAATCCATGCAAGATCCTGCGCGGCATGCTTAACCGTTCATGGCCGCGCTAGCATGCCGAGATGACCACCTTGATCCCGACGCCCACTTTCGACGACGTCCTGGCCGCCGCCGCGCGCATCGCCCCGTACGCGCATGCCACGCCGGTACTGCGCTCGCGCGCGCTGGATGCCGAATCCGGTGCTTCGTTGGCCTTCAAGGCCGAACACCTGCAACGCATCGGCGCCTTCAAGTTCCGCGGTGCCTGCAACGCGGTGTGGTCGCTGGATGATGCGACTGCCGCGCGTGGCGTGGTCACCCATTCCTCCGGCAACCATGGCGCAGCCTTGGCGCTGGCTGCACTGGGTCGCGACATCCCCTGCCACGTGGTGGTACCGGAAGGTGCGGTGCGTGCCAAGTTGGCGGCGATCGAACACTACGGCGCGATCCTGCATCGCTGCGCGCCCACCATCGCCGCGCGCGAGGCGATGTGCGCACAGGTGCAGGCCGACACCGGCGCCAGCGCGATCCACCCGTACACCGACCCTCGGGTGATCGCCGGCCAAGGCACCGCCGCGCTGGAACTACTGACCGCGCATCCCGACCTCGACGCGCTGGTGGTGCCGCTGGGCGGTGGCGGGCTGGCCGCTGGCACCGCACTGGTGGTGCGCGCATTGGCACCACGCTGCAAGCTCTATCTCGCCGAACCGGAGGGTGCCGCCGACGGTGCGCGTTCATTCGCCAGCGGCGTACTGGATCATGACTTCGTGCCCGAAACCGTTTGCGACGGCCTGCGCGGCACCTTGGGCGCGCTCAATTTCGAGATCTTGCGCGGCAACGCGCAGGTACTGACCGCGGACGACGCGCAGACGGTGGCCGCGATGCGCCTGTTGTGGACGCGCACCAAGCAGCTGGTGGAGCCCTCGTCGGCGATCGCGCTGGCCGCCGTGCGCGCACATCGCTCACACTTCCAGAACCGCAAGATCGGCATCCTCCTTTCAGGCGGCAACGTCGACCTGGACGCGCTGCCCACCCTGTTCGCACTCGCCCCCGGAGCCTGATCCCCCACATGAAAATCGACGGCACCCGCGCGCACGACCGCACCACCGAACTGGTGCTGGCCTACTACGCCGCATTCAATCGCAGTGACTGGCCGGCGATGCAGGCGCTGCTGGCCGATGATGTGATCCACGACCTCAACCAGGGCCCGCGCGAAACCGGCAAGGCCGCGTTCGCCGCGTTCCAACAACGGATGGCACGCAGCTATCGCGAGCAGCTGCGCGACGTGGTGGTGTTGGCCTCGCCCGATGGCACCCGCGCCGCCGCCGAGTATGTGGTGCACGGCGAATACCTGGTGGCCGACGAAGGCCTGCCGCCTGCGCACGGACAAACCTACGTGCTGCCTGGCGGCGCATTCTTCGACATCCGCGACGGACTGATCGCGCGCGTCACCAACTACTACAACCTCGAGGATTGGCTGGCGCAGGTGCGCTGAGCGCTCAGCCGCCGCGCTCACTGCGCAAGGCCTGCACGTCGCGCGGCTCGCGGGCACCGTCGCGGGCCACGATCCACGCGAACAGGACGATGCCGGCCACGATCAGCAGCGCGCCGCACAACGCCTGCCCGCGCGGCCACGCCTCGCCCAGGAAGGCCACGCCCAGCAACACCGCGAACAGCACCTCGGCGGCCTGCATCGCTTCGGCTGCGCCCAGCGCGGTGGCGTTGTCGCGCACCATGCCGGTGGCCTGGAAGAACAGGATGGTGGCGATCACGCCTGCACTCAGCGCCACCCCGGCAGTCAGCCACAGCTGGCCGGTCGAGGGTGGCCCGGCCTGCGTCCAGGCGAACACCGCCAACGCGATCCACGCCGGCTGGCTGGCCAGGGTCAGGCCAAACACGCGCTGGGAGGCGTTGAGTTCGATGCCGCTGCGTTCCAGGTGCAACAGCAGACCGCGATTGCCCAACGGATAGGCGAACGCACTGGCAACCACGCACAACAGCGCAATCCAGCCCGTCGCGTCGAGCGCGCCGTGCGCATGCCCCAGCTGCATCAGCAGCACCCCGGCCACGATCAGCACGCCCACAGCCAATGCCGCACGCGGAATCCGCGCACGCGCATCGCGATACAGCAACGGTGCGCACACCATGCCGGCCACCACCGTGGTCTGGAAGCTGGCGGCGACCAGCCACGAGGGCCCGCTGGCCGCCGCATAGCTCAGCAACACGTAGAACAACACAAAGCCAATGCCGCTCCACAACAGCCACGCGCCTGGCGCGGCACGAATCGCCTTGACCACCGGCGACACGCCGCCTTGCCACGGCATCAACGGCAACAGCAACGGCAGGGTGAACAGGTAACGCAGTGCCGCCGTCCACGCCCAGTGCCCACCTTCGACCGCCGCGGCGCGGTTGAGCACATAGGTCGTGGTGAAAAACAGCGCCGACAGCAGCGCGATGCCGACCGCCAGCAACGCGCGGCGCGGCGGGCTCATGCGCGCCGCCGGATCGGGATGCGCGACAGCGGTACGGCGGTCACGTCGACGCCCCCTTCGCGGATCGGCGTGCCGGCCCGGGGCGCCCACGCCATCGCGCTGACGGTTTCCCAGGTGGCCGGCAGGCCACGCACCGTGCGATGCGCCTCGTAGGCGTGCGCGGCGGCGGCGAAACGCGCGCGCCCGGTCAAGGTGTGCCGGCGCGACGCCAGTGCGTTGGTGGCACCGATGTCGCGCAATTCGCGCATCAACGCCGGCAGGTCCGGGTAATGCGTGATGTCTTCCTCGCGATCCAACACCGGCTGGTGGAAACCAGCACGCACCAACGCATCGCCCAGCCCGGCGATATCCACGAACGGACTGACGTGCGGGGCGTCATCGGCGTGGGCGAATGCATCGCGCAATTCCCACAGCGTTTCCGGGCCGAAGGTGGAGACCAGCAGCAGGCCATCGGGCTTCAGCACGCGACGGAATCCGGCGAACACGGCCTCCAGGTCTTCCACCCACTGCAGGCACAGGTTGGAGAACAGCACGTCGATCGACGCGTCCGCCAGCGGCAGCGCGCGCGCATCCGCGCAGACCTGCTGCGGCACCCGCGCGAACGGATTGGACACGCGTTGCGCGATCGAACGCGTCGACGCCGCACGCGCCTGCCGCAACATCGGCAGTGCCAGGTCCATCGAGACGAGCTGCGCCTTCGGCCAGCGCTGCTGCATGGCGCGGCTGGCGCGGCCGGTGCCGCAGCCCAGGTCCAGCACTCGCTGCGGCGGTGCGCGCTCGAGCGCGGGATCGTCCAGGTAGTCCAGCGATTCCAGCAACCGCGCTTCCACCGCATGCTGCAACTGCGCGGCGGCGTCGTAACTGGTGGAGGCGCGCGAAAACGCACGGCGCACCTGCCTGGCATCGAACAAGGGCGCGCTCATGCACCTTGCTCCGCCAGGAATCCCAACAGCGCTTCCGCCACGTCATCGGCATGGGTCAAGAATGGCGCGTGCCCGGCATGCTCGATCTGCACGAAACCGGCATCCGTGGCCATGCGCGCGGCTTCGCGCATCGCCAGCGGGTTCACCAATCGATCGCGGCGACCGGCAATCCACAGGCTGGGCACGCGCATGCCGGACAACGCGTCGCGCAGGTCACTGTCTTCCAGCGTGTGCAAGCCTTCGGCCAGCACATGCGGGGCCGGCTCGCCGCGCGCCAATACCGCATCGCGCAGGATGTGCAGTTCCTCGCGCATACGATCGGAACCGAACGCCTCCAGCGCGATGAAGCGGTCGATGGTGCCGCGCCAGTCGTCGCGCAGGCCGGTGGCGAAGCCCTCGAACACCTGTTTCGGCATGCCTTGTGGCCAGTCGTCCGCCACGACGAATTTCGGCGTGGCGCAGAGCATCGCCAACGCGGGGATTCGTTGCGGCTGTTTCGATGCCGCATGCAGCGCGATCGAGCCACCCAGCGACCAACCGCACCACGGCGCGTCGGGCACGGCATCGAGCACGGCCCGCGCACAGGCCTCCAGTTCCAGCGGTACGCCGCAGTCGCGGTTGTGGCCGTGGCCCGGCAGATCGACCACGTGCAGCGTGCGCCGTTCGCGCAACGCATCAGCCAGCGGCGCGAAGATGCCGCCGTGCATCGCCCAACCGTGCAGCAGCACCAGCGGCGGGCCGCTGCCGATGACCTCCACGCGCAACCGTGCGCAACCGTTGCTGGCCGGATCAGGCATGCGCATGCGCCTTGCCATAACCCAACGCCACCGCATCGCGCGCCCAGGCCAGCGCGTCCAGCAAGGCATCAACCTCGGCATCGCCGTGCAGCGCACTGAACGTGATGCGCAGGCGCGCCTGTCCTTCCGGCACGGTGGGTGGGCGGATCGGCGCCACCCAGCAACCTTCTTCCTCCAGCGCCGCCGCCATCGCCAATGCATCGGCATCGGCGCCGCACAGCAGCGGCTGGATCGGCGTGTCGGAGGGCAACAATTCGAATCCGTGCCTACGCGCACCGCTACGGAAGCGTGCGATCGCCGCTTGCAGCTTCTCGCGTCGCCACTGTTCGCGTCGCGCTAGTTTCACCGCCGCCAGCGAGGCGGCGGCCTGCGCCGGCGGCAGCGCGGTGGTGTAGATGTATGGCCGCGCGGTTTCGGCCAGATGACGGATCAATTCGGCATCGCCAGCCACCACTGCGCCGTAACTGCCCAGCGCCTTGCCCAGCGTCACCAACTGCAGCGGCACCGCATCCACGCCCAGCCGTGCCTCCGCCACGCTGCCGCGGCCGTCCGGCCCCAGCACGCCCACGCCGTGCGCATCATCCACGTACAGCAACGCGCGCTGCACCTTCGACACCAACGCCAGCAACTTCAGCGGAGCGGCATCGCCATCCATGCTGAACACGCCATCGGTGGCAAGCATGGCCGCGCCATCGGGATTCGCACGCAGCTGACGCAGCGCGGCCTCGGCATCGACATGTGGATAGCGGCGCAAGCCGCAGCCGGCCAGCTGCGCGGCGTCGAGCAGGCTGGCGTGGTTGAGCTTGTCCTGCACGCACACGTCGCCGCGGCCCAGCAACGCCTGCATCACCGCCAGGTTGGCCAGGTAGCCGCTGCCGAACAGCAGCGCCGCCGGCACGCCCAGCCAATCGGCGATTTCGCGCTCTAGCGCATCGTGCACGGCGTGGTGGCCGCACACTAGGTGCGAGGCCACGCCGCCCGCGCCGCTGCGCGAAGCACCGTCTTCCAGCGCAGCGACTACCGCGAACTGCTGCGACAGCCCCAGGTAATCGTTGCTGCAATAACCGGTCAGCCAACGGCCGTCGACTTCGCAGCGCACGCCGTCGCGACGGGTCACGTTGCGGCGCACGCGCACACGATCGGCGGCGACGCGCTGCATGCGGGCATCGGCGATGCGCCGATGCAGTGACAGCCGGGCCACCTCAGGCCGCTTCGGTGATGCCGGCGTGCACCGTAGTCGTGCAGGCGTCGATGCTGTCGTCCTTCGCCGTTTCCACCTGCATCGGACGCAGGCCAAGACGCGCGAACAGCGCCATGTCGCGCTCCGTATCGGGGTTGCCGGTGGTCAGCAGTTTTTCACCGTAGAAGATCGAGTTGGCACCCGCGGCGAAGCACAGCGCCTGCAGTTCATCGCTCATGGTTTCGCGACCGGCGGACAGGCGCACCATCGAGGCCGGCATCAGGATCCGCGCCACGGCAACGCTGCGCACGAACTCGAACGGATCCAGTTCGGTGGTGCCGTGCAGCGGCGTGCCTTCGACCTGCACCAGGCGATTGATCGGCACCGAATCCGGATGCGCGGGCAGGTTGGCCAACGTCTGCAGCAGGCCGGCGCGCTGGCGGCGCGATTCGCCCATGCCGACGATGCCGCCGCAGCAGGTTTTCATGCCGGCATCGCGCACATGGCTCAGGGTGTCGAAGCGGTCCTGCATCTCGCGGGTGTGGATGATGTCGCCGTAGAACTCGGGATCGGTATCGATATTGTGGTTGTAGTAGTCCAGGCCAGCGTCCTTCAGTGCCTGCGCCTGGTCGCCGGACAACATGCCCAGCGTCGCGCAGGTCTCAAGGCCGAGCGCCTTCACCTCGCGGATCATCGCGGCGACCTTCGGCACGTCGCGATCCTTCGGCGAGCGCCAGGCCGCGCCCATGCAGAAGCGCGACGCACCGGCGGCCTTGGCCTGCTTCGCCTTCTCGACCACGGATTCGGTGGACATCAATTTCGTGGCGTCGACACCCGTGTGGTAACGCGCGGCCTGCGGGCAGTAACCGCAGTCTTCCGGACAGCCGCCGGTCTTCACCGACAGCAGGGTGCTGACCTGCACTTCGGCCGGATCGAAATGCAGCCGGTGCGCACTGCCGGCGCGATGCAGCAGTTCAGTGAGCGGCAAGTCGAACAGGGCTTCGACTTCGGCGCGCGCCCAGTCGTGGCGGATGGGGAATTCGGTGATGGCAGGCATGGGAGTTCCCCGACAGACGTACGGCGATGAGGCCGGCAGTCTGGAATGCATGGCCGGCACCGTCAACCAATCTCTCCCCGGAAAAGTTGACGGTCGCCTGGCCGCCCCGCTGTCATGGCTGTTCCCGCTGTGTTGCCTGGTCTGTGGCGAACGTGGCGCGCGGGGTCGCGACCTGTGCGATGCCTGCCATACCGCCCTGCCCTGGCAAGGGCCGGCCTGCCGGCACTGCGCGCTGCCGCTCCCGCAGGCGGGTATCTGCGGGCACTGCCTGCAGCATCCCAGTCCGCTGGAGGAGGTGCATGCGGCGTTCGACTACGCCTTCCCGCTGGATCGCCTGCTGCCACGCTTGAAGTTCCATGGCGATTTCGCCGTCGGACGGGTGCTGGCGCACTGCATGGTCGAACGTCAGTCCACCTTGCCGCGTCCGGATGCGGTGGTGCCGGTGCCGTTGCATCGTGCCCGCCTGCGTCAACGCGGCTACGACCAGGCGCTGGAACTGGCGCGTCCGCTGGCGCATGCCTTGCGGTTGCCGCTGCTGCACAACGGTCTGCAACGAACCAAAGCCACCACCGCGCAGTCGCGGCTGGATGCCGAAACACGCCAGCACAACCTGCATCGCGCCTTTCGGGTGACGACTCATGCCGAATTGCCGGCTCATCTCGTGCTGGTCGACGACGTGATGACCACCGGCGCCACCTTGCGGGCCGCCGCTGCCGCCCTGCGCCAAGCCGGGGTGCAGCGGGTGACCGCCTGGGTCTGCGCACGGGTGGCGTGACGCCATGCTGCGGCGCAAAACGCATTTACGATGCCTTGGGGGGGACGCTTGTTCGTTCGTTCAACGAGTAACTAGCCTAGGGGAAATCCTAATGAGTGCATCGGTCGACACCTCTGCTACACCCATTCTGTCCGCCATCGGCCGCAGCTGGTGGGTTCTGTTGTTGTTCGGCCTCGCCGCTATTGTGTTCGGTGCCTTGGCCATCGGCCGCCCGGTTGCAGCCGCGGTCGCGCTGGCTTGGACCGCCGGCATCATGGCCTTGGTGGAAGGCCTGATCAGCCTGTTTGCCTTGTTCGACAAGAACACCGGCATCTCCAAGGGCTGGCTTGCGTTCTATGCCTTCGCCTCGCTGCTGTTTGCATACATGGCGATCACGAATCCAGCGTCGATGGCCGGCGCGATGGTACTGGTACTGGCAGCCTGGCTGATCGTTGCCGGCATCTTCCGCATCGTCTTCGCGATCCGCGTGCGCAAGGTGATCGAGGGCGAGTGGCTACTCATCGTCAGCGGCATATTGGCAATCATTCTGGGCGTGCTGTTCGCCATGAATCCGCTCGCCGGCATGATCACCTCCACGCTTTGGATCGGCGTCTGTGCCCTGATCTACGGCGGCTTCCAGGTGTTCGCCGCATTCAAGTTGCGCAAGCTTGCCTAGTCTTCGTCCGGCCTGCGTGCGCCGTTCATCGCGGCGCGCGCAACGCCAGATCCAAGGCGATGCCGGCGAAGATACTCATTCCCACCCAGTTGTTGTGCAGGAAGGCGCGGAAGCAGGCCGCGCTATCGCGCGCACGCGCGATGGCGAATTCGAACACCACTAGAATCGCGGCCACACCCAACCCGAACCAATAATACAAACCAAGACCCGCCTCGCGTCCCACCAGCAGCAAGGCAAAGAACATGCAGGCGTACAAGACGCCTTGTGCAACCAGATCCATTTCGCCGAACAGGATCGCGGTGGACTTGGCGCCCATGCGGATGTCGTCGTCGCGATCCACCATCGCATACCAGGTGTCGTAGGCGGCGGCCCAGAAGATATTGGCCAAGTACAGCACCCAGGCGATCGGTGGCACACCGCCGGTGAGCGCAGCGAAGCCCATCGGGATGCCCCAGCCGAAGGCCATGCCCAGGTACACCTGCGGCAGGTAGGTATAGCGCTTCAGGTACGGATAGCTGGCGGCCAACAGCATGCCGATCACGCTCATGTAGATAGTTAGCCGGTTCATCGTCAGCACCAGCGCGAACGCCACCAGCATCAGCACGGCGAACACCAGCAGCGCCTCGCGGCCGGACACCGCGCCGGTGGCGAGCGGGCGCTGCTTGGTACGTTCCACGCTGCCGTCCAGCCAGCGGTCGGCGTAGTCGTTGATCACGCAGCCGGCGGAACGGGTCAACCATACGCCCAGAGTGAACACGATCAGCGGCCACACCGGCGGCACGCCCTTGGCGGCCAGCCACAGCCCCCACCAGGTGGGCCACAACAGCAGCAGCCAGCCGATCGGGCGGTCGCCGCGCACGAGCTTCCAGTATTGGCGCAGGCGTTCGCGCCAACGCGGCTCGGGCGTGGGGATGGGCTGGAAATCGCGTTCGTAAGCCATGTGCCTAGCCTAGCAGCGGCGCGGTAACGGACAATCGTGCGAGAATGCGCCTCCGCGATGCAGCCCATCGCGCGGCACGCGCCCGTAGCTCAGCCGGATAGAGTAGTGGCTTCCGAAGCCATTGGTCGGGGGTTCGAATCCCTCCGGGCGCGCCATCTTCGAGTAGTGTCCCGATCAAAAGAAACGGCCCGCTTTCGCGGGCCGTTCGCCTTACAAAGTACTGATGCCTACGGCGCTGCCACGACGCCCACTGCATTCCAGGCGTTCTCCACGGCTGTGGTCGAATAGCCCAGATCCGCTGCCGCAGCCAATGTGGCATCACGAGCACCGGCGTAGTTGGTGCCGGATGTCATGTAGACGGTCAAAGCGCGATACCAGATCTTGCTGGCGGCATCGCGGCCGATACCGGTGATTGCGGTATTGCCGTTGCAGACCATCGAAGCCGTGGTCAGGTTGGCCCAGGTACCGGCACCAAAACCGGTCGGGACCACTGCGCCTTCCGCCAAGAGATAGTAGAAATGGTTGGCGACGCCCGAGCTGTAGTGGACGTCCAGGTTGCCCAGACCACTGGAATAACAATCCGGCGACGCGCCGTCCAGGCTGGGCTTGAACATCCAGCGGATCGCGTTGTTCATCGCGGCATTGTTGGGGAACAGCTCTTCGCCGATGACGTAATCCGCCGGGTCGTTGCTGTTGTTGGCGTAGTACTCGACCATGGTGCCGAAGATATCCGAAGTCGCTTCATTCAGACCGCCGGATTCGCCGCTATAGACAAGGCCTGCGGAGCGACTGGTCACGCCATGCGACATCTCGTGGCCGGCGACATCCAGCGCGATCAACGGGAAGATGCTTGCACCATTGTCGCCATCACCAAAGGTCATGCAGAAGCAGTTGTCGTTCCAGAACGCATTCTGGTAGTTGCGACCGTAGTGCACGCGGCTGACAGCGCCCTGACCATCACCGGCGATGCCATCGCGGCCGTGGATGTTCAGGAAATAATCCCAAGTCGTCGCCACGCCGTAATGGGCATCGGCCGCAACGGTCTGCGCATTGCTGAGCAGGCCATTGCCCCAGACATTGGTGGAACCCGTGAACACGGAACCCATGCCAGAGGTCTTCATCGCCATGTTGTGCGTCGCGCCACCGCCACGGGTCGTGTCTACCATCTGGTAGGTCGTGCCGCACTTGGTAGTATCCAGCGTCACAGCCCCTTCTGTCAGCGAGTTACCGGTACCGACCGCCGGGGCGGCTCCCGTGCAACCGCCGCCGCCCGGGCCCGGACGCGCGGTCTGCACCGTATCCCACTGGTTCAGGACGCGACCACTGCGTGCATCGACGAAATAGTGCATTTCGGTCGGCGTCTGGTCGGCCTTGATGCCCTTGAACACGACTTCATGCGCGAGTACTGGCGCGACGTCGCGTGCGTACACCACCAGGCGAGAGCTGGGCGCACCCTGGAAATGACTGCCGAAGCGACTACCCGCTTCAACGATGGCCTGGTCGGCGCTCACGACCGGCTTCAGCGACGGACGCGCCGCGCTGCGCAGGGTCTGGCTGATCTTGCCGACCTTGCCATTGCGCGATTGCACCACGAAGTCGCCGCCGATCACCGGCAAGCCCTGGTAATTGCGTTGGTAGCGTACGTTCTCGGTGCCGTTGGCATCGATCACGACATCGCGGGCAACAAAGGTATCGGCATTCGCACGGCGGACGTTAGCTGCCGCAGGACCGGCAATCAGCGCATTTGCGCGGGTGATGGCAGCGGACTTCAGGTTGCCGGCCGCATCCGCGGAACCCGACATGGCCAGTCCGGAGACGATGGCGAGGCTCAACAAAGACATCTGGACTTTCATGACGCGTTCTCCGTGATTATCAGGACCGGCCTTTGCCGCGCCGGGTTGCGGGTGTGACATGAGCTGGATCGTGTTGCGCGGTACCGCGTGCTGCCGGCCCTTGCTTGCGCAGCGGTACCGGTATCAACAATTGGGCATCATCGAAATAGGACACCCTCAACTGCAATCCCCGGGGCGAGTATCCGATGAAGGTTGCGTCGAAACTGGGTTCGTATGCCCGCTTGTACGCAGCCGCGATCTTGCTGTTCTCAACTTCCACCAGAAGACCGAGACTTTCCGGCTTTTTCAGGCCCTGGTTGTATCCCTGCAAGACTTGCTTGCATTGTTGATAGAACGCAAGTTCCTGGTGTTGGCCACGAAGTGCCTTGGCGAAGAATTGCCGGTAGTAGTACATCGGCTGGCGAAGCCTCGGCAACACCTTGATGAGTGCGGTACCAACGCCGCACAACGCGCCGTTTTCGTCCCGGGCAATGCAGACAACTTGCGCGGCACGACGCTTGGCAATGGCCGGATCTTCGATCGCCTTGTTGTCACGCCAGAAATCGACCAACTCTTCGACGAGATCCGGCGTCATTTCCTTCCAGACCGGCGCAATGGATATCTTCACTTGGCGGCACCCTTGCCGGAATCCTTCGGTGCCAACGTGCCCACGAGCTTCACGTATTCGTTGAATTCCAGCTTGCCGTCGCGGTTCGCATCGAAGACCGACATCTGCGGCGCGGATTTACCGGCATTCTTGATCAGCAGCAAACTGCCGTATTCCGCCGGGTCGATCGCCTTGTTGTCGTTTACATCCACGGTCATGAATTGATGGCGTAGGCGCGCCTGCAGTTCAGCCATGCGCTGCGCTTGCACCCATCCGGCCCGGAATTCGGGAAACGAGAGCGCGCCATTACGATCCTTGTCCCATGCACCGAAGGCTTCCGCAGCAGGATCCACGGCCGGTTTGGACGACAAGGGCTTCGTCGCCTGCGCAGGCTTCGGCGCGGGCATCGCCTGCTGGACCTGGACTTGCGCCAGCACATGAAGCGGGAAAGTTGCCAATACGGCCAGCAGTACTTTTGCGGTGAAGGATCGGTGAATCATGAAGCTGATGCCTCCGTCGGCAATTCGGATTCAAACGTGATCAGGTCACGGATTTCCGCTGTGCGCAAACCGATCATCATCGGATTTTTCACATTGGGCAGGAAGCTGATGTCGAAGATCTCGGAAATATCGCCTTCGAAGCGAATCCAGTTCATGACATCGCCATTGGTCAGCGAAATGATCTGCACGCCACACCAAGGATCGGCATCCCGCTTTTTCAACTCTTCATCCAGCTGCAACCCCTCGAAACGCTGGTTGCGCGGCTTGGACAGACCCACTGCCGCGACATTGCCGATGATCGACAAGCCCCGCGCGAAGCCCGGTACGAACGCATGCGGGACAAAGGCCTTCTTTTCAAAATCCACCCAACCGAGCTGGCCGGTACCCGCATTGAGCACCCACAGCTTGCCGTTATGCCAACGCGGCGAATGCGGCATCGACAACCCTTCGCAGACGATCTCGTCCGTTTCCACGTCGATCACCACGCCACCGTCCTGGCGTCGGTCGCGCCAACCATCCACGCTGTCGCTGCGGCAGACGGCCGTTACGTACTTGGGTTCACCATCGACCATCGCCAACCCGTTCAGGTGGCAGCGATCCTCCGGTGCCAGTTTGCTGATGAACTTGGGCTTCCAGATCGCCTTGAAGCTGTGTGTTTGGCTCAACTCGGCAAGGCAGGAGTACTTGGTGTTGACGAACACCACCTTGCCATCTTTCCGGATACCCAACTCATGGATATCCAGATCGCCGATGGTTTGTGCGTTGCGCGGGACATAGCACTTGTCGAACTGGCCGTGGATGACTTCGTTCGGACGCAACACGTTCTCGAACCGCCACAGTTGGTACAACCCACCCAGATAGATACGCTGCGCATTGCCGACCACGCCCATGGCGCGCTCGAAGATACGCTCGAAGAACGACACCCGGCCCTTCTGATCGCTACCGACGAGGTAGATCCGCCCGGTCTGGTAGGACGTGATCGCCAGGGACAACCGGTGCTGCCCCAGCCATGAGGCAAGACCGCGCGAGCACGACTTCTGAACCTTCAGCTTGGTGATGTCCAGCGGCTTGCTGACCGCATCCTTGGCGGCTTCCGTCTTGGCCGGTTCCGGTGCAACCGCATCAAGGCCTGTATCGAGATCCTGCTTGTCCTGGTTTTCCTGGATCGGTGCTTCTTCGTTTGTTTTATTGCTTGTCACGTGCCTTCCAGAGTCTTGCTTGATCAAGCGGGCCCGGATTGACCGGGCCCGCGCCTGTTGCTTGTTGTCATTACCAGGCGTAACGGATGATCGCCTGCCCGCCAAGGCCACTGTCGATGGCGCCGCCATCGGTCCAGTTGGCACCAATGGTGACGTCGAAGGCGCCCTTGTGTGCGCCGACGCCCAACTCGACCATGGTGCTGGTGCCCTTGACGCCCGTGCTGCCGTCGTACCTGCCCGCGATGGTGTAGGTGCTCTCCCCATCGAATTCACGGATCGCATTGACCGAGCCGTAAGGCGTGATCGTCGCCCCGCCCACTTGGAACGCCTTGTTCAATTCAACGCCAAGGCGACCGCGCGAGAAAGTACCGCCGTGGGCCTGGAAGTCCACGTCCGGCCCGTGGATGGTGCTGATGCCGTCCACCTTGGTGCGGGTGTATTGCGCTTGCGGCACCACCATTAAGCCATTCCCGAACGCCCACTGGTAACCGGCTTCGATGCTGGCGGCGGAAGTATGTGCCCGCGCGGTCAACGTCCCCGCAGATGTCGTGGAGCGGACATCGGCGGCCATCCAGCGACCGGTCAGGTCGACGTAGAAGCCTTGCGGCACGTACCACGTGGCATATGCGCCCCACGTCATACCGCTCATGCGGTTCTCGCCGTGGCCATCGCCAGTGAGCCGCTGCCGGCTATCAGCATTGCCCAGCACCACGCCTGCATGGAAGTTGCCGAAGAGGTTGGCGTTCACGCCCAACTCGCGGCCCCAGCTGGTCTGGTTGTAGGCGTAGTTGCCATCGCCGCCGAAATTGACTTCCTGATGCGTCGGATTCACGTCGCCATCGTCGGTATAGGCGCGGAAGAAGGCGCTCATCACCTTGCCGGAATCGCCATATGGGTTCACGCCCAGACGCTGGCGGAAGGTACCGATCTGGCTGTTGAGGAAGCCAGCCGCACCCGATGCCAACGACGCGCCCAAGGTGCCCGCGTCGCTCAAGCCAGTGACATCCAGTCCGATCGAGAACACGTCGTCACGGGCATTGGTGGTGTCGATATCGCTGATGACCGTCAGGCCAAGGGTCAGGAAGTTGGCCACCGAAACGCCCAGTACCTGGCCGTCCACGAACGAGCTGGCACTCGAATTGCCGCTGACATGCGCGAACGGAATCGGATCCTCGGTGCCGTTCGGGAAGCCCTGCAACGTGAGGTTCACGTCCTGGCTCGAACCGCTGACGATGCTGCCATCCACGTACAGCTGGTCGGCCGACTGGTTGAGCATGCTCACGTCGATATTGAGCGCGCCGCTACCCCCCATGTCGCCAACGATCGTGAGGACATCATCGGTCGCGCCATCGACGAAATCGATCGTGCCATTGTTGATGAACGGAATCGCGTTGAGCGAGGGAACCGCGGTTGGTGCGAAAACCGACATCGCGACAGGCTGGTTGAATGCCGACGCAATCGAAGCCGCCAATGCAGGAGCAGGCGTACCGCCGCCCATGTCGATCAGGTTGGTGTCGCCGCGAACGACGATCACACCTGCGTTCGTGAAGCTGTTCGCGGAACCGCCGGCCATGTAGATGGCGGCGCCATCCATCACCAGGTTGCTGCCGATCGCGGTATTGACGGCATCGTCGCCATCGCCCATGTCGATGGTCGCGCCAACCAGCGAAATCGTGCCGCCGAACGCGTTGTTGATGACGTCATTGCCACCGTACAAGGCGATCGAACCCGTGATGTCGCCACTGTTGTTGATCGTATCGGTGGTATCGCCGCCGACCACGGCATACGCGCCCGCATCCACATGGATGTTGCCGCTTCCCGCATTGTTGAGCGTGGTTTGCCCGTCGACCGACTGCATCTGCACAGCCGCGGCGAATCCACCAGCGGCTGCCGTCGCGGTGATGTCGCCGGAGTTGGTGATCGTCACGTTGCCCGTGTAGGACATCGCATCGATACCGTATGCGGCGTAAGCGTCCGCCGTCAGTTCGCCGGAGTTGCCGATGGTCACGTCGCCTTCGGCCCTGGCGAAAATCGCCGCTGCAACCTGGTCGGAGCTCGCTTGGATGCTGCCGGTGTTGCTGGCCGAGGCATCACCCGCATAGGACTGGGTGACGATGCCGTAAGCGCCGACATACCCCGTCGCAGTGACATCGCCGCTGTTGCCGACCGAGGCATTGCCGTAGTACGAGTAGCCGCTGAGGCCAAGCGCGATGCCACTGTCCGCGCTGGCGTCGACGTGGCCACTGCTGTTGACCATCACGTCGCCGGCGTAGCTGTAAGCCTGCACGCCAACCGCACCATAGTTGGCGGTAGCGGTGATATCCCCGGCGTTGCCGACCACCGCATCACCGTATTCGGAACGGGACTCGATGCCGATCGCCACCACTGGTGCCGTGACCTCGATCTGACTGCTCGCCGCCGTCTGCACCGAGGTGCCTTCGTCCGAACGCGCCGCGATGCCGGTGGCGTAGGGGTAGCCGTCCGCAGTGATCGTGCCGCTATTGACCACGTCGGTATAGATGCCCTGGGCAAAGATACCGTAAGCGGTGCCGTCGACCGTCGTGGTTGCGGTGATATCGCCGGCATTGGTCACCGTGACATCGCCATCCGCAGAACGCGCATCGATACCGGTTGCACCATATTCGGCGGTCGCCGTGATGCTGCCGCCGGTATTGGCCACCGTGGTGCCTTCGAGCGAGGTCGCGAAGATGCCGGTGGCGTAGTAGTAACCGTCCGCCACGATGCTGCCGCTATTGCTGGCATCGGCATACATGCCACGCGCGAAGATGCCGTACGCGGTGTCGCCGATGAAATCCCCGCCCGGGAAGTCGCTGGCAGTGATATCGCCGCTGTTGTTGACGCTGGCCGTGCCGTAATCGGCGCGGGCGAAAGCGCCCACCGCCACGTCACCGCCACTGGTTACGTCGATCGAACCGCTGCTGTCGATCGTCACGTCGCCCTGCGCCGCGCGACCGAAGATGCCGGCCGACTGGCCATAGGCGTAACCCTCGATCATGCCTTCGTTGGCCACGTTCACGTCGCCCTGCGACGCAAACCCGAACACGCCCCAGCCACGGCCCACGTACGAGTAGAACCCGATGTCGCCGTCGGCTTCATTGCTGACGTTGACGTCACCGGTGCCGGCCGTTGCATACACGCCGAACGCATACTTCAGGCCATCGGCGTACAGCGATCCGCTGTTGGTCACGTTCGCGTCGCCGAACGCACGCGCGTCCGCCGCCGTCGCCGAGTACGGGCTGGTGACGTCCACCGAGCCGCTGTTGTCGATATTCGCGTTGCCATACCCAGCGAACGACACCAAACCACTCGCTGCGTAGTCCAGCAGCGCAGTGCTTTCGACGGTGACATCGCCGCTGTTGGTCACGCTGGCGTCGCCCGCGAAGGACATCGCCACCGCACCGTTGGCAACGCCTGCCGAGTACACCTCGATGCTGCCACCGGCATTGTCCACCGTCGCATCGCCATCGGCCGAAGCCACGATGCCGTACGCGCCATAACCGTACTTGTTGTACTGGGAGGCGTAGATCGTGCCCGTGTTGGTGATGCTGGCCGTACCGCCCGCGCCGGATGCCGTCGCCGCAATGCCGGTGCCGCCGTAGTAACCCTGCGCCGAGATATCGCCGTTGCTGGTCACGGTAACCGAGGCACCTTCGCCATTACTCGACGCGTTGATGCCGGTTGCCAGCGCCGACGTGTAGGGCATGCCCGCCACCACGCCACCGTCATTGGTGACGCTCACGTCGCCGGTGCTTTGCGCTTCGATGCCCGTGGCGTAGTAGCCCTGCGCTTCGATATCGCCAGTGTTCGCGACAGTGACGTCCGCGCCCGTGGCATAGATGCCATAGGCATGCGCACCCGCGTCGTAAGCGACCGCGTAGATCCCGCCGCTGTTGGTGACCGACACGATGCCGGTGCCTTGCGCCTCGATGCCCGCGGACCAGGTATAGCCGTAGCTGCTGATCGTGCCCGAGCTGGTGACCGCTACATCCGCGCCCGAGGCGAAAATGCCGTCGGCAAGGCCGTAATAGGATTCCGCCCTGACTTCACCGCTATTGGTGATCGCGACGTCGCCAACGTCGGCGTATCCACTCAGGCCTATCGCCGTACCGTTGTACGAATACGCCTCGACGCCGGCGCTATTGGTGATCGCGACGTCGCCGGTCGCGCTATAGCCATACACGCCGGTCGCATCGCCGTCATACGAATACGCGTAGACATCGCCAATGTTGTCGATCGTCACATCGCCATAAGCCTGCGCCGATATGCCGAACGCACCCAGATCCTGACCAAAGGCAGCGATGTCACTGGCATTGGTCACCGTGACATCGCCGCCGCTGGAGCGTGCGTCGATGCCGTATGCGGCACCGCGCGAATACACAGAAATGCTGCCGCCGGCATTGGTCACCGTGGTGCCGTATTCGGACGCCGCGAAGATGCCGGTGGCGTAGTTGTAGCCTATGGCCAGGATATCGCCGCTGTTGCTGACATCGGCGTATGCGCCGCGCGCGAAGACGCCGTACGCCGCGTAGCCACCGTTGGCAGTGATGTCGCCGCTGTTGTTGACGCTGGCCGTGCCGTAGTCGGCACGAGCAAACACGCCAAGCGCCACGTTGTCACCGCTGACCACGCCGATCGAACCACTGCTCTCGACCGTCACGTCGCCCTGCGCCGCGCGACCGAAGATGCCGGCCGACTGGCCGGCGGCATAACCCTCGATCACGCCATCGTTGGTGACGTTCACATCGCCCTGCGACGCAAACCCGAATACGCCCCAGCCACGTCCGTAGTACGAGTAGAACCCGATGTCGCCGTCGGCTTCATTGGTGACGTTCACGTCGCCGGTGCCGGCCGATGCATATACGCCGAACGCATACTTCAGGCCATCGGCGTACAGCGATCCGCTGTTGGTCACCTCCACGTCGCCGAACGCACGCGCATCCGCCGCCGTTGCCCAGTAGTACTTGCTCGACGCGTTGACCGTACCGCTGTTGTCGATATGCGCATCGCCATAACCGGCAAACGCCACGAGGCCATTGGCCGTGTCTTCCAGGCTATACGTGCTCCTTGCCGTGACATCGCCGCTATTGGTGACGCTGGCATCGCCCGCGAAGGACAGCGCCACCGCGCCATTTGCGGCCCCCTGCGAGATCGCGTCCACCGTGCCGCCATCGTTGTTCACGGTCGCGTCGCCATCAGCCGACGCCACCATGCCGTATGCGCCGTAACCGTACTTGCCGGTCTGCGATGCGTAGATATCGCCCGTGTTGGTGATGCTGGCCGTACCGCCCGCGCCGGATGCCGTCGCCGCAATGCCGGTGCCGCCGTACGTGCCGGCCGCATAGATATCGCCGCCATTGTCCGCGGTGACCGAAGCGCCTTCGCCATTGCTCGAGGCGTTGATGCCAACAGCCAGTTCGCTGCTGCCGAAATAGCTATAGCCGGCCAGCACCGCGCCGGTGTTGGAAACACTGACATCGCCGGTGCTTTGGGCCTCGATGCCGGTCGCGTAATAGCCACTGACGGCAATCAGGCCACCATTGTTGGCGACCGTGACATCCGCACCGGTGGCGTAAATACCGTACGCATGTGCGCCCACCTCGGACGTGTTCCCATACACTTGGCCACTATTGGCGACCGAAACGGTACCCGTGCCCTGCGCCTCGATGCCCGCGGCCCATGCGCCGTAGTGCGTGGTCGCCATGGCCACGCCCGAGTTGTCGATCGTGACATCCGCACCCGAGGCGAAGATGCCATCGGCCAGGCCGTCCGCGGCGTTCGCGATGGCCTGGCCGCTGTTGGTGACCGTTGCATTGCCGGCCACGCTGTAGGCGTACAGACCGATCGCGTTGCCGTTGGCGCCCGAGTAGGCCAACACGAAGTCGTCATTGTCGACAACCACATCGCCATAGCCGTAGGCCGACACGGCATACGCATTGGAGGACGCACTGATCGCATAGATGCTGCTGGCATTGGTTACCGTGACATCGCCGGCGCTGGAGCTTGCGTCGATGCCGGTGGCCGTACCACCTTGCGAATACGCGAAGATCACGCCACCGGTGTTGGTCACCGTGGCGCCAGCGTCACCCGCCACCAGCATGCCGATCGCCACCGCGTCGCCGTTCGCGACGATGCGACCGCTATTGCTGGCCGTTGTTTCGCCACCGGAGTCGGCCATCACGCCGACCGCCGCGGTACCGCCGCTCGCGCGAATTTCCCCGCTGTTGTCCGCATTTGCGCCGTCCACGCCATAGACGCGCGCGCCATAGGCACCCGTGGCTGCAACCACATTGATGTAGCCGCCGTAGCTGTTGCTGACGCTGGCCGTACCGGCGTACTGGGACACCGCCAACAGGCCGAACGCCCTGTTGTTGCCGCTTTCGATATCAATGTAGCCGCTGTTGCTGGCCGATGCATCGCCATACAGGTCGCGCACGCGTGCGCCGTAGGCCTGCTGCCAAGAGTAGCCGTGGATGTAACCGGCGTTTTCGAAATTCACGTCGCCCTGTTCGGCGAACGCGAATGCCCCGAAACCCCGTCCGGCATAGGAGTAGAACTCGATGTCGCCATCCGTCGTGTTGTAGAGATGGGTATCGCCGGCGGTGTTCGACGAATAGATGCCGAACGCCAGGATCGCGCCGCTGGCATAGATCGAGCCACTGTTCTCGACCTCGATGTTGCCGTTGCCGGCCGCGACCCTGATGCCATTCGCACGCGCGTTGCTGGCCACGTTGGTGGTGGCCACGATGTCGCCGCTGTTGGTCACCGTCGCGTTGCCGTCCGCCCCGGCACTAGCGCTGATGCCGGTGCTGCTCCTGACGCCATGCGCGTACACATTGCCGCTGTTGTCCACCGAGGCGTCGCCATTGCCCGAGAACGCCAAGAGTCCCGTGGCGCCGATCGACGGATTGGCGGACGAGCTCAACGTACTGGTGGCATAGACATCGCCGGTATTGGTGACGCTGGCGGTGCCGGCGAAGGAATTGCTGGCCAGGCCGAATGCCGGCCCCCTGGAGGTCACGTCGACATAGCCACCATCGTTGTAGATGGTCGAATCGCCGTCCGCCGACGCCAGCACGCCATAGCCGCCGTAACTGGTGATCGCGCGATTCTGGGTGACGATGATGTCGCCCGTATTGGTGACGCTTGCGGTGCCGCCAAGGCCGCTGGCCACGGCTTCGATGCCGGTGGCGCCATAGACGGCCGCGGCCGTGATGTCGCCGCTGTTGCCGATGGTGATGGCTGCGCCTTCGCCCGTCGCCTCCGCCCGGATACCCCAGGCGAGCGCGCTGTCGGTGGTGGTGCCGGCGTAGATGCTGCCGTCGTTGGTGGCACTGACATCGCCATAGGTCTGGGTGCGGATGCCGGTGGCGTAATAGCCCTGCGCTTCGATCCGGCCACTGTTGGCTACGGTGGCATCGGCACCCGCGGCATAGATGCCGTAGGCGGCTGCGAATCCACCGGCCCCGTACGCATACGCGTAGATCTCGCCGCCGTTGTTGTTGGTGACCGAGACGGTACCCGTGCCACGCGCCTCGATGCCCGCGGCCCAGCCGGTACCGTTGACGCCGATCGTCGATACCGAGGAGTTGGTGATGGTGATGTCCGCGCCCGAGGCGAAGATGCCGTCCGCCAGGCCCGCGTACGAATAGGCGCTGATGTTGCCGTTGTTGTTGATGGTGACGTTGCCGGTACCGCTGTAGCCGTACAGGCCGATCGCCGAACCGTAGCGGGTGTACACGTCGACACCGCCGGCATTGCCGATCAGCACATCGCCGGCATTGCTGTAGGCGTTGATGCCGGTCGCGTTTCCATAGACGCTATCGGCATTGATCGGGCCCACGTTGCTGACGGTGACGCTGCCCGCATCGCTGTAGGCATCGATGCCTGTCGCGTTGCCGTAGACGCTATACGCATCGATCGAGGTGTTGTTGTAGACGTAGACATCGCCTGCCGTGCTGGCGGCGAAAATGCCGGCGGCATCGCCGTAATAGGTTCTGGCGTTGATGGCGCCGTTACCGTTGGCGTGGATGTCCACGGCACCATCGGTGCTGATGCCCTGCAGGCCGAACGCGTTGCCGTAGGTCGAGGACGCATTGATGGTGGCGGCACTGTTGGTGATGGCCACGTTGCCGCTGTCGGCCACCGCCAGCACGCCGTAGGCATTGCCCATGTAGGCGGTTGCGCTGATGTCGCCGCTGTTGATGACGGTGACGTCGTCCACGCCGAACGAAGCGATGCCGGCGGCATCGGTGTAGCCATCGGCTGTCAGGGAGCCGGAATTGTTGAGCGCATTGCTCCCTGTAGCCACTGCATAGATGCCAACCGCCTCACCGCCACTGGACGTTGCCGATACAGCGTAGGTGTTATAGCCGCTGTAAATCGATCCATTTGTTGATTCAACATGTATGGCATGCAAGTCACCACTATTGCTACCTGAAACGGGAAACGGCGCATACCAACTGAAGCCAAATGGGAGAATTAACCAAGCAGAATCTGCGTGTGTCTTGCCATCGCCGATCAGCGACTGCGAATTGCCGGTCGGACCGAAGGCATGCGGCACGGTGGTCAGGTCGAACACCGGTGCCGTGTCGATCGAAGCATTCTCGCAACGCAGGACGATGGACTGGCCCTGGGTCGGCGGGCAGTTGCCGGCGTAGGCATTGCCGCCGGTTCCCAGCGCCAGCGCCAGGGTGGACGCCGCCAGCACGGATCGCACCGCGCGGGTCATCGGGGTGACCTTGTAAATGCGGCTACGCCGCGCCTTGGTCGTCTTGCCCGCGTTCCGGTTGCTGCTCATGAGATCCCCCGATTCCATTCCAAGTTGTGGTCTTGCCGTGGCCACGGCAAAACTGGAAAACCACCCGCCGCGCCCGCCCGAAGCAGGTACGCCTGATGACTGCAAGTGGATTGCCCCGACAAGACCAAGGCGCGCGCTTGGCGTCCGTGCCCTGCTGGATTCATCCCCTGTTAAGAGCGAGTTATCGCCGGCAATTGGTTACGTTGTCAACCGTGCGCATGGTCACGGTTGCATCGTGACCCGCTGAAGCTCTTGTTCTGCCTCGCGCAATTCCATTCCATCAAGGCATTGCCGGACAACTGCCATGGGGGAAATGCTGCGCTGCACGAGATACATACGTGAAGGTATTGATTCTGCAACGACGATCCACGTGCAGCCCTGCAACGGGCCGCTGGCTGCACCCTTAACTGGCTGATCTCGCACGCACGCTGCAGTTCTGGAATAATTCCCCGGTTTGGCGGCCTTCGCCGCATTACTTTGCAGGTGAATCGTGCGCAACTACGATCTTGAATTCCTCAAGCGCTTCTCGATGGTGCTGGCCTTCCTGGCCGCCGTGACGGTGGGCTTGATCCTGTTCGCGCACCACATCAATGGCACCGTGAAGCACGACCCGGACCCGGCCGCCGAACAGCGCGTGCTGAACCGCATCGCCCCGATCGGTGCGGTGTATGCCGGCGCCACCGGCGCAGCCCAGCAAGCGGAAGCGGTCAAGGCCGCGGCGGAGGCGGCGGCCTCGCAGGTCGCCTACGGCGGCACCACCGATGGCAAGACCATCTTCGGCAACCTGTGCACCGGCTGCCATACCTCCGGTGCCGGCGGCGCGCCCAAGCTGGACGCGGCAGGGATTGGTGCGCGTGTGGCGGCGCAGGGCCTCGACGAACTGGTCAAGAAGGCGACCGAAGGTTTCACCGGCAGCACCGGCGTGATGCCTGCCAAGGGCGGCAACCCGGCCCTGACCGACGAGCAGGTGAAAGCCACGGTCGAATGGATGGTCGCGCAGAGCAAGTAAGCCTGTCGCGCCGTCGTTCAACGCCGCCTGCGGGCGGCGTTGTCGTTTCCGGGCCACACGCCCGCTTGACCATGCCTGCGGCATCATAGGTACCGATGAACATCGCCACCGATCCCGCCCCCTTGTTCCTGGACGGTCCCGCCGGACGGATCGAGGCCGCGCTCGATGCCCCGGAGGCGGACGTGGCGGCACGCCCCGTGCTGGCGATCATCTGCCACCCGCTGCCGACCGAAGGCGGCACCATGCACAACAAGGTGGTGACGATGGCGGCGCGCGCCTTGCGCGAATCCGGCGTGACCACCCTGCGCTTCAACTTCCGCGGCGTCGGTCAGTCCGAAGGTACGTTCGACGACGGCGCGGGCGAACTCGACGACTTGCGTGCGGTCGCCGCCTGGGCTCGCGCGCAGCATCCGGACAAGGCCTTGTGGCTGGCCGGTTTCAGCTTCGGTGCCTACATTTCCCTGCGGCTGGCGGTGGAACTGGGCGCGGCCGCCCTGCTCTCGATCGCCCCGCCGGTGGGACGCAACTGGGACTTCTCCGCGATCGACCTCCCCACCGCGCCGTGGCTGGTGATCCAGGGCGATGCCGATGAAGTGGTCGATCCGCAGGCCGTGTATGCCTGGCTGGCCACCCTGCCGCGGCAACCGGAACTGGTGCGGATGCCGGACACCAGCCATTTCTTCCATCGCAAGCTGATGGACCTGCGCGGCGCGGTGAAGAACGGCGTGCGCGACTGGTTGCCGGCTCCGTCTGCATGACCGATGCACGGCTCCCTTCGCAGCGCTATGCCGATGGCGTGGCGCGCGGCGACTGGCTGCAGGATCCCGCGCAACAGGAGGCGCTGCGCGAGCTCGACCGCATCCACGCGGCCGTGCTGGAACCGGTCTCGGCACCGGGACCGTTCGCCCGCCTATTCGGCGCGCAGGGAGCGCCTGCACCGCATGGCTTGTACCTGTGGGGCGGCGTGGGCCGCGGCAAGACCTTCCTGATCGACCTGTTCTTCGAAGGCCTGCCGATCGCGGAAAAGCGCCGCACCCATTTCCACCGCTTCATGCGCGACGTGCACCAGCGCCTGCGCGAACACGCCGGCGAACGCGACCCGCTGGCGATCATCGCCAAGGAATGGCGCGCCACGTTGCGGGTGCTGGTGCTGGACGAATTCTTCGTCAGCGACATCGGCGACGCGATGCTGCTGGGCCGCCTGCTGGAACGCCTGTTCGCCGAAGGCGTGGTGCTGGTCACCAGCTCCAATGCCGCTCCAGGCGAGTTGTACAAGGACGGCCTGCAGCGCGCGCGCTTCCTGCCGGCGATCGCCTTGATCGAGCGGCAATGCGCTGTCGTGCACCTGGACAGCGAGCACGATTACCGCCTGCGTGCCTTGACCCGTTCGCCGGTGTATCGCGCACCGCTGGACGCCGGTTCCGATGCCTGGTTGGGCGAACGCTGGCGTGCGCTTGGCGGTGACGATGCGCACGTGGATGCCGGCATCGTGATCGACGGCCGCCGCATCCCGGTGCGTGCGCGCTGCAAGGGCCAGTGCTGGTTCGACTTCACCGCGCTATGCGAAGGCCCGCGCGGCAATGCCGATTACATCGAGATCGCCCGCGAATTCCACACCGTGCTGCTCGGCGACATCCCGCGGATGAATGCCGACCGCGACGATGCCGCCCGCCGCTTCGTGCACCTGATCGACGAACTCTACGACCGCCACGTCAACCTGATCTGCACCGCCGATGCCGCGCCAACGGATCTTTACAGCGGCGAACGCCTGGTCGCCGCGTTCGAACGCACGGCCTCGCGGCTGATCGAGATGCGATCGGCCGAATACCTTGCCCTGGAGCACCGCAGCGAATGAACCCGAATGATGTCTCCGGCTCCGCGCTCGGTCGCGAAGTCGCCTATCCGCAACAGTTCGATGCCGGTTTGCTGTATCCGATCCCGCGTGCGTTGGGCCGCGTGGCCATCGGCATCGATGGCGAAGCGTTGCCGTTCGCCGGGGTGGATCGCTGGCACGCGTACGAATTGTCGTGGCTGGACATGCAGGGCAAGCCGCAAGTGGCCACCGCCACCTTCGAGGTGCCGGCCGATTCGCCGCAGCTGATCGAATCCAAGTCGTTCAAGCTGTACCTGAACTCCTGCAACAGCACGCGTTTCGCCGATGCCGAGGCGTTGCGCATACAGATCGGGGCCGACTTGTCGGCCGCCGCTGGCGCGCCGGTGTCGATGGCCTTCGGCTTGCCGCCGATGCATGCGAACCAAGGCGACAGCATCGATACCCTCGACATCGCCATCGACCAGTACGGCCCACCCGATGCGTCACTGCTGGCGGCGGATGCAGCGGAGGTCGTCGAGGAAACCCTGACCAGCGCACTGCTGAAATCCAATTGCCCGGTCACCGGACAGCCGGATTGGGCGGATGTGGCCATCGCCTATCGCGGCCCGCGCCTGGATCGTGCCGGCCTGCTCCGCTACATCGTCAGCTTCCGCGACCACGCTGAATTCCACGAGCAATGCGTGGAGCGCATCTTCACCGACCTGATGGCGCGTTGCCGGCCGCAAACGCTCTCTGTGCAGGCACGCTATACCCGTCGCGGCGGCCTGGACATCAATCCCTGGCGCACATCGCCTGGCCTGGCCGCGCCCGCGCCAAGCCGTAGCGAACGCCAGTAACCCGGCGATCACCCGGCCGCAATGCCGTCTTAACACTCGTCGTGGCACTGTCGCGCCGGTGCGGGCCCTTGCCCGCCTTTCACGAGACCTGCAATGAGCCAGAACGGCAAACCCGATTTCTCCAACGTGACCGGCAGCGTGACCTCGACCGAAGCCGACGCACCCGCCAAGCCTGACTTCAGCAATGTCACCGGCAGCGTGCAATCCACCGAACAGATCAACGAGGGCGGTGGCGGCGGCACCGGCGAACAGTCCTATACCGTGGTGAGCGGCGACAATCTTTCCAAGATCGCCAAGCACTTCTACGGCAAGCCCGACTGGAAGCCAATCTTCGACGCCAACCGCGACCAGCTGGACAATCCGGACAAGATCTTCCCGGGCCAGGTTCTCAAGATCCCGGCGCACGACTGACGTTTCGCCCCTTCGATCCCGCCACCACCAACCTCAAGGATTTCCCATGAAGCTCAACCGTCTCCACATGGCCATGCTGGCCGCAGTGCTGGGCAGTGCCGCGCTGGTCGGCTGCAAGAAGAAGGAAGAACCGGTGCCGCCGCCCGCCGTGGAAACCGCTCCGGCTCCGGCCCCGACGCCTGCGCCGATGGCGGCGACCGCCATGGTCAACAGCGTCGACCTGGGCAATGCCGTGGGTGCCGACATGCGCGTCTCCGCGCCAATGACCACCTTCTCGCCGAAGGACGCGAACATCTACGCCGCCGTATCGACCGGCACCAGCGACCCGGCCGCCTCGGTCACCGGCAAGCTGGGCGCGAAGTGGACCCACGTGGACAGCAACCAGACCGTGCACGAAGAGAGCAAGGACATGACCTTCGCCGGCGACGGCGTGACCGACTTCCAGATCAGCAAGCCGGATGGCTGGCCGACCGGCAAGTACAAGGTCGAGGTCTCGCTGGACGGCGCCGTGGTACAGACCCGCGAGTTCGAAGTGAAGTAAGCGCGCCGGCATCGCCGTCCGCAACGAAGGGCCCGGTGCAAACCGGGCCCTTTGTTTTTCCCCCGCCGTACCGCGCCGTTTTGCCCGCGCCCGCCGCGCGCGCGACAATGGTCGTCTTTAGTCCGCGACCGAGCCTGCCATGTCCAAGATCCTCTACACGTTGACCGACGAAGCACCGTTCCTGGCCACCGCGTCCTTCCTGCCGATCGTGCAGGCCTACGCGAAGACCGCCGGCGTCGACGTCGAGACCCGCGACATCTCGCTGGCCGCGCGCATCGTGGCGCAGTTCAACGACCTGCTGCCGGAAGACCAGCGCAACAGCAACGACCTGCGCGAACTGGGCGAACTGGCGAAGACGCCGGACGCCAACATCATCAAGCTGCCCAATATCAGCGCCTCGGTGCCGCAGCTGAAGGCGGCGATCGTCGAACTGCAGGGCAAGGGTTACAAGCTGCCCGATTACCCGGACGAACCGCAGGGCGAGCGCGAGAAGGACATCAAGGCACGCTACGCCAAGGCGATGGGCAGCGCGGTCAACCCGGTGTTGCGCGAAGGCAATTCCGACCGCCGCGCACCGAAGGCGGTGAAGGCCTACGCACGCAAGCATCCGCACCGGATGGGCAAGTGGGATGCCGCGTCGAAATCGCATGTCGCGCACATGGAAGCCGGTGATTTCTACGGCAGCGAACAGTCCTACACCATGGTCAACCCGGGCAGCCTGCGCATCGAATACACCAGCGTGACCGGCAGCAGCTTCCCGCTGCGCGCGCCGGTCAAGGTGCAGGCCGGCGAAGTGATCGATGCCTCGGTGATGGACGTGGCGGCGTTGGCAAGCTTCGTCGATGCGCAGATCGAGGATGCGAAGGCGCGCGACGTGCTGTTCTCGCTGCACCTGAAGGCGACCATGATGAAGGTCAGCGACCCGATCATCTTCGGCATCGTGACCAGCCGCTTCTACGCGCCGGTGCTGGAGAAGCATCCGCGCACGATGGCGGAAATCGGTTTCGACCCCAACAACGGCATCGGCGACCTGTTCGCCAAGATCGGCCAGCTGCCGGAGGCGCAGCGGCTCGGCATCGAGGCCGACATCGCCGCGCTGTATGCGCAGCGCCCGGGCCTGGCGATGGTCAATTCCGACAAGGGCATCACCAACCTGCACGTGCCGAGCGACGTGATCGTGGATGCGTCGATGCCGGCGATGATCCGCGACAGCGGCAAGATGTGGAACGCGGCCGGCGAACTGCAGGACACCAAGGCGGTGATCCCGGACCGCAACTACGCCGGCATCTACCAGGCGGTACTCGACGACTGCCGCGAACACGGCGCCTTCGACCCGGCGACGATGGGCAGCGTGCCCAACGTGGGCCTGATGGCGCAGGCGGCCGAGGAATACGGCAGCCACGACAAGACCTTCAAGATCAGCGGCGACGGCACCGTACGCGTCATCGACGAACACGGCACCGTGCTGCTGCAGCATCCGGTGAAGGCCGGCGACATCTGGCGCATGTGCCAGACCAAGGATGCGCCGATCCGCGACTGGGTGAAACTCGCGGTGACCCGCGCGCGCCTGTCGAACACGCCTGTCGTGTTCTGGCTGGATCCGCGCCGCGACCACGATCGCGGCCTGACCGCCAAGGTCGCCGCCTACCTCAACGAACACGATACCGCCGGCCTCGACATCAGCATCATGAGTCCGATCCGCGCGATGCGGCACACGCTGAAGCGCACCCGCGAGGGCCTGGACACCATCGCCGCCACCGGCAACGTGTTGCGCGACTACCTCACCGACCTGTTCCCGATCATGGAACTGGGCACCAGCGCGAAGATGCTCTCCATCGTCCCGCTGATGAACGGCGGCGGCCTGTTCGAAACCGGTGCCGGCGGCAGCGCGCCCAAGCACGTGCAGCAGTTCGTGGCCGAGGATTACCTGCGCTGGGATTCGCTGGGCGAATTCCTGGCATTGGGCGCATCGTTCGAACACCTGGCCAACACCACCGGCAACGCGCGTGCGCAGGTGCTGGCAGATGCGCTGGATGCGGCGAATGCCGAGTTCCTCGACATGGACCGCTCGCCGGGCCGCAAGCTGGGCACCATCGACAACCGCGGCAGCCACTTCTACATCGCGCTGTACTGGGCGCAGGCACTGGCCGAACAGACGCAGGATGCGGAACTCGCTGCACTGTTCGCCCCGCTGGCGAAAACGCTGACGGAGAACGAAGCGAAGATCGTCGAGGAGTTGATCGCGGTGCAGGGCAAGCCGGTGGATATTGCCGGTTATTACCAGCCGGACATGGGCAAGTTGTCGGCAGCGATGCGTCCCAGCGCAACCTTCAATGCCGCGCTGGATGCGCTCGTAGCCTGACACCTGCGCACATCGCGAAACCCACGAAGCCCGGCGCACTGCCGGGCTTCGTGTTTTCACGATCATCGCAGACAGCGGCGCGTTACCCTAGCCGGACACGCATCCTGGAGCCTGCCATGACGATTCGCCTGCTCGCCGCCGCCTGCCTTGTCGCTGCCGCGAGCGCCTGCACGACCACCGCTGGCAGCAGCGCCGACAACGCACCGCAAGCCACTTCGCCGGTCCCGCCGTTGCGCGCGAATGCCGCGCTCGCCGCCAGCATCGCCGGCGACTGGCGCGATTCGAAGAACGTGGCGCGCGACGCCTACCGACACCCTGCCGAAACGCTGACCTTCTTCGGCGTGAAGCCCACCGACACCGTCATCGAGATCAGCCCCAGCGGTGGTTGGTATGCCGAAATCCTGGCGCCCTACCTGGGCGCCGACGGGCGCTATGTCGCCGCAACTTCCGCAGCTGCTGCTGATAGCGGCGGCGGTCGACGCAACGCTGCGCTGCAGGCCAAGTTCGCGGCCGATCCCGCCCGCTATGGCAAGGTCCAGTGGCTGGAATACGACGGCAAGCTGCCGGTGCTGGGCGCCGCCGGCAGTGCCGATGCGGTACTCACCTTCCGCAACGTGCACAACTGGGTCGCCGCGGAGACGGCCGATGCCTACTTCAAGGCCTTCTTCGATGTACTGAAGCCGGGCGGCACGCTGGGCGTGGTCGACCATCGCGCCAAGCCGGGCACCGACCTGGACGCGATGAAGAAGAGCGGCTACCTGACCGGCGACCTGGTGGTCGAACTCGCGCAACGCGCCGGCTTCCAGCTGGTCGCCAGCAGCGAGGTCAATGCCAATCCGAAGGACGATACGAATCATCCGAACGGCGTGTGGACGCTGCCGCCAACCAATCGCCACGACGCGGCGGACGACGCCAAGTATCAGGCAATCGGCGAAAGCGACCGCATGACGTTGCGCTTCCGCAAGCCCACCTGAGCCACGCGCCACGCCATGCTGATCGCCTTCAACAAGCCCTATGGCGTGCTTTGCCAATTCACCGACCGCAGCCCGCCGCCGCGACGCACGCTGGCGGAATTCGGCCTGCCGCCCGACGTGTATCCGGCGGGCCGACTGGATTTCGATTCCGAAGGCCTGCTGCTGCTCACCGATGACGGCGCACTGGCGCATCGGCTGACCGATCCGAAGCACAAGCAGGCGAAAACCTATTGGGCGCAGGTGGAAGGCGATCCCGATGCGGCCGCGCTCGACGCGCTGCGAAACGGCGTGGTGCTGAACGATGGGCCCACCCTGCCGGCGCAGGCAAAGCGCATCGATGCGCCAACGCTGTGGCCACGCGATCCGCCGGTACGGTTTCGCAAGACGGTGCCCGACGCCTGGATCGAACTAAGCATCCGCGAGGGCCGCAACCGCCAGGTGCGGCGAATGACCGCCACCGTGGGCCTGCCGACCTTGCGGCTGGTGCGCGTCGCGATTGCCAACTACCGAATGGAAGCACTGATGCCCGGCGAATGGCGAATCGTGAACAGCTAACGGTGTTTTCTGAACGCGCCAGCTGAACGCTTCAGCTGGTAGGCCTTTTCCTACCCGAAAAAAGGGCGAAATCCGGTTGTTCGCGGCGCACGATCCACGCCACACTGCAGGGCGTGTTCATGCATCGGCGCCGGGGAACGCCATCCATGTCCTCATCGGGTACGAGCAATCCCACTGCCGCCGGCAAGATCCTGGTCGTCGACGACCAATCCGCGAACGTCAAGGTGGTCGGCATCCTGCTCGGCCGCAACGGCTACGAAGTGATCCCCGCCGCCAGCGGGCCGGAAGCGCTGCTCGCGATCCAGACGCAAACGCCCGACCTGATCCTGCTGGACATGATGATGCCGGGCATGGACGGCTTCGAGCTGCTCGCCGCCTTGCGCGCGGAACCGCAACTGCGCGACGTGCCTGCCGTGTTCCTGACCGCCGCGCACGACCGCGAGCTACTGTTGCGCGCCTTCGAATCCGGCGCAGTGGATTACGTCACCAAGCCATTCATGCCGGAGGAACTGCTAGCCCGGGTTGGTGCGCATATCGGCCTCAAACAGGCCCGCGACCGGCTCGAACGGGTCGCACGCGAACGCCAGGAGCTGGTGAACCTGGTCGCCCACGATCTCAAGAACCCGCTGACCAGCGTCTTGTTCGCCAGCGAAATGCTGCAGCAACCCGGCTGCAAGCCGGAACGCGCGCCGCGTTACCTGCAGATCATCCGCGAGAGCGCGCAGGACGCAGTGGGCTACATCCGCACTTATCTGGAAAGCCAGGCCAGCGCACTGGATTCGGCGAAGGCGCAGACTTCCGCCACGCAATCCGCCTGCCTGCGTGACACCGTCGACTGGCTGGTCGAACGCTATGAACTGCAGCTGGAAGCCAACGGCATGCGGCTGTCGCTACGCGTGCCGAACCCGGTCGGACAGGTGGCGATCGAATCCCTGGTGCTGCGCCAGGTCGCCGAAAACCTGGTCACCAACGCGATGAAATACGCAGTGGCCGGCGGCGAACTGGAATTGGTCGTGCGCGCGTCTTCGCCTGGTTACTGGCAATTGCTGGCACAGGATCGCGGCCCCGGCATTCCTGCCGCGAAGCAACGCGAATTGTTCAAGCCGTTCCAGCGATTGAGCGAACACGATCCTGCAGGCGGGCTGTCGAGCGGCCTTGGCCTGTCGTTGGCGCGGCAGATCGTGGCCGACGCCGGCGGTCAACTCTGGTACGAGGATCGCGAAGGCGGCGGCGCCTGTTTCATCCTTGAGTTGCCGCAGGCGGCAGGGTAACGCCGCGCGGCGGTATGTCGCGGTCAACCGTTGGCTGCTGCCGTCCGCTTGCGTGTCGCCCGCGGCTTGGCGGCGGCAGGCTTGGCGTCGATCCGGGTCGCGCGGCCTTCGATCGGTCCGTTTTCCGCCTGCTTGGCGCGCTGACGCGCCGCAAGCCACAACAGGCCGGCACCGGCCACCGCCACGGTGGCCAGCACCGGATTGCGGCGCACGAATTTCGTTGCCACCTTGCTGCCGGTGCGCAGCGCACCCAGCGCGGCGCCAGTTTCCACCCATTGCATCGCCTTGTCCGGCACCGCCTTGCGGATACCGTCGCCAAGTTCGCCGATCAGTTCCAGCGCACGATCCTGCGCGTTGCCGAGCTTGCTCATGGGGTACCCTCGATGGACGGAAACGATGCCGGCAGTCTCCGCAGCCCTGCGTTCACGAGGCGTGATCGTCCGCCTTGATCATTCAGCCCGCGGCGGGCTTCATGTCCCGCGCGGCTTCGCACGATGCGTCGCCGTCGCATTCCACGGATCGTCCGGCCACGGATGCCGCGGATAACGACCCTTCATTTCCTTCTTCACTTCCGGATAGGTGCGCTCCCAGAAACCACGCAGATCCTGTGTCACCTGCAGCGGCCGGCCCGCAGGCGACAACAGATGGATGGTCAACGCGATGCGGCCATCGGCCACGCGCGGGGTCTCCGCCAGGCCGAACAATTCCTGCAGCTTCACTGCCAGCACCGGCGATGCCGCTTCACCATGATCATCCATCAGGTATTCGATGCGGCGTTCCATGCCCGACGGCACTGCCAATCGCGTCGGCGCCAGCTGGTCGATGCGCTGGCGCAGGTTCCAGTCCACACCGGATTTCAGCACTTCCGCCAGCTCGATTTCGTCCAGCGCCTCCAGCCGGGTCTTGCCGACGAAGGCGGGCTTCAGCCAATCGTCCAGCGAGACCAGCAACGCTGCATCGGACAACTCGGGCAGTTCCAGTTCCGGCATCCATGCACGCAGACATTGCACGCGCACGCGCCATTGCGACAGCGCTTCGCCCCACGGCAACGCGGACAAGCCGAGTTCGTGCACCGCATCGGTCAATGCCTGAGCCGCTAGCGTTGGGTCAACGCGTCCGGCCGATTTGCTGGACAGCACGATGCCGTCGAAACGCTCGATGCGTTCACTGACAAGCGCGCGTTTGTGCGTATCCCAACGCACCTCATCGCCTTCGCGGAAATGCGCGGTGAAGGCTGTCCGCAGATATGCCTCGTCGACCGGCGCGGCACGCAACAACAAGGCGTCCTTCGCCTCGAAGCGCAGCTCGCTGGCGACGATCCACGGTTCGCCGTACAGCGCGGAATCATCGAACAACTTCGCCATGCGCCCGTTCGCCAACGCGTAGCGCTTCGCGTCCTGCGGATGCTGTTTCGCGATGCGATCCGGGAAGGCATGCGCAAGCAGGTCGCCCAGCGCATATGCGGGCGCGTTGGCAGGCGGCGCTGCGTCGCAGCGCAGGCGTCGTCGCCATTGCTTCGATGCCGCATCGATCGCCGCCAACGCCGAACGATTGGCATCGACACCGACGCGGCCGTTGCGAAACGCCGCCAACGCCTGCCACCGTTCGGCCAGCGCATCGCTGCGCGAGCGAAGCGGGTCTCGCGCTTCGACCAGTGCCGCCAGATCACAAGCCAGCGCAATGCGTTGCGGATCGTTCGAGGCCAGCAACATCGCCGCCAAACGCGGATGCGTGCCCAACGCCAGCATGCGCCGGCCGCGTGCGGTGATCGCATGCTTCGCATCCAGCGCATCCAGCCGCTGTAGCAAGTCGCGCGCCGCAGACATCGCGCCGACTGGCAGTGGATCGACGAAACGCAAGGCATCGCTGCCCCATGCGGCCAATTCCAGTGCAAGCGACGCCAATTCCACCTGTGCGATTTCTGGCCGCCGCTGCGGCTCCAATCGCTGCGACTGCGGCCATAACCGATATGCGATGCCTTCCGCCACGCGGCCGGCGCGGCCTGCACGTTGATCGGCAGAGGCTTGCGAGATCGTCACCACGTCCAATCGCGCGAAGCCGCTGTTCGGATCGAAGCGCGGCTCGCGCGCCTGTCCGCTATCGATCACCACGCGAACACCCGGCAGGGTCACGCTGGATTCGGCGACGTTCGTCGCGAGCACCACGCGGCGGCGGCCATCGCTTGCGGGTTGCAGCACCCGGCTTTGTTGTTCGATCGGCAGTTCGCCGTGCAACGCGAGCACGTCGGCATCGATGTTCGCATTCGCCAACGCGGCATCCACGCGCGCTATCTCGCGCTGCCCGGGCAGGAACACCAGCAGATCGCCCGGGTGCGTGGCCAGCGCATGTTCGATCGCGCGTTTCGTTTGATGCTCGACGGCTTCCTCGCGGCGCGCCGGGAAATGCGCGACCTCCACCGGATAGCTGCGACCGGCGCTGCTCAAGCGCGGTGCATCGAGGAAGCTGGCCAATCTTTCGCCATCCAGCGTGGCCGACATCACCACGATGCGCAGGTCCTCGCGCAATCCGGCCTGTACGTCCAATGCCAAGGCAAGGCCAAGATCGCCAGCCAGGTGGCGTTCGTGGAATTCATCGAACAGCAGCGCACCGACGCCTTCCAGCAGCGGATCGTCCTGCAGCATGCGGGTGAGGATGCCTTCGGTGACGACCTCGATCCGCGTGTTTGGGCCGATCTTGTTCTCGAAGCGGATGCGGTAGCCCACGGTCTGGCCAACCACTTCGCCCAACTGCTTCGCCATGAACCCGGCGGCGGCGCGCGCGGCCACGCGACGCGGTTCCAGCATCACGATCTTGCGACCGCCCAGCCAATCGGCATCCAGCAGGGCCAGCGGCACCTGGGTGGTCTTGCCGGCACCGGGCGGCGCTTCCAGCACCAGGCGCGGATGCGTGGCCAGCGAGGCGCGAATTTCCGGCAGCAGGTTGGTGATTGGGAAATGCATGTGCGCATTGTAGAAGCGCAAGGCCACGGGTCCGGCGATGGTGGCCGGGCAAGCGATCAAGCCCGCTAAAATCCCGCCCATGCAACTCATCGACATCGGCGCCAACCTCACCCACGACAGCTTCGACCATGACCGCGACGCCGTGCTGCAACGCGCCCGCGACGCCGGCGTGGCGCGGATGATCATCACCGGCGCCTCGCGCGAGCATTCGCCGAAAGCATTGGCGTTGGCGCAGAAGCACCCAGGCGAATTATTCGCCACCGCCGGCGTGCACCCGCACCACGCGGTCGAGTACACCGAGGAATGCGATGCCGAAATGCGCGCGCTGCATGCGCACCCGGAAGTCGTGGCGGTGGGCGAATGCGGGCTGGATTATTTCCGCGATTTCTCGCCGCGCCCGGCACAGCGCAAGGCCTTCGAGCGCCAGCTGCAGATCGCCGCCGAGAACGGCAAGCCGCTATTCCTTCACCAGCGCGATGCCCATGCCGATTTCATGGCGATGATGAAGAACTTCGACGGCAAGCTGGGCCCGGCGGTGGTGCACTGCTTCACTGGCACCCGCGAGGAACTATTCGATTACCTCGACCAGGATTGGCATATCGGCATCACCGGCTGGCTATGCGACGAACGCCGCGGCCTGCACCTGCGCGAATTGGTGAAGCACATCCCGGCCAACCGGCTGATGATCGAAACCGACGCGCCCTACCTGCTGCCGCGCACGGTCAAGCCGCAACCCAGCCATCGGCGCAACGAGCCGATGTACCTGGCGCACATCGTGGAAGAACTGGCGCGCGACCGCGACGAGGATGTGACCGCTACTGCGGCCGCCACCACCGCGACCGCGCAAGCGTTCTTCCGTTTACCCTGATCCTGCCGGCACCCATGAAAAAGCCCGGCAGTTAGCCGGGCTTTTTGCATGCAGCGCGCGCAGTTATTGTATTGCGCTGCTGCCGTCGGCTCGGTTTCCGCGATCAGGATACTGCCGCTATTGGTGTCAGCAAACACCTTGAACCAGACCGCACGGTCGGCGTGGCGGATCACATAGGTGCTGACTTCCTGCTCGCTGCTGCGATAACCGCCGGCACCCGCGTAGAACTCGCTGCCAAAATTCTCCGGCATGTCCTTTTCATGGATCGCCTCCGGGATGCCGGAGGTGGTGAGCTTGGTCGCACCCAGCGCGGTCAGTGCCTGATCCGCGCGCTTGAGCACTTCGAAGCGCGAGAACGACTTTTCGCCGCTTGCTTTCAACGAACCCAGGAAAACCTTGCCTTCCACGAACTCCAATGCCTGGCCAGTCCAGAACGGCACGCGCGACAAGTCCAGGGTCTTGTCGTCCTGCCATTCATAGCCTGCAGGTGCAGCCAAGTACGGCCAGTCACCGAGCGGCTTGTCGGTCAGCGGGATGCTAGCGATATCGAATGGTTTGGCTTCGGCTGGCACGCCGGGCGGCGGCGGCAACGATGCCGATTCGGCAGGCGCGGGAGTCGTGGCGGCAGGTGCTTCGGCAACCGGCGCGACACTTGCCTCTTCCTGCTTCTTGCAGCCCATCAACAGGGCGCTTGCGACGCCCAACATCAACAAGGTTTTGCCAAGTTCCATGTGCACCAGCTCCATTTGTCGGGGGAGGCTGGAGTGTAGCGAATGCATTATCGCGGTTCGAATCTGCCGATCAGCTGCGCAAGCCAACGCCGCGCTTCAACAACCACAAGCCCAACCCACCCAACGCCACCACGAAACCCAACATCAGCGCATACGCGGTCCACATCGACACGTCGCTGACGCCCAGCAGGCCATAGCGGAACGCGTTCACCATGTAGAAGATCGGGTTGGCGTGCGTTGCGGCTTCCGCCCACGGCGGCAGCAGCTTCACCGAATAGAACACGCCACCCAAATACGTCAGCGGTGTGAGGATGAAGGTGGGGACGATGGCGACATCGTCGAACTTCTTCGCGTACACCGCGTTGATGAAGCCGGCCAGCGAGAAGATCACCGCGCCCAGCAGCACCGAGCTCACCATCACCAGCGGATGCGGCACGCGCACCTTGGTGAACAACATGGCGATGCACAGCACGATCGCGCCGACCATCACCCCGCGCAGCACCGCGCCGGCCACGTAGCCGGTCAGGATCACCCAGTTCGGCATCGGGCTGACCAGCAGTTCCTCGATGTGGCGGCCGAACTTGGCGCCGAAGAACGAACTGCTGATGTTGCCGTAGCTGTTCTGGATCACGCTCATCATCACCAGTCCGGGGACGATGAAGTCCATGTACTTGATCCCGTCCATCGTGCCCACGCGCGAGCCGATCAGGCCGCCGAAGATCAGGAAGTACAGGGTCATGGTGATCGCCGGCGGCATCAGGGTCTGGCCCCAGATGCGCAGGATGCGCATGACCTCTCGGCGGATGATCGTGCCGAGCGCGACCATGTTCTGCTGCATGGCGGTGGGCTGGCTCATGCGGCCTGCTCCTGCGCGGCGTGCGCGTCCTTGCTGGTCAGGCGCACGAACAATTCCTCCAACCGGTTGGACTTGGTACGCATCGAGCGCACGCGGATGCCGGCGGCATCGAACGCATCGAACACGCGGTTGAGGTCCATCGCACGCGGCATGTCCATGTCCAGGGTGTGGTCGTCGATCGCGAGCAGCGTAGTGCCTTCGATCTGCGGCAACTGCGCCGGCAGCTCGCCATCGATATCGAACAGGAAGCCTTCGACATCGAGTTTCGCCAGCAGCGATTTCATCGGCCCCTGCTCCACGATCCTGCCGCGGTCGATGATGGCCAGGTTGCGGCACAGGCTTTCCGCTTCCTCCAGGTAATGCGTGGTCAGGATGATCGTGGTGCCTTCCGCATTGATCTTCTTCAGCGTCTGCCACATACCGCGGCGGATCTCGATGTCCACGCCGGCGGTGGGCTCGTCCAGGATCAGCAGGCGCGGCCGGGTCATCATCGCGCGGGCGATCATCAGCCGCCGCTTCATGCCGCCGGACAGGGTACGGCTCATCTTGTCCGCCTTGTCCCACAGCAGCGCGTCCTTCAGCACTTCTTCCGCGCGCACCAGCGCCTGCGCGCGCGGGATGCCGTAGAACCCCGCGTAGTTCACGCAGATGTCCAGCGGCTTCTCGAACATGTTGAAGTTCAGTTCCTGCGGCACCAGCCCGATCTGCCGCATCGCCGCGTCGCGGTTCGCATCGATGTCGATGCCGAACACCTCGACCTTGCCGCTGCTCTTGTTGACCAGCGAACTGACGATGCCGATCAGGGTCGACTTGCCGGCGCCGTTCGGCCCCAGCAAGGCATAGAAATCGCCGGGGGCGACGTCCAGGCTCACGCCCTTCAGCGCTTCCACGCCATTGTCGTAGGTTTTGCGCAGGTCGCTGACACGCAGCGCAGGCGCCGGGGTTTCGCTCATGGATGGCTCCGCGGCCGCGCAGGCGCGACCAGGCTGGAAGTGCGGGGATTTCGCTGCGGTTAGTATAGGCGGCCGCGTGCGGGCGCTCCCGCCACGCTGTGTTGCATCCATCGAACAGGACCTCGCTTGGCCATTGTCCACTTCCCGCTGAAACTGGTCTCGCGCCGGATGGTCGCGCCCACCGTCGCGCACCTGTCGTTCCTGCGCGACGACGGACTGCCGCTGGACTACATCCCGGGCCAGTTCATCCAGGTGCACTTCGCCTATGCCGACGGCACGCCGGCCAAACGCAGCTATTCGCTGGCGACCATCCACGACCACGCGCTGGGCCCGGGCGAGGCCGTGGAGATCGCGGTCAGCTACGTCACCGGCGGCGCGGCGACGGCCTTGTTCGAAGGCTTGCCGGAAGGCGGCCAGGTCACCGCCAGCGGCCCGTATGGCCGCTTCTGCTTGATGCCGAACGACGCCAACCGGCGCTACCTGCTGATCGGCACCGGCACCGGCATCACCCCGTACCGGGCGATGCTGCCGCAACTCGCGCAACTGATGGAAACGCGCGCGGTCGAAATCGTGCTGCTGCAGGGTGCGCGCAATCCGGATGAACTGTTGTACGGCGACGAATTCCGCGCCTTCGCCGATGCGCACCCGGGCTTCCGCTACCTGCCCTGCCTGTCGCGCGAATTGCCGCCGGAGGGTTCGCTGCACGCGCATGCCGATGTGCGCCATGGCTACGTGCAGAACGCGCTGGCCGAGTTCGAACCAAACGCGGAAAGCGACATCGCCTACCTGTGCGGCAATCCGAACATGGTGGATGCCTGCTTCGAGGCCTTGAAGGACGCTGGCCTGCCGGTGCCGCAGATTCGCCGCGAGAAATACGTCAGCAACAAGTAGTCGCTGCTCCTTGTAAAGGACGCTTGACAAGCGATCCAAGGCGTCGGTATCGTTCCTGTCAAGCACCCTTGACAGAGGCGAACGCCATGCAAACCCAAGATCCCAAGAAGCTGAAAGGCGTCGGGCTGGCCTTCCTTGGCGTGGGCGTCGCATTCTCGGCGGTCGCCCTGGCCGCCGGGCAGACCGCGTTCATTGGCGTCTCCGCCGCGTTCATCGCGCTGGGCGTGGTCTTCCTCGGCAAGTCCCGGCAGGGTGGCTGAGCCATGACCCTGCGCCGCTGGATGTGGATCTTCGTCGCGATCGCATTGGGCTCGTTCGCCCTGGCCGGGGCCGGCCGTTGGTTGCTGCAATGGCCCGACGAAACCGTCGGCCTGTGGGTCGGCATTGGTGCCGGGTACCTGCTCGGTGCCGGCCTGTTCCTGCTGATGCCGCGCTGGTGGCGTCAGCATTGCGACGACATGTACGCGCAGCCGGCCGGTCGCCGCTACATCCGTGCGCTGTGGCCAATCATGATCGGCTATTCGCTGACCCTGTTCGCCTCGATCTGGTTCATCAAGCGCGGCGTCGAATCGGTGCCGTTGCGTGCCCTGTTGGCGGTGCTGCCGGTGATCCCGCTGGCGATGATGATGGGCGCGGCCTTGCGCTACCTGCGAGAGATCGACGAACTGCAGCGACGGATCGAAACCGAATCGATCGGCATCGCCAGCCTGCTGGTGTCCTTGCTGTATTTCGCTGGCGGGCTGCTGCAGAAGGCCGAAGTCATCGACATCGACGCCGGCGTGGCGATGATCTGGGTGTTCCCGCTACTGGCCGCCATCTACGGCATCGCCAAGATGCGCCTGACCAAGCGCTACCTGTGAACAACCGCCTGCGCGAATTGCGCGATGCGCGCGGCTGGTCGCAAGGCGAGCTGGCCGAACGGCTGGATGTGTCCCGGCAGACCATCAACGCGCTGGAAACCGGCAAGTACGACCCGTCGTTGCCGTTGGCGTTCCGCATCGCGCGGCTATTCCAGGGCCGCATCGAGGACATCTTCATGCCGGATGGCCCATGAACACGCTGACACAGCACGCCACCCTGTCCCGCCTTTTCCTTTCCACGAACCACCACGAGGGGCCCGCATCATGATGTCCCGCAAGACCCGCACCATCCTCGCCATTGCGATCGCCGCGGCATTCGTCGGCTTCAAGTACATGAAGCAGCACTCGGATCACGCCGATGCCGCCGCATCCGCTGCCGCGCCCGTGCCGGTCACCCCGGTCAAGCCGCTGCTGTTGGGCAAGATCGCCTTCAAACCCTGCAACCTGAGCAGCCCGATGGGCCGCGACAGCCTGGAGGCGCAATGCGCGACCTTCGCGGTGCCGGAAGATCGCGCCAAGCCCGATGGCCGCAAGATCGACCTCAACATCGCCTGGCTGGAAGCCACCAACCGCGGCGAGGTGATGCCCGACCCGGTGTTCTTCCTGGCCGGCGGCCCCGGCCAGGCGGCAGTGGAGACCTATCCGCTGATGGATCCGGTGTTCACCGAGGTGCGCAAGCGCCGCGCGGTGATCCTGGTCGACCAGCGCGGCACCGGCAAGTCCAACCTGCTCAATTGCGATGGCGCCGATGACGAAACCGCCCCCGACCTGTCGCCGGACGCGATCAAGGCCGAAGCAAGCAAGTGCGTCGAAGCGCTGTCGAAGAAGGCGGACCTGAGCCGTTACACCACCACCGATGCCATCGCCGATCTCGACGCGGTGCGCCAGGCCATCGGTGCGGCGCAGGTCAACCTGGTCGGCGTGAGTTACGGCACCCGCGTGGCCCAGCAGTACGCGATGCGCTATCCGCAATCGACCCGCAGCATCGTGCTGGATTCGGTGGTGCCCAACACGCTGGAGCTCGGCAACATTTTCGCGCGCAACCTGGACGACTCGCTGGCCCTGCAGTTCGGCCTATGCAGCAAGGATCCGGTGTGCAAGGCCAAGCTGGGCGACCCGCGCGCAGAGCTCGACGTACTGCTGACCCGCTTGCGCGCCAACCCGGTGACCGTGCAATACCGCGATGCCACCTCCGGCGAACCCAGCCAAGGCGTGTTGCGCGCAGAAACCGTGGCCGGCCTGGTGCGCATGTATGCCTACATGCCGCTGGCTAGCGGCCTGCTGCCCAAGCTGATCCACGAAGCCAACCAGGGCCACTACGAAGGCCTGATGGCGCTGACGCAGATGCTGACCGGCGACATGAAGGATTCCATGGCGATGGGCATGCAGATGTCGGTGGTGTGCAGCGAGGACGCCGAGAGCATGGTGGTGCGCGCGGAAGATGCCGGCACCGTGCTCGGCAACGTCATGCCGAAGACCATGGCGACGATGTGCGAAGTGTGGCCGAAGAGCGCGCCACCGGCCGATTTCCACAAGCCGCTGGCGACCAAGGTGCCGGCGCTGGTGCTGGAAGGCGAATTCGACCCGGTTACCCCGCCGCGCTACGGCGAGGAAGTCGTGAAAACCCTGCCGAACGGTCGCCTGTTCGTGCTCAAAGGCCAGGGCCACAGCGTGCTGCCCGCTGGCTGCATGCCCAAGCTGTTCGCCCAGTTCGTCGAGAAGGCCGATGCCAGGGCGCTGGACGGCAAGTGCCTGGACGCGCTGGGTTATGCCTACCCCTTCACCACGTTCAACGGCGCCGAGCCGTGAACCGCCTGTTCCTTGAACGGCACTCTTCCAAGGATTGATCCGATGATCGTCGCAGAACACCTCCGCAAGACCTTCCCCGGACGCGGGAAGGACAAGAACCGCGTGATCGCGGTGGACGACGTGGGCTTCACCGCCCAAGACGGCCAGATCACCGGCCTGCTGGGCCCCAACGGCGCCGGCAAGACCACCACCCTGCGCATGCTGTACACCCTGATGACACCGGAAACCGGCCGCGTACTGGTCGACGGCACCGATGTCGCCGCCGATCCCGAACGCGTGCGCCGCAACCTGGGCGTGCTGCCGGATGCACGCGGCGTGTACAAGCGCCTGACCGCGCGCGAGAACATCGCCTACTTCGGCCAGCTGCACGGCATGTCCGCCGACGCCATCGCGCAGCGCACCGCGAAGCTGGCGGAGGCGCTGCAGATGGAGGATTTCCTCGACCGTGCCACCGAGGGCTTCAGCCAGGGCCAGCGCACCAAGACCGCGATCGCCCGCGCGCTGATCCACGATCCGCGCAACGTGATCCTGGACGAACCCACCAACGGCCTGGACGTGATGACCACGCGCGGATTGCGCGGCTTCCTCAAGGACCTGCGCGCCGAAGGCCGCTGCGTGATCTTCTCCAGCCACATCATGCAAGAGGTCGCCGCGCTGTGCGACCGCATCGTGATCATTTCCCACGGCAAGGTCAGCGCCGAAGGCACCCCGGAGGAACTGCGCGCCGCCAGCGGCGAGAGCAACCTCGAGGACGCTTTCGTGAAATTGATCGGCAGCGACGAGGGCCTGCACGCATGAACAAGACGTCCTTCTTCGGCAGCATGTTGCAGGTCACCCGCAAGGAATGGCTGGACTTCTTCCGCGACCGCCGCACCTTCCTGCTCAGCCTGCTGGTCGCACCCCTGCTGTACCCGCTGATCTTCCTCGGCCTTGGCAAGTTGACCGAGATGCGCACCGAAACCCAGCTGGAAAAGAACCTGACGCTACCGGTGGTGGGCATGGAACGCGCGCCCAACCTGGTCGGTTTCCTGCGGACCTACGGCATCGACGCCAAGCCTGCGCCGAAGGACATCGAGGCCCGCGTACGGGCACAACAGGAAGACCTGGCACTGGTCATCGACGACCAATTCGCCGAGGACTGGCGGACCGGCAAGCCGGCCAAGGTCGACGTGGTGACCGATACCACCCGCCGCAACGCGGACGTGGCGGTGGCACGCGTCAACAAGGTGCTGGAACGCTACAGCCAGGGTGTTGGCGCACTGCGCCTGATGGTGCGCGGCATCAATCCCGCGATCGCCGCACCGCTGAACGTGGGCACGCGCGACATGGCCACGCCGGAAGCGAAGAAAAGTTCGTTCATGGCCGCATTGCTGCCGCTGATCCTGACCATCTTCGCCTTCATCGGCGGCGCACACCTCGCGATGGACACCACCGCCGGCGAACGCGAGCGGCAAACGCTGGAACCGCTGCTGGCCAACCCGGTCTCGCGCGCAGCGTTGGTAGGCGGCAAGATGCTGTCGGCGGTGTTGCTGGGTTTGCTGTCGATGCTGCTGATCCTGTTGTCGTTCAAGATCACCGCCACCTTCGCCAGCGGCATCGGCAGCCAGATGGACGTGAGCTTCATGGCGATGGGCAAGCTGCTGCTGACCCTGCTGCCGCTGGTGTTGATCGGCACCGCGTTGATCACCGCGCTCGCGGCCGGCGCCAAGAGCATGAAGGAAGCGCAGAGCCACATGATGTGGCTGATGATGCTGCCCATGCTGCCGCTGTACGCGTTGATGGCGTATCCGATCAAGGACACCGCGCTGTGGCAGTACGCGGTGCCGTTCCTGTCGCAGAACCAGCTGATCCAGAAGATCACCCGTGGCGAAGGTGCGTCGATGCAGCAGTGGGGGCTGTACCTGTTGGCCTCGTTCGCGCTGGCGGCTGTGCTGTGGGCCGTGGCGGTATGGCGCTACAAGCAGGAGAAGCTGGCGATCTCGTCCTGAGATCGTCGGCACGCAGGCAAGAAAAAGCCCGGCACAAGCCGGGCTTTTTCGTTTGCGATGCTGCAGCGCTTACTGCTGGAAGCTGATCGTGCGGCGGGTGGTGGTGGCCTCGCCCACCGGCTGGAAGCGCCAGCGCTTCACAGCCGCCAGGGCCTCGCGCTCGAACTCGCGCTGGAACTGGCGCGGGCCATCGCTGCTCACCGCACGGACGTTCCCCACGCTGCCGTCGGTGTTGACAGTGAACTCGACCTGGACGCTGCCGGCGGCACCGGCGCGCTGCGCGGCCTGCGGATAGCGTGGGCCCGGGTTGCTGATGGCGCGCAATTCGTTCGATGCCGCACGCGCCGGCGCGGCGGCCGGTTGTGCCGCGGCGGCCGCGGCGCGTTGACGTTCGGCTTCCGCGGCTGCTGCACGCTGACGCTCGGCTTCCGCCGCCGCCACGCGCTGGCGTTCGGCTTCTGCGGCGGCCGCCTGTTGTTGCGCCGCCGTGGGCGCTGCCGGCGTCTGTGCCGCAGCGGCGGCCTGCTGCTTCTGCTGTTCCTGCTGCTTGCGCTGGTCCTCTTCGCGCTTCTTGAGCAGCTCGGCCTGGCGCTTGGCTTCTTCCTCGGCGCTGAGCTTCTGGTTCGCCACGCGTGCGGCAACCGCGGTCTCGCTGCTTGCGATGCTTGTCTTCAGGCGCGACAAGGCCGGATGTTTGGCATCGGCTTTCTCGATCAGCGCGGCCAGGCGCTTGGCCTCGGCAAAATCCTCGCGGGCGATGCTCTGTTCCGTGGCAATGACCGTCATCGGCATCAAGTCGGTCAGCGCGCTGGAGGCGCTGGCGTCAGCCGGCTGCTTGTCGCGCAGGGCCAGGTAGTACTCCATCGCATTGTTGCCGGCGGGCGCATACAGGCGGTTTTCGCCGTAGGCCTTGGAGGCCTCGCTGCGCAGCTGATCCGGCGTCATCGCCGCGACCGTCGCCGACACCACCGATTCCGGCGTGGGTGCCGGCGCTTGTTGCACCGCGGTCGCCCCCGCATCGGCGGCCGCTTCTTCCTTCTTGCACGCGCCCAATGCGCAGGCCACCGCCACGGCGAGCGCCAACGGCGCGATGCCGCGGCGCATCTTGTTGATAGCTGACATGATCCAAATCCCCATTTGATGCAAACGCACCCGTCGATAGCACGCGACAGTAGCGCCCATTTGTCAAGCGCGGATACCGCCGCGCTCTATTTACCGATGCAGAAACTGCCGAAAATGTGACCGAGTAGACCGTCGGCGCTGAGCCGGCCGCCAATTTCACCCAGGGCTGAATGCGCCTGCGCCAACGCGTCCGCCGCCAGTTCCAGCCGCTCCAGCGTCAATTCCTGGGTTGCGCGTTGCAGCTGTTTGCCGGCCAGTACCAACGCCTCCACATGGCGTGCCCGCGCAGTGAATGCGCCCTCGCCCGCATCGCCGGCACCAGATAGCGCCAGCAGGCGGCGATGTAGTTCTTCCAGGCCTTGCCCGGTCTTTGCCGAAATCGCGATGCCGTCCGCATCGGCCACGTGGGGCGCCGATGCTAGCAGATCGACCTTGTTGTACAACCACAACACCCGTGGCGCCTCAGCGAGGCCTTCGGCCACCGCCGCGCGGCCGGCCTGCGGCTCGCGCGCATCCAGCACCGCCAACGCCAGGTCGGCACGCACCACTTCGGCATGCGCGCGACGGATGCCCTCGGCTTCGATCGCATCGCCGGCGGTGCGCAAGCCGGCGGTATCGACCAGGGTCAGCTCCACCCCATCGAGACGGATGGTTTCGCGCAGCAGGTCGCGGGTGGTGCCGGCGATGTCGGTGACGATGGCGCGCTCGCTGCCGGCCAGCGCGTTGAGCAATGAACTCTTGCCGGCATTGGGCGGGCCCAGCAGCACCACGTGCAGGCCGTCGCGCAGCTTGCGGCCACGTTCGGCCTCGCGCTGCAACTGCGACAACTGTTCGATGGCGGCATCGAGTTTGCGACGCAGTGCGGCGCCGCCCAGCGTGTCCAGCGACTCGTCGGCGAAATCGATGGCGGCTTCCACGTGGATGCGGATCGCCAGCACGCTGTCCATCAAGGCATCGACGCGTTGCGAGAACGCGCCATCCAGCGAACGCCGCGCCGCACGCGCCGCCTGCGCATCGGCGGCGGCGATCAGGTCGGCGATGGCTTCGGCCTGCACCAGGTCGAGTTTGCCGTTGAGGAAGGCGCGTTCGCTGAATTCGCCGGCACGCGCCTGCCGCGCACCCAACCCAATGCAGCGCGCGACCAGCTGCTGCAGCACGACCGGGCTGCCGTGCGCCTGCAGTTCGACCACGTCCTCGCCGGTGAAGCTCGCGGGCGCGGCGAAATACAGGACGATGCCGTCATCGATGGTCTCGCCGGCCGCATCGACGAAGCGCGCGTACTGCGCTATGCGCGGTTTCAGCGATTGTCCGATGACACTTTCGGCGATCGATTTCGCCTGCGGCCCGGACAGGCGCACGATGCCGACGCCGCCCGTTCCGGAGGCGGTGGCGATGGCGACGATGGTGTCGGTAACGGCCTCGCTCATGCGTGCATGATCTCAGATACACGAAGCCCGCCTTGCGGCGGGCTTCGTCAGGCTTGCGGGCGGATCACGCCTTGGCAGGCACTTCCGCGTAGCGTTTGGTGTTCCACCACTGCTGCAGCATGCCCAGCGTGCCGTTGGTCACCCAGTACAGCACCAGGCCGGCCGGGAAGAAGGCGAACATCACCGCCATCACCAGCGGCATCATCTGCATCATCTTCTTCTGCATCGGATCCATGCCGACCATCGGCGTCATCCGCTGGGTCAGGAACATGACCGCACCGTTGACGATGGGCAGAATGAAGAACGGATCCTGCGCGGTCAGGTCGTTCACCCAGCCCAGGATCCACGGCGCCTGGCGCAATTCCACTGCCTCCAGCAGCACGTAATACAGCGCCAGGAACACCGGCATCTGGATCAGGATCGGCAGGCAGCCGCCGGCCGGGTTGATCTTTTCCTTCTTGTACAGCTCCAGCATCGCCATCTGGAACTTCTGCTTGTCGTCGCCGTAGCGTTCCTTGAGCTGCTCGATGCGCGGCTGGAACTTGCGCATCTTCGCCATCGACTTGTATTGCGCGGCGGACAGCGGATACAGCGCCAGCTTGATCAGCACCACCAGCAGCACGATCGCCCAGCCCCAGTTGTGGGTGAACTTGTGCAGTTGGGTCAGCAGCCAGTGGATCGGTTGCGAGAGCACGGTGAAAAGACCGTAGTCCATCGCCCGCTCCAGCCCGGGCGCGACCTTCTCCAGCTGGTCGGCCAGCTTCGGGCCGACCCACAGGGTGGCATCGCTGCTGAAACGCTGACCCGGAGCCAGCGCGATCTGCGGGCCACGCGCCTCGATCGAGTGAACTGCGCCATTCACGCCCAGCGAGAACAGCGCGCCCTGGTCCTTCTGCGGCACCCAAGCGGTCAGGAAATAATGCTGCGACAGCGCGACCCAGCCGCCGGTGACCTGCTGGTCGAGCGGACCATCGTCGACGAAATTCGGGTACTTGCGCTTCTTGTACTTGTCTTCCGGGCTCCACCAGGCCGCGCCACTCAGGCTGAACGCTTCCGGATTGGTCATGCCGCGTTTTGCCACCGGCGGGTTGCGCAGCAGCTGGCGATAGACCAGACCAGACCACGGCGCACTGCCGGTATTGGCGAGTTCATCGCGCACATTGAGCGCATAGCTGCCGCGCGGCAGGCTGTAGGTGCGGCGAATCTGCAGGCCCTGTGCGGTCGTGGCGATGAAGCGTGCGCTCACCTCCTTCGCACCATCGGCAAGCACCGCCTCGTGCACACCATCCTCGGGCTGGAAGACCGGCTCGACACCACCGTTCAACGCCGTCCAGCCGCTGCGGGCGGCGAAGAAATGCATCGGGTCGGCATCGAACAGCACCACCGGCGGGCTGCCGGCCGCACGGGTCTGCGGATAGTGCAGCAGCTGCGCGCCGGTGACGCTGCGGCCATCCAGCTGCAGGCTCAGCAGATCGTTCTTCAGAGTGATGCTCGGTGCCGCCGCCGGCGTGGCGGAGAGCGCCGGCGCTGCGGCACCGCCCGGCACGCTTGCGGAGGGAACTGCGCCTGCAGCGTTCGCCGAGGGCACCGCGGACTGGGCCGTCGCCACCGCAGGTGCGGGCTGCGGCTGCTTCTCTTTGTTCCACTCCATCCACAACAGGGCCGCCACCATCAACCAGGCGAACAACAGGAAAGTACGGGTCTGGGTCATCGGACAGGCAGGCTCGGCCGGCGCGGGGCGCGGCGCATCAGGGGGAATGGGAGAGGTGTGCGGGCGGCATTGTGCCGGCCGCAGCCAGTGGGGGCAACGCGCCGGCGCGCTGCAGCACGCGCAGGAAGGCCGCGCGCAGGGCCAGATTGTCTGCCTGCGCCGCCGCGGGGCGGGCCACGATTACGTAGGCACCAGGCCCAAGCCGGGAGCGCAGTTTACGGAATGCATCGCGCAGCACGCGCTTGATCCGGTTGCGGCCGACCGCATGCGGATCGACTTTGCGCGACACCGCCAAGCCCAGTCGCGGCGGCGCGCCATCGTCCAGGCGGTGCAGCGCCAACAAGGGTTCCGCGGTGCGCTTGCCTGCCTCGAACACGCGGTCGAATTCGACTTTCGCACGCACGCGCGCAGTCGCCGGAAAATCGGCGGACACGACAAAACCGACATCCTGCGTGGATGTCGGTATCGAGGCTTGCGACTTGGAGCTCACGCGCAGATCCGGCGCCAGGGCCGGACGCGGGTCAGACGGTCAGGCGGCTGCGGCCCTTCGCACGACGACGCGCGAGGATCTTGCGGCCGTCGGCGGTCGCCATGCGGGCACGGAAGCCGTGGTCGCGCTTGCGCTTCAGGTTGCTGGGTTGGTAAGTGCGCTTGGTCGCCATGGCGGGTCTGCGTTATTTCGGCGGAAAAGATTCGGAAGCTTAGCTGCGACCTGTTCGCCGGTCAAGCGCTGCACTGCAATAAAACCAAGGCCTCGTCGAGTGCACGTGCACGTGGCCGCCTGCGATGGGCGGTGATACGCTGCCGCTTCCCCGATGTTATCCACAGGCGGCCGGTCGGCGCCGGTGGTGCCGTCGACCGCGCTTCCCCAAGAGTATTCGCCCGCCATGGATGTCTGGCCCCGCTGCCTGCAACGCCTCGAAGCCGAACTGCCGCTGGAGGACGTGCGCACCTGGCTGAAACCGCTGCAAGCCGACCGCCGTGACCGCCAGCTGGTGCTGTACGCGCCGAATGCCTTCGTGATGGAGGAAGTCCGCAGCCACTACCTGCCGCGCATTCGCGAGCTGGCCGCGCATTACGGCGAGGCCGAGGTTAGCCTGGACATCGGCACCCTGCGCCGGATCGAACCCGTCGCCAGCACCATCGTCGGCGCGCGTGTGGCGGCAACGCCGGTCGAACCATTCCAGGGCAATGTCGATACTCATTACACCTTCGACAATTTCGTCGAAGGCCGCAGCAACCAATTGGGGCGCGCCGCCGCCTGGCAGGCCGCGCTCAAGCCCGGCGACCGCGCCCACAACCCACTGCTGCTGTACGGCGGCACCGGCCTTGGCAAGACCCACCTGATGTTCGCCGCCGGCAACCAGATGCGGGCGGCCAACCCAGCGGCCAAGGTCATGTACCTGCGTTCCGAGCAGTTCATGAATGCCTTCACCAAGGCGCTCTATGACAAGACCAGCGGCGGCATGGAGGCGTTCAAGCGCCAGTTCGTCGGCATCGACGCCTTGCTGATCGATGACATCCAGTTTTTCGCCGGCAAGGACCGCACCCAAGAAGAGTTCTTCCACACCTTCAACGCGCTGTTCGACGGCCGCCAGCAGATCATCCTCACCTGCGATCGCTACCCGCGTGAGGTCGAAGGCCTGGAGCCGCGGCTGAAATCACGCTTGGGTTGGGGCCTGTCGGTGGCGATCGATCCGCCGGATTTCGAGACCCGCGCGCAGATCGTGCTGGCCAAGGCCCGCGAACGCGGCACCGAAGTGCCGGCGGAAGTCGCTCAACTGATCGCCAAGAAGATGCGCAGCAACGTGCGCGAGCTGGAAGGCGCGATCAACAAACTGGTGGCCGAAGCCGGCTTCGCGGGCCGCGCGCTGACCGTGGAATTCGCCCAGGAAACCTTGCGCGACCTGCTGCGCGCACAGCAGCAGGCGATCAGCATCGCCAATATCCAGAAGGTCGTGGCAGACTACTACGGCCTGCAACTGAGGGAGATGTTGGGGAAGAAGCGAACCCGTTCGCTGGCGCGCCCGCGGCAGATGGCGATGGCCTTGGCCAAGGAATTGACCGAACACAGCCTGCCGGAAATCGGCGATGCGTTCGATGGCCGCGACCACACCACCGTCCTGCACGCTTGCCGGCAGATTCGTCACCTGATGGAAAGCGACGGCAAGCTGCACGAGGACTGGGAAAAACTGATCCGCAAGCTCAGCGAGTAAACAAACGTCGTGACAAGTCCGGGACAAGTTGTGGATAACCACGAAGCCAACCCCGGACACCGCAGTTATCCACACGTTATCCGCAAGTCGCAGGGTGTTTGTCCACCCGGTTTTATTCCAAAAAAAATCTTGTAAAACAAATACTTATCTTTGTTTTCCCGTACTTTTAGCTCTACTATCTCTACCTGCTTTTTAGATTTATCCATTTCTTCAAGAGCCGGACAGCACGCCCAGACCGGCCTCCACGCATCGGAAACTTAGGGGTCAACATGCGGTTCTCCCTGCAACGCGAAGTCCTGCTGAAGCCGCTGGCGCAAGTGGTCAACGTGGTCGAACGCCGGCAAACTCTGCCGGTGCTTGCCAACCTGCTGGCCAAGGTGCGCGACGGACAGCTGTCGCTGACCGGCACCGATCTTGAAGTCGAAATGGTGGCGCGCACCGCAGTCGATGATGCCCAAGACGGCGAGATCACCATCCCGGCACGCAAGTTGTTCGAAATCGTGCGTGCCCTGCCCGATGGCAGCAAGGTCACCGTCAGCCAATCCGGCGACAAGGTCACCGTGCAGGCCGGCCGTAGCCGCTTCAGCCTGGCCAGCCTGCCGGCCAACGATTTCCCCTCGGTGGATGAAGTCGAAGCCACCGAACGCGTGTCGGTACCCGAAGCCGCGTTGAAGGAACTGATCGAGCGCACCGCGTTCGCCATGGCCCAGCAGGACGTGCGCTATTACCTCAATGGCCTGTTGTTCGACCTGCGCGATGCGACCCTGCGCTGCGTGGCAACCGACGGCCATCGTCTGGCCCTGTGTGAAGCCGCACTGGATGGCGGCAGTGGCAGCAAGCGCCAGATCATCGTCCCGCGCAAGGGGGTGCAGGAACTGCAGCGCCTGCTGGAAGGCGGCGACCGCATCCTGGAACTGGAACTGGGCCGCAATCACATCCGGGTCAAGCGCGACGATGTCACCTTCACCAGCAAGCTGATCGACGGCAAGTTCCCGGATTACGAAGCGGTGATCCCGATCGGTGCCGACCGCGAGGTCAAGATCGACCGCGAAGTCCTGCGTGCCGCCTTGCAGCGTGCCTCGATCCTGTCCAACGAGAAGTACCGCGGCGTGCGCGTCGAGGTCTCGCCGGGTCAGCTGAAGATCAGCGCGCACAATCCGGAACAGGAAGAGGCGCAGGAAGAAGTCGAAGCCGATACTCATGTGGATGCGCTGGCGATCGGCTTCAACGTCAATTACCTGCTGGATGCCCTGTCCGCCCTGCGCGATGAGTTCGTGGTGATGCAGCTGCGCGATGCCAATTCCTCCGCTCTGGTACGCGGTGCCGACAACCAGCACGCTCGCCACGTGGTGATGCCGCTGCGCCTGTGACCGCAGGCGTGTTCCACGTGGAACATCCACAGCGCCCGGCTTCGGCCGGGCGTTGCCGTTTTATGGCCGAAACCCCTGAATGCTGATCCGTCGCCTCCAATTGCAATCGTTCCGGCGTTTCGCCGATGTCGAACTACGGCCGCAACCGGGCTTCAACCTGATCACCGGCGACAACGGCAGCGGCAAGACCAGCTTGCTGGAAGCGCTACATCTGCTCGCACACGGCCGCAGCTTCCGCGGACGTGTGCGAGACGGCCTGATTCGACACGATGATCCAGCGCTCAGCGTCTATGCCGAATGGTCGGCGGGGGCGACGAAGACGCAACATCGCGCCGGTCTTCGCCATTCCGGCGGCAATTGGGAGGCGCGGCTGGATGGTGCGTCGGTGGCCCATCTGGGCGAACTCTGCGAGGCGCTGGCGGTGGTCAGTTTTGAACCCGGCAGTCACGCCTTGATCGATGGCCCGAGTGAAGGCCGTCGTCGTTACCTCGACTGGGGGTTGTTCCACGTGGAACGTGCCGACCGTGGCGGCGACTTCCTGCTGCAGTGGCGTCGGCACGCCCGTGCGTTGAAACAACGCAATGCCCTGCTGCGCCAACGCCGCGCGGTTTCCCAGCTGGATGCCTGGGAGCATGAGCTGGCCCAGGCCGGCGAGGCGTTGACGACGCAACGTGAAGCCCATGTGGCGCGCTTGCAACCGCATCTGGATGCGATGATCGAGGCGTTGTTGCCAGCAGCGGGCGCAGGGCAGCTGGGGCTAAATCCCGGCTGGAAGCGGCAGGAGGTGTCGCTGGTCGATGCGCTGCTGCTGGCACGGGATCGGGATTTGGTGCAGGGCCACACCTCGGTGGGGCCGCATCGGGCCGATTTGCGTCTGCAGCTGCGGGATCTGCCAGGGCGCGACGGCCTGTCGCGCGGCCAGGCCAAGCTGGCCGCGCTGGCGTTGTTGTTGGCGCAGGCCTCGTATCTCGCCATGCAGGATGGCCATTGGCCGGTGCTGCAGCTGGACGATCTGGCCTCGGAACTCGATCGCCACCATCAGCGCCGGGTGTTGCAAGCCTTGCATGCCAGTGGTGCGCAGGTTTTCGTGACCGGCACCGAGGCACCGCTGGTGTTGCGGGAGCTTGATCTGCCTGTTGCCATGTTCCACGTGGAACATGGGGCAGTCACGCCGGCTGGATGAACGGCCAGACAGGCGCTGCTGGGCGGCGATTGCTATACTGTGGGTTCCTATAGCTAATGTGTCTCGGCGTGCATGACTACCGCCTGCACGCCGCGGGAGCCTAACGCGCCGATGTCGCAGCACGAGTCCACCACGGGCCAAGCGCCCGAAACCACCGTTTCCAAAACCCCGGCGAACAACGGGACCTACGACGCCAACAGCATCACCGCGCTGGAAGGCCTGGAGGCCGTCCGCAAGCGTCCGGGCATGTATATCGGCAACGTCAACGACGGCTCCGGCCTGCACCACATGGTGTTCGAGGTCGTCGACAACGGCGTGGACGAGGCGTTGGCCGGCCATGCCGATGCTGTGCGCGTCACCATCCATGACGACGGGTCGGTTTCGGTGTGGGACAACGGTCGCGGCATCCCGGTCGGGCGCCACGCCAAGGAAAGCGAGAAGCAGGGGCGCGACGTCTCCGCCGCCGAGGTGGTGATGACAGTGCTGCACGCCGGCGGCAAGTTCGACGACAACAGCTACAAGGTCTCCGGCGGCCTGCACGGCGTGGGCGTGTCGGTGGTCAATGCACTGTCGGAGAAACTCCTCCTCGACATCTGGCGCGATGGCCACCACTACCAGCAGGAATATCGCCACGGCGAGCCGGTGTATCCGCTCAAGCAACTCGAGGCGTCCGACAAGCGCGGTACCGAAGTGCGCTTCTGGCCGTCGGCGGTGGCGTTCAACGACAACGTCGAATTCCACTACGACATCTTGGCACGTCGCCTGCGCGAGCTCTCGTTCCTCAATTCGGGCGTCAAGATCGAATTGATCGACGAGCGCCTGGAAGGGCGGCACGACCTGTTCCAGTACGAAGGCGGCATCCGCAGCTTCGTCGAGCACCTGGCCCAGCTAAAGACCCCGCTGCACCCCAATGTGATCTCGATCTCCGGCGAACAGGATGACATCGTCGTCGATTGTGCCGTCCAGTGGAGCGATTCCTACCAGGAAACGATGTACTGCTTCACCAACAACATCCCGCAGAAAGACGGCGGTACCCACCTGACCGGCTTCCGTGCGGCGCTGACCCGCACCCTGACCCGCTACATCGAGCAGAGCGGCATCGCCAAGCAGGCCAAGATCTCGCTGTCGGGCGACGACATGCGCGAAGGCATGATCGCGGTGCTGTCGGTGAAGGTGCCGGATCCGGGCTTTTCCTCGCAGACCAAGGAAAAACTGGTCACCGAACCGGTGCGTCCGGTGGTCGAGGCGGTGTTCGGCGCCAAGCTCGAGGAATTCCTGCAGGAAAATCCGAACGAGGCGAGGGCGATCGCCGGCAAGATCGTCGATGCCGCCCGCGCCCGCGAAGCCGCGCGCAAGGCCCGCGACCTGACCCGCCGCAAGGGCGCACTGGATATCGCCGGCCTGCCCGGCAAGCTGGCCGACTGCCAGGAAAAAGACCCGGCGCTGTCGGAACTGTTCATCGTCGAGGGCGATTCGGCGGGTGGCTCGGCCAAGCAGGGCCGCAACCGCAAGACCCAGGCGATCCTGCCGCTGAAGGGCAAGATTCTCAATGTCGAACGCGCGCGTTTCGACCGCATGCTGGCCAGCGCCGAAGTCGGTACGCTGATCACTGCGCTGGGCACCGGCATCGGCAAGGACGAGTACAACCCGGACAAGCTGCGCTACCACCGCATCATCCTGATGACCGACGCCGACGTCGACGGTTCGCACATCCGCACCCTGCTGCTGACCTTCTTCTACCGGCAGATGCCGGAGCTGATCGAGCGCGGCCACATCTACATCGGCCTGCCGCCGCTGTACAAGATCAAGCAGGGCAAGAACGAGCTGTACCTGAAGGACGATGCGGCGCTGGACGCCTACCTCGCCAACAACGCGGTCGATGGCGCGCAGCTGATTCCCGCCGCCGGCGAACCGGGTATCGAAGGTGCGGCGCTGGAGCAGTTGCTGCTGGCGTTCGCCAATGCGCGCGGCGCGATCGCCCGCAATGCGCACCGCTTCGACCCGATCGTGCTGGAGTCGCTGATCGACTTCACTCCACTGGATGCGGCATCGTTGGCCGAACACACTGACGAAGCGCACGAACTCGAGGCGCTGGCCGCCAAGCTCAACCGCACCGGCCTCGGCAAGCCGCGCTACACGCTCACCCTGCAGCCGGCGAACGAATCGCGCCCGTCGGCGTTGTTGATCACCCGCCTGCACATGGGCGAGGAACTGACCCAGGTGCTGCCGCTGTCCAGTTTCGAGCACGGCGAATTAAAGCCGCTGCGCGAAGCCGCCGCGGTGCTGCACGGGCTGATTCGCGATGGCGCGCAGATCCAGCGCGGCAATCGCGCCGCGCCGGTGGTCAGCTTCGCCGATGCGCAGGCCTGGTTGCTGGAGGAGGCCAAGAAGGGCCGCCAGATCCAGCGCTTCAAGGGCCTCGGCGAAATGAACCCGGAGCAGCTGTGGGATACCACGGTGAATCCGGATACCCGCCGCCTGCTACAAGTGCGGATCGAGGACGCGGTCGCCGCCGACGCGATCTTCAGCACCCTGATGGGCGATGTGGTGGAGCCGCGCCGCGAGTTCATCGAGGACAATGCGCTCAAGGTGGCCAACCTCGACGTGTGAACCAAGAGCACGGCTGCCGCAGCGCAGCTTGACGCGATCTTCAGGTTTGGCACATTACATATGGGCGTCATTCCCCGAAGGATCGCCACGATGAAAGCCAAGGCCCTGTTGCTCAGCATGGCGATCGCCACCGCCGTCTCTGCCTGCGCCACCACCACGTCACCGACCGGGCGCACGCAGGTCGTGGGCGGCGTCTCCGAAGCACAATTGGCGCAACTCGGCGAGCAGGCCTTTGCCCAGGCCAAGCAGCAGACCCCGCAATCAAAGGATGGTCGACAGACCGCGTACGTACGTTGCGTGGTGACCAGCCTGGTTCGCCAATTGCCGCCCGACTGGCAACGACTGAACTGGGAGGTCGCCCTGTTCGAGAATCCGGAAACCAACGCTTTCGCACTGCCGGGTGGCAAGGTCGGCGTGTACACCGGCATCTTCAAAGTCGCCAGAAACCAGGACGAGTTGGCTGGGGTGATTTCGCATGAAATCGGGCACGTGATCGCGCACCACCACAACGAACGCATCACCCGCCAGATGGGGGCGTCGGGCGCCTTGCAGGTGCTGTCGTCGCTCGCTGGCGCCCGCTACGGCGAAGGGGTCGGCAGTGCGGTGGCTCAGGGCGGCAGCATCGCCGCCCAGGCAGGTCTGCTGCTACCCAATTCCCGCGTCCAAGAAGGCGAAGCGGACGTCGTCGGCCAGCAGTTGATGGCCAAGGCCGGATTCGACCCGCGCGGCGCCGTGGCCTTGTGGCAGAACATGGCTGCCGCCAGCGGCTCGCGGCCGCCGCAATGGCTGTCCACCCATCCGGATCCGGCCTCACGCCTGCGCGAGCTGCAGGCCCGCGCCGACGGCCTGCTGCCGACGATGCAGGCGGCACGCAAGGCCGGTCACACCCCACATTGCCAGTGACTGAATGAGTTGCCGGCATGATTTCGGCACGGTTCAAACGATCTGCTTTCTGCTACGGTGCGACCCCCGCCGCATGATGGCGGAACCAATGACATCGCTTCGAGGTGACCCATGACCCGCTTTGCCCAATGTCCGCCATTTGTCGTCGCCCTGACCACTGCGTTGGCACTCGCCACGCTCGCACCTGCCGTTCAGGCGGAGCAGGAGAATACCTCGCCCTCCATGCGCGAACAGCGTGCCAAGCGAATGGCCGAGCTTGGCAAGGGCAAGAAGGAGGAGGCGAAGCAAGCTGAGCAGAAGCCGGCGATTTACCCGAATGCGACCCGCGTCTCTCCCGAGGCCAAGGCGAACGGCAAGACCGTCAAGGACCTGCAGGCGATGCAGGAGCTTTACGAAAAACAGGACATGGCTGGCGTGATTGCGAAGGCCGAACAGATCGCGGCAATGCCGACGGCTGGTGCCTATGACAAATCTTTCGCTTACTCGATGGCGGGTGCTGCCGCCGCCGACATGGACGACCAGGCCAAGGCCGCTGACTACTTCAAGAAAGCGGTCGATGCAAACGGTTTGGACAACGACAGTCACTACAACACGATGTACAACCTGGCGGTGATCCAGTACGGCAACGAAAAATACGCTGAAGCGCTGGCTACCATGGATCGCTTCCTGGCCGAGACCAAGTCCGTTGATCCGAAACATGCCGGATTCCGCGCGAGTGTCCTCGCGAACCTTGGTCGCAATGAAGAAGCGGCTGCGATCTACCAAGATCTGGTCGCCAAGAACCCGGCCGATAAGCGCACCTTGATGAACGCGGTCGCTGCGCTGCAGGGTGCCGACAAGCCCGATCAAGCCAACGTGCTGCTGGAGGACGCATACAAGCGCGGCATGTTGAGCGAAAGCCGCGAACTACGTGCGCTGTATGTGGGTTACATAAACGCACAGCGTTGGGACGATGCGAAGAAGGTGATCGAGGAGGGCCTGAGCAAAGGGATCCTGCAGGCCGGGCCCGATCTGGCGCGCGACTATCAGGTACTGGCGCAAAACGCCTATGTCGACGACAAGATCGCATTGGCGACCGAGCTGTATGGCAAAGCCGCGCCGATGGCAGCCGATGGCGAGGCCTACCTCAACCTGGCGAAGGTGCTTGAATACAGCGGCAAGAAGGCAGAAGCGAAGGCCGCTGCCCAGAAAGCATTGGACAAGGGTGTCAAGAAGCCCGAAGACGCCAAGAGGATCCTTGCCCGTTGAGAACTGCACCCCACTTTCGGGTCTGCACGAATCCACCGCTTGGAACAAGCGCAGGGGATTGGTATAGACTAGGTGGTTCCTGCGGCCCCCGGGCCACATGTTGTCGCCCCGGCGCAGCGCGTCCGGGGCTTCCCACACCAGAGCCTTGCGCATGACGCTAGACCCCGCCCAGATCCAAGATCTCGCCCAAATCGAGAAGAGCGAAGAAAACCGCGAAGGCGGATTGAGCTGGCCGCGCATCGTGGGTCTCAGCTTCGCCATCGCCATTCACGTGGCAGCCTTGCTGCTGCTGCTGGCGCCGATTTCGCCGCCGGCGCAGGACGTCGAGGAAGATGACGTGGTCAGCGTCACCTTCATCGAGCCGCCGCCGCCGCCGCCGCCGCCGCCGCCACCGCCGCCGGATCAGCCCAAGCCGCTGACCCCGCCGAAGACCTTGTCGCCGCCAAGGCCCAGCCCGGTGCCGCCGCCGCCGGATGATCCGCCGGTCGTATTGGATACGCCTCGTGCGGTCGACACCGTCGCCCCACCGCCGACTCCGCCGGCCCCGCCGGCACAGATCGCGGACATCAGCTCGGGCGTTGACCCGTCTTCGCGCGCGATGAATCCACCTAGGTATCCACCAGAAGAGCAGCGCCGCGGCGTTCAGGGCACCACAGTCCTAATCGTGAGTATCGACGCGAATGGTGCTGTCCTTGATGTCGAGGTTGAGAAGTCCAGCGGGAATCGGAATCTGGATCGTGCCGCGGTCACCGCCGCCAAGCGCTGGCGGTTCAACCCCGAAGTGCGCGATGGTCGAAAGGTTGCCAGCCGTGTACGCGTCCCGGTCGATTTCAAGCTGAACTAATTGCTGCGTTTGTTATATCTGTTCCATCCGTTCATTTTGTTCCACTTCTAAACTCCATCCACGACACCCAAAGGTAAGCGTATGTTGCAGGAAACGACTGCTGCCGCCCCTGCCGCCGCCGGAGGCAACAACGCCGCCGCGCTGCAGCAGATGGGCTTTGACCATCTGATCACCCAGCTCGACTTCGTCGGTTGGGTTGTTTTCATCACCCTGATGGTGATGTCGCTGATGTCCTGGTACTGGATCATCATCAATGCGGTGAAGAACAGCCGCCTGCGCGGCCGCGCGGATCGGGTGACCGGCACGTTCTGGGAAACCCCGAACGCGCAGGACGCGATCCGCTTCATGGAAGAACAGCCGAAGTCCGAGCCGTTCTCCAAGATCGCCCTCGACGCCGCCCAGGCCGCCGCCCACCACCAGCGCCATGACGGTTCGCGTCTGGCCGAGTCGCTGAACCGTTCTGAGTTCGTCGACCGCGCCCTGCGCCAGGCGGTGACCCGCGAGTCTTCGCGTCTTGAAGATGGCTTGACCGTGCTCGCCACTGTCGGTTCGACCGCGCCGTTCGTCGGCCTGCTCGGCACCGTGTGGGGCATCTATCGCGCCCTGATCAAGATCGGCGCGTCCGGCGATGCCTCGATCTCCGCGGTGGCAGGTCCGGTGGGCGAGGCCCTGATCATGACCGCGATCGGTCTGTTCACGGCGATCCCGGCGGTGCTGGCGTACAACTTCTTCGTGCGCCTGAACCGCGTCACCAACAATCAGTTCGACACCTTCGCGCACGACCTGCACGACTTCTTCGCCACCGGCTCGCGCGTCGGCGAAGTCGCCGGCAAGCGTTGATCGAAGCGAGCCTGACGGAGCATCACCATGGCCTTCAGTTCCGGTAACGACAGCGGCGGCCCCATGGCCGAGATCAACGTCACGCCCCTCGTGGACGTGATGTTGGTGCTGCTGATCATCTTCATGATCACCACCCCGCTGATGAACCACCGGGTCAAGGTGCAGCTGCCGGAAGCGGTGGTCGACAAGAAGGAAGAGAACAAGAAGATCCCGCCGGTCACCATCGCGGTGACCGAATCGGGCGCCTTGTTCTGGAACGACGAGCCGGCGACCCGGCAGCTGCTGGAAAGCGAGCTGTCGGTCGAGGCACAGAAGAGCCCGCAGCCGCCGGTGAATATCCGCGCAGACAAGACCACGCCGTATCGCCTGGTCAACGACGTGGTGAAGATCGCGCAGGCCCAGGGCATCGCCAAGGTCGGCTTCGTGACCACGCCGCCGAAGAAAGGCCAGTAAGGAGAACCGCCATGGCATTTTCAAGCAATTCCGGCGGTGGCGCGATGGCCGACATCAATGTCACGCCGCTCGTTGACGTGATGCTGGTGCTGCTCATCATCTTCATGGTGACGATGCCGATCCAGTCGGTGCCGGTCGATGTCGACCTGCCGCAGAAGACGGACAAGCCACCGGAGAATCCGAAGGAACCGCCGGATCCGATCGAACTGCGCATCGACGCCGCCGGTCAGGTGTTCTGGAACAACACGCCCACTCCGGTGAGCGCGCTGCAGCAGATGATGCGCAACGAAGTCGATCGCGATCCGACCAACCAGCCGGAACTGCAGATCGACACCAACGAAGCCGCCGAATACGGCATCTTGGCCAAGGTGCTCACCGCCGCCAAGAACGCTGAGATGGTGAAGATCGGCTTCGTGCAGAACTGAACAAGACAACTCAGGCTCCGCTAAGGAGCCCGTCGTGGATGACGACGCCGCCCCGCAAGGGCGGCGTTTTTTTGTATCCGAAAGACGCGGGCACTTGACCATTGCGCGCGATCGGCGCAGTTTGGAATCGGGCATTCCGCCCGCGGCAAGGAGGTTCGCATGACTGCGTCCGTCTTCGCTTCGGCTTCGACCGCAACCCGCCCCGCGCAAGGCGCGATGGCCGGCATCAACATCACCCCGCTGGTCGACGTGATGCTGGTGCTGCTGGTGATCTTCATGGTCACCATGCCGATCCGCAGCGACACACTTGCATTGAGCCTGCCAGGCGTCGCTCCGCCCAGCGCGGATCCCAAACCGGAACCCGTCCAGCTGCAAGTGCAGGCCGATGGCAGTGCGCTGCTGGACGGTGTGCGGGTTGAACTGCCGACCTTGGCCGCGGAGCTTCGTGCGCAGCGTGCGCAGGCACCGGATGCCGTTCTCTCGCTGGACAGCAATGGCGAGGCGGAATATCGCGCATTCGCGTTCGCGCTGGCCGCGGCGCGCGAGGCCGGTTACCGCGATATCGCGATCAGGCGCTGATCGTCAGCCGCTTACCGCGGCATCGACGATGCGGCGGTAAGCGCACACCGTGGACTCGAGGCCGGCGTACAGGGCTTCGCCGATCAGCGCGTGCCCGATCGAGACTTCGCGCACGTCCGGAACCGTAGCCAGGAAGGCCGCGAGGTTGGCTTGGTTGAGGTCGTGGCCGGCATTCACCGCCAAACCCGCCGATTGGGCCAGGCGCGCGGTAGCAGCGGCGGCCTGCAGTGCCTGCGTGGCATCGCCAGCGGCATAGGCCTCGGCGAACGGGCCGGTATAGAGCTCGACCCGATCAGCACCACAACCGGCCGCGATCGCCACATCCGGATCGCCGACATCGACGAAGACGCTGACCCGGCAATCGAGCGCCTTGAAGGCGGCGATCAGCGGGCGCAACGCACCGCCATCGCGGCTGAAATCGAAGCCGTGGTCGGATGTCAGTTGGCCATCGCCATCCGGCACCAGGGTGACCTGCGCCGGGCGGGTGCTTTCGCAAAGAGCAAGTAGTCCCGGATAACCCGGGCGGGGGGGGCGAACGGATTGCCTTCGATGTTCAACTCAACGCCGCGCTGCCGGCACAAGCCCGCCAAGGCACGCACATCGTCCTCGCGGATGTGGCGTGCATCGGGGCGCGGATGCACGGTCAGGCCGTGCGCGCCCGCGTCCAGGCAGGTGATGCCCGCGCGCAGGACATCGGGCTCGCCACCGCCGCGGGAATTGCGCAGCACGGCGATCTTGTTGAGGTTGACGCTGAGCGCGGTGCTCAAGGTGCGGGCGATTCCGGATTGTTCGCCGCTTTGCGCGCCTCGGCTTGTTCGCGCAGTCGGCGAAGCTCGGCGGGATCGATCATCGCACTGGGATCGCGGCTGCGGCCGGCCATGCGCGCCGAATACAGGCCGGCCAGCCACAGCACCAGCAACACCAGGGAGGCCAGCATGCACAGCAACATCAGGCCGCTGGAGGTGGTCTTGATGGCGACGGCCATCGCGGCGAGAGCGAGCAGGAGGTACAGCCAATGCATGCAGGCGGCTCCGGGCGGGGAATGGCGGAAAGTGTACGCCGCTGGCAAGCGGCGAGGAATGCGTCAGAGCAAGGGCGACAGCAGCCGTGCGAACGCCTCCGGCAGGCGCGCGCGCCAGAAGGAGCGGTCGCGGTCGTCGCGAGCGCGCGGCGCGTTCGCGAATTCGCGCTCGATCAGTTTCGCGAGGTCGGCGGCCACGTCGGCATCGCGGAACAGCAGGCAGATCTCGAAATTGAGGCGGAAGCTGCGATGGTCGAAGTTGGCGCTGCCGATCAGGGCGAGATCGTCGTCGACCAGCAGGGCCTTGGTGTGCAGCATGCGCGGGCCATATTCGTAGACCTTGACCCCGGCCGCGAGCAGGGTATCGAAGTAGGAGCGGGCGGCGAAGGTGACCAACTTGCTGTCGCTCTGCTTGGGCACCAGCAGGCGCACGTCCAGGCCACCGAGCGCAGCGGAAGTCAGCGCCATCATCGCAGCCTCCCCGGGCACGAAGTACGGCGTGACCAGCCAGACCCGGCGCTTGGCCGCGTGGATCGCGCCCACATGCAGGCGGTGGATCGCCTCCCAGTCCGAATCCGGGCCGGAGGTGATGACCTGCGTCGGGATCGGCCCGCGCTCAGGTGGCGGCATCGCCCTGGCAACGTCGCCGATGAAATCGCGGTTGCCGGTGGCATACGCCCAGTCCTCGACGAAGACCAGCTGCAGCGCGCGCACGGCATCGCCATCCACCTGCACATGCAGGTCGCGGTAAGCGTCCGCGCGCAGGCGTTCGTTCTCCTCGTCGGTGATGTTGATGCCGCCGGCGAACCCGATGCGGCCATCGACCACCACGATCTTGCGGTGGGTACGCAGGTTCAACCACGGCCGCTTCCATACCTGGCCGAAACGCATCGGATGGAACCAGGCCAGTTCGCCGCCGGCGGCCAGCAATTCGGCGAAGAAGGCGTCATTGCATTTGGAGCTTCCGACCGCGTCCAGCAGCAGTCGCACCTTCACGCCTGCGCGCGCTCGCTCGATCAAGGCATCGCGCAGCGCAGTACCGCTGCGATCCGGCGTGTAGATGTAGTACTCGAGATGCACGTGGTGGCGCGCGGTGCGGATCGCCGCGATCAAGGCATCGTAGGTGGCCGCGCCATCGACCAGCAGTTCGACGCGCGTCGCCGTGGTCGGCGGCAGGCCGGTGGTCGCCTGTCCAAGCAAGGCCAGCTCCACCGCGTCGTCGCCGCCTACCGGCATCTCGCCCTTCATCCCGACCCGCGTGCGTGCGCGGCGCAGGCGGTGGCGGCGGATCTTCTGCGGGCCGAACACGTGGTAGATCAGGAAGCCGATGTAGGGCAGGGCGGCCAGGCTGACCAGCCAGCTGATCGTCGCCGCCGGCTCGCGTTTCTGCAGCACGATGTAGATGCCCAGCCCCAGCAGGTACGCCAACCAGCCCAGGCCCAGGTATAGGCCGATGTACGGAATCGCCCACAGGGCTTCCCAGAGCTGCAGCAACGGGTGCATTCGGTCTCCATTGGACGGGCGTTGTCGCGCGCGTTGCGACCACGACAGGGTAGGGTGCCGCGATGGAAATGTCGCGTGACGAACCACCCGTAGATGCGCGCAAGGCCGAGCGGCCGACCAAGGGCCGCGGTGCGGCTTCGCGCGTGGCCGGACGTTTCGAGAAGCGCGAATTCCGCGGCGAGGACGATGGCTGGGGTTCGGTTTACGAAGACCTGGCCGAGGCGCCGAAACCGCGGACCACGGTCAGCATCGAACGCGCGCGCAGCATCATCAGCCGCAACCAGTCGCCGGATATCGGCTTCAGCCAATCGGTCAATCCGTATCGCGGTTGCGAACATGGCTGCGTGTATTGCTTCGCGCGGCCGTCGCACGCCTATCTCGATCTTTCGCCCGGCCTCGATTTCGAGACGAAGCTGTTCGCGAAGACCAATGCCGCCGAGTTGCTGCGCGCTGAGCTGGCGAAGCCCGGTTACGTGCCGGCACCGATCGCACTCGGCATCAATACCGATGGCTGGCAGCCGATCGAACGCGACCACGGCATCAGTCGCGCCTGCCTTGAAGTGTTGCTGGAAACGAAGCATCCGCTCAGCATCGTGACCAAGGGCAGCGCGATCACCCGCGACATCGATCTGTTGGCGCAATTGGCACAACACGGGTTGGTCAGTGCGTTCGTGTCGGTGACCACGCTGGACAACGTGTTGTCATCGAAACTGGAACCGCGCGCCGCCGCGCCGCATACGCGGTTGAAGATGATCGCGGCCTTGCGTGATGCGGGCGTACCGGTTGGTGTGCTGGTCGCACCGGTGATCCCGATGATCACCGACAAGCACCTGGAACATATCCTCGAAGCCGCATTCGAGGCCGGTGCGCGCGCGGCTGGCTATGTGCTGCTCCGCTTGCCGCATGAATTGAAGGAAGTCTGGCGCGAATGGCTGCGCCTGCACTATCCCGAGCGCGCCGAACACGTGATGAGCCTGATCCGGCAGATGCGCGGCGGCAAGGATTACGACAGCGCGTTCGGTAGCCGCATGCGCGGTCAGGGGCCGTTCGCCGAGCTGATCGCGATGCGTTTCGGCAAGACTCGCAACCGGCTCGGTTTCGGGTCGTTGCCGCCATTGCGCACGGATATGTTCGTGGCGCCACGCAAGATCACCCCACAGGGTGAATTGTTCTGAAATGCGCTCAGCGATCCGGTAGCGGAATCCGTTCCTGATCGTCCTCGGGAATCAGGCCGAACGCGCCGCTGTCCCAATCGGCCTTGGCCTGTTCGATGCGTTCCTTCGAGGACGACACGAAGTTCCACCACAGGTGGCGCGGGCCGTCCAGCGGTTCACCGCCGAACAGCATCGCCTTCAGCGGCGTTTTCGCGCGCAGCACATGGCGCGCGCCTCGATCCAGCACCAGCAGGTGTTTCTCCGGGATATCGCTGCCGTCCAGTTGCGCCTCGCCTTCCAGCACGTACAGCGCGCGTTCCTCGGCTTCGGCTTCGATCACGAGTTCGGCATCGGGCGCAAGATCGACCGCCACGTTGAACGTATCGGCGAACACCTTCACCGGCGATTCCATGCCGAAACCGCGTCCGGCGATCACCCGCAGTTGCGCGCCGGCGTGGTCGCGCGCGGGTAGCGTCGATGCCGGGTGGTGGTGGAAGGATGGCGCGGTTTCCTCGTCGGACTTCGGCAGCGCCACCCAGGTCTGCATGCCGTGGATGGCGAAGCCATGCGCGCGCGGCTCGGGCGGGGTGCGTTCCGAATGGGCGATGCCGCGGCCGGCGGTCATCCAGTTGACGTCGCCGGGCAGGATGTCCTGCAGGCTGCCCAGGGTGTCGCGATGCCGCATCGCCCCCGCCCATAGATAGGTCACCGTGGCCAGGCCGATATGCGGATGCGGGCGGACATCGATGCCGCGGCCGGGTTCGAACAACGCCGGGCCCATGTGGTCGACGAACACGAACGGGCCGACGCTGCGCGCCTGCAGGCTGGGTACGGCGCGCCGCACCTGGAAACCGCCGAGATCGTGGACGCGTGGGCTGACCAAGATCGTCATCGCAAACTCCTTTCAGTTCATCCGAAATGCGGCAGCAGCGGGCCGCCCAGCCACAGCCAGCGCGCCATCCACGCGCTGACCAGGGCGATCAGCACGGTCAATGGCAGGCCGACGCGCAGGAAGTCGCCGAAGCGGTATTGACCGGGGCCGAGGATCAGCAGGTTGCCGTGGTGGCCGATCGGGGTCAGGAAGGCGACCACGGCACCCAGCGCGGTGCACACCACGAACGGAGTGGGCGGCAAGTCGAGCAGCTGGGCCAGCGCGATCGCGATCGGCCCGAGCAGGGCGGTGGTGGCGGCATCGCTCATGATCTGGGTGAGCAGCGCGGCCACCGAGAACATCACCAGCAGCATCGCCAGCACCGGCCAGCCGGCGATCACGTGCGACATGCCTTGCGCCAGCAGGTCGGCGGTGCCGGTCTGCTCCATCGCGATGCCAAGCGGAATGACGCCGGCGATCATCACGAAGATGCGCACGTCGATCTCGCGATACGCCTGGTTGATGTCCACGCAGCGGGTGACGACCATCGCCACCGCGCCGAGCAGGAAGGCCAGTGGCGCCGGCAGCCATTCGGTGGCGGCGGCGAGGATGGTGGCGCCCAGGATCGCCAGCGCCAGCGGCGCGCGCAGGCGGCGCTTGGCCTCGCCGGCGAACGGCGCCAGCAGCAGGAAGCCGTGGTGGGTGGCCAGTTCGGCGAAACGGTTGGAGCGGCCCCACAGCACCAGCAGGTCGCCTTCGCGCAGGCGGGCATCGGACAGGCGTTCGGCCACCGGGCCGGTGCGTCGCCACAGGCCCACGATCACCGCATGGAACTGCTTGGAGAAATCCAGTTCGCGAATGGTGCGGCCGAGGAATTCCGAGCCGGGCGCCACCACCGTCTGCACCAGCTGCAGCTTGCCCTCGCCGTCCAGACTGTCGCCATAGCGGGCGATGGCGTTGAGATCCAGGCCCGGATCGTCGTGCAGCGACATCAGTTCGTCGGCACCGGCCTCGACCAGCAGGATGTCGCCGGCCAGCAGTGGACTGGCCGGAGTCAGGTCGTCGCGGCGCTGGCCGTCGCGCAGCCAGCCGTGCACGGAGACCGACTTGCCCATCGCCTTCTGCATGTCGGCCAGGGTGCGCGTGGCCCATTGCCCGCCTGGCACCACCAGCAGCTCGGTGCGGTAGCGGCCGAGGCGCAGGTAATCGTCATCGCCGCCCTCGCCGCTGCGCTTGGGCAGGATCCAGCGGGTCAGCAGCATGTACACGGTGCCGACCACCACCAGCGCGATGCCGATCGGGGTGATCGAGAAGATGCCCAGGCCTTCCGTGCCGGCGCGTTTCAGCTGGTCGTTGGCCAGCAGGAAGGCGGGTGCGCTGACCAGGGTCAAGGTGGTACCCAGTGAGGCCGCCAGCGACATCGGCATCAACAAACGCGATGCGGGCATCTGGCGGTCGCGCGCATGCCGCAGCAACAGCGGCAGCATCATCGCAGTGACCATCACGTGGTGGGTGAAGGCGGCCAGCAGCGCCACCACTGGCATCACCACCGCGATCGTGCGCCATTCGCTGCCGCCGCCGGCGCGGCCGATCCAGGCGCCGATATGCTCGCTGACCCCGGTGGCGGCCAGGCCGCCGGAGATCACGAACACCGCGGCGACGATGATCGCCGGTTCGCTGGCGAAGCCGGACAGCGCCTGCTTGCTGTCCAGCACGCCGGTCAGCACCAATGCCAGCAGGATCAGCATGGCGGTGACGTCGACCCGCAGCTTCTCGGTGATGAACAGGTACAGGCCGCCGATCAGGATCAGGCCGAAGGCGAGTTGCGAGAACAGGAGTGGATTGGTGACCATGTCCCCGCATTGTGCCCGCTCACGTGTATAGGTGTGGACACATGCATGCGCGGATGAATACGACGATGTGCACATGCGCTTGACGGCGCGAATGTTTAGATTGCGTCAACGAGGACGAGCAGCCGATGCCCCCGCACCAGGCCGACGACCAAGACGAAGCGCGTTTCCGCCTGGCCATGGCCTCGGCAGGGATCGGCATGGCCATCGTGTCGCTGGAAGGGCGATTCGTCGACGTCAACCCGGCCTTGTGCCGAATGTTGGGTCGCGACGGAAACGAGCTTGTCGGCCTGCTGGTGCACGACATCAGCCATCCAGTCGACCTGCCATTGAGCGAGCAATTGCGCCGGGACCTGATGTCGGGGGCACAGCCTTCGGTGGATGCGGAGAAACGCTACCTGCATCGCGATGGGCATGCGATCGACGTGCTGTTGAACGCCGCACTGATGCGCGATGCGACGGGCGCACCGCGCTATTTCATCTCCCAGTTCCGGGACGTGACCGCACAGCGCACGGCGGAACGTGAGTTGCGCGATCTCAACGAGCATCTTGAAGAACGGGTGCGCGAACGTACCGCCGCGCTGGAAGCGGCGCAACGACGACTGGAAGTCTTCGCGCACGGGGTCTCGCATGACCTGCGCGCACCGTTACGGACGATCGACGGTTTCGCCATGCAACTGGAACGGAATGCCGGGGATGCGTTGGATGCGCCGGGCCGCGAACAGCTGGCGCGCATCCGCAGCGCGAGTGCGCGCATGGGTTCGCTGATCGAAAGCTTGCTGGAACTGGCGCGGATCGGTCGCGCGCAATTGCGGCCGGGACCGGTGGATGTCAGCCTGCTGGCGGAATGGGCGGCCGCCGAGCTGCACGACATGCAGCCGGATCGAGCGACGCGAATCCATGTTCAGCCAGGGCTGGAAGTGATCGGCGACGAGCGCTTGCTGAAGATCCTGCTCACGCAATTGCTGCGCAATGCCTGGCAGTTCTCCGCCAGTCGCGAAATCGTGGCGGTGGAGGTCGAGGGTGTGCGCGACGACCATGGCCTGCATTTCGTGGTTCGTGACCATGGCATCGGTTTCGACATGGCGTATGCCGGCAAACTGTTCGAACCGTTCCAACGCTTGCACAGCGGCGAACAGGGCGCGGGCGATGGCATTGGCCTGACCATCGCCCAGCAGATCGTCGGCCGGCATCACGGCGGGATCCGCGCGGAGGCGGTGCCGGATGCCGGTGCGAGCTTCCACGTGGAACTGCGCGACCTGCCGCGTGCGGGCGATGGAACACAACCAGACGATGGCGCGATGGGGGCGCGGGCGGCATGAACGAGAAGATCGGCTTCAGCAAGGAACTCCTGCTGGTCGAGGACAACCCGGACGATGCGGAGCTGACCCGCATCGCCTTCGCCGATACCGGTGCCGACTACCGGTTGCGGGTGGTCAGTGATGGTGCCGAAGCGGTGGCTTTCCTGCAGGCCTGCACGCCCGATGAACTGCCGGCGCTGGTGCTGTTGGACCTCAACCTGCCCAAGCTCGATGGCCGCGAAGTGCTGCAGGCCATTCGCGCCGCGCCTGCCACCAGCACCCTGCCGGTGGTGGTGCTGACCACCAGCGCCGAGCCCTTCGATGTCGACAAGGTGTACGCACTCGGCGCCAACAGCTACATCCAGAAGCCGGTCGAGTACGAACGCTTTGTCGAGGTGGTGCGGCAGATCGGCCTGTACTGGCTGGCGCTGAACCAGCCGCCAACCACGCCCTGAGTCTGGCTCAGGGCGCGTCGTGTTCGGCGTGGTAGCGCACCGCGGTTTCGACTTCCGCCTTGCTGCCCATGAACACCGGCACCCGCATATGCAGGCCGGTGGGCTGTACGTCCAGCATGCGCATGCGGCCGGTGCTGGCCGCGCCGCCGGCCTGTTCGACCAGCAGGCTCATCGGGTTGGCTTCGTACATCAGCCGCAGCTTGCCGCCCTTGGGGGCGCACTTGCTGTCCAGCGGATAGCTGAAGATGCCGCCGCGGGTGAGGATGCGGTGCACGTCGGCGACCATGCTGGCCACCCAGCGCATGTTGAAGTCCTTGCCGCGCGGGCCTTCCTTGCCGGCCAGCATGTCGCCGACATAGGCCTGCATCGGCGCTTCCCAGAAACGCTGGTTGGACACGTTGACCGCGAATTCCCTAGTTTCTTCCGGAATCTTCATGCCACGCGTGGTCAGCACGAATGAACCGACTTCGCGGTCCAGGGTGAAGGCATGGGTGCCGTGGCCCACGGTCAGCACCAGCATCGTGCTGGGCCCGTAGGTGCAGTAACCGGCCGCGACCTGGGCGCTGCCGGGCTGCAGGAAATGTTCGTCGCCCGGATTGGTCACGCCGTCCGGGCAACGCAGCACCGAGAAGATGGTGCCGACCGAGATGTTGACGTCGATGTTGGAGCTGCCGTCCAGGGGATCGAACAGCAACAGGTAGTTGCCGCGCGGGTATTTGTCCGGGATCGGGTGCGAGGTATCCATCTCCTCCGAGGCCAACCCGGCCAGGTGGCCGCCCCAGGCATTGGCTTCCATCAGGATTTCGTTGCTGAGCACGTCAAGCTTCTTCTGCGCCTCGCCCTGCACGTTGATGCTGGCCTCGCCGGCGCTCAGCGCATCGCCGAGCACGCCGCCCAGCGCGCCCTTGCCGACCGCGATCGAGATGCGCTTGCAGGCACGGGCGACGACTTCGACCAGCAGGCGCAGGTCGGGATTGATGCGGCCGGCGCGCTGCTCCTCGATCAGGAAGCGGGTCAGCGAAATGGTCGTGGACGACATAAGCAGTCAGGCAGGCGGCGAAAGGAGGCGTTATTGTCGCCGAAGCCCGTCGCTCGAAGGAGAACCCATGTCGCGGATGTTGCCCATCCTGTTGTTCGCGGCGCTGCCGCTGTCCGCCTGCGCCCCGGCAAGCACGGCACCGGTGCCGGACGCCCCACCATCGACCGGTTCCGCCACGCCCACCCCCCCGGCACCCACTGCGGCCGCAGCCGCGACCCCTGCAGAAACAGCGAAAGCGCCGGAAGCCACCTCCTCCAGTGCCAGCCTGCGTGGCGCGATCCGCGACGGCAACCGACCACTACCCGCACTGCGCATCTGCGCGCATCCGCTGGATGGTGGCGCGCCCACCTGCATCGACTCGCCCGCTGGCGCAACCGAGTACCGCCTTGGCGTTGCGCCGGGCCGCTACTTCCTGATGGGTTGGGCGCAGGGCAGTGAACTGCAATTGATCGCGCATGCGACGCAGATCCGCTGCATCCGCGCGCCATGCCCGCCGGACGAATTGATCGAAGTCGAGGTCGCCGCCGGCGAAGACAAAGCCGGCATCGATTTGAGTGGCGGTTACGTGGACGTGCCCGAAGGCTGGCCCGCGAAACCCTGAGCCGGTTTACTGGGTGGGCAAAGCAAGCTGCAGGCGCGCTTCGCCGGTACGGCTGCGTTCGATATCGCCCAACGCGATCCCGCGCAACGACAGCGCCGAACGCAAGGCCGCCGTCCACGCTTCGGCTTGGGCGTCGTCGCGTGTGGACAGCTGGGCGTCCACCGCGCTCGCTCGCCAGCGCTGCAGCGCCCATGCTTGGGTGGCCAGCGTATTCGCGCTGGCGGCGTCCGGGCCGGGGGCATCGGCCGTGGTGGTGCCCAGCGCGATCGCAGGCAGCGCCTGCAATGGCGGGTACACCCGTAGTGTCGGCGCTCCTTGCTTGCGCGCGGCGTTGACTTCGGTCTCGATGCGCGCGGCACGCGCCAGCGACATATGCGTGTCCGGGGCCACCCACAGTTCCCAATAGCTGCCATCCGCACTGCGTTGCATGCGGCCGAGATAGGGCAGCAGGCTGGCTTGCAGGCCGGCGCGTTCATCGGCGATCGCGCGCTGTTGGGCGCCGCGCACGCTTTCCGCATCCTGCAGCGCGGTCACGCTGCGCCGCAGTTCGGCCAGCGTGCCCTGTTGCTGGGCGAAGCTGGCATCGTCCGCGGTCAGCACTTCCTGCACGCGCACCGTGACCGGCCGGCCCAGCTTCTCGCCGAGCAGCAGTTGCAGTTGCGCGTCGATCCCGGCGACGTGCTTCGGCATCAGCACCACCGCTTCCACCGCCACGCCATCGCCGCTGGAATCCACCCGCAGCCCGTTGACGCGCCCTGCGAATTCCTGCGCCTTCGCGTCCAGGGTCGAGCGCACGATGAGTTCGGTCTGCGATTGCAGCGCGATGCGCTTCAACGCCAGTCCCAGCGGGATCGACAGCAGCAGGAAGCTGACGATGATCAGGCCGGCCTGCCACGCGGTCTGCTTGGGGCTGTCGGAACCGCCGAAGCCGTACAGGCGGGCGACGATGGTGACCGACAACGCGATCGCCAGCAGGTTGGTCATGAACAGGAAGGCGGCACCGCCGGCGATGTTCCAGTTCAGCACCGCGATGCCGTAACCGACCACGGCCAGCGGCGGCATCAAGGCGGTGGCGATCGCCACGCCGACGATCGCCTCACCCTTGCGGGTGACCGTGGCGTAGGCACCGGCCAGGCCGGAGAACACCGCCACCAGCAGGTCGAAGAAGGTCGGTTCGGTGCGCGCCAGGATCTCGCTGGTGGCGGCCTTCAGCGGCGACATCCACACGATCAGGATCGAAATGGTCAGCGCCAGGCCGATGCCGACCAGCAAGGTGAGCAGGGACTCGCGGATGCTGCGCAAATCGAAGGTGGCCAGGCCCATGCCCAGGCCGATGATTGGCCCCATCAACGGGGAGATCAGCATCGCGCCGATGATCACCGCCGCCGAGTTCTGCAGCAGGCCCAGGGTGGCGATGCCGCAGGACATCACGATCATGAAGGCGTAGCGCGGCGCCAGGTGGCCGGCGTCGTGGACATGGTCGAGTACGTCCACGCGGTCGCAGGTTTCCACCAGTTGGTTCTGGCGCCACTGCCGTGCCCAGCGCCACAACGCGGGCAGCGAGGGAAAATCGAAGCGGGAGTTCATCGGCGCAGGATACCGGTGACGGTGTGCAGGCGCTCGCGCCGTCTTAGATGATCCGCAGGGTAATCGCCTTGAGCACCGCGCGGGTGCGGTCGCGGGTGCCCAGTTTGTCCAGGATCTCGGACACGTAGTTCTTCACCGTGCCTTCGGCCAGGAACAGGCTGCGCGCGATCTCCTTGTTGGAATAGCCGCCGGCGATCAGGCGCAGGATCGCCACTTCGCGCTTGCCGAAGGTGTCGCGCGGCGGTGCATCGTCGGCGTGATAGCGGTAGCGCGCGCGCACCGCATCGGTGCTGACCGGTTGCAGCAGGGTCTCGCCAGCGGCGACGCGGGCGATCGCCTCGCGCAGGTCCTCCGGCGCGGCATCCTTGAGCAGGAAGCCTTGCGCACCGGCTTCGCTGGCGCGCAGCAACAGATCGGCATCGTCGAAGGTGGTCAGCAGCAGCACCGGCGTGGCATCGCCGCGCGCGCGCAAGGCTTCCAGCGCGGCGATCCCGTCCATGCCCGGCATGCGGATGTCGCTGAGCACGATGTCGACCGGCGTGGCCTGCAGCGCATCGAGCAGGGCTTGCCCGTCGTCGGCCTCGAACACGATCTCGATGCCCTGTTGTTGCAGCAGCGCGCGCAAGCCGGCGCGCACCAGCGCCTGGTCGTCGGCCAGTGCGACGCGGATCGGCGCCTCGCTCATGCCGGCAGGCTCGCTTCGATACGCAGGCCACCGCGTGTGGCCTGCGAAACATGTAACCGCCCGTGCATGGCGACGATGCGTTCGCGCATGCCGGTCAGGCCATGGCCCTCGCGCAGCGGGAACTGCGCGCGGCCATCGTCTTCGATCTCCACCCGTAGCCGGCCGTGGTCGCGATGCAGGCGTACGGCGAGCAGCTTTGCCTGGCCGTGGCGGGCGGCATTGGTCAGCGCTTCCTGCACGGTGCGCAGCACGGTGTCCGCCAGCGCCGGGTCTTCAATCACCACGTCGTCATCGATCGACAGCTGCAGCGTCGGACGCGGATACGGTGCAGCCAGCACGCGCAAGGCGGTGTCGATGTCGAGTCCGTGCGGGTCGCGCAGCGCATGCACCACGCCGCGGATATCGCCCAGCAATTCGGCGGACAGTTGTTCGGCCAGTTGCAGCTGCGGCGATGGCGATGCCGCCTGCAGCGCGCGCAGGTTGAGGCGCAGCGCGGTGAGCTTGTGGCCGGCCACGTCATGCAGTTCGCGGGCGACCCGCAGGCGTTCGCCATCGCGCGCGCTGTCGGCCAGCAGGGCGCGGGTGGCCAGCAGGTCGGCATTGACCTGGGCCAGCCGGTCGCGCGCTTCTTCGGCGCTGCGTGCGTAATGCGAGGTGAGCGCGGCGAACAGCTGGAAGCCGCCGTAGCTCAGCATCAGCGCCAGATTGTTGTCGCCGCTCTCGTGGCCCAGCAGCAGATAGATCGCCACGTTGACGGCAAGCGCGAACGGCAGCACCACGCGCAGCGGATAGACCATCGCCATCTGCGCCACCAGCACCACCAGTAGCACCGGGGTGGTGCTGCGGTTGTCGGCCAGCCAGACCAAGGCCAGGGTGGTGGTGGCTTCGATCGCGAAACAGGCCACGCGCCAGGCCTTGTAGCGCTCGCAGATCGCACTGGCACCGAGGAAGGCGAGCAGCCAGGCAAGCAGCAGGACATCGTTGCGCCACGGCGGCATATCGCCCGGACGCACCACCATCGCCACCGCCAGCCAAGTGGCGATGCCGGCCAGGTTGAGCGGATGCAGCAGGCGGGCCAGGGTTTCGCGCATGCCGCCATGCTGCGGTGCATGGACGGCATCGGCAATGGCGCGGTCGCAGAAAGTGACTTCCGGCACCTCGCGGCGATGACCCGTGGCACCTGAGCTGGAATGGGTCGATATCGACACTGATCGCACCGCCACATCGGTGTCTTCGGAGCCTGCCATGACCGCCTATTCGTTGCTCGCCATCGCCCATGCTGGTTTCGGCACGCTCGCGTTGTTGACCTTCTGGACCGCCGGGTTGGTACGCAAGGGCAGCCCGCTGCATGTGCTCGCAGGCAAGTGGTATCTGTTGGCGATGGCGGCGCTGCTGGCATTCGCCTTGCCGATGAGCCTGATGATCGTGTTCGCCTACGGCAAGCCGGTAATCGGCGGCTTCCTGCTGTACCTGATCGCGATCACCGTCACCGGGGTGTGGCTGAGTTGGCGCGCGATCCGCGACAAGCGCGATTGGGCGCGCTACACCGGCCCGGTGTATCGCGCGCTGATGTGGCTGAACCTTGCGGCGGGCATCGGCATCGCGCTGGTCGGACTGTTCATCGCCCAGCAGATGCAGCTGATCATCGTGAGTTTTTCGCTGATCGGCATCCTCGGCTTCGTGCGCATGCGCCGCTTCGCCGCGCAGCCGCCGACCGAAACGCGCTGGTGGATGCGCCAGCATCTGAACGCGATGCTGGGCAATGGCGTGGCCACCCACATCGCCTTCCTGTCGATCGGCCTGCCGCGTTTGTTGCCGATGCTGCAGGGCCCGCTGTTCCAGAACATCGCCTGGCTGGCGCCGCTGGGCGTGGCTGTGCTGGCCGGTGCTTACCTCAGCCGCAAATACTTGAGCACGCCGGTGCGTGCACGCACGCAGACGGCAATGGCGCGTGGATGAGGAGGCGTTACTGCGCGGCCCAGTCCCAGCGCAGGCCCAGCTGTACGCTGCGGCTGGGACCGGGTTCGTAATAGCGGCCGTTGCCTTCGTTGACGATCACCGAGCCCACGTAGTTGCGATCAAACACGTTTTCGATGCGCAGGCTGGCGCGCAACGCACCGCGCGACAGGTTCCAGCGCCGCGCCGTTTCAAGGTGCAGCAGGCCGTAGCCGGCGGCTTGCTCGCTGGCGGTGTCGTTGACCGTGGTGGGGCTGCTGCCGACGCCTTCGGCCGCCAGCGTCCACTCGCCGGGCTGCCACTGCAAGCGCAGGAAGCCCTGCTGGCGCAGGGTGCCGGGAATGCGTGCGCCGGCGGCGACCGGGGTGCTCGGCACGGTGCAGCCGGCGCCGGTGCAGATCAGGAAACCGTCGCGAAAGCGCGCATCCAGCCAGGTGGCGGCCAGCTGCACGGTCCAGTCGGTGCCCAGTGGCAGCAAGCCGGACAATTCCGCGCCCTGCCGCCGCGCACGTCCGGCATTGCGATAGGTGCTGCGGCCGCCGACGTTGCTGGCCACTGCCAGTTCGTTGTCGGTATTGGCGCGAAACAGCGCGCCTTCGATGCTCGCGCCGCGCGTGTTGCGCCATTTCGCGCCCAGCTCCATGTTGCGGCTGTAGGCCGGCTTCAGGCCCAGCGCCAGACCAGCGCCGCCGTCGGCGCGGTAGGCCAGTTCGTTGAAGGTCGGGGTTTCAAAGCCGGTGCCATACGAGGCATGCAGGCGCAGCTGCTCGCTGGGGGCGAAGGTCAGGCCCGCCACCGGGGTGGTGCGTGAGTGGCGCACGTGGCCGCTGTCGTCGGGATTGCGGGCGGTGATGTAGGCATCGCGCGAGCGGAATTCGACACTGCTGTGGCGCAGGCCGGCCAGCAGCGACCAGCGCGGGGCAAAGCGCCACCAGGCCTGCGCATATTGGTCGTTGTTGCTGACCGTGTTGCGCTCGTCGCGACGCAGCGCACCGCGCACGCCCAGCGTGCTGCCCACGTAGTTCTGGTAGCCCAGCCGATGCTGGCGTTGGCGGTCGGCATTCGCGCCCAGGGTGAGTTCCAGTTCGCGGCCAGCCAGACTGCCATTCCAGGTCCAGCGCGCATCCACCCCGCCGTAGCGATTGCCGAGGTCGATCACCCCGCCGCCGCTGAGCGGGTTGGCCTGCGCGCCGATCGGCACCGACAGGTATTGCTCGACGTCGCGGTTGCCGCCGTAGCCCATCAGCCGCAGCGTGTTCGATTCGCCCAGCGCCTGCCGCCAGACCAGTCCCAGCTGGCGCTGGCTGACCGATTTGCGGGTGTTGTACTGCAGCGCCTGCGGCGTGGCCTGGTGCGGATCGGCGCGCAGCTGCGCCGCGTTCAGGCCCAGCGGGTCCTGCGCATCGGGCAGGTCCAGCGTGTTGATCATCAGGTCCAGTTCGCGGCCATCGCCCGGCCGCCAGCCGAACTTGCCGTTGAGCACGTCGCGATGCGCGCGGCTATGTTCGCGGTCGCCATCGGTGGCGAAGCGCGAGGCGGTCATCGCATAGGTGAAATCGGCCTTGCGCCCCAGCCAGCGCGCGTCCAGCAGCTGCAGGTCGTTGCTGCCGCCGGTGGCCGACAGGCGCAGCGAATCCGGCGCCTCGCCCTCCGCGCTGAACAGCTGCACCACGCCACCGGAGGAATTGCCGTACAGCGTGGAGAACGGCCCGCGCAGGATCTCCATGCGCTCGGCACCGGCCAGCGAGAAATGCGAAAGCTGGCCCTGCCCGTCCGGCATGGTGGCCGGGATGCCATCGGCCAGCAGGCGCAGTCCGCGCACGCCGAAGGTCGCACGGGCACCGAAGCCGCGGATCGACAGCTGGGTGTCCTGCGCCAGGTTGCGACGATCGCGCGCCAGCACGCCGGGCACGCTGGCCAGCTGCGCGGAGATGTCGCCGGCGCTGCGGGTGTCGTCGCCGTCCAGGACCAGGATGTCCAGCGAGGCCGGCAGCTCGAACGGATCGGCGCCCTGCACCCGCGCGGTGACTTCCACTTTCTGCAGGGTTTTGATCGGCTCGCCGGCTTGGGCGGGAATGGAGAGGCAGCAGGCAAGCGACAGCCAGAGCGAAGCGGTGCGGTGCGGCGGGCGTGTCGGCATCGCCGCATGATCATCCAGTTCGGCGATGGCGAACAGATGACGCTGGCGTGGCGAAGCGGGGGCGCCGCGGCCACCCTTCGCGCGCCGGGTCTGCCGGAAGAGAAGGCCGCCTAGATGTCGCCGTCCGTCGCCCAGCCTTCGCCGCTGCCGCGATTGAACACGACGTCGGTCTCCAGCACGGTGCCGGCGGGGATCGAATCCTGCTGCGCCAGCCGCGCGTAGATCGGGGTGAAGTCCGGACCGGTCGCTTCCATCAACTGCTCGAAGCTGTCGATGACGAAATAGGTCTTCTGGTAGCTGTCGATGCGGTAGCGGGTGCGCATGATCCGTTCCAGGTCGAAACCGATGCGGTTCGGTGCGTTGCTTTCCAGGCAGTGGATCGATTCGCCCTTGCTGGAGACGATGCCGCTGCCGTAGATGCGCAGGCCGTCTTTCTGCTGGATCAGGCCGAATTCCACCGTGTACCAGTACAGGCGGGTGAGGTTCTGCAGCGCATCCGCGCCAATGCCGTGCGCCTTCACCCCGCCCTTGCCGTAGGCCTCCATGTAATCCGCGAAGGCCGGGATCATCAGCAGGGGCACGTGGCCGAACAGGTCGTGGAACAGGTCGGGTTCCTCGATGTAGTCCAGTTGATCCGGGCGGCGGATCCACCAACTGACCGGGAAGCGCCGGTTGGCCAGGTGATCGAAGAAATCCAGTTCCGGCAACAGGCCTTCCACGCCGACGATGATCCAGCCGGTGGCGGCTTCCAGCACCGCATTCAGTTCCACGAAACGTGGGATGACATCCGGGCTCATGCCCATCGCGTCCTGCGCCTGCAGAAATTCGTCGGCGGCGCGGCCGATCAGCAAATCGCGCTGGCGCTGGTACAGCGCCTTCCACACCGCATGGTCTTCGTCGCTGTAGTCGTTCCATGGCTGGTCGACGACGCCGGTGGCGTAGACCGGCACCTTGCCCTTGTCGGTGACGATGTTTTCGAGGCGTGCAGGCTTTGCGTTCATGCCCGTAGTTTACGCCCGCGGCCGTGGCCTGCCTTGATCTCGCGCAAACGCAGGACTCAGCCTTAACGGCAATCCGGATCGCGGGTGAGCTTGTCCATCCAGCCCTGCTGCTTGGCGCAGCGCGCCTTGCGTTCGGCTTCGCGCTGGCGTTCGACTTCGGCATCCGCTTGCTGCCGGACCTTCGCCGTGCGTTGCGCCTGCAGCGCGGCGATCTTCGCCTTGATCTGCGGCAACGCGGCTTGCGCGGCGCGTTCGCCTTCGAGGATCGCGCGGTTCTTCTGCTCGAAATCGGCCGGGCCGATGTCGTTCACCTTGGGCCGGATCACGATGTCCGCCCGCTGCAATTCCAGCGCGCCTAGCTTGCCGCCCATGATGCGGATGCTCTGGTTGATGTTGCCCAGCATGCTGGTGGACGAGGCGATGCCATCGGCCTTGCTGCTGATGTCCACCGCGATGACGAAATCCGCGCCCAACTCGCGCGCGGCGTCCACCGGCACCGGGCTGACTACGCCGCCATCGACGTAATGCGCCTTGCCGATGGCGACGGCTTCGAACACCCCAGGGATCGAACTGGACGCACGCACCGCCTGCCCGGTGTTGCCGCGCACGAACACGGTGCGTTCGCCGTCTTCCAGGCGCGTGGCGACTGCGGCGAATGGTTTTTGCATTTTCTCGATGCTGCGGCCGCCGACCAGCTCGTTGACGTAGTCCTGCAACTTCTGGCCCTTCACCACGCCTCCGGAAAACAGGCTGACGTCGCGGATCTTCGATTCGTCCAGCGCGAACGCCTTTTCCTGCATCGCATAGGCATCCATACCGCTGGCGTACAGCGCGCCGACCACGCTGCCGGCGCTGGTGCCGGAGACGACGACGGGCTTGATGCCGTTGGCTTCCAGCATCTTGATCACGCCGATATGGGCGAAGCCCTTGGCCGCGCCACCCCCCAGCGCGATGCCGACCTTGACCGGTGCCGGCGAACTGACCGCCACGCTCACGGGCGCCTTCACTTCGGGCGTGCTGGCACAGCCGGCGAGGAGGGCGGCGGCAAGAACAAGCGGAAAAGTGGTGGCGCGCATCGGGGGCATCGACGGAACAGGGAGCCGCAGCTTAATGCGCCCTCCCGCAACAGCGCCCGAATGCACGCGCTAGCATGCAGGCATGACGACCTTGCCCGGCATCGCCCAACCGCCCTCCCGCAGTGAACGCTGGCTGTTGGCCGGCGGCGTGACGATCGCACTCGCAGTGTCGTTCTGGATTGCGCAGGATCGCCTGACCTGGTTGCTGGAAACGGTGTGGGCGATGGTGGGGTTGGCACTGATCGCATGGAAATGGCCGCGCTTCCCGCTGACCCGCCTGCTGTGCTGGCTGCTAGCCCTGCATGCGCTGGTGTTGATCCACGGCGGTGCCTACACCTATGCGAAGACGCCGCTCGGCTTCTGGCTGCAGGAATGGCTGGGCACCGAGCGCAACCCGTGGGATCGCGTGGGCCACTGGATGCAGGGCTTCGTGCCGGCGATCCTTGCGCGTGAACTACTGTTGCGCTGCACACCGTTGCGTCGCGGCGGCTGGCTGGTCTACCTGGTGCTGGCCGCCTGCCTGAGTTTTTCGGCGTTCTTCGAATTGATCGAATGGTGGTCGGCGCTGGTCTACGGTGCCGATGCCGACGCGTTCCTCGCCACCCAGGGCGACCAGTGGGACACGCAATGGGACATGTTCCTGTGCCTGTGCGGCGCGGCGGCTTCGCTGCTGTTGCTGTCGCACTGGCACGACCGCGAGTTGGGGCCTGCGGTGCTGGCCGGCAAATAGCTCACTCGCCGGGGCGGCGGAATGGCAGCACGCGCCTGCGCTCCGCATCGTCATCCTCGCGCGTCCACAACACGGGCACATCCTGCGACGCGCGCGGCTCGTACATGTCGCGTTCCAGCGCGGCCTGCTGTTGCGCCTGTTCTTCCTCGAGTTCCCAACTGTACTTCTGGCGTGGCGGCATCGGATCGCTGCGGCGGAACAGGAATGCGGACAGCACGCCAGCCAGCGCGCCGCCCAGGTGCGATTCCCAGGAGACGCCGGCTTCGCGCGGGAGGATGGTCATCAACATGCCGCCATAGAACAGGAAGGCGATCATTCCGGCGGCGATCGACGCGCGGTCGCGGCGCAGCAGGCCCAGCACGAACACCAGGAACATCAGGCCATGGGTCACGCCGCTGGCGCCCAGATGATGCGAGCCCGGCTGGCCCAGCAGCCAGGCGCCCAATCCGGAACCCAGCCACAGCAGCGGCAATGCGCGCAGCGTGGCCTTGGGATACACGGTGCCGGCCAGCGTGCCCAGCAACAGCAGGGCGATGCTGTTCGCCGCGATGTGCTCCACCGAGCCGTGCAGCAGCGGCGCGGTCAGCAGGCCCAGCAGTCCTTCCGCCGACCACGGGGTGACCGTGAGGAAGGTCCAGTCGAAGGTCTGCTGGGCGGCGAAGCACACCGCCAGCAGCAGCACGAAGCCCAGGCTGGCGTTGAGCGCACGGCGCAAGCGCAGGCGATCCTGCTGGCGTTGCGCATCGACGGGACGTGGCGTGGACATCAACCTGACGTGGGCATCGCCGTTGCCGGCTTCAAGGGGTTTTGCCGCCATGGCCGCGTGGCGGCAGCTTCAGGCTGAGCACGATGGTGGTGCCGATGATCGCCGCGACCACGCCCAGCGAGAGCAGGATCGGGATCTTGTAGACGTCGATCAGCAGCATCTTTGCACCGATGAACACCAGCACCAGCGCCAGCCCGTAGGGCAGCAGGTGGAAGCGGTCGGCCATGCCCTGTAGCAGGAAGAACATCGCGCGCAGGCCCAGCACCGCGAACACGTTGCTGGTCAGCACGATGAATGGGTCGTCGGTGATGGCGAAGATCGCCGGGATCGAATCCACCGCGAAGATCACGTCGGTGATGCCGATCAGCGCCACCACCACGAACAGCGGCGTGTACCAGCGCGCGCCGTCGACCACCACGCTGAACGCGTTGCCGCGATAGCCGTCGGTGAGCTTCAGGTGGCCGCGCATCCAGCGCAGCGCGGGGTTGGCCTCCAGGTCGGGTTCCTGCCCGGCCGAGCGCGCCATCTTGATGCCGGTGAACAGCAGGAACGCGCCGAACACGTAGAGGATCCAGTGGAACTTCGACAGCAGCAGCGCACCGGCGAAGATCAGGATCGCGCGCAGCAGGATGGCGCCGATGATGCCGAGTACCAGCACCCGCTGGCGCTGCTCCTCCGGCACCGCGAAGTAGCCGAAGATCATCAGGAACACGAAGATGTTGTCGACCGCCAGCGCTTTTTCGACCAGGTAGCCGGTCAGGAACTCCATGCCGATGCGGTCGCCGGCCTCGGCGCCGAACTGATGGCCGGTGTACCACCACAGCCAGGCGTTGAAGGCCAGCGCCAGGATCACCCAGCCCACGCTCCACCACGCGGCTTCCTTGAACGTCACCTTGTGCGGGCCGCCGTGGCGCATCAGCACCAGGTCGGCGAGCAAGGCGACCACCACGACCGCGCCGAAGGCCAGCCAGAGAACGGGAGAACCGATCGTATCCATGCAGCAACACTCCACCGTGGGAACCGGCGGAGGCGTCCATGCAGGGCACATGGAAAGGGAGCGCGCTTCGCCGTTCGGCGAAGGTCTCACTCACAGGCGGTTGGCCTGCCACGGCGCCGGGGTGGATGTCGGATCGACAGCTACCCGTAATGACGACGGCCGTGCGCGGAGTTACTCCCCTTCTTGGGCGACAATACCCGATTCCGTTGTCTGTGTCCCGAACCTCATGGCCGAACCCCTGCCCGTCGTCCGCCTCAAGAACGCCTGGAACTCCACCCACCCGTGGATCTTCCAGCGCCTGGTCGAAAAACCCGCACAGCGGCCCAAGCCGGGCAGCATCGTGGACGTGGTTGGCGTGGACGGGGTGTGGATCGGCCGTGGCTTCTACAACGGCCATTCGCGGATCGCCCTGCGCATGCTGGAGAACGACCCGGACGTCGAGGTCGATGCCGGCTGGTTCGCGCGCAAGATCGGCGAGGCGGTGCGCCTGCGCCGCGAATTCCTCAAGCTTGATGACGTGTCGAACGCCTGGCGCGTGGTGCACAGCGAAGGCGATGGCCTCAGCGGCCTGGTGGTGGATCGCTACGACGACCTGATCGTGGTCGAATTCTTCAGCGCCGGCATGTACCGCCATCGCGAATGGATCTTCAACGCGCTGCGCGAACACTTCCCCGGTTGCCGCTTCCACAGCTTCGCCGACGAACACGTGCAGAAGCAGGAAAGCTTCGACTACAAGGACACCCTGGGCACGCAGCCGGCCACGGTCACCGAGCACGGCATCCGTTTCCGGGCGGATCCGGCCGGTGCGCACAAGACCGGTTTCTTCGCCGACCAGCGCGAGAATCGCGAATGGCTGTCGCGGCTTTGCGAAGGCAAGCGCGTGCTCGACCTGTGCTGCAACACAGGCGGCTTTGGCGTGTATGCCGCAGCGCGCGGCGCGTCCGAAGTGGTCGGCATCGACATCGATGCCGCGGTGCTCGACATCGCGAAAGAGAATGCACGCCTCAACAACACGCTGATCGGTGGCAGGAAACCACGCTTCATCCAGGCCGACATCTTCCCGTGGCTGCGCGATGCGGCGAACAACGGCGAACAGTTCGACGTGGTGATCCTGGACCCGGCGAAGATGACCCGCGACCGCGAGCAGGTGATCACCGCGCTGAAGAAATACCTGGACATGAACAAGCTGGCGCTGGGCGTGGTCAAGCCGGGCGGGCTGTTCGCCACCTTCAGCTGCACCGGCCTGGTCAGTGAGGAACAATTCACCGACATGCTGCGTCGTGCCGCGTACTACGCCGGCCGCACCGTCCAGGTGCTGAAGGTCTCAGGCGCCGGCCCGGATCACCCGTGGCTGGCGCAAGTGCAGGAATCACGGTATTTGAAGGCGGTGTTCTGTCGCGTACTGGATTGACCCATGGGCAAGTCCGCAAGCGCGTCCCGCAGTACCGCCGCCATCGTGCTCGGCGCGCTGCTGCCGCTGTTCTCGGGTTGTGCCTCCTACGGACAGATCGCCAACCGTCCGCAGACGGCGGCGGATGCCGCGCGCGCGAGCTATGGCCTGGATCGCGCGCCTGACGCGCAGGGCTACGAGCAGATCACCCTGAGCCTGGCGTTCTCCGGCGGCGGCGCGCGTGCTGCCGCCCTGTCCTATGGCGTGATGCTGGAGTTGCGCGACACCCGGCTGGCGGGCAACACCGGGCCGAAACGGCTGCTGGACGAAGTGGACGCGATCAGCGCGGTCTCCGGCGGTAGCTTCATCGCCGCGTATTACGGCCTGCATGGCGAAGCCACCTTCCCCGGTTTCGAACAGGCCTTCCTGCGCCGCGACATCGGCGGCGACCTGGCCCATCGCCTGCTCAGCCCGTTGCGCTGGTTCAGCCGCCAGACCCGTTCCGACGAAGCCGCCCGCCTGTTCGACCACTACATCTTCCACGGCGCGCGCTATGCCGATTTGCAGGCGCGGCCGGGCCCCTTGGTCATCATCAACGCCACCGACCTGGAAGGCGGCATCCGCTTCGCCTTCCTGCAGGAATACTTCGACCAGCTGTGCTCGGATCTGCTGAGCTATCCGCTCTCACATGCGGTGGCAGCCTCGTCGGCGGTGCCGGTGCTGTTCCAGCCGGTGGTGCTGGAAAATTATTCCGGCTGCACGCCGCGCGCCACGTTCGACGAAGCCGCCGTTGCCGCCTCACCGCAGCTGCGGCAGGAAGCCGAGGGCTGGCGGGCCTACGCCAACAAGCAGTCGCGGCGTTACGTGCACCTGGCGGATGGCGGCCTGACCGACAACCTGGGCCTGCGCGCGATGCTGGAAGCGGTGGATTCGGCCGGCGGCCCGCGCAAGTTCCTGCAACGCATCGGTCGTGCGCCATCACCCGAGCTGGTGATCCTGTCGGTGGATGCGTCCACGGATGCCAGCAGCGGAATCGGGGTCAGTGCGCGTTCGCCCTCGTTGCGACGGATGATCGATGCCACCACCGATGTGCAGCTGCATCGCTACAACACGGCCACCATCGAACAGGTGCAGCAGCGCATGCAGGGCTGGACGAAGGAATTGAACGGTGCCGGGCATACGGTGCGAGCGCGCCTGATCACGGTGGCACTGAGCGATGTCGCCGATCCGACGTTGCGCGCGCGGCTGAACGCGATCCCCACCGATTTCACCCTGCCCGCGGACGATGTCGACGCATTGATCGCCGCCGGCCGCGCGCTGTTGCGCGCCAACCCCGAGTACCAGGCATTGCTGCGCGACATCGGCGCCACGTCGTCGCACTGAATGTCGCAGCCGGCGCGGCGCCGGCGGCTACACTGGCGGCATGGATTCGACCACGTTGCTTCTGATCGTCCTGCTGATCGCCGTGCTGGTGGCGATCGGCCTGTTGCTGGCCGTGCTGCTGCGCAAGTCGGATAACCGGATGGAGCAGGCATTACGCGACGAGCGCGATAGCCTCACATCGCAATTGCAGGCGGAGCGCGATAACGCACGTGTGAATTCCGCCGAGGCGGCAAGACTCGGCGAGCGTGTCATTGGTCTGGAACGAGGCGAGGCCGAACTTGTCGATCTGAAGAACATGCTGCATGAGGAACGGCATGCTGCAGGCGAGGTGCGTGCGCAGTTGGCAGCCCGCACAAGCCTGTTGCAGCAGTCCGAATCGCGTAACGACAAGTCCAATGCCGATCTTGCGCTCTTGCGACAGGAGCTTGACGGGCTCCGTCGGGCTCACGCGGATGCGGCGGCGAATCTCAGCCACAGTGAGCGTGCCAATGCCGGGATGAGGGATTTCCTGGCGAATGCCCAGGAGCGCTTGTCTGGCGTTTTCGCGGAATTGGCGGGCAAGACGTTCGACGAGCGGACGCAGAAGGCCGCACTGCAGTCGAAAAGCGACATCGAGATGCTGCTCAAGCCCTTCTCGGAGCAACTTTCCGGATTCCGTACCCGTGTCGATATGCTCTATGGCGAAGAGGCCAAGGAACGGGCTGCGCTGACCGGCAAGATCGATGAACTGAAGACGCTCAACCAGGACATGGCGTCTCGCGCTAACGAACTCACGCGTGCGCTCAAGGGCAATGCCAAGATTCGCGGCGACTGGGGCGAGCTGATGCTCGAGAACGTCCTGCAAGGCTCAGGACTGGTCGAAGGCTCGCACTACCAGCGGCAGAAATCCGCCACCACGGAGGATGGCAAGCGCTTCCTTCCGGACATCGTGGTCAACCTGCCCCACGAGCGGCGCATCGTGGTCGACAGCAAGGTGAACTTGATCGCATGGCAGGAGGCCATGAATGCCGGTACGCCCGAGGAACAGCAGGACGCATTGCGCCGGCATTCGGTGGCCCTGCGCCAGCACGTCAAGGAACTGAGCGATAAGCACTATCCGAAGCTGATCGGCGACGGCGCGCTCGAAGTTACCGTTGCATTCGTGCCGATCGAGGGTGCGCTGTCAGCGGCGCTGGGCGCGGATGCTGCGTTGCAGACCTATGCCTTCGAACAGAAGATCGTGTTTGCTTCGCCCAATACGCTGATGGCGTTGCTGCGCGTCGTGGAGCGGCTATGGACACGAGACAAGATTCAGCGCGAAGCGCAGGAAATCGCCAAGACGGGTGGCCTCGTCCTGGACTCACTGGTCAACTTCCTGGCCGATTTCGACAACGTAGGCCGGCAGCTCGAAGACGCCACGTCGGCTTTCAACGATGCGCGCCATAAATTGAGCAATTCCAAGCAGGCGCTGATCCCGCGCGCGCAGCGCCTCGTGGACCTCGGCGCGAAGGGAAAGAAGACGTTGCCTGAAGAACTGCAAGGCAGTGTCGATGCTTTGCGCGATGGGGAGCCTGCCCGCGCGCCCGCATTGGGCCTGGAGCAGGGCGACGCCTGACCCGCCTCAGCCGTCGGCAGGCGGCATGCCGGGCTGTCCGGAAGTCTCCGGTGTCACGTCGTTGTCTTCCATCAGGTATGACGGCAGGTCGCTTTGCGGCACGGGTGCATCGTCGGTTTGCGAGGAACGCCGGCCGCTGTGCTTGATCTGGTAGTTGCGGCGTTGCAGCCAGACATCGCGGAACAGGGTGTATTCGTCCACCGCGCCTTCGCCGATATTTTCGATCGGCAGCAGCTGCGCCCGCGAATCCACCAGCTGCAGGCCTTCCACGACGATGCGCGAACGGTCGCGCTCGATGTAACCCACCGGCCACAGCTTGTAATCGCCGCCTAGGCCAAGCACGTCGCGTACGGTGCGCGGGCCGAGGAAGGGCAGCTCCACGTAGCGCGACTGCTTCCAGCCCCACACCGCCAGGGTTTGGCCGAAATCCTCGTTGCGCTCGGGCATCTTGGCCCTGCTGGCCACGTCGAAAATGCCGACGATGCCGACCGTGCTGTTGAGCAGGAAGCGCCCTAGCGTGTTGGCCGCGCCGCGTGGATCGCCTTGCAGCAGGTTGTTGACGAAGGTGACTGGCTGGCCGAGGTTGTCGAGCACATTGCCGATGCCGGTGCGAATCGGTTGCGGCACCACCGCCACGTAGGCGCGGGCCACCGGCTTCGCGAGGGCGCGATCGATCGCCTGGTTGAAGCCGTGCACCTGGCGGTTGTATTTCTCCCACGGATCGCGAACCGTCGACGTGGTCGCGACTTCGCCATTCGCGGCGCCGTCGGTGCCGGACACGCCATAGATCGCGGCGAAATCGTCTTCGGCGGCGGTCGCTTCCTGTGCCAGTACCGCCGGAGATTCGGCCTGGGCGGCGGCGGGTTCGGCGGGTGTCGTGTTCACGACCGCATCGGCAGTGTTGCCGGCATTTTCGGCGGTCGCCGCCACCGTTTCCGGGGCGGCCGCGGGCGTTTCGCCCGCGATGGCGGTCGGTATCGCGGGCGGCGTACCCTTGCCGTTGCCCGCTGTGGCACAGGCGCCAAGCAATATGCACAGCAGCAGCGACAGGAGGGGTCGGGTCGGGCTCATGGGGGATTACCGGTTGTCGTCGAAAGACAGCGTGGGCGTCAGCCGGTACGCGGCCCGCAGTTCGTCCAGCCCGCGTGGGCTGCCATCTACTTGCGGATCTTGCATGCGTTCGGCCAGCGCCACCAGCAGCGCCAGCCCGGCGCTGTCGACGGCGTCCACCGCCTGCAGATCCAGCACCGTGGCGCTTTCCAGTGCAGTGGCGGCCTGCGGCCACAGCACGCTGGCTGCAGCGCGATCCAGGGTGCCGCTCAGGCGCAGGTGGGCACCTGAGCGCTGCAGGCGCACGGGAGTCATTTCGGCTGATTGCCGTTGGCTTTCAGGCGACCTGTACGCACATCGGCGGCGACGGCGCGGATCGACTTCTGGCTGAGCGGGGCGGCGAACTGGTTCTTGAACGACTGCACGTAGGAGATGCCCTCGATCATCACGTCGAACACCTTCCATTGACCGCCGACCTGGCGCAGCAGGTAGTCCACCGGAATCGGCTGGTTGCCCTGGCGCAGCATCATCGTGCCGACGCGCACGCCGCGGCCGCCCGGCAATGGCGTTTCGGATTTCACCTTCACCTGAAGCTTGCTGTTGAAGTCCAGCAACGAGGCGCCGTAGCGGGCGATCAGGCTATCCGTCATGGCCGCGGCGAAGTCGGCCACGTCGGCGTCGGAGGCACCGCGACCATAGGTGCCCAGCACCAGGCGGGCGGCGTAGTTGGAATCGAAGCTGCGGGTGAATTCCGCCTTGATGAAGGCGTTGAGTGCGGCCGGGTTGGCCTTGAACTCGGCGCGACGGGCTTCCAGCGCGGACAGCACGCGGGTGGCGCTCTGGTTCACTGCGTTGCTGGCCGACGCCTGCGCGGCGGTTGTCGTTGCGGCCGCCTGCGCATGGGCAAGCATCGGCGTGGCGGTGGCGAACAGGGCCGCCAGCACGGCGGTAGTTACGCGGGATGTCATGGGGTTTCTCCTGGGGAAGCGGGTGGTGCGGGCTCTTCGCCGGCGGCCGGGGCGGTGGCCTTGGCGTCGGCGGAGCCACCACCGCTGAACATGTATTTGCCGACCAGCTGCATCAGGTCGACCGCAGGTTGGGTGTAGGCGATTTCATCGCCAGGCTTGAGCGCTTCCGGATCGCCGCCCGGCGACAGGCCGATGTAGCTCTCGCCCAGCAGGCCGCTGGTGAAGATGCCGGCCGAGGTGTCGGCGGACAGGTCTTTGTAGCGGCTGTCGATGGACAGGGTGACCACCGACTGGAAGGTCTTGGGATCCAGTTCGATCTTGCTCACCTGGCCCACCGCCACCCCGCCGATCCGCACCGGCGCCTGCGCGCGCAGCTGGCCGACCTGGGTGAACTTGGCGATGAGCGGGTATTGCCCGCCGCCCAGGCCGAACTGGCGGTTGGTGGAGGCCAGCGCCAGCACCAGCAGGGACGCCAGGGTCAGCACCAGGAAGGCGCCAACGGCGAATTCGAGTCGTGGTCCACGAATGGCCATGGTCAGTTACTCACAGGAACAGCAGGGCGGAAAGGATGAAATTGAACATCAGCACCAATAGCGAGGCGTTCACCACCGCGCGGGTGGTCGCCACCGAGGTACCTTCGATGGTCGGCTCGGCGTGGAAGCCCACGTAAGCCGCCACCAGCGCCGCGGTACCACCGAACACGCCGGACTTCAGCAGCGATACGCCAAAGTCGTCCCAGAAATCCACGCTGTTGCGCAGCCCGGACCAGAACGAACCGTTGTCGATGCCGAGTACCTGCACCGCCTCGAACCAGCCGGCGGCGATCGCCAGCGAGCAGAACACCCCGGTCAGCAGCGGCACGGTCAGCACCGCCGCCCAGAAGCGCGGCGCCACTGCCTTGGCGATGGGGTCGATGGCCATCAGCTCCAGCGCCTTGATCTGGTCGGTGGCGCGCATCAGGCCCAACTCCGCCGCGATCGAGCTGCCGGCGCGGCCGATGAACAGCAATGCGGTCAGCACCGGTGCCAGTTCGCGGTACAGCGACAGGCCCAGCAAGGTGGACAGCGCGTCCACTGCGCCATACGTGGTCAACGTGCGGTAGCCCTGCAGGGTCAGCACAAGTCCGACGAAAGCGCCGCCAACAGCAATGATCGGCAGCGAACGTGCGCCGATCTTGTAAATTTCGCGAACGAGTTCGGCCAGGAAGTCGCGGGTCGGCGTGGAGCCGCGCAGCATGGTCAGCCCGAATAGGCCGCCACGGCCGATCGAACGGAAGGTTTCGGCGAAGGCCATCAGGCGGTCTCCTGCCCGTAGGCACGCTGCGGCGCATCGAACGGGATCGGTCCATCCGGCTGGCCGTCAAGGAACTGCCGCACCAGCGGATCGGTCGTGGCTTCAAGCTCGGCGGGCGTGCCGGCGAAGACCAGCCGGCCATCGGCGATCACCAGCGCTTGGTCGCAGATCGGCAGGGTCTCGCGCACATGGTGGCTGACGATGATGCTGGTCAGGCCCAGGGTGCGGTTGAGCCGCTGGATCAGGCTCATGATCACCCCGGAGGCGATGGGGTCCAGGCCGGTCAGCGGTTCGTCGTACAGCATCAGCGGCGGGTCCAGCGCCAGCGCGCGGGCCAGCGCCACGCGCCGGGCCATGCCACCGGAGAGTTCGCGCGGCCAGGCATCGGCGGCGGCCAGCAGGCCCACCGCGTGCAGCTTCATCCGCACCAGCGCCTGCAGCACCGGCTCCGGCAGCTTGGTGTGCGCGCGCAGCGGCAGCGCCACGTTCTCGGCCACGCTGAGGTCGGTCAGCAGGCCATTGCCCTGCAGCAGCACGCCCATGCTCTTGCGCATCTCCAGCAACGCGCGGCTGCCGTGCGGGATCGGCGCGCCGAACAGTTCGATGCTGCCCGCTGCCGGCACCAGCTCGCCGGTCAACGCGGCCAGCAGAGTGGACTTGCCGCTACCGGAAGGCCCCAGCACGGCGGTGATGCTGCCGGCGGGTACCGTCAAATCCAGCGCAGACAGGATCGTGCGCCCGCCACGATCCAGGCGGGCCGCCTGCAGTTGCACGGTGGAGGCGGGGGTAGAAGACATGCGTTCGAGGGGTGCGCGATGCAGAAGGACAACGGAACGCACTAGCGTTACCGGGCAAGGCTGAACCAAATTTTAATATTGAACTAGATAGTACACGATAGATGCCCCGTCTGACGGCCAATCGCGGAACGCTGCGTGGCCGATACACGCAGAATCGAGTGCGCTGGCAGCGCGTCGCAGCCGGCGCGACCGCCTCCTGCACAATGTGCTGGCCGATGACTGCCGCGCCCGACTTCCGCCTCTACCACTCCAATGCACTCGACGTGCTGGCGGAATTGCTGGCGGACGAACTGCGCAAGCCGGTGCCCGGGCAATCGCCGCTGGAACCGGACATCGTGCTGATCCCGCAGGTGGCGATGCGCCGCTGGTTGCAGGCCACCCTGGCACGGCGGCACGGCATCGCCGCCAACCTGGAATTCCTCACCCCCGGCGAATTCGTGTCGCGCGCGCTGGACGCGAACCTCGGTCCATCGAACGATGATCTCGATGCCGACAGCCTGCACTGGCGGCTGTACGCGGCATTGAATGATCCGGTCTTGATGGCGAAGCCGGCGATGGCCCAGCTGGCCGCTTATCTGTCCGGCGACGATCCGCTCAAGGCCTGGTCGCTGGCTAGTGAGCTGGCCAACGTCTTCAACAAATACCAGGCCTGGCGTCGCGACTGGCTGCTGCGCTGGGAAGACGGCGCGGATCGCGATGACCCGCAAGCCATCCTGTGGCGCGCCGTCGCCGGCGGCCGCGATCACCGCGTGCGCCGTATCCAGCGGTACCTGACGCGATTCGATGCCGGCGGTGCGCTGCCGCTCGGTTTGCCGAAGCGCTTGTTCGCATTCGGCACCTTGAATGTCTCGCCGGACGTGCTGCGCGTGCTGGCCACGCAGTCGCGCGTCGGCACCCTGCATTTCTACCTGCCCACGCCCAGCGCGAAATACTGGGGCGATCTGCAATCGCTCGGTGCGCGCCTGCGCGAAGGCGCGGATCCCTTCGGCGACGAGGCGAAGGAAAATCCGCTGCTGCGCGACTGGGGCGCGGCCGGCAAGGACTTCATGGCCCTGCTCGGCAGTTACGAGGTCGTGCATCCTTCCGGCGAAATCGCCGCCTATGCCGATCCGGCGGAAGGCGAGGGCGATGGCCTGCTGCAACGCATGCAGGCCGATCTGTTCCATCGTCGTGTCGAGCCGTCCGGCAGCAAGCGCGCTAACATTGATGCCGACGATCCCAGCCTGCAGTTCCACGCCAGCCACACCCGCCTGCGCGAACTGCAGGTGCTGCACGACCGCCTGCGCGCCCTGCTCGAAGATCCGCGTTTCGATCCGCCGCTGCAGCCGCGCGATATCGCGGTGCTCGCGCCCGATATCGATCCCTACGTGCCGTACCTCGATGCCGTGTTCGGCGGCAATGCACAGGACGCGATCCCGTACGCGATGGCCGATGCCAGCCCATTGGCGGGCGAGCCTCTGGCGGATGTGTTCCTGCGCCTGTTGGCGTTGCCGGTCTCGCGCTTCGGGTTGGCGGAAATGCTGGATCTGCTCGCCAGTCCGCCGCTGGCCGAAGCCGCGAATCTCGATGCCGCCGATTTCGAACGCCTGCAGATCTGGCTGCACGCGGCAGGCGCGCGCTGGGGCATCGATGCCGCGCATCGCGCACGCAGCGGCGCACCGCGTGACGATGCCTACACCTGGCAGTTCGCGCTGGATCGCCTGTTGCTGGGCCATGCCAGCGGCAGCGATGACGAGATCGCCGGCGTCGCGCCCTGGAGCGAACTGGAAGGCGGCGCGCTGTCCGCGCTGGATGCACTCATGCGCCTGCTGCGCGTGCTCGCGCGCTACCAGCGTGCGCTCGGCGAAGCGATGCCGCCCGCGCAATGGCGCGAACGATTGATCGGCTTGCTCGACGCGTTGCTGCCGACACCGCCTTCGGCCAGCAGCACGCAACGCGCGCTGGATCGGCTGCGCACGCTCATCGATGACTTTGCGAAACAGGCGGAGAAAGCCGGCTTCGATGCGCCGGTGCCTGCCGACGTGGTGCGCGCGCATTTCACCGCCAAGCTCACCGAAGCCGACACCCGCGCGCCGTTGCTCACCGGTGGCGTCAGCTTCGCGCGGATGGTGCCGATGCGCCTGTTGCCGTTCCGCGTGATCTGCCTGCTGGGCATGAACGATGGCGACTTCCCGCGTCGCGATCCCGCCGCCGGCCTGAATCGTCTCACCGCCGAACTCGGCAGCGACAAACGCCGCCACGGCGACCGTTCGACCCGTGAGGACGACCGCTACCTGTTCCTGCAATTGTTCAGCGCCGCGCAGGACGTGTTCTATCTCAGTTGGCTGGGCGCAGATCCGCGCGATGGCAGCACGCGCGAACCCTCCGCATTGGTGAGTGAGCTGCTCGCTGCCGCAGGCGCGTATCACGCCGCGCCTGAGGAAGCGGCGAAAGCGCTGGTGCTGCGGCATTCCTTGCAACCGTTCTCGCCGGCCGCGTTCGGTGCGGGCGATGCGCGTCGTTTCAGCTATCGCCGCGATTGGCATCCCGCCGCCGGTCGTCTGTCCGGCGCGCGCAACGCACTCATGCCGTGGATGGATGCGGCGAACGCGTTGGCGCCGCCCATCGAAGTCGAGACCGAACTCTCGCTCGATGCACTGCGCCGTTTCCTCATGGCACCGGCCGAACAGTTCCTGCGCCAGCGCCTGGGCCTGCGTTTGCCGGAAGTGGAAGCCGCAGCAGAAGACATTGAACCCTTGCAGGCAGCGGGCGCCGGGCTGGAACGCATCGCGCTGCAGCGCGCGGTATTCGATGGCGTGCTCGCAGGCCATGATGCCGATGCGCTGCAGCCCACGTTGCGCACACGCGGCCTGCTGCCCTCCGGCCCGCTCGGCGAACGCGCGCTCAAGCAAGTGATGCAGGAGGTCGCACCGTACGCGCAGGCCTATGCAGATTGGCGTGGCGATGCCGAAGTGACATCGCTGCCACTCGAAGTCGATATCGCCGGCATGCGCCTGCATGGTCGCATCGGCGATGTGTTGCCGCACGGCATCGCGCGCCTGCGCTTCGGCAAACCGAATGGCCCGTCCTCGATTCGCAACGGACTGGATTGGTTACTGGCCACCGCTGCCGGCATCGACCTTCCCTTCGTTGAATTCCATGAGAGCGCGGACGATGGCATCGGCCCGCATGTACGTCCGCCGCTCTCGCGCGAGTCCGCCATCGACGCGCTGCATGCGCTGATCGCACTACGCCGCGATGGCCTGCAGCAGCCATTGCCCTTCGCGCCGTACAGCGCATGGGAACTGTTTTCTGCGGTCGATGCCGAGCGCGGCCTGCGCAATGCCGCCAATCGCTGGCGTGGCGGCGAACGACAATGGGCCGAAGGCGATAGCGAGGCGTTGCGGCTTGCACTGCGCGGGCGCGATCCGTTCGCGGATGCGGCCGCGATGGAGGCCTTCGCCGAACTCGCTTTCGTGATCTATGGCGCCCTGACGCAGGGCGAAGCGCTACCGCCGCCAATCCTTAATGCCGACGCTTTGCCGGAAGACGCAGAGGACGCCGCATGAGTGCGCCCCGCGATCCGTATCTCGACCTGCCGCTGCACGGCATCCGCCTGATCGAAGCCAGCGCCGGCACCGGCAAGACCTACACCTTGGCCACGCTGGTCACGCGCCTGGTGGTCGAACGCGGGCTACGCATCGGCCAGATCCTCGCCGTCACGTTTACCGAAGCGGCAACGCAGGAACTACGCAAGCGCATCCGCGAGCGCCTGCAATTGACGCTCGACCTGCTCGATGCGCCGGTCATCGAAAACGAAAGCGCGGAAGCCGTGCTCACTCGGCAGTTGCTGCAGACGCATCGCCAACGCAGCGACGAAAGCGATGACGCCCTGCGTCGCCGCCTGCGACAGGCCACGCTGGAGATCGACCTGGCCGCAATCTTCACGATCCACGGCTTCTGCGCGCGTGTGCTGCGCGAACACGCGCTGGAATCCGGTCACGGTTTCGATGCGCCGGAACTGTTGGCGAATGATGACGACCTGCGTGCCGAGCTCGCCGCCGACCTGTGGCGCAGCCATGCGCAGGATGCGACTGCGGCAGAAGACCTCGGCGCGTTATGGCCCAACCACGAAGCGCTGGCCGATGACCTGCGCGTGCTGCTGCGCGAGCCGCTGTTGCTGCCGGCAGACGCGCCGTTGCCGCCCGATCCAAAACCGGCATTGCTCGCAGCAGGCGCTGCACTGGCGGATGTTTACCAAGAACACGGCGACGTCTTCTTTGGCGATCTGTTGGCGGCGGTGCAAGGCAAGGTGCTCAACGGCAACAGCTATCGCCCAGCATGGATCAATGCGCTCTGGCAGCAGTTGAGCACATGGAGCGAGGCCGGCGACTTCGCCACCCCGTTGGACGAACGCATCGCCAGGCTCACTGCCACTGCGATGCAAGCCAAGGCCAACAAGGGCAAGGACGCGCAGCTGCCGAATTCGCCGATGAGCGCGCAGATCGACGCGTATATCGAAGCGGTGCACGCGCAGGACGAGTACGCCCGCCTGCGTCGCGCGGCCCTGCTGCATCGTATCCGCGATGACGCGCGCCATCGCCTGGCCGTGCTCAAGCAGCAACGTCGCCTGCAAACCTATGACGACCTGATCGATGGCGTGGCCGATGCGCTGGAAGGCGCGGAGGGCGATGTGTTGGCGCAGCGCCTGCGCGAGCAATACCGCGTCGCGCTGGTCGACGAATTCCAGGACACCGATGCGCGCCAATGGGCGATCTTCGACCGCGTGTTCGGCAGCGGCAGCGATGATCCCGCGTTGTTCCTGATCGGCGATCCCAAGCAGGCGATCTACGGCTTCCGTGGCGGCGATGTGCACACCTATCTGCATGCCGCCGGCATCGCCGAACGAGCACCGCCGCTGTCGCACAACTTCCGTTCGCGGCCCGCTGTGCTCACGGCCATCGCGGCGCTGTACAAGCAGGCCGGCGATGCGGCCTTCATCGACCAACGCATCGAGTTCCGAGAAGTCGATGCCGGCGGCAAGTGCGCCGATGCCGATTTCCAGCGCAATGGCGTGTCCGCACCCGCGGCCACCGTGTGGCAGGCACCCGCGCCGAAAGCGGACGACAAGGGCAAGCTGAAGCCATGGAGCGCCGGGCGTGCGCGCGAACTCGCCACGCAGGCCTGCGTGGCCGCCATCCACGCCGTGCTGTCCGATGCACGCGCCGGCAACGCGCAGATCGATGGCAAGCCGGTGCAACCCGGCGATATCGCCGTGCTGGTGCGTTCGCATCGCGAGGCGACGATGATCCAGCAGGCATTGGCGCTGGTCGGCATCGCCGCCGTCGCTGCCGGCAAGCAGAGCCTGTTCGCCACCGGTGAAGCGCGTGACCTGCACGCGCTGCTGCTGGCGCTCTTGCACAGCGGCGATGACGGCCGCCTGCGCGCGGCGTTGTCCACCGTATTGGTCGGCGTCGATGCGCTCGGCATCGACCGATTGGAGACCGATGCCGACGCCCACCGCGATTGGCAGCAACGCGCGATGGCCTGGCGCGAACGCCTGCTGCGCGGCGGCCCGCTCGCACTGGTGAGCGATCTCGCGGCGGTCAACGCCGAACGCCTGCTCGGCCTGCTCGATGGCGAACGCCGCATGAGCAATTACCTGCAGCTGGCCGAACTGTTGCAGGAAGCGCAGGCGAATGCGCTTGGCCTGCACGGGCTGGTGGACTGGCTGGGCCAACACATCGCCAGCGCCGACAGCAACGATGAAACGCAACTGCTGCGGCTGGAATCCGATGCGCGTCGCGTGCAGATCGTCACCCTGCACAAGAGCAAGGGCCTGGAATATCCGCTGGTTTTCCTGCCCTTTGTCGGCATCGGCCGCAACGAGGCTTCGCCCGGTCGCAGCTGCGTGGTGCACGACGCAGAAGATGGCCGCCGCCTGCAGTGGAAACTGGGTGCAGCGGATGATTGGGAGGTCGCCAAGACCGCATGGCAGGCCGAACAACGTGCCGAAGACGCGCGACTGCTCTACGTCGGCCTGACCCGCGCCGAACATGCGCTGTGGCTCGCCAGCGGCCTGTTCTTCGCACACGACAAGACCCCGCTGCACGCGATGCTGGGCGATGCCGAAGCACTCGCTGCTGCCGGCATCGTGTTCGACGACAACACGCCGCCATCACTGCCGCGCCTGCCCGCCGAATCCGATGCCGCCATCCCGCCCGCGCGCAACGTCAACCGCCGGCTCACGCACGACTGGTGGGTGTACAGCTTCAGCCAGTTGGCCAAGGCCGATGCCGGCACCGAGACCGCCACGGAAACCGCCAGCGCCGCCACCCTGCCGGCGAGCGGCGGCAACGACGAACCCGAACTCGGCGAAGACGCGCCCATCGACACCGAATTCGATCCGCGCTTCGCCGGCAATCGCTACGGCGTAGCCCTGCACGCCGCGCTGGAAAACGCGGACTTCGCCGCATGGCATGAATGGAAACCGGGCGATGCCGCACCGAACGAGGAAGCGACGGTCATCGCCAACGCGCTCGGCAAGGAAGGCTACGGCGCGGAGCTGCTGGACGACGGCATCGCGCTGACCACGCAACTCATTGGGCAGACGCTGACCGTCGAACTGCCGGAAGCCGTGCGCCTGTGCGATGTGCCGGCCAGCGAACGCCGCGCGGAAATCGAATTCCAGTTCTCGCTGCGGCCCACGCAAGTGGATGCGCTGCTGCAACTGCTGCACAAACACGATGTGGTGCGCGAGCGCCACGGCTTCGGCCTGCGCCAGAAACTGGAAGGCCTGATGACCGGCCTGATCGATCTCACCTACCGGCACGCTGGCCGGTGGTACGTACTCGACTACAAATCCAATCGCCTGCCCGCCTATGACGCCGCCAGCCTGCAACGCGCGATGGCGCACAGCGAATACGACCTGCAGGCGTTGATCTACACCCTGGCCCTGCATCGCTGGCTGCGCTTCCGCCTGGGCAGCGCATACGACTACGCCCGCGATTTCGGCGGCATCCGCTACCTGTTCTGTCGTGGTCTGGACGCCAGCCGCAACGATTCACCCGGTATCCACGCGCAACGCTTCACGCCGGAACTGGTGGGTGCATTGGATGTACTGTTCGGCCACGGTGATGCCGAAGGAGCTGCGGCATGAGCCTGCTGCACGCCCTGCGCGAAGCGAAAGTGTTGCGCACACTGGACGATGCGTTGGCGAACACCTTGCGCCGCCTCGATCCCTCCACGCCGGACGAAGTCTTGGCCGCCGCTGCACTGGCCTCGCTCGCCGTCGCACAAGGCCATGCCGGCTTCGATCCCGCATCGCCACGGCAACTGATCGATGCCGAGATCGCCTGGCCCGATGCCGAAACATGGCTGCAACAACTGGCCGCATCGCGCTTCGTCGCCACCCCGCGGTCGCCCAGCGAGGAAGCCGAAGCCGCACCGCTCGTCCTCGAACGACCTTCTGAAGGGACGGGCCTGCTCTACCTGCGCCGGTATCGTGAATACGAACGCCGGCTCGCATTGCAGCTGCAACGCATCGCCTCGCAGCCGATCGAAGGCGACATCGCCGCCATCGCGCCGTTGTTCGCCACGCTGTTCCCGGACGCGCGCGCAGACGACCACCAGGCCCGCGCCGCCGCACTCGCCCTGCGCCGCGCGCTGCTGCTGGTCACCGGCGGCCCCGGCACCGGCAAGACCACCACCATTGCCCGTTTGCTCGCCCTGCGCGTTGCACAGGCGCACCACACCGGCCACGCCACGCCGCGCATCGCGCTGGCCGCGCCCACCGGCCGCGCCGCCGACCGCATGGCCGAAAGCCTGCGCCGCGCCGCCGCGCAGATGGCCGCATTGCCCACGCAGGCCAGCACCCTGCATCGCCTGCTCGGCACCCTTCCGGACTCGCCGCGCTTCCGCCACCACGCGGGCAACCCGCTGCCGTTCGATATCGTGGTGGTGGACGAGGCCTCGATGGTCGACCTGCCGCTGATGTGCAAACTCACCGAAGCGGTGGGCGAGGGCGCGCAACTCATCTTATTGGGCGATCCGGATCAATTGCCCTCGGTCGAAGCCGGCGACGTGCTGGCCGCGATCCTGGCGTCGGCAGGCGCGGGCGATGCGCTATCAGCAGTCGATGCCGAGGCCTTGCGCGACGTGTTGGGCGAGACCTTGATCGATGCCGATACCGGCGGCCTGCACGGCCACCGCGTCCACCTGCAACGCGGCTGGCGGCAAAGCGACGCGCTGCAACTGACGCCACTGGCCGATGCCGTGCGCAACGGCGATGCCGCCACCACGCTGGCCTTGTTGCGCAGCGGTGAACTCGCCAACGTGCACTTCCACGAGAACGTGGACGATCCACTGCAAGCCCGCCCCGACCTGCTGACGCACTGGCGCGCGCTGGCCACCCACACCGATCCCGCGCAAGCGCTGCAACACGCCAACCGCCTGCGCCTGCTCACTGCATTGCGCGAAGGCCCACAGGGCGCGCGCGGCCTCAACGCCCGCATCGAAGCCGCGCTGTCCGGCCGCCGGATCGGCACCCCGCCCGCATGGTTCCCCGGCCGCCTGCTGCTGATCACCGAAAACAGCTACCGCCACGGCCTGTTCAACGGCGACGTCGGCATTTGTCTGGCGGACGATGCCGGCACCCCGCTGGCCTGGTTCCCCGGCAGCGGCAGCGAACCCGTGCGCGCCTTCCACCCCGCCGCGCTACCCGCGCACGAATCCGCGTTCGCGATGACCGTGCACAAGGCGCAGGGCAGCGAGTTCGACGAGGTGTGGTTGCAGCTGCCGCGCGTGGACAGCCGCGTGCTCAGTCGTGAGTTGGTGTACACCGGGCTGACGCGGGCGCGGTCCACGTTGCATGTGGCGGGAAATGCCGAGGTGATTGCCGCGGCGTTGGGGCGGCATGCGGGGAGGGTGTCGGGGTTGGAGTGGAGGTTGGGTAAGTGAACCTTAGAAGTGAACCTGGCCCCGTTTCGCCCAGACTCTAACCACTGTTTTCGTCTGACTCCGTGCGATCCATAAGGCGATTTAGTTGCGCAGGCGCTTCCATCTGTTGTAAGAATGACGAGGGGCGATGTTCTATGTTGTTTGACGATGTATCCGTCGTCGTTCTAAGGACTTTCACTGTGATTGCGCCGCTGCGTGCGCGGTATATGCTCACCAGGTTGCGCTGGATGCTGCGATAAGTTGATTGAACCTCTCGCCCTTTCTATCAAGGAAGATGGATTAAGTGCCCCTCGAAGAGCGCGAAGCTGAATTCTTAGCATTGCGAACAAGGGAAGCGCTTGCTTGTTGGTTGGGAATTACAGACAAGCAACTTAGATTTCTTCTGTACAAAAAACTCGATCAAAGCTACCGCACTTTTGTGATACCAAAAGCGCGAGGAGGGTCGAGAGAGATCACCGCACCATCAAAATTTCTCGCGAGGCTCCAGCGAAAGATTGCTCTGGTCGTAGCCGCGATCTCACCCCCTCGCGGCTTGGCCAAGGGTTTCGTCAAAGGGCTAAGCGTCCTCGATCATGCCGCTCTGCATGCAAACAAGCGCTGGGTGGTTTGTTTAGACCTGAAGAATTTTTTTCCTTCAATTAACTATGGGCGCGTGCTGGGGGTATTCAGATCTCGGCCTTTCGAGTTCCCGGACGCAGTTGCAATCCCGTTGTCGCAGATCTGCTGTTATCTGGGACTGCTGCCACAGGGAGCCCCAAGCTCACCGGCCATCTCCAACGTTGTCGCCAGGCAGCTTGATAGGAGGCTTGCTGAATTTGCACGAAAGAACAAGTTGTCTGTTTCTCGGTACGCAGACGATATTTCTTTCTCAACCAATGCGCGAATTGTCCCGGTTGGTTTGATGCTTGAGGATCGATCACCAGGAAACGAAATTCTGGAACTGTTGGTTCAGTCCGGATTCGTTATAAACGGAGAGAAGTTTCGAGTCAGGCATGCGTCTGAAAGGCAGCAGGTCACCGGTCTCATCGTCAATGATAGACCCCGCATGCCAAGATTTTGGCGTCGCCAAACGAGAGTTCTGATGCATCTTAGGAGGGTGCATGGGGATGAGAACGCACTCTCAATCGCGAAGGATTTCCGTTCGAAGCGAAAACTTAGCGACGTCAAGTCAATCGAAGCACTGGTGCGTGGCCGGGCTACTTTCGCTTCGCACCTTGACGATCGATTTCAGACTGATTTCGTCGAATCCTTAGCTAGAGCATTCCCAGAACAGCGTTCCGTCCTAGAGTCACGGCGAAAGGTTGCTCATATTCGAGTGGTTGCCGAAGGTAAGACAGACAAAAAATATATTGCGCAAGCTTTCTCGGCGCTCTCTGGGCACGATAGCCGTTACAGGCGAGTAAAAATTGAATTCTCGGATCTGCCCGACAAATCGGAGGGCTTCGGGGATGTTGCCCTAAGAAAGCATGTGCAAGAAATTTCCACCGTTCAACTGCCCGTGTTCACCATTGCACTGTTCGACTGTGACAATTCAAAGCTGATGGCTGATCTAAATTTGACGGCAGCGTCTTATGTGCCACTCAGTCCAACATTGGCGATAGCCTGTTTGCCTCAGCCGGCCCACGTGAGCGATGCAGCATTCTGCATCGAGCATTTTATTCCCGCACACATTCGTGCCCTAAGGGATTCGAAAGGGCGTCGTATATTCACAGTTGATGAATTTGACTCTACAAACGGGCGTCATCGAACAGAGTCTCTATATCGTATTCATCCAAAGCAAGCCACGCTCATCGTGGACAGTGACGTGTTTTCCATGACGAGTGCAGAAAGTGTCGCGCTGAGTAAGAGCCAATTCTGCGACCTTGTTTGTGAGCGCGCCCCTCCCTTTGAAGACTTCGACTGGGAAGTATTTCGTCCGGTTATCGATTTCCTACTCTCAGTCTACGAAGGTGCAACTTCGCGACGCTGACGGGGAAATGTTCTCTGACCCCTTTTCAAGGGTTACGCCTGATCGCCTGCGCGACCCACGATCCACTCCACCATCGCATCAAACCGCTCCTGCTCCAGCGCATGCCCGCGCTCGACGCGGAGTTCGGTGATGAAATCGCCCGCGACCTGCGCCACCACCTGGTCCGCATCCCGCGAATACTTGTCCTGCGTGCCAGACACGATCATCGCCGGTCGCGGACCGATGGCGGACAGCACCTCATTCATGCCCATCTCGCGCGCAAGCCCGGGCACGGCTTCAAACAGCAGGATTCCGGTGCCCTCCCGCAGGCGCGTCTCGAAACTGCAAACGGCGCCGCTGATACACGCGAACCGGCATCGCGCATCGACGGCAGCGTGGTACAGCGCCGTGGTGCCGCCGTATGAGTGGCCGGCCACGCCCACGCGCGCTTCATTGATCCCGGTGGTTTGCAGCAGGACGCTCAGGGCGCGTTGGGCGTCGTCCAGACACTTGCGCATCAGCACGTCGCCTTGCAGCAACCGGTAGCTCATGGCGTTGTAGTGCTGCAGCCAGTCGTAATGGTCGGGCTGCGTCCCCTGCACTGCGCCGCGTCGGTCCTCGAAGGTGATCGCATCCGGTGCCAGCACGGCGAACCCCCTGCGCGCGAGTGCCGGTGCGAAGGCCTGGAATGGATCGCCTTTGATGCCGGCCACCTCGCTCTTTCCGAAGTGGAACTCGCCGTTGTGCTGGTGGAAGACGACCACGCCGCCGATCGCATCGCGCCCATTCGGCGTGAACAGGAGGGCCGGGATGCGGTCGCCTTCGAGGCCCGGGTATTCGATCCGTTCGCGGTCGAAGCCGTCGAAGGTCTCGATGGCGCCGCGCTGGACATCCACGGGGACGGGCTGCGCGAGCCCGAGGCGCTGCCGAAGGCGCGTGGCGATGTCATCCATGGGCCGCGATGATAATGCCCGCGCTGCCTTGCCGCCTTTCTGGAAAAGGCGTCAACGACAACTCGCCGTGTCGATATCGACCGCCCGCCATCGTCGTCAGGGATACACCTCCGGAGAACGCCCATGAAATACCTCGGCCTTGCCTACTTCACCCCGAACGATTCGCCGAACTGCCGCCGGACGAGGTCAAGGCGCTGGTGAGCCAATGCCCTGCGCTGGACGAGAAGATGCGCGCGACCGGCAAGCTGCTGGTGTCGGCCTCGTTGGGTGACCTGGAGCACTGGCGAACGCTGCGCCCGAGCGCCGGGAGTACGCGGATCACCGACGGGCCCTACACCGAGTCGAAGGAAGTGGTGGGTGGCTTGTTCATCATCGAGGCGGACAGCCAGGACGAGGCGTTGCGGATTGCCGCCATGCATCCGGCCGCGCAGATCGGCGAACAAGGCGGCTGGGTGGTTGAGCTGATTCCGCTGGAGTTCTACCTGGAACCTTGACGCCATCGCGGTACGTGTCGGCACGCCAAAAGTCGGTGCAAAAGTGCAGCTCGCGCCGGATGCGTTGAAGTCCGCACAAACCGATCCCGGTGCGCTGCGCTTACACGGGCGATGGGTATCTCGGTGGGTAAAAGAGGCGGGAGCCTTGCGGGTCTCCCGTCTCGGTTTGCGCGCGAATTAGGCCGGAATACGGTCTTCGTATTCGTCGCGCAGGCGTGTCCAGCCATCCCAGAACGGTTCCGGCGCGGTGTCGCTGACGCGTGCGGCCAGCGTGTCGAGGTGCTGGTGCCAACCGGCGCCGATCATCACCATGTTGTGGCGGTCGGAAATGCCGCGATGGGTAACGGTCAGCAGGACCTGATCGCCCTGGGGTTGCAGATCGAAGGCCACATCGCCGCCGCCCCAGGTAAACACCAGGCGGCGGGGTGCGTCGTACTCGACGACGGTGCTGTCCATGGTGTGTTCGCTGCCGAAACCTTCGGGTTTGCGGCCCGGCGGATCGGTGAGCTCGTCGTTGCGCCAGGTCATGGCGAACGCGCTGCCTTCGCTGGCCGGCATGTCGCCTGAGGCCAACCATTGGCGCCGCAGGTTGCTGTCGGTGAGATACGCCCAGACGCGCTCCGGCGGGCCGGGCAGCAGGCGTTGCAGGCGCACGGTGCGGGGGGCGGTGACGCTGGCGTAGTTGGCATCGGGATTGGCATGCGGGGTGGTCATCGTTTGGTCCTCTTCTAGGCGGCGGAGGTGCGGGCGCGGGCCCGCTTGGGTACGGCGGCGTCCTCGGCCTTGAGCAGCGCTTCAAGTGCATCGAGCTTGCCGGTCCAGAAGCGTTGGTAATGGCGCAGCCATTCGGCACCGTGATGCAGCGGTGCGGCATCCAGCCGGCAGGTGTGCACGCGGCCTTGCACCTCGCGGCGCACCAGCCCGGCGCGCTCCAGTACCTGGATGTGCTTGGACGCACCGGCCAGCGAGATCGCGTAAGGCGCCGCCAGTTCACTCACGGTGCGTGTGCCTGCGGCTAGGTCGGCCAGCATCGCGCGCCGAGTGGGATCGGCCAGCGCGCGGAAGACATCGTTCAATTGGGTGTCGTCATAATCAACCATATGGTTGAATTTAGATCGACCTGACTTGAATGTCAACTGTTTGGTTGAATTAAATTGGTGGCCCGCATCGCGCGCAGGGATTCATCACGCAGCCCGGTCTACGCTGGGCGCCCGTCCTTGCAGGAGCCGGCCATGGCCGACGATGCGCAGCACAAGGTCTCCCCCAACAACCCTTGCCCGTTCCTGCGCATGCTGGTGGCGCAGGGATTGCTCGACGATCGGGTGGCGACGATTGGCGATGCCACCGAGGTCATCGAGCGCGTGGCCGCCACCGGTGAAGGCAGTCCGCAGCTGCCCGGTATCGCGATCCGCCTGATCGCGTTGTTGGCGAATGGCTTGGGGCCGGGTGCATTGCTCGGCAATGGGCTGGACGGGGTGAAGCTCGACAAGCTGCGCGACGGGCCGCTGGACAAGCACGGCGCGGGTTCGCGGATACTGGACGCACGGGCACGGGTGCGGCCTGCGGAGCTGGATCGGCTCAAGGAATTCGCCAGCCTGAAGGACACCGCTGGCGGTGGCCGCGAGTGGGGGTTGGATGCGAAAGAGATCACCGTGATGATGGATGCCAACTACGCACGCGCCGAAGGGCATCGGCGCCTGATCGACCGCCAGCTGATGAACGGCGAATGGCCCGTCCTGCTGGACGTGATGGGCAAGGACGGCAAGCACGGCCGTTACCTGAGCCTGCGCGAGATTCGCGCGTTGTTCGTAGAGCGCCGGCTGCCGGCGCGGATGATGAAACGGCTGGGGCGTCGCGGCTAGGCGTTCGCTGTTGTTTCAGGCAACAATCCGCGCACCACTTACGCACGAACCGACCATGCCGCATCGATCGCGCCTGCACGCGCCTGTATTCCTGGCGCTCGTCCTGTCCCTGGCTGCTTCGGTGCCCGTCGCTGTTCGCAGCGCGCCTGCGAAAGTCTCTACGCTCGAAGACATCCAGAAGGAATTCGCAACCGTCCCGTGCGAGGACAAGGAACGCCTGGCGGCGGTGAAGGCGTTGTACGAGAAGGCGGGCGCGCCTGCCGCGGACATCAAGATCGAGCAGTTCGACAACGTGGAGAACCTGGTGCTGGTCAAGCCGGGCGCGTCTGCGGAGAAGATCGTGATCGGCGCGCATTACGACAAGGTCGCGGACGGTTGCGGGGCGGTGGACAACTGGACGGGCCAGGTCGCGTTGACCCAGCTGTACCAGACGCTGCGCGATATCCCGTTCAAGAAGACGCTGGTGTTCGTCGCGTTCGGGCGCGAGGAAAAGGGGCTGGTGGGTTCGCGCGCGATGACCAAGGCCATCCCCGAGGAACAGCTGCCCGAGTACTGCGCGATGATCAATATCGACAGCCTGGGCATGGGCCCGCCGCAGGTGGCGGACAACATGTCGAGCAAGCCGCTGGCGAAGTTCACCGGCGAGCTGGCGAAGGAAATGGAGATCCCGTTCGCGCATGCCAGCATCGGCCGTGCCAATTCGGATTCCAGTTCGTTCGTGGCGAAGCAGATTCCGGCGGTGACGATCCACGGCCTCAACAACAATTGGCAGCGCGTCCTGCACAGCGGCAACGACCAGCCAGCCAAGGTCAATGCGGCCAGCGTGTACCTGGGCTATCGGCTGGCGCTGGGCATGATCGTGCGGCTCGACCAGGCGGCGTGTAACGCGTACAGGTAAGCGCCGGGCCTACCAGACCAGATCGTCCGGCACCTTGAACTGCGCGTAGTAGGCATCGTCTTCGGCGCTGGTGGTGTCTGCCTGGCCTGCGCTGCCGTGGTCGAGCACGATCATGCCGGCATCGCGTTCGCGCACCTTGTCGCCGGCGGCGCGTGGCAGCAGGAGATGGCGTTCGCCGAGTTGGGCGATGACCAGCGCGCCGGTGGACAGCTGCTTGCGTTGCTCGTCGCTGACCAGCAGGGTGCGGATGGCGCCGCTTGCGGTGTAGCGGTATTCGCTGTCGCCTGCGCCGGGAATTTTCTTGTCGTCGATGATCTGTCGCGCCTGTGCGCGCAGTTCCGCGATGCGCGCCTGCGCCTTGCACTCCTGTGCGAGTGCGCGGTCGCGCTCGACTTTTTCGGCGCGGGCGCGTTCGGCGTCCACCGCGATTTCATTGGGCGTGGCTGCGCCCTTGGCATGCTTGGCCACGTGTTGCTCGCGCGCGACCTGGGAGACCTTGGACTTCTTGACCAGGCCGGCCTTGAGCAACTGTTCCTGTAGGGGATTTCCCTTTGCCATCGTGCGGTTTCGCGTGGGTGAGTGCTTGCGCCATGATACGGCCATGCCTGCCGATACTTCGCCCATGCAGCCCTTGAAATACCTGACCGGCTACCCGCCGCAGGTGCAGTCGCGGGTGCGCGAGCTATTGGCCGAGGGCCGGCTGGGCGCGCTGCTGGCGGGCAAGTACGACGAACCGCATGCCGTGCGCAACGACGGCCAGCTGTACGACTACGTACAGGCGCTTAAAGAACGCCACATGCGCAAGGCGGTGCCGCTGGGCAAGGTGCTGTACGACGGCAAGCTGCAGGTGATGAAGCACGCGCTGGGCACGCATACCGCGTTCTCGCGGGTGCATGGCGGCAAGTTGAAGGCCAGCCGCGAGATCCGCATTGCCTCCGTGTTCCGCGACGCGCCCGCCGAGTTCCTGAAGATGATCGTGGTGCACGAACTCGCGCACCTCAAGGAAACCGAGCACAACAAGGCCTTCTACCAGCTGTGCGCGCACATGGCGCCGGACTACCACCAGCTGGAGTTCGACCTGCGGCTGTATTTGACCCAGCTGGAAGCGGACGCGCGCTAGACCAGCTTGATCACGACCTTGCCCTTGGCGCGCCCGGTTTCGACATAGGCCAGTGCGTCCTGCGTCTGCTCGAACGGGAACACCTTGTCCACCACCGGTTGGATGGTGCCGGCTTCGACCAGGGCGGCGATCTGCTGCAGCTGTGCGCCATCCGGGCGCATGAACAGGAACGAATACTCGACGCCGCGTTGCTTGGCGCGGCTACGGATGCGCCAGCTGAGCAGGCGCATCACTTGCACCAGCGGCCACGACAGGCCGGCATCGCGCGCGAAGGCCGGATCCGGCGGGCCCGAAATCGAAATCAGTCGGCCGCCCGGCTTCATCACCTGCAGCGACTGTTCCAGCGTGTCCGGCCCCAACGTGTTCAACACCACGTCGACATCGTGCAGCACGTCCTGGAATTTTTCCTTCTTGTAGTCGATGACGATGTCCGCGCCGAGCCGTTTCACCCATTCGACATTTGCGGTGCTGGTCGTTGTCGCTACCGTCGCGCCGAGGTGTTTGGCCAACTGGATGGCGAACGCGCCCACGCCGCCGGAGCCGGCGTGGATCAGCACGGTCTGGCCGGGCTGCAACTTGCCGCGTTCGATCAGCGCCTGCCATGCGGTCAGGCCCACCAGCGGCAGCGAGGCGGCTTCGTCCATCGTGACGTTGGCGGGTTTGCGTGCAACATCCGCTTCGCGCATCGCGATGAACTCCGCAAACGTACCGATGCGCGCCTTGTCCGGCCGCGCGTACACCGCATCGCCGGGCTGGAAGCGGGTCACCTTCGCGCCCACTTGTTCCACCACGCCGGCCAGGTCATTGCCCAGGATCAGCGGTAGCCGGTAGGGCAGGATCAGCTTGAAGTCGCCATCGCGGATCTTGAAGTCCAGCGGATTGACGCTGGCGGCGTGGATCCGCACCAGCACGTCGCCATCGCCCATCGGTGGTTCCGGCGCGTCGCCGATGCGGGTATTGCCGGTCTTGCCGTAGCGGTCGAGCAGGAAGGCTTTCATCGGGCGTGCGGTGCTGGGTGGAGGAAGGGCAGACTTTACCTGCATCGTGGGCGGCACGATGCGGCGTTGACGCGCTCGGTAACGAGGGTCGATGACAGCTTGCGTGTCCCCTGTGGCGGCGTGCTAAAAAAGCGATCCATTGCCAGTCACGGACTTGGTTCGGGTCTGGCACCCCCAACATTGCAGGAGATCGATCATGAGCAAGCCAACCGTCGTTCTGGTTCACGGGTTCTGGGGCGGTGCCGCGCACTGGGCCAAGGTCATCGTGGAGCTGTCGCGCATGGGCTATACCGACATTCGCGCGGTGGAGAACCCGCTGACCTCGCTGGCCGACGATGCCGAGCGCACCCGCAAGATGGTGGCGCAGGTGAATGGCCCTGTGGTGCTGGTCGGTCATTCCTATGGCGGCGCGGTGCTCAGCGAAATGGGCAACCAGCCGAACGTGCAGGCGCTGGTGTTCATCGCCGCCTTCGCGCCGGATGCCGGCGAGAGCCCCGGCGCCATCACCCAGCAGCACCCACCGGCGGCAGTGGCGAACATCGCGCCGGACAGTGATGGCTACCTGTGGGTGATCCCGGCCAAGTTCCACGAGAGTTTCTGCCAGGACCTCACTGCCGATGAAGGCCTGGTGATGGGCGCCACCCAGAAGGCGCCGGTGGCCAGCACCTTCGGCGACAACGTCACCGAGCCGGCGTGGAAGCACAAGCCGAGCTGGTACCAGATCTCCAGCCAGGATCACATGATCCATCCGGACAACCAGGCGCGCATGTCCGCACGCATGAACGCGCGCAAGGTGATCACCCTGGATGCCAGCCATGCCTCGTTGGCCTCGCAGCCGGCCGCAGTGGCGGCGCTGATCGACGAAGCCGCGAACGCCTGATTGCATCATCGCGGCAAGACGGGCCGGGCCGGAACGCCCGGCCCGTTGTGCTTTGCGGCTCAGATCTCCAGGTGGAGGGATCATTGCTTGTAGCATCGATCCTGCGTGACTCTCGGAGCTCCCATGTACCTGCCAAGCCTGTTCGCCGAATCCGATCCTGCGGAACTGCATCGCATCATCCGCGAGCATCCGTTCGGCATGCTGGTCACGCATGCGACGCAAGGCCTGGAAGCAGATCACCTTCCCTTCCTGTTCGATGAAAGCGCGGGTGGGGCCGGCCAGCTGATCGCGCATGTGGCCCGCGCCAATCCGGTTTGGCAATCAGTGCGCGATGGCGATGCCGTACTGGTGGTGTTTCGCGGTGCGCAGGGCTATATCTCGCCGAACTGGTATCCGAGCAAGCAGGAGACCCATCGCCACGTGCCTACCTGGAATTACGAAACCGTGCACGCGCATGGACGCATCCGCATCCATGACGATGCGACCTACGTGCGTGGCGTGGTGGCGCGACTGACCCGCGCGCATGAAGCCGGCGAGCCGCAGCCATGGAAGATGGGCGATGCGCCAGCGGATTACCTGGCGGAACAACTCGCGCATATCGTCGGCATCGAAATCGAACTGACGCGACTGGAAGGCAAGCGCAAGCTGGGACAGAATCGCGAGCAGCGCGATTTCGACGGCGCGGTGCAGGCATTGGAAGCGCGCGGAAACATGGCGTTGGCGGCGGCGATGAAGCGCAGCAGGGCCTGATCAGCGGGTGCAAGCGGGAAGCATTGTTGGAGAGGTTCGCGCGCTGGGGCGCCTCCCTAGACTTGCGACGGAGCTGTTTTGTTTGTCATCGCAAAATAAACGACTAGTCGCCCGTCTCGACAGAGGGTTCCCGATGCTTACGCGCGCGTTCGGCGGCATCGATCCAGGTCGACATGCTTGCGCCGGAATGTTTCTCCAGCCAGGTGTACAAGGAGAACCAGTCATTACGCATGATCCAGGTGTTCGGTAGACGGTCACGGAAGCAGTTCACATGCCACCAGACGATGTCCTTGCCAAAGAGTTCTGGCGTCAGCGCAAGGTTGACTTGGCGATAGCGGATCATCATGTAGAGGCGCTGATAGAAGGTCAGGATCCGCAGAATGTTTGAATAGTTCTCGGGCGTGTCCTGCAGTTCAAGGTGCAGGAGGTCTTTGCCGGGATTGTCGCGTAACAGCTTGTCTGCCTTCATCCGGATCACCGCCATGCCTTCGCTCTGCCACTCGCGCTGCAGGTCGAGCGTGTTCTGCAGACGAGTCTTCCGCTCACCTACATACCAGCTGATGGTGCCCCCGGCGATCACGCCGACGAAGCCGGCGATGGTGCTGATGAGTGTGCTTGTCAGGTTCGAGTCCATGCCGGCTGCTGTCCTGTTGTCACGATTTCCAGCCGATGCTGACGCCTGCGCTTCGCCGAGTCCAGAGGCGTTCTTGTAACGTATCGGGCCGCCACAGTGATATTTTCAAAAAATGGCGAAACACGTCGGGATACTTGAGTTCAAAGCCAGGCTGCAACGCCCCGCGCAGCCGGCGAATGCCACGTGGACGTTCTTGCTGCTGCCCGCTGCAGCCAGCGCGAAGCTGCCGACGCGCAGCATGGTCACAGTCGAGGGTGCTTTCGCAAGGCAACCCTTCGTTGCGACACTGGAACCCGACGGCAACGGCAGCCACTGGCTGAAAGTCGACAAGGCGCTGCGCGAAAAAGCGGGCGTGGTGGCGGGCGACACGGTGGCGCTTTCGATCGCGCCGGTGGCGAAGGAGCCCGAACCGAAAGTCCCCGCCGATCTCAAGCGTGCGCTCTCCGAGAATCCGGGCGCGCTTGCGACGTGGGTGGATATCACGCCGGTCGCGCGCCGCGACTGGATCCACTGGATCAGCTCCGGCAAGAAGGCGGAGACGCGGGTGAAGCGCATCGATGTCGCCATCGACAAGCTGGCCTGCGGCAGCCGCCGCGCCTGCTGTTTTGATCGCTCCGGGATGTACAGCAAGGGCGGCATGGGTGCGCCGGAAGCTGCTGCCGACTGATCAGTCGGGTGTTGTGGGTGCACGCCGCATCCGCGAGAAGGGATAGCCGTTGCAGCCGGTTTTCGGCGTGTCGCGGTGGGCAATGGCGCGGCGTTCGGCGTCTGTCTGGGTCGGTGCGTTGTAGGCGCTCAGGCAGAACGCCCATTCGTACGGCGGCATGCCCGGCAAGGCCAGCCAATCGATGCGCGTCCACAGGCCTGCATCGCTGCGGTTGCCGGCATCGTTGCGAGCGATCAGGTAGTGCGCTTCGGGATGCCACGCGACCACGTTGTAGCGCGTGTCGGGACGTTGCAGCCATTGTTGCGCGTCGATCTTGTGGCCGATGCCGTAGTCGTCGACGAAGTCGCCGAGCAGCATCGCAGGCGGCGATGCGGGGGCGTCGCGCGTCGCATCCGCATGCAGCGCGCAGGCGGACAGGGTGAGCAGCGCGGGGAACAGCAGGAGTCGATGTGGGTGCATGGCGGCAGTATGCCGCGCGACTTCCGGCACCTTGCCGGTCATCGTGCGCGGCTTAGACTTGGCGGCATCCCCCCACAAGGATTCCGTCATGAGCCAGTGGTACCTGCACGACACCGCCAGCAACAAACGCCTGGGCCCGATGGACACCGAAGCCGCGCGTGCCGAAGCCGCGCGCAATCCTGCGTTGCTGGCCTGGAAGGAAGGCATGGGCGATTGGCTGCCGGTGCGCAACATCGCCGACCTGGTCGATGGCGTGCCGGGCGATCCGTCTTCCGCGCCGCCGCCGCCGCCGCGCAATGGCGGCAAGGGCCGTGCGGACGAGATCGACTTCCGCATCCATGGGCAGGAGATGCAGTTCGTGGAGATCGAACTGGATCCGGGTGAGAGCGCCATCGCCGAAGCGGGCTCGCTGATGTTCAAGGACAGCGCGGTGCAGATGGATACCGTGTTCGGCGACGGTTCGGGCGCGCAGGGCGGCGGTTTCATGGACAAGCTGCTGTCCGCCGGCAAGCGCGTGGTCACCGGCGAAAGCCTGTTCACCACGGTGTACACGCATGGCGGCAGCGGCAAGGCCAAGGTCGCGTTCGCCGCGCCGTATCCGGGCACGGTGATGGCGATGAAGCTGGACGAGCACGGCGGCAAGATCATCTGCCAGAAGGACAGCTTCCTGGCTGGCGCGCGCGGGGTGTCGCTGGGCATCGCCTTCCAGCGCAAGATCATGACCGGTCTGTTCGGTGGCGAAGGCTTCCTGATGCAGAAGCTCGAGGGCGATGGCTGGGTGTTCATCCATGCCGGTGGTTGCGTGGTGGAGCGTGAACTGGCCGCCGGCGAGCGCATCGACGTGGATACTGGCTGCGTGGTCGGCTACACCGGCAACGTGGACATGGACGTGCGCCGCGTGGCCGGCCTGAAGAGCATGTTCTTCGGCGGCGAAGGCGTGTTCCTGGCCACCCTGACCGGCCCCGGCAAGGTGTGGCTGCAGTCGCTGCCGTTCTCGCGCCTGGCCGGGCGCATGCTCGCGGCCGCCCCGCAGCAAGGCGGTTCGCGCGGCGAAGGCTCGGTGCTGGGCGGGTTGGGCCGCATTCTGGACGGCGACAACTCGTTCTGAGTGTTCGTGCGGGATGGCGTTCGTCGCGCCATCCCGCGTTTCGTCGCATCGTGCTTGCGGGCGATCAGTGTGCGTTGCGATGGTGCAGGCGTTGCGTGTGCAACGCCGTCATCGCGAGCATCGAAGAACCATGAAAACCCTGATCGCCCTGCTGCTGTGGTGCGTGCTGCTGGTGCTGTGCTGGCCGCTGGCGCTGCTGGCCTTGGTGCTATGGCCGCTTGCGTGGCTGGTTTCGCTGCCGTTCCGCCTGGTCGGCATCACGTTTTCGGCGTTGTTTTCCTTCCTGCATGCGCTGCTGATGCTGCCGGCGCGGCTGCTGGGCGGGGCGCAGAAGCCGACGGCCGCGGCTTCGACCTGACCGGCTGCGGAAGGCTTGCGGTGGTCGCGCTACCATGCGCATCCGCTTTCGCCCCGGAGCCCCCATGTCCGATTCCCGCCACGACGTCACCCGCCAGCAGGCCGAAGACGCGGTGCGCACCCTGCTCAAGTGGTCCGGAGACGATCCCAGCCGCGAAGGCCTGCTCGACACGCCCAAGCGCGTGGCCAAGGCCTACGAGGACTGGTTCAGCGGCTACGCGCTGGATCCGGACGACTACATGGCGCGCACCTTCGAGGAAGTCTGCGGCTACGACGAGATGATCGTGCTGCGCGACATCGACTACGAAAGCCATTGCGAACACCACATGGCGCCGATCATCGGCAAGGTGCACATCGGCTACCTGCCCTCGGGCAAGGTGGTCGGCATCAGCAAGCTGGCGCGGGTGGTCGAGGCCTACGCACGTCGCTTCCAGGTGCAGGAAAAGATGACTGCGCAGATCGCCAACTGCATCCAGCGCGCGCTCAATCCGCGCGGGGTGGGCGTGGTGGTGGAGGGCGCGCACGAATGCATGACCACCCGCGGCATCCACAAGCGCGGGGTGTCGATGGTGACCTCGAAGATGCTCGGCAGCTTCCGCGATGACGCGCGCACCCGCGCCGAGTTCCTGCAGTTCATCGATGTCGGCCCCGGTCGTTGAGTCATTGACGGGTTAATTTAACCCGGATAATATCCGCGCCTCTTCGAGAGGCCTGCTCATGTCCGACCCGTCCCTGCGTTGCACCGCTTTTGCCGGCCCAGTCCGGATCGCCAGTGGCGAGCTGCGCCACGTGGCATTGAAAGCCAAGCAGGCCTTCGATGCCGACAAGACCGTGCTGGTGTTCGAGGATGCCAATGGCCGGGTCATCGATCTGCCGCTGGAGTTGTCGGCCAGCGACTTGTTGAAGCGGTTGGCGGAACCGGTGCTGGCGCCCGCGCCGGAAACGGTCAAGCCGCGGGCGCGCGGCCCGGGCAGGCCCAAGCTGGGCGTGGTCGCGCGCGAGGTGACCCTGTTGCCGCGGCACTGGGACTGGCTGGCGGCGCAGCCGGGCGGGGCCTCGGTGGCGCTGCGCAAACTGGTCGAGGATGCACGCAAGGTTTCGGCCGATGGCGACCGCCAGCGCGCCGCGCAGGAAGCGGCCTATCGTTTCATGCAGGCGATCGCGGGCGACGTGGCCGGTTTCGACGAAGCCGCGCGCGCGCTGTTCGCCGGCGACATCGGCAAGTTCGAGGAATACAGCGCGACATGGCCGGACGATGTGCGCGAACATGCCGCGCTGCTCGCCGCCGATGCGTTCCACCACTGACCGGCCTCTTTCGACAACAAGAACAAGAAACGGGACTTCACTTGAACGCACCCATCCATCACGGCGCACGCAAGGCCGCGCTGATCTTCATCTTCATCACCGTGCTGATCGACGTGCTGGCCTTCGGCGTGATCATCCCGGTGCTGCCGCACCTGGTGCAGCAGTTCGTCGGCGGCGATACCTCGACCGCGGCGTACTGGACCGGTGCGTTCGCCTTCGCGTTCTCGCTGGTGCAGTTCTTCAGCGCGCCGATCCAGGGCGCGTTGGCGGATCGCTACGGGCGGCGCCCGGTGATCCTGATCTCCTGCCTGGGGCTGGGCCTGGACTTCATCTTCATGGCGCTGGCGCCGAACCTGGCCTGGTTGTTCGTCGGTCGCATCATCTCGGCGGCGACCTCGGCCAGCTTCACCACCGCCAATGCCTACATCGCCGACGTGACTGCGCCGGAGGAGCGGGCGAAGAGCTTCGGCATGATCGGCGCGGCGTTCGGGCTGGGTTTCATCGTCGGCCCGCTGGTCGGCGGCGTGCTGGGCGACATCAACCATCGCCTGCCGTTCTGGTTTGCGGCCGGCCTGGCCCTCATCAACTTCTGCTACGGCCTGTTCGTGCTGCCGGAATCGCTGCCGAAGGAAAAGCGCACGCCGAGCTTCGACTGGACGCACGCCAAGCCGATGGGTGGGGTCAAGATGTTGCGCGACTATCCGCAGATCTGGGGACTGGTGGCTGTGGTGTTCATCGCCAACTTCGCGCACTACGTGTACCCGAGCACCTTCGTGCTGTTTGCCGATGCCGCTTACGGCTGGAAGGAAAAGCAGGCTGGCTACGTGCTATCGGTGGTCGGCGTGCTCAGCGTAATCGTGAACGTGCTGCTGGTCGGCCGCTTGGTGAAGGCGTTCGGCGAACGTCGCGCACTGCTGTTCGGCTTGACCTGCGGCACGCTGGGCTTCCTCATTTACGGTCTGGCCGGCACCGGCTGGATGTTCATGATCGGCCTGCCGATCAGTGCGCTGTGGGCGATCGCCGCACCGGCGACGCAGGCCTTGATCACGCGGCAAGTGCCGGCGGATGCGCAGGGCCGCATCCAGGGCTCGATGAGCAGCCTGGTGTCGCTGGCCGGGATCTTCGCGCCGGCGGTATTCGCCGGTACGTTCGGTTTTTTCATCGGCCCGCATGCGCCGGTGCATCTGCCCGGTGTGGCCTTCCTGATCGCATCGGTAATGCTGGCGATCGCCGCCTTCGTGGCCTGGCGCTTCACCGATGCCGCGCACCTGCCGCCGAAAGCAGACAGCGTGGACGATGCGCCGGTCGAAACCAAGCCGACCGTCGAGCCCGTGCTCTGATCAGCCGCAGCCGATGCGTTCGATCTTGCCGCTGGCATCCAGGTAAAGATTGAGCCTGCCTTCCAGGTATTCCATCGTCACCACTTGTCCGTGCTTGAGCGTGCGTGCGCGTTCAGCACCGGCGGCCTTGCGCGCGGCTTCGACCGTCGCGGCATCCGGTGTCTTGCCCACGTAGGCGCTTGCGGCATCGGCATTGCATTGACCGCTGGCAGGCGGTGCAGCCGCAGGCGTGGCGCAGGCGGCCAGCGACAACAACGCGGGCAACAGGACGAGCGAACGCATTTGCATGGCGGAGTTCCGGGGCTGTGACGGGATCAGCATGCGCAGCCTTCGATTAACGCCACGTGCATGGCTTCCGGCAGGGGCATGACGCGGCCATCGCCGGCACGATGGGGTATTACCTGTGTACCGGAGTGCCTAATGCGTCGTCGAATCCTTGCCTTGGCCCTGTTGTCCGCGTTGGCCATCACTGCACATGCGCAGGAAGTGCCGGCACCACGGGACATGCCGTATGCGCTGGGCGCGATCGCAGTGGATGTCGATGCCACCAATCTCGGCCAGCGCATCTTCCGGGTGAAGCAGACCATCCCGGTGCAGGCCGGCCCGCTCACCTTGCTGTATCCGCAGTGGCTGCCCGGCAACCACGCGCCGCGCGGGCCGATCGACAAGATCGCCGGCATCACCTTCACCGCGAACGGGCAGAAGCTGGCGTGGAAGCGCAATCCGCTGAACGTGTATGCCTTCCACCTCGATATTCCCGCAGGCGTGACCACGCTGGTCGCGCAGTACGACTACCTCACGCCCACCGATGGCTCGCAGGGCCGGGTGGTGATGACGCCGAGCATGCTCAACCTTCAGTGGAATGCGGTGCTGCTGTATCCCGCGGGCTACACGCAGACCCAGGTGCAGTTTGATCCGCGGGTGAAATATCCGGCCGGCTGGCAGGCTGGCACTGCGCTGGATGTCGAGCGCCGCGAAGGCGATACCGTGGTCTACAAGCGCGTGCCGCTCGAGATCCTGGCCGATTCGCCGGTGTATGCCGGCAAGTACTACAAGCAGATCGACCTGGCGCCCGGCGCGAAGGTGCCGGTGCGATTGAACGTCGTCGCCGACGATGCGAAGTACCTCGAAACCAAGCCCGAGCATGTCGAACAGCATCGCGAACTGGTGCGGCAGGCGGTGAAGTTGTACGGCGCGCAGCACTACGACCATTACGACTTCCTGCTCTCGCTCTCCAACCAGATGGCCGGCAATGGCCTGGAGCACCAGCGCTCCAGCGAGAACGGCCAGGAGCTTGGCTACTTCAGCGACTGGGACAAGAAGAAGGGCAGCGACGACCTGCTCGGCCACGAGTACACCCACTCGTGGAACGGCAAGTACCGCCGTCCGGACGGACAGGGCGTGCCCGACCTCAACACGCCGCTCGACGACAGCCTGATGTGGGTTTACGAAGGCCAGACCCAGTACTGGGGCAATGTGCTGACCGCGCGCTCCGGCCTGCGCCCACTCGATGGTGCGCGTGATGAATTGTCGAACGTCGCTGCGACCTACGCGCAAGGCCGCCCCGGCCAATCATGGCGCAGCATCCAGGACACTACCTACGACCCTGTCATCGCCTCGCGCAAGCCCAAGCCGTACACCAATTACCAGCTGAGCGAGGACTACTACCGCGCCGGACAGATGATCTGGCTGGAAGCGGACGTGCTGATCCGCAATGCGACCAAGAACCGCAAATCGCTGGACGATTTCGCCAAGGCCTTCTTCGGCGTCGATGACGGCAAGTGGCAGACACCGAACATCTATTCATTCGAAGACGTGGTCGCCACGCTCAACGGTGTGTATCCGCATGACTGGACGACCTTCCTGCGCGATCGCCTCGATGGCAAGCACGGCCTCACCGGCGGCATCGAGGCCAGCGGCTGGAAGCTGGTCTACAAGGACAAGCCGAATAGCCAATCGCGCGGCAATGGCGATGGCGACTACGTCTATTCGCTGGGCCTGAGCCTGGGCAAGGACGGCAAGATCGGCACCGTGCTGTGGGACAGCCCGGCGTTCGCCGCCGGCATCGGCACCGGCATGACGGTGGCTGCGGTCAACGACATGGAATATTCCGACGCGGTGCTGCGCGACGCGGTGAAGGCGGCGAAGACCGACAAGGCGCCGATCCGTTTGCTGCTCAAGGAGTTCAACCGCTACCGCACGGTCAGCATCGACTATCACGATGGCCTGCGCTATCCGGTGCTGGAACGCATCGAAGGCCGGACGGATTACCTGACGCCGATCCTCTCTGCACGAAAGTGAACAACGTGCGTGCACGATGAAGCAATGATCGCGTTCGCAGTTTCGCGTTAAGGAATTGTTGATGTTCAGCTTCGGTCGACGCATTCAGCGACATCCGCGCGCGATGTCGCTAAGGTCGCCCGATGCGCCATTTTCACCTCGCCTTCACGATGCTCGCCGTGAGCCTGCTCGCCGGCTGTGCCGGTCCGCAACGCAAGCCCGATACGGCGGCACAGCCGACGCTCGTGCTGCCTGAAACGACCGCCGCCATTCCCGGACTTGACCAGCAGCGCTTGATGGTCGAGCAGCTGGCGCGGCTCGCGCCGGATGCCGATCCCGGTGTGCTTGCGTTGGCGGTACAGGCACGCGTTTGCGCGCTGCGCCATGGCGATGCCGCGGCGGATGCGCGGCTTGCGGTGATCGATTACTCGAAGCCTTCGTCGCAGAAGCGGCTATGGGTATTCGATGTGGTGCACGACAAGTTGCTGTTCCGCGAACACGTCAGCCATGGCCAGGGCAGCGGTGAAACCATCGCCACCCGGTTCTCCAATGTCGAAGGGAGCTTCGCCACCAGCCTGGGCCTGTATCGCACCGCCGAAACCTATATCGGCGGTAATGGCTATTCGCTGCGCATGGATGGCCTCGACCCTGGCTTCAACGACAACGCCCGCCAGCGCGCCATCGTCATGCACGGCGCGTGGTACGCGAACCCCGATTTGATCCGTACACAAGGACGGCTCGGCCGCAGCCAGGGTTGCCCGGCGCTGCGCGAGGGCATCGCCCGCGTGGTCATCGACATCATGAAACAACAGCAACTGCTGTTCGCCTATGCGAACGATGCCGCCTGGCTGCAACGCGGCCACAGCTTCGCCTGCGATGGCCGCGATGCACGCAGCATCCTCGCCGCCGCGCGTGGCGATGCACTGCGTGGCGGCGGTGCAATGGCCGCGATCGCCGCGCCGTAACCGGGTCGCAAGGCAGCAAAGAAAAAGCCCGCGAATGCGGGCTTTTTCATATGCAGGTCGGTTGGCTTATGCCGCCTGCACCACCCGCAACGGGTTGTCCCATTCCTTCAGCAGATCGGCTTCGCGCGCCTTGGCCTTGTGCAGGTGCGCTTCCTTGACGTGGCCGTAGCCGCGGATGTGCTCGGGGATGCTGGCGATGTCGGCGGCCAGGTCGACGTTGCCGCCATCCAGCTTGTTGAGCAGCAATGCAATGGTCTTCTCGTATTCGCCGATCAATGCGCGCTCACCGCGACGCTCGGCGGTGTAGCCGAACACGTCCAGCGGGGTGCCGCGCAGGCCGCGCAGTTTCGCCAGCATGCCGAACGCGCCCAGCATCCAGCTGCCGTATTCCTTCTTCTGCAGCTGGCCTTGCGCGTTCTTCTTGGCGAACAGTGGTGGGGCGAGGTGGAACTTCAACTTGTAGTCGCCTTCGAACTGCTGCGCCAACCGGCGCTTGAAGTCGCCGCTGGTGTACAGGCGCGCCACTTCGTATTCGTCCTTGTAGGCCATCAGCTTGAAGAAGTAGCGGGCCACGGCTTCGGACAGGTCGGTGCTGCCCGGTGCCTTCGCGGTTTCCGCGGCGCGCACCTTCGCCACGAAATCGGAATAGCGCTTGGCGTACTTCGCGTTCTGGTACTCGGTGAGGAAGGCGATACGACGCGCGATGACCTCGTCCAGCGAGCGCGACAGCCGCGCATCGTCCAGCGGCAGGAAGGCGACTTCACCACCGTTCGATGCCGGCACGTGGCGCAGCTCGTCCTCGCTGCGCAGGTCGGCTGCAAACGGGGTCAGGCCGGATTCGCCGGCATCGTTCGCGGTGGCACCGAGCAGCGGCAGCACGCGCGACGCCGATTCCGCGGCGGTCGGCGCATTGCGCACGATGCCGGCGGCTTCGATCACCGCAGGCAGATCGACGACGGCCAAGCGGCCCCAGGCGAACGCGGTCTTGTTCATTTCCACCGCAGCGCCGTTGAGTTCGATCGCGCGCATCAGCGCCTCGAACGAAATCGGCACCAGACCTTGCTGCCAGGCGTAGCCGAGCATGAATAGATTGGCGGCGATGGCATCGCCCATCAGTGCAGTCGCAATGTGTGTGGCATCGATCTGCAACGGCGCTTCGCCGTTGAGTGCGGTGCTGACGGCCTTGACGATATCGGCAGCGGGGAACTGCATGTCCGGGCGGGTGGTGAAGGTGCCCGGCATCGCCTCGTAGGTGTTCATCACCACGGTGCTGCGCTCGGGGCGGATCTTCGACAGCACCCAGTAATCGTTGACCACCACCATGTCGCAGCCCAGCACCAGGTCGGCTTCACCGGCGGCGATGCGCACTGCGTGGATGTCCGCCGGTGATTTGGCAATGCGGATATGCGTGGTCACCGCGCCGCCCTTCTGGGCGAGGCCGGTTTGATCCAGCACGCTGGAGCCCTTGCCTTCCAGGTGCCCGGCCATGCCGAGCAACGCACCAATGGTCACCACGCCGGTACCGCCGACGCCGGTGATCAGGATGTTCCACGGCTGCGAGAGATCGCTGCGGAACTGTGGTGCCGGAATCGACGCCAGCTTGTCGGCGGCATTCACTTTCTTGCCCTTGCGCGGCTTGCCGCCATGCACGGTGACGAAGCTGGGGCAGAAGCCTTCGACGCAGCTGTAGTCCTTGTTGCAATTGCTCTGGTCGATCTCGCGCTTGCGACCGAACTCGGTGTCCTTCGGCAGCACGCTGACGCAGAAGCTCTTCTGCCCGCAATCGCCGCAGCCTTCGCAGACCAGCGAATTCACCACCACGCGCTTCTGCGGATCGACGATCTTGCCGCGCTTGCGGCGGCGGCGCTTTTCCGTCGCGCAGGTCTGGTCGTAGATCAGGATCGAAGTGCCCTTTACCTCGCGCAGCGTCTTCTGCACGGCGTCGAGTTCGCGACGGTCGTGGAAGCTGACGCCGCTCGGGAAGATCGACGGATCGGTCCACTTGTCGATATCGTCGCTGACCAAGGCAATCGTCTGCACGCCTTCGCTGCGCATCTGGTGGGCGATCTGCGGCACGGTCAGGGTGCCGTCGACCGGCTGGCCGCCAGTCATCGCCACCGCATCGTTGTAAAGGATCTTGTAGGTGATGTTGACGCCGGCGGCGATCGACTGGCGGATCGCGAGCGAGCCGCTGTGGAAATAGGTGCCGTCGCCGAGGTTCTGGAAGATGTGAGGCGTTTCGGTGAACGCCGCCTGCCCCGCCCACGTCACGCCTTCGCCACCCATGTGGGTGAAGGTGTCGGTGCTGCGGTCCATCCAGGTCACCATGTAATGGCAACCGATGCCGCCCTGCGCGCGCGAGCCTTCCGGCACCTTGGTGCTGGTGTTGTGCGGGCAGCCGCTGCAGTAGTGCGGCACGCGCGGGAAGTTGGCGCGCGGCAGCGCCAGCTCGCCTTCCTTGCTTTCCATCCAGCGCAGGACTTCGCGGATGTGCTCGCTGTCGTGGAAACGCTGGATGCGCTTGGCGATGACGCCGGCGATGCGCGCAGGCGTCAGTTCGCCGGTAGAAGGCAGGATCCACTCGCCGGCTTCGTCGTACTTGCCGACGATGCTCGGGCGCTGGCCATCGAAATTGTAGAACAGTTCCTTGATCTGCGATTCGATGAAGGAATGCTTTTCCTCGACGACGAGGATGTCTTCCAGGCCCTTGGCGAAGGCGCGGATGCCCTGCGGCTCCAGCGGCCAGGTCATGCCGACCTTGTACACGCGGATGCCGAGGTCGCGGCAAGCGGCATCATCGAGGCCGAGGTATTCCAGCGCCTGCAGCACGTCGAGGTAGGACTTGCCGGTGGTGACGATGCCGAGCCGTGCGTTGGGGGAATCGATCACGATGCGGTCGATGCCGTTGACCCGCGCGAACGCCTGCGCAGCCTTCACCGCATAGCGATGCAGGCGCATTTCCTGGTCCAGCGGCGGATCCGGCCAGCGGATGTTGAGGCCGCCCTGCGGCATCTCGAAGTCGGCATCGCCCGGCAGCACGATCTGCATGGCGAACGGATCGACATCGACCGAGCCAGATGACTCGACGGTTTCCGCGATGGTCTTGAAGCCGACCCAGCGACCGGTAAAGCGCGACATCGCGAAACCGAGCAGGCCCATGTCGAGGATGTCCTGCACGCCGGCGGGATTCAGCACCGGCATCATCGCGCTGACGAATTCGTGCTCGGAACCGTGCGGCAGGGTGGAGCTGCGGCAGTTGTGGTCGTCCGCCGCCAGCGCCAGCACACCGCCGTTGCGCGAGGTGCCAGCAGCATTCGCGTGCTTGAACACGTCGCCGCAGCGGTCCACGCCCGGACCCTTGCCGTACCACATGCCGAACACGCCATCGACCGTCGCGCCCGGGAACAGGCCGGGCTGCTGGGTGCCCCAGACCATGGTCGCGCCCAGGTCCTCGTTGAGGCCGGGCTGGAACTTCACCTTCGCCGATTCCAGATGCTTCTTGGCCCGCCACAGCTCCAGGTCGAAGCCGCCCAGCGGCGAACCGCGATAGCCGCTGACGAAGCCGGCGGTGTTCAGCCCGGCGCGTTCGTCGCGCAGCTTCTGCATCAGCGGCAGCCGCACCAGCGCCTGCACGCCGGACAGATAGATGCGGCCTTGGGTGCGGCGGTACTTGTCCTCCAGGGTGTAGTCGGGATCGACCACGCCGGCTTGTATGCCGGAATGCGTCAGGGAGGTATTCGCCGAGGAGGGCGAGGAGAGTTCGGCGGTGCTGGTCATGGCGGCGGCTGGATCCGGCAGCGGCGCGGGGGCGCCTGAGTAAAGACTCGACATTTTAGCAGTGGGCCAGCCACTGACCGGGAGTTGCCGGCCAGAAGCCTCCCCATGGATCAGCAAGCTGGGGTAGGCTTGCCGTTCGCCGACGCGCTGGGGAGCGCCGCATGGCCTGGAACGAACTGCAGGTGATGGTGGTGGAGGATCACGGCTTCCAGCGCCGGATCGCGTTGCGCCTGCTCGCCGAGCTGGGGGTGCAGAGGGTGCTGGAAGGGGCCGATGGCCTGCATGCACTGGATGTCTTGCGGCAACAAACCACGCCGCCCGACGTGGTGCTGGTGGATCTGGACATGCCCGGCATGGACGGCATTGAATGCATCGGCCATATCGCGCAGGAACGGCTGGCGCGTGCGGTGGTCGTGGTCAGTGCACTGGATCCGGCGCTGCTCAACACCGTGCAGACCATGGCCCGTGCCTATGGGCTGCGCGTACTGGGTAGCGTGGAGAAGCCGCTGACCCGCGACAAGCTGGAAGCCACGCTCAACCGCCTGGATCAGCATGCCGGCGAGGAACCGGACGATGCCGTGGTGGAATTCGGCGTGGAGGCGTTGACCGAGGCGCTGCAGAACGGCGGGATCACCGCCTGGTTCCAGCCGCAGGTGGAGTTCGCCAACGGCAAGGTGATCGGGGTCGAGGCGCTGGCGCGCTGGGAGCGCGCGGACGGCAGCGTAGTGCGGCCGCACCACTTCGTGCCGATGATGGAACGCGAGGGCCTGGCCAATGCGCTGACCGATCGCATGCTGGACGAAGCCTGCAAATGGAAGCAGCGCTGGGATCGCGGCGGGCATCGGCTGAAACTGTCGGTGAATGTCTCCGCCATGTCATTGGCCGATTCCTCGGCGGCCGATCGTTACCAGGCCATCGTGGAAAGTCATGACATCGAGCCGGAAGAAGTAATCCTGGAAATCACCGAAAGCTCGGTGATGTCCGATGCCGCCCGCGGATTGGGCCTGCTGGCGCGACTGCGCCTGAAAGGCTTCGGCCTGTCGATCGACGATTTCGGCACCGGCTATTCCTCGCTGGCGCAGCTCTCGCAGATCCCGTTCACCGAGCTCAAGATCGACCAGGGCTTCGTGTTCGGCGCGCATGCGCAGCCGCGCAAGCGCGCGGTGGTCGAAGCCAGCCTGGATTTGGCGCGCAAACTGGGCCTGACCACGGTGGCCGAAGGCGTCGAGAGCATCGAGGATTGGCAGATGCTGGCTGAACTTGGTTGCGACATCGCCCAGGGCTACCTGATCGGGCGGCCGGTGCCGGGCAGCGAGCTGCAGGCGGTGGTGAACCGCTGGCGGCGGCCGGTGCACTGATCCGGGCGATGCGTTTCGACCTGTCGAAGTTCGGCATCCGCCACCAGCTCTGGGGCCTGTTCGGCTTGTTCCTGCTGACCGGTGCGTTGGTGCTGGCGCTGGACGAATTGGGCCAGTACCGCGCAGAACGCTCGATGGTGGCGATGCGCGACGACGTCTTGGCCGGCATGGCGCGCATCCGCCGCCTGTCCGATGCCTACAGCCAGGACGTGGTCAACACCACCTTCCGCGCCCGCAACTATCTGGTGAGCTGGGACGACGCCGTCGTCGCGGTGGATCATGCCCAGGCGACGATCGACACCGAGTGGGCCGCGTTGCAGTCCAGCGAATTCGCTGGCGACGACCGTGCACTGCTCATCCAGGCGCTGCAAGACAGAACGCGCGCGGACCGTGCCGTGCGCAGCTTGCGCCAGATGCTGGAGGCGAAGGATATCCGTGCGCTTGGTCGCTTCGCTGATCGAGAACTGTATCCGGCAATCGATCCGCTGGCAGAGCGCCTGCAGGTCGTCGCGCGGCGTGGGCAGATCCGTGCCGATGCCCTGGTGCAGGCGGAAATCACCCGCGGCACCTGGGTCAGCCGCACGCGCATTGCGCTGTCCTTGTTGTGCTTCGTGCTGGTGGTGCTGTTCGGGCGACGCATCCTGCGCAACGGCTACAAGGGCGTCGAGAGCCTGCACGAGTTGTCCCAGAAGATGGTGCAGCACGACTACACGGCGAAACCGCACTACCGGCCGACCGGTGAGCTGGGTGAGGTAATGGACAGCTTCCTGCGCATGCGCGGCCATGTGCAGCGGATCGAGACCCAGCTCACCGATCAGTTGATCAGCAACGACCGCGTACGCATCGCGCTGGAACGACGCGAGCATTTCCAGCGATTGCTGCTGGAGGCCGCGCAAACCGCGATCTTCGCGGTGGACGAGGACGGTACCTTCTCCCAGATCAATCCATTCGCCGAGCAGATGCTTGGCTGGCCGGCCGGTTCGCTGCTGGGGCGGGAAAAGCTGGATGCGATCCTCGATCCCGACGCGGTGCTCGCCCTGTCGCGGCACCTCAGTGAGGCCTATGGCCAGCCCGTGCTGGCCGATTGGACGGCCTTGCGAGCGCTGGCGCAGCACCGCGAGCCGCCGCGCGAATTCGTGCTTCGCCACCAGCGCGGTCGTACCTTGCCGGTGTTGCTGGCATTGTCGGCGATGCGCGACGACACCGGCGCGATGGTCGGCCTGCTGGCGGTGGCCACCGACCTCACCGCAATCAAGCGACTGGAGCGCGCGTTGCGCGACAGTGAGGCGCGCGCGCGCGATGCCAACCATGCCAAGAGTTCGTTCCTGGCGGCGATGAGCCACGAGATCCGCACACCGATGATCGGCGTGACCGGCATGATCGAAGTGCTCTCGCACACACAGCTCGACACCGAGCAGCGGCGCTCGCTCAACGTGATCCAGGCTTCGGCGGAAACCTTGTTGCGGATCATTGGCGACATCCTCGATTTCTCGAAGATCGAGGCGGGCCGGATGGAAATCGAGCCGGTGCCGACCTCGCTGCCCGACCTGCTGCGCAGCGTGGTGGCGAACTACGCGGGCTCGGCGTCGAGCAAGGGTCTGACCCTGACTTGCGAAATCGATCCACGTATCGCGCCAGCGTACTACGCCGATCCGGTACGGGTACGCCAGGTCATCGGCAACTTCATTTCCAACTCGATCAAATTCACCGAGCACGGCAGCGTGACCACGGCGGTGGAGTTGCGCCGACACGATCCGGCCGATGGCGCGCTGGGCAGCGATGCGCTGGTGATGCGGGTGACCGATACCGGGATCGGGGTCAGCGAACAGGCGCAGGCACGCCTGTTCCAGCCGTTCTCGCAGGCCGAGGTCGACACCACCCGCCGTTTCGGCGGTACCGGGCTGGGGCTGGCGATCAGCCGCCGCATCGCCGAGCTGATGGGTGGCGATGTGGAAATGGAATCAGTGCCGGGGATCGGCACCACGATGCGCCTGCTGGTGAAGTTGCACCGCGCACCAGAAGAAGAATTGCCGGAAATGGCCGCACCGGGGCGAGCCGTGTCCGGTTTCAATCCGCGCCATTTGCCGACACTTGAAGAGGCGGAAAGGGAGCGCAGCCTGGTGCTGTTGGTTGATGACCACGCCACCAACCGACAGGTCATCCAGCGACAGCTTGCGCTTGCCGGTTATGTCTCGGAAACCGCGGATGACGGAATCGAAGGCCTGGAGCGCTGGCGAAGTGGGCGCTACGCGCTGCTGCTGAGCGACGTGCACATGCCACGCATGGATGGCTACCAGCTGGCGCAAGCGATCCGCGACGAAGAAACGCGGCGTGGCCTGCCGCGTACGCCGATCGTGGCGCTGACTGCCTCTGCGTTGAAAGGCGAGGCCGAACGCTGCTTTGCGGCCGGCATGGACGATTACATGGCCAAGCCGGTCGGTATCGCGACCCTTGGTGCCTGCCTGCAGCGTTGGCTGCCGCAGACGGGGTCGATCACGCCGATGCCAGTGGCGCAGGGCGCATCGATCCAGGCGGCGAACAACCAGCGGGTCGTCGCTGCGGAAGCCGGGCTGCCGCAATTGGTGCACCCGCCGGCGTTGGATGGCCGAGTGCTGTTCGATTTGACCGGTGGTGACGCGGCAGACATCCGCGCGCTGTTGCACGACTTCCTCACCAGCACCAACGAAGACCTGGATCTGCTGGAGGCCTTGCGCAGTGCTGGCGACTTGCAGGGCATGACTCGACAGTCGCACAAGATCAAGGGTGCGGCCCGGCTGGTCGGTGCGTTGGAACTGGCGGATGCCGCCGCCGCACTGGAATCCGCCGGCCGCAGTGGCGACTGGGCCAGCGTGCTGCCGTTGGCGGTGGATGTGACGACGGCCGTCGAGCGCCTGCGGCTGGACGTGGCGGAGCGCTATCCGGCCTGAGTCATGCACGCATCGACGCCCACGTGTACGCTTCGGTCATCCTGCAACGGAGCGCGGCGATGAAGACTTGGTTGGTGGCCTGTTCCAAGGGCGGCGTGGGCAAGACCACGATCGCCACCCATCTTGCGGCGGAATCGGCGGTCTCCGGGCTGCGCACGGTGCTTGTCGATGCCGATCCGCAAGGTTCGGCCACGCGCTGGTGCGAACGCCGTGCCGGCATGGCCAGCGCGGTGCTGCCGCTGGACGGTACGCGCAAGAACTGGCGCAAGTCGCTGCCGGAAGACACGCAGCGGATGATCATCGACGCGCCGGCGGGCGCGATGGAACGCGACCTGGAGGAGTTCCTCGATATCGCCGACGCCGTAGTGGTGCCGATCCAGCCGTCCGCACTGGACATCGAGGCGGCCGTTCGCTTCGTCGAGTCCCTCGGCAAGCACCCGCGGGTACGCAAAGGGAAACTGCGCGTCGGCCTGGTCGCCAACCGCCTGAAACCGCATACCAATGCCAGCCAGCAAGCGCTGGACATCCTGCGCAGTTGGCCGTTCCCGCTGGTCGCGCAGCTGCGCGACAGCCAGGCCTACGTGGTGTTGACCGGCCTCGGCAAGAGCCTGTTCGACTATCACTCGGCGCAGGTGCGCGAGCACCAGGCGGACTGGGTGCCGTTGCTGCATTGGCTGAAAAAAGATTGATCCACCACCGAAAGGAGTTCCGATGCGCGAACTGATCCTGCTGCGCCATGCCCATGCCGAGCCCGCCACTGCCGGGCAGGATGACCACGTCCGTGGCCTTTCGGCGACCGGTCGAGCGGAAGCGCAGGCCGCAGGCGACTGGTTGCGCGAGCATGGGCTGCGGCCCGACCGCGTGCTGTGCTCGGATGCCGCCCGCACCCGCGACACCTTGGCCGCGCTGGGCGATATCGGTGCAGGCGAGGTGTACGAAGATGCGTCGATCTACGACGCCAGCCCGGGTACCTTGGCCTCGCTGGCCGACGCCAACCGCGATGCCGAGCGCCTGCTGCTGGTTGGCCACAACCCCGGGTTGGAGCAATTGGCCGCACTGATGCACAGCGGCCAGACCGGCGACTACCGCGGCATGCCGCCGGGCGGTATCGCGGTGCTGCGGCTGCCGGTAGACGTGAACATCGAACCCGGCATCGCCACCCTGACCCAATTCTGGTGGCCCTGAGCCGATGAAGTTCGTGCGCGGCCGCGTGCTGCTGGCGCTGGCTGCGCTGCTGCTGGGCGGCTGCGCCAGCATCAGTCCGCAACAGCGCGAAGCGGCGGCCGGCGTCGCGATCACCGCACGCAGCACGCAAATCGATTGCAACCAAGCCAACGCCTGCGCCTTGGCCTCGCCGCTACACGAGATGGGCGAGCGCGCCTTCGCCGAATCCACGCCGACATCTCCTAAGCACTACGCGCGGATCGTCGATGGCGGCCCGGATGCGCTGCTGGCGCGCATCCACATGATCCGTGCTGCGCGCCGCAACATCGACCTGCAGACTTATATCTTCGACGAGGACGACTCCGCGCACTTGGTGCTGGACGAGTTGCAGGCCGCGGCGTTCCGCGGAGTGAAGGTGCGGGTGCTGCTCGACCAGCTGTCGGCACTGGAGAAGGTGTCGACACTGGCCGCATTCGCCGCAGTGCATGCGAATTTCGAGTTGCGGGTCTACAACCCCGTGCTGGATCGCGCGCGGCTCTCCACCCCGATGTACACCGTGGCCGCAGCGTGTTGCTGGGACAAGCTCAACCGGCGCATGCACAACAAGCTGCTGCTGGTGGACGGCATGCTGGGCATCACCGGCGGGCGCAACTACCAGGACGATTATTACGACTGGGACGCGGCCTACAACTTCCGCGACCGCGACTTGCTGATCGCAGGCCCGGTGGCGCGCGACATGGGCGCGAACTTCGATGCGTTCTGGCGGTCGCCGCTGAGTGTTCCAGCGGAACGGCTGGGCGACGTGGCCCGTTTCCTGCTGGCGCAGGGTGCGCCGCCGTTGCCGCACGAGCCCTATCGCAAGCCGGAACGGGTACAGGCATTGCTGGCGCAAGTCGTGGATGGGCCGCTGATCCGCAACCGTTTCGTGGAGCCGGCGCTGTCGGTACAGGGCGTCCACTTCATCGGCGATCTGCCGGACAAGCACGTGGAGGCCGCCGATGGGACTGCGAAAGCCGGCAGCGTGCTGCAGCAGCTGATCGCATCGGCGCGGCACGAGGTGCTGCTGCAGACCCCGTATCTGGTGCTGTCGAAACCGGCGCAACACGTGTTCCGCAGCCTGCACAAGCAGCCGGAGCCGCCACGGGTACTGATCTCGACCAACAGCCTGGCCTCCACCGACGCCTTCATCGCCTACGCGATCTCGCGTAAGTACAAGCGCCGCTACATGCGCGATTTCGGCTTCGAGATCCACGAATTCAAGCCATTCCCCGCCAACGTGCCGTTCGATCCGGGCCCGCTCGGTGCCGACCTGCAAGCGCCTGTGGACGAGGTGCTGGCCGCACCGCGCCGGCAGACCATGCGCGAACGCCGGCTCAGCCAACGTCGCTTGAGCGAAGCGCCCGGCAGTGAGGCCAGCCGCAACTCGCCGTTTTCCTCGGGCGGCATGCCGGTGCGCCTGCAGCGTGCCGGCATGCGCATGGGCCTGCACGCCAAGTCGATGGTGGTGGACGAACGGGTGGGCGTGGTCGGCACCCACAACTTCGATCCGCGCGGCGATACGCTCAACACCGAAAGTGCGGTGGTGATCGCCGATCCCGCGTTCGCGCGGCAACTGGCGGCGAGCATCCGTGGCGACATGGCACCGGACAACGCCTGGACGATCGGCCGACGCGATTCTTCGCCGATCCTGCCCGGCGTCGAATTCACCCTGGCGCGTGTCTCCGAGCGCATGCCGATCTTCGACCTGTGGCCGATCAAGTACGCGACCAGCTACCAGTTCGTCCCCGGCCCGGACTGTCCGCGCCCGCTGTCGCCGTTCGATGCCGATTTCCGCCGCTGCTACCAACCGGTCGGCGAATTCCCGGAGGTCGACCTGGGCCTGAAATGGCTAGGCGTGCGCTTATTCACCGCCTTCGGCGCGGGATTGTCGCCGATCCTCTAGCGTGGCCGTTTTGGTTCATGGCTTGCGTCGGATTGACGCGCCGCGGCGCGCAGCCTAGTCTGCCCGTCTCAATTCGCGTGCCAGGACGCCGCCATGTCGATCACCCTGAACTTCGAGCTCAACGACCGCGATCTCGCCCATTTCACCGCAGCGATGGATCGCTCCAAGAAGGCATCCGAGGACAAGACGGCGGACGAGATCATCTCCGCGTCGGTGGCGTTGCTCGACGACGCGCAGAAGGTGCACATCCCGGATTTCATCAAGGATCGACTGCTGCGCCTGGACGACATGATCGCGATGGTGCGCGACGAGGCATGGGCGTTGCCCGAGGCAGACAAGCAGCGAGTGCTGGGTGCGCTGACGTACTTCTGCGACCCGAATGACGTGATCCCGGATCATGTCGAGGTGTTGGGCTTCCTCGACGACGCAGTGATGATCGAGCTGTCGGTGCGCGAACTGAAGCACGAGCTGGATGCCTACGACGACTTCTGCGACTACCGCGCGCACGAAGCCAAGCGCCGCGGCATCGATCCGGCCACGCTGGGCCGTACCGATTGGCTGGACGGCCGCCGCGAGGAGTTGATCGACCGCATGCACCAGCGTCGCGAGCGCGATTTCGGTAGCGGCTACGGTGGCAGCAGCGGCTACGCACACACCAAGGGCTCCTACGTCCGCGGCTGGCGCCCGGGCGTGTTCAAGTTCGGCTGAGGCCTTGGCCAGCGAATTCGCCTGGCCGACGGAGGCCACGATCGAGGCGCTGAACGCGCGTTCGGCCGACACCTTGATGCAGTCGCTGGGGATCGTGTTCACGGAGCTCGGTGACGGCTACCTGCGCGCCACCATGCCGGTCGACGCGCGCACCCATCAACCCTACGGCCTGTTGCATGGCGGCGCTTCGGTCGCACTGGCGGAAACCCTGGGCAGCAGCGCCGGCATGTTGATGGCCGGCGGCAATGCAGTGGTCGGGCTGGAGATCAATGCCAACCACCTGCGTGCGGTACGGAGCGGCGTGGTCACCGGTACCGCGCGGCCGATCCATATTGGTCGCAGCACGCAGGTCTGGGAGATCCTGATCGAGGACGAGGCCGGCAAATCGGTTTGCATCAGCCGCATCACCCTCTCGGTTTTGCCGCAGCCGCCCGCCTCGGGCCGGCCCTGATCGCGGCTAGGCTGACCGCTCTAGCGTGCAACGCTAAGGTTCGGCCATGAGCGCGACGCCACCCGCCGTCGAATCCCTGCTGCGCATCCTGCGCACGCTCCTGCGCCTGCCCTTGCTGGCCTGCCACGTCCTGGTGGGCCTGCCGATTATCCTGGTGCTGATCGCCATCGACACCATCGGCGAGAAGAAAGTCGGTCATGCGGCGATCCGTTGGTGGGCCGGCGGCCTGTTGTGGGTATTCGGCATGCGCGTGCGCCAGGTCGGCACACCGCTGCCTGGCGGCACCATGTTCGTCGCCAACCATCTCAGCTGGGTCGACATCATCACCCTGCACTCGCAGCACATGATGGGCTTCATCGCCAAGGCAGAGATCCGCGATTGGCCGCTGATCGGCTGGTTGGCGAAGGCCGGCGAAAGCATTTTCCTGCAGCGCGGCAATGCACATTCGCTGACCGACGTGATGATCGAAATGGCCGCGCGCTTGCGCGATGGCCATGCGGTGGCAGCCTTCCCCGAGGGGGGTACCCGCGACGGACGCGAACTCGGTGCATTCCACGCACGTATCTTCACCGCTGCGGTCGAGGCCGATGCACCAGTGCAGCCGGTGGCGCTATGTTTCGGCGCGCATTGCGAGGCGCAAACCATTGTCGCCTTCGCTCCCGGCGAAAGCTTCATGGGCAACTTCGTGCGTCTGTTGGGCGAACCAGCGCGGCCGGTGACCGTGTATTTCCTGGAACCGATCCTGCACGCGGAGCACGAAGGCCGCCGCCGCATCGCGACCTTGGCGCGCGCTCGCATCGAGCAGGCAATGGCCGCCGCGTGAGCGCGAGATGAGCCAGCTGCGCAGCGAGTTCATGCCGCCGCGCTGGCTGCGCAGCCCGCACCTGCAGTCGGTGTTGTCCTCCAGCCCGCTGCGTGCGATTCGCGCGCGCCGGCGCCTGCATGGACTGGGCGCGACGCACGAAGCGGTGGTGCTCGAGGTCGGCCGCGGCGTGCGCCTGCAGGGCGTGCATAGCCTCAGGCCCGACATCGAACCGAAAGGATTGGTCGTATTGCTGCACGGCTGGGAAGGCAGCGTCGATTCCAATTACATGCGGCTGACCGCCGCGCGCCTGCTGGATGCCGGTTTCGCCGTATTCCGGCTGAATTTCCGCGACCACGGCGACAGCCACCATCTCAACGAAGGCATCTTCCATTCCAACCGGATCGACGAGATCGTCGATGCGGTACGCGCGATCGCCACGCGCTGGCCGGACCAGCCGTTGTTCGCAGCCGGCTATTCGCTGGGCGGCAACTTCGCCCTGCGCCTGGCGTTGCGCGCGCGCAGCCACGGCCTGCCACTGCAGCGCGTGGTCGCGGTCTGCCCGTTGCTGGACCCGGCGCGGACGATGGACGCGATGGAAAACGGATTGCCGCTGTACATGCGCTATTTCGAGCGCAAGTGGCGGCGTTCGCTGGCGCGCAAGCGGGCGCTGTTTCCCGGCACGCACTCCTTTGCCGACGACGTGCTGCACCTGCGCATGCGCGCGTTGACCGAATGGATGGTGCTGCGACATACCGATTTCGCCACCCTCGATCAGTATTTCGAAGGCTATTCCGTCGCCGGCGAACGCCTGCGCGACCTGCCGATCCCGGTCGATATCCTGATGGCCGCCGATGATCCGGTGATCCCGCTGCGCGAGTTCGAAGAGGTTGCAGGATTTCCCAACGTGCAGGTCGAGCTGGCCGCGCACGGCGGCCACTGCGGCTTCATCGAGAACGCAAAACTGGATGGGTATGCGGAGCGTTGGGTGACCACGCGATTGAGCTCAGTGGTCTAGGTCATTGCAATCGCGTCGGGGCTTTTCGACACGTTCACCGACTTCCGCGCAAAATCAACTGCGGTCCAGTTCTCTTTTGAGGTTTCCGATGCGCATCCACAGCGACAGCTTCGAAAACGGCAAGCCGATCCCGTCCGAGTTCGCGCTGGGCGCGCCCGGCGGCTTCGGCGGCAATCGCAATCCGCAGCTGGCCTGGAGCGATGCGCCAGCCGGCACGAAATCGTTCGCCCTGCTGTGCATCGACACCGATGCGCCGACCGATGGCGCATTGGTTGCCAATGCCGACGTGCCGATCCCGGTCGATCATCCGCGCGGCGATTTCGTGCACTGGGTGGTGGTGAACATGCCCGTCGACATGACGGAGATTGCGGCCGGCAGTTGCAGCAGCGGCGTGACCAAGGGCGGCAAGGGTCCGTGCCAGGGCGAGGGCGCACGCCAGGGCCTCAACGACTACACCGGCTGGTTCGCCGGCAATGCGGAGATGGGTGGTCAGTACTTCGGCTACGACGGCCCGTATCCGCCGCCGCACGACCTGCGCACGCATCGCTATTTCTTTCGCGTGTTCGCGCTGGATGTCGCCAGCCTCGAATTGCCGAAGGCATTCACGGCCGGCGACGTGCTCCGGGCCATGCAGGGCCATGTGCTGGCCGAGGCCAGCACCTACGGCACCTACAGCATCAGCGGCTGAGGCGGGTCACTTCGCCGAAGCTTCGGACTCCACCACCATGTCCAGCACCCAGGCCGTATTCGACGCGTCCATCGGCGGGTTCTTGATGGCGTAGCGGTTCACTCGCAGTACGTTGCGAACGCCGGGTTCGTGGGTATAACCCTCGATCGCATCGTAGAAGTGCTGGAAAGGCCCCGGCGTACCGGCCTTCAGCCCCTTGGCGTCGTAGTGGATCTCGCGTACCTGCAGGCACTGCATGTCCGGGATCAGCGGGTGGTGGCAGCGTTGGGTTTGTGCCGCGACTTCCAGGAACACGCGCTCGCCCGGGCCGCCAAAGCGGGTGTCGGCGGTGGGTTCGGCGCGGAAGGACAGCGTGTCGCCCGCGCGGTTGCTGATGCGCAGCTGCGGCGGCTCGCTTTCGGCCAGCAGCAAGGCCAGCGAGCCTTCGAGCCGTCGGGATGCTTCCGCGTCCAGCGCCATCAGCTTCGGGTTGGCGCAAGCCATTTGGGTCGACATCAGGCTGCCGATCTCGATGCCCTCCGCGGTCACGCTGAAGCTGCCGCCGATGTGGTTGCAGCTGTTGCCGATGCCGATGCGCCCGTTGGTGAAATCCAGTTGCAGCGGCTTGTCTTCGCGCGCGAACAACGCATCGATGCGCTTGCCCTTCGCGTCGGTCGCGCCCTGCAGGTACCAGTGGTAACGCGCCAACTGGGCCGCCAGGCCGGACGCAGTAGGAGCGGGCGTGGCCGTGGCTGCCGCGGGGATGGGTTTGTTGGTTTCCGCATTCGGGCAACCGGCCAGCAAGGCGGCGGCGAGCAACGGCAGCAACAGGCGGTTCATGGCGGTTTCCTCAAGGAGAGTGCGATGCAAACGCACGGCGGGTGCAAACGGGGTCGAGGAAACCGCCGTCGGCTTATCCGCCGACCGGCAGCCACCACAGCAAGGCGATGCCGAGCAGGACGCGATAGACCGCGAACGCGGTGAAGCGATGGCTCTGGATGTAGCGCAGCAGCCATTTCACCGCGACGAAGGCGGTCACCGCAGAGGCGACGAACGCGACGCTCAGTGCCGTCCAGTCCTCGTTGCCGATGCCGCCATCCTTGAGCATCGACAGCAATTCGTAGCCAGTGGCCGCGAACATGGTGGGGATGCCGACCACGAAGGCGAATTCGGTTGCCGCGGCGCGGCTGGTGGTGCCGGCGAGCAGGGCGACGAAGATGGTCGCGGCCGAGCGCGAGGTACCCGGGAATACGCCGGCAACGACTTGGGCGATGCCGACCAGGATCGCCGTCGTCCACGAGATGGCGCTGCGTTCGCCTTCACGCGCGGCGCGCTTGGCCGCCAGTTGCTCGGCGATCACCATCCAGAACGCGCCGATGATCAGCGCCCAGGCGATCGGCCGCACCGTGTCCGGCAATTCCCAGCCCAGCTTCTTCACCAGCAGTCCGCCGACCGCGGTCACCCCGAAGGCGACCAGCAACTTGAAGGCGTAATCGCGCGATTGCGCCGGGCTGGCGGTCACGCCCAGCGGATCGTAGGGCGCGGGCGCGTCATGGCCGAAGAAGGCGGTCAGCATGCCCCACAGCCGCTTCCAGTAGATCAGCACCACGGCCAGGATCGCGCCGGCCTGGATGGCGATGTTGAACAGGTCGCTGCGATGGCCCAGCCAGCGTTCGGCGATCAGCAGGTGCCCGGTGCTGGAAATCGGCAGGAATTCGGTGATGCCTTCGATGATGCCAAGCAGCAGCGCGGCGAGCAGGTCGTTCATGCGGAACCGGGGTCTGGGCGACGGCGCAGGATAGCGCAAAGCGAAACGCCCAATTTGGTGCTAACAATCAATGTAAACGCACCAATATAGGGATTTATGTTTCCGAGTGAACATAAAACATTAGCAATATCAATAAGTTGAAAGTTGGCACGCGGCTTGCGATAAACACAGCCATCGGTTCACCCCTTTCCTTCCGGAGTTTCCCCATGTCGTTCGAAAATGTCGAAAAGCTGATCCGTGACCACAAGGTCGAATTCGTCGACCTGCGTTTCACCGACATGCGTGGCGTGCAGCACCACGTGACCTTCCCCAAGTCGATCGTCGACGCCAGCCTGTTCGAGGACGGCAAGATGTTCGACGGCAGCTCGATCAGCGGCTGGAAGGGCATCAACGAATCCGACATGGTGCTGCTGCCGGATGCGTCGACCGCGGTGATCGACCCGTTCACCGCCGATCCCACCCTGATCCTGACCTGCGACATCCTGGACCCGGCGACCATGCAGGCCTACTCGCGCGATCCGCGCGGCATCGCCAAGCGCGCCGAGGCCTACCTGAAGGCGGCCGGCATCGCCGACACCGCGTTCTTCGGCCCGGAACCGGAATTCTTCATCTTCGATTCCGTGCGCTTCGCCAATGAAATGGGCCACACCTTCTTCCACGTCGATTCGGAAGAAGCGCACTGGAACTCCGGCCGCGAATACGAAGGCGGCAACACCGGCTACCGGCCGATGGTGAAGGGCGGCTACTTCCCGGTCGCGCCGCTGGATTCGCTGCACGACATCCGCGCCGAGATGTGCAAGACGCTGGAACAGGTCGGCATCGAGGTCGAAGTGCACCACCACGAAGTGGCGAACGCCGGCCAGTGCGAGATCGGCACCAAGTTCAACACCCTGGTGCAGAAGGCCGACGAACTGCTGACGATGAAGTACATCATCAAGAACGTCGCCCATCGCAACGGCAAGACCGCGACCTTCATGCCGAAGCCGATCGTCGGCGACAACGGCAGCGGCATGCACGTGCACATGTCGCTGGCCAAGGGCGGCGTCAACCTATTCTCCGGCGATGGCTACGGCGGCCTGTCGCAGATGGCGCTGTGGTACATCGGCGGCATCTTCAAGCATGCGCGCGCGATCAACGCGTTCACCAACTCCGGCACCAACAGCTACAAGCGCCTGGTGCCGGGCTTCGAGGCGCCGGTGATGCTGGCCTACTCGGCGCGCAACCGTTCGGCGTCCTGCCGCATTCCGTACGTGGCCAACCCGAAGGCGCGCCGCATCGAAATGCGCTTCCCCGACCCGATCCAGTCGGGCTACCTGACCTTCGCCGCGCTGATGATGGCCGGCCTTGACGGCATCAAGAACCAGATCGACCCGGGCGCGCCCAGCGACAAGGATCTGTACGACCTGCCGCCGGAAGAAGAGAAGGGCATTCCCACCGTCTGCCACTCGCTCGACCAGGCGCTGGAAGCCCTCGACAAGGATCGCGACTTCCTCAAGGCCGGCGGCGTGTTCACCGACGACTTCATCGATGGCTACATCGCGCTGAAGATGAAGGAAGTCACCGCGTTCCGCGCGGCCACGCACCCGCTGGAATACCAGATGTACTACACCGTCTGATGCGCGTTGCCGCCCGTGCGGCGGCATGCGATGCATCAGGGCGAAGCGAGCTGATCCTCGCTTCGCTCCCTCCCCGGCGAGGGTCGGACAGGCCGGGAGCGCGTGCCGACGGGTGCGCGCCTCCCGGGCCTTTTGGCTGGAGGGGGAGCTGGAGTGGGCCATGCGCAGCGGCGCTGCGCGACACTATCGAAAGGAGGAGCCACGCGGTCGACGATCGCAGCAGGTAGGGCACGAAGCGTTCCTGCATTGCACGAGCACGCAACACTGACCGGGGAGGGCACCGCTTATGAGGAGCCTGCGTCATGTCGTCTCACACTGTGGCAACACCGTTCCATGCATCGACCACGACGCGCACGCACGCTCGCAACACCACGCGGCGCGCCCGCATCGCCATCGCGGTACTCGCCTTGCTCGGCTTCGCCGACGCGCAGGCCGGTACCAGCGGCAACGTCTCGCTGACCAGCGACTACGTGTTCCGCGGTCTCTCGCAGACCAACCAGAAACCCGCCCTGCAAGGGGGCGTGGAATACGCGTCCGATGGCGGCTTCTACATCGGCACCTGGGGCAGCAATGCCAGTTGGTTGTCGGATCTGTCGACCAGTACCGCGCCGATCTCCAGCAGCCTTGAACTCGATGTCTACGGCGGCTATCGCGGCCAGTTCAGCGAAGCCGTGAGCTATGACGTCGGCGCGGCCTACTACTGGTATCCCGGCGACTTCCCGTCCGGCTTCAATAGCGCCGACACACTGGAGCTGTATGCCGGCGTCACCGTTGACGCCAGCGACAAGATCAGCCTTGGCGCGAAGTATTCCTATGCGCCCACCGACCTGTTTGGCTACGTCGACTCCAACGGCAGCGGTTACCTCGACCTGAGCGCCAGCTTCGCCGTGGCCGATGGCTGGAGCATCGGCGCGCATGCCGGCAAGCAGTGGATCGAGGGCAATGGCAACAGCGCCTTCGAATACACCGACTGGAAGTTGGGCGTGACCCGGGAATTCGACAACGGCTTCTCGGTTGGCCTTGCCTATACCGGCACCGATGCCGATGACGCGCTGTACACCAATCCGCTGGGCAACAAGATCGCCGACGACACCGTCGCCCTGACCATCACCAAGTCGTTCTGAGGGAGAGCATCACGATGAAACTGATCACCGCGATCATCCGTCCGTTCAAGCTCGACGAAGTGCGCGAGGCGCTCACCGAAGTCGGCGTGTCCGGCATCACCGTTACCGAGGTCAAGGGCTTCGGCCGCCAGAAGGGCCATACCGAGCTGTACCGCGGCGCCGAATACGTCGTCGATTTCCTGCCCAAGCTGAAGATCGAATGCGCAGTGGCTGATGAAGATTTCGATGCCGCGCTCGACGCCATCAGCAAATCCGCTGCAACCGGAAAAGTGGGCGACGGCAAGATCTTCGTCATCGCCCTCGACCACGTCATCCGCATCCGCACCGGCGAACTCGGCGCCGATGCGCTCTAACCACGGGGAGATCCACATGAAAAATTCTTTCGTGAAATCCCGCGTGCGACTCGCGGCGATGTTGTTCCTGCTGTTCACCTGCGGCAGCGTGTTCGCACAGGATTCCGCAGCGGCACCGACCATCAGCAAGCCGGACACGGTATGGGTGCTGATGTCGGCCGCACTGGTGATCTTCATGACCCTGCCCGGCCTCGCGCTGTTCTACGGCGGCCTGGTGCGCAGCAAGAACGTGTTGTCGATCCTGATCCAGAACCTGGCGGTGTTCTCGCTGGTGGCGGTGCTGTGGGCGCTGTATGGCTACAGCCTGGCCTTCACCGAGGGCAATGCCTTCATCGGCGGCACCGACCGCGTGCTCGCGGCCGGCCTCAACGCCTCGTCGATCGGCGCCACCTTCACCAAGGGCGTGTACATCCCGGAGCTGGCGTTCTTCGTGTTCCAGGGTGCGTTCGCCTGCATCACCTGTGCGCTGATTGTCGGTGCGTTCGCGGAGCGGGTGAAGTTCGCCGGGGTGATGTTGTTCACCGTGCTGTGGTTCACCTTCGCCTACCTGCCGATGGCGCACATGGTCTGGTTCTTCCCCGGCCCGGATGCGTTCACCAGCGCGGAAGCCGTCGATGGCGTGCTGGCAAAGTCGGGCTACCTGTGGGCCAAGGGCGCGCTGGATTTCGCTGGCGGCACGGTGGTGCACATCAATGCGGCGGTGGCCGGTTTGGTCGGTGCGTTCGTGATCGGCAAGCGGATCGGCTTCGGCCGCGAGGCGATCAAGCCGCACAACCTCACGCAGACGATGGTGGGCGCGTCGATCCTGTGGTTCGGCTGGTTCGGCTTCAACGCCGGTTCCGCGCTGGAAGTCGGCGGCGTGGCCGCCATCGCCTTCGTCAACACCTTCCTGGCCACGGCTGCGGCGGTGGTGGCGTGGCTGACAGTGGAGTGGATTGGCAAGGGCAAGCCTTCGTTGCTTGGTGCAGCTTCGGGCGCAGTGGCGGGTTTAGTCGCGATCACGCCAGCAGCCGGCTTGGTTGGCCTCAACGGCGCGCTGGTCATGGGTGCAATCGCCGGCGTGCTCTGCCTGTGGGGCGTGAGCGGCCTGAAGCGCCTGCTCGGCGCCGACGACAGCCTGGACGTGTTCGGCGTGCACGGCGTTGGCGGCATCACCGGTGCGTTGCTCACGGGTGTATTCGCCGCGCCCTCGCTGGGCGGTGCTGGCCTGTGGGACTACGTCACCGAAACCGCACTGCCGGACTACAGCATCGCCGCGCAGGTGTGGATCCAGGCGCAGGGCGTGCTGATCACCGTGGTGCTGTCCAGCGTGGTCGCGCTGCTCGCGTTCCTGATCGTGAAGTACACGGTCGGCCTGCGGGTCAGCGAAGAGGCCGAACGTGAAGGCCTGGACATCAGCTCGCACGGCGAAGCTGCGTACGAGTCCTGATCGAGCTTGGGGAAGGCGACGACAGGGAGGTCGTCGCCGGTTTCTTCAAGGAAGCCGCACGGTTCGCCGTGCGGCTTTTTGATTGGGAATGCGTTGCGAAGATATGGAGCGTGATCTTCGGCTTACGACCCAGAGCGGTCACAGCAGATCGGCCACCTGTCTTGCCGTTACCTTCGCCGATGCCGGATTCTGGCCGGTTACCAGTCGGCCATCGACGACCGCATTTGGGACGAAAGGCAGGAATGCCTTCTCGTACCGTGCGTCGCGTTTTTTCATCTCTTCCTCGGCGTTATATGGCATGTACTTCGCCACGCCCGCAAGCACCTCCTCACGCCAGGAAAAGCCGGTAACCCTGCGCCCGGCGACCAATAGCGAGCCATCGGACAACGTCGTGTTCAGCAGGCCGCAGTATCCATGGCACACCGCAGAAACGATCCCGCCGCGTTCGTAGATGTCCCGAGTGATGCGTTGAAGTCCGGCGCTGTCCGGGAAATCCCACATCACGGCGTGCCCACCGGTGAAATAGATCACGTCGAAGTCCGCCGGATCGATTTCATCGGGACGCGCGGTATCGGAGAGCAACGCCATCCGATTCGGGTCGTTGAGCCATGCCTTGGCGGAAGCATCCAGCAAAGGCCACTTGAGGGCGCGGGGTTCGAGCGGCGATACGCCGCCCTGCGGGCTCACGATGCGCTGCTCATACCCCTTCTCCTCGAAGAGGTCGTAGGCATGAGTCAGTTCCGACAGCCATAGACCCGTTGGGTGGGACGGGTCATCGTAGTGGGCGACGTTGCTGACGACATGGAGGATGCGTCGGGTCATGTGCGTTGGTTCCTCTTTATGGGCATCAGGCGCGATCGAGTGCTTTCAGTGGGCGCGGCATGTTCAATACCAGTTGCGCGTCCTTTACTACGTCCATGCGCACCAGGGTGGATGCGCCCAAGCCGTCCAGCAATTGGCTCATCGGACCGCCATGGCGCGATAGGATCACGTCCTTCGGCAGCATCTGCTGGGCGAACGCCAGCGTATTCGATTGCACGGTGGTCTGGTGCCATGTGCCGTCGATCAGGTGGACCATTGTGGTTGCGCCTAAACGCGATTGCGGCGCCACCGTGCACACTTCGGGCAGCGTCGCCTCCAGCGACAGGTCCGGTGCACCGCCGCGAGAGCGGATCTGCGCTCGCACCTTCGACCCGATCTCCAGTTCGATGTCGGCCAGCCACTTGGGCAACTGGTATCCATGCACGCCGCGCACGCATGCGATCTCGGTATCCACGGGCAGTGCGAGCACATGCGCGACATAGGCGCGCCGCCGCAGTGTCCGCGTAAGTTCTAAGGCGTGGGAACCGCGGGTCCCGGGCCGCCTGATGACCACGGCGATGGAGACCTCGTTGTAGGGGTCGTTGTCGCACACGCGGTAGGAGAAGAACGTCAGCGCCACCAGCCCGTGGCAGGGTAATGGCCGCAGTGGTTCCAAGGGCATGGGCAGGGCTGCGCGCAAGCATGCAAGCGGCGCCAGGAACAGCAACTGGACGCTGCTGGTTCGGTAGTAGAAGTTGGGTGACCAGGCAGGGCCAACGCGAGTCGCCACCAACGACTTCGGGATGCGGCGGAAGAAGTCGATATTGCCTGCGGCCGGGTCTCGGGCCACCTCATCCAGGTCCGGATTCATGCGGAACCGGTCGTAATACCCACCCGACGGCACGAGCACCTTGTGCCCACCGAACTCGACTTCTGTAAATCCCTGTTCCACCGTCGGCGCCTCGTCGATCACCCGACTCGCACGCTAGGGTTCAACCACAGTTGAAGGTCAAGTCCGTGGACGCTGTCTCAGGCATCGCGAGCCGGTTTGCGGCGCGAGGCCACCACGCCCTTGCCACGCAGCCGGTTCAGCACCCGCATCCGATTGTCCGCGCACTCGATGCCGTCCGGTCGGTTCTCGATACTGTCGATGGCGACCAGCAACTGCGCCTTGTTCTGTTTCAGGCGCTTCTGCAATACCTCGATCTCGGCGACCTTGGCCTTGAGCGCCACCAGCAACTCCTCGTGGTTCCAGCTGCCATCGCCAAGGGGAAGCAGATGACGGATCTGCTCCAGTGAGAAACCTGCGCGTTGGGCGCTGTCGATGATCTCCAGCATCGAGGCCGTCTCGGGAGCGTAATCGCGATAACCGTTGGCCTGGCGCGCCACCGCAAGGAGCAGGCCGGCGCTCTCGTAGAAGCGGATGCGGGACGCTGTCAGGCCCGTGAGTTTCGACAATTCACCAATTTTCATACCGCACATCGGAAGCACGTTGACATTGAAGTTAACTTTAAGCTTACGGTGGCGGACCGGTCAAGCAGGATGGCCATGAAGCCTCACCCGCAATCACCGGAATACAACGTCCTCTAGGTTGAACTCATCAGGAGGCCAGCGGTGAAACATATTTCCGATCTGATTCGTCAAGACGGTACCGACGTGGATGAACTTCGCCGCCGGCTGTTGATCGGTGGTGCTGCCATGGCTGGGGGCTTGGTGCTCCCCGCGTGGGCGTCGGCAGCCGATCGCAGTCCCTCATCTCGTACCAACACAGAAGGAAACCAACATATGGCTACGGTTACAACCAAAGACGGCGTCGAGATCTTCTACAAGGATTGGGGCCCGCGCGACGCCAAGGTCATCCATTTCCATCACGGTTGGCCGCTCAGTTCCGACGACTGGGATGCGCAGATGATGTTCTTCGTGAACAAGGGCTTCCGCGTCGTTGCGCATGATCGCCGTGGCCATGGTCGCTCCAGCCAGGTTTGGGACGGCCATGACATGGATCATTACGCCGATGACGTAGCAGCAGTGGTCGAGAAGCTGGGCACCCAGGGCGCTATGCACGTTGGGCATTCCACGGGCGGCGGTCAGGTGGTGCGTTACATCGCGCGCCATGGCGAAGGCAAGGTGTCCAAGGCCGTGCTCATCAGCGCCGTACCGCCGTTGATGGTCAAGACCGCGAGCAACCCGGGCGGCACGCCGAAGGAGGTCTTCGACAACTTCCAGGCGCAGGTCGCCGCCAACCGCGCGCAGTTCTACTACGACGTTCCCGCCGGCCCCTTCTACGGCTACAACCGTCCCGGCGCCAAGGCATCAGAAGGGGTGATCTGGAACTGGTGGCGGCAGGGCATGATGGGCAGCGCCAAGGCGCACTACGACGGCATCGTCGCCTTCTCGCAGACCGATTTCACCGAGGACCTGAAGGGAATCACCATCCCGGTACTGGTCATCCACGGCGATGACGATCAGGTCGTGCCTTACGAGGACTCTGGCGTGTTGTCGGCCAAGCTGGTCAAGAACGGCAAGCTGCTGACCTACAAGGGGGCGCCGCATGGCATCCCGACCACGCATGCCGACCAGGTCAATGCCGATTTGCTGGCCTTCCTGCAGCAGGGCTGATCGAAGTCGATACGAATGGACACGCCCCGTACGGGATGCGGGGCGTGTGATGAAACGCTAAGGGATCATGATGCAATCGATATTGGGCGCCAACGGCCAGATCGCCACTGAGCTGGCGCGTGTGTTGCGGCGCGAATTCACCCGTGACTTGAGGCTGGTCAGCCGCAATCCACGCAAGGTCAATCATGACGACACGCTCGCATCCGCCGATCTGATGGATGCAAGCCAGACGGCGCGGGCAGTGGAAGGCAGCGAGATCGTCTACTTCACCGCCGGGCTGCCGCCGGATACCGCCCTGTGGGAGCGACAGTTCCCGACCATGCTGCGGAATGCCCTGGATGCGAGCCGCGCCGCTGGCGCGAAGTTTGCCTATTTCGACAACACGTACATGTACCCGCAGGATGCGCGCGTGCTGACCGAGGAGGCGCCGTTCGCGCCGAACGGGCCGAAGGGTCGCGTGCGCGCAGCGATGGCCACGATGGTGTTGGAAGAGATGGCGCGCGGCGACATCCCTGTCTTGATCGGGCGTGCTCCGGAGTTCTATGGCCCTGGCAAGACACAGAGCTTCACCAACGCGCTGGTCACCGACAAGCTGAAGGCCGGCAAGCAGCCACGCGTGCCGATCCGCGACGACACGCGGCGTACGTTGATCTGGACGCCGGATGCCAGCCGCTCCCTGGCGTTGCTGGGCAACACCCCAGATGCTTACGGACACACGTGGCATCTGCCCTGTGACGACGACCGTCCCACGTACCGCCAATTCGTGACCATGGCCTGCGAGGCCTTCGGCCGGCCTGTGTCGTACAAGGTTCTGGGCAAGTGGGCATTCGCATTCGCTGGCTTGTTTTCGCCGCAAGTGCGCGAGATCCGCGAGTTGCTGCCGCGTTATGGGCAGGACAATTTGTTCGATTCCGGCAAGTTCAAGCGCAGGTTCCCTGAGTTCGAGGTGACCAAGTACCCGACCGGGGTACAGGTCATTCGCGAGGCCAAATGAAGGCGGGCCCATGGATGATCTATGGCGCCAATGGCTACACGGGCGAGCTCATCGCGCGTGAGGCGGCACGGCGCGGCCTCACGCCAGTGCTGGCCGGACGGAACCGCGATGCCGTTGAAGCGTTGGCCAGCGAGTTGAAGCTGGAGGCGCGGATCTTCGGTCTCGACGATTCGCCAGCACTCGTCGCGCAGATCCGGGGCCACGCGCTGGTGTTGAATTGCGCCGGGCCTTTTTCCGCGACGGCAACGCCGATGATGGAAGCCTGCCTTGCGACCGGTACGCACTACCTCGATATCACCGGCGAAATCGCCGTGCTCGAGCAGGCGCAGACCCTGGGCGATCGCGCGAAAGCGGTGGGGGTTGTCCTGTGCCCCGGCGTGGGTTTTGACGTCATCCCGACAGACTGCGTGGCAGCGGCGCTCAAGGCGTCTCTCCCGGATGCCACGCACATGTCCTTGGGGTTCGACTCGCGCTCAGGTCTGTCGCCAGGCACCGCCAAGACCTCTATCGAAGGCATGGCAGCCGGCGGCAAGGTTCGTCGCGACGGCAAGATCCTGACTGTTCCCCTTGCATGGGAGGTTCGCCGCATCGACTTCGGTGATGGTGAAAAGCTGGCGATGACGATTCCCTGGGGCGACGTATCGACCGCCTTCCATACCACCGGGATCCCCAACATAGAGGTGTTTGTCCCCGCCTCGCCTCGCCTGATTGCGCACGCGCGACGCGCCAACTGGATCCGGCCACTGCTTGCGATGAAGTGGCTCCAGAAGCTCGCCCAGGCACGCATCGCGAAATCGGTGAAGGGTCCGAGCGAAGCCCAACGCGATGCCATTCCGACCTTTGTCTGGGGGGAAGTATCCAACGCACGAGGTGAACGTCGGACGGCGCGCATTCGCACGGCCAACGGTTACAGCCTGACTATCGACGGATCGCTACACGTCGTCGATCACTTACTGGTCAATTCGCCAGAACCGGGTGCGTATACCCCATCCAAGCTACTTGGACCGGCGCTGGTCAGTCATCTGCCAGGGTCGGGGAAACTCGAAATCAATTAGTCGCAACGAATGTCCGATGTTGGCCGGAAGCGGCCGTCGCAAGTCGACCCGAAGCAGACATCCCGCTATTTCGGCATCGGCGCTTCCACGCCACTGAAGGCCAGCACCGCCGCTGGCAACCGCTCGCCGTGAACTGCGATCGCCGCCACGGCTGAATCGAGTTCGGCAACCTCCGCGGCGCTGAATCGGATACCAGCCGCGCCGATGTTCTCGAGCATGTGCGGCATCTGGGTCGTGCCGGGAATCGGCACGATCCACGGCTTCTGCGCCAGCAGCCAGGCCAGCGCGATCTGCGCCGGTGTCGCCTGCTTGCGCGCGGACCACTGGTTCAGCAGACCGACCAAGGCCAGGTTGTGCGGCACGTTGTCGGGCGCGAAGCGCGACTCGATCTTGCGGATGTCGCCATCCGCATACCGCGTGCGCGCATCGATCGATCCGGTCAGGAAGCCGACGCCCAGCGGGCTCCAGGGCACGAAACCGATGCCGAGTTCCTCGCAAAGCGGGAGGACTTCCTGTTGCGGACCGCGCCACAGCATCGAGAATTCGTTCTGCACGGCGGTGACCGGCAGCGCGGCATGCGCGCGACGCAGCGTCTTCGGGCCCATCTCGGACAGCCCCCAGTGCAGCACCTTGCCCTGTGCCATCAGGTCCTTGACCGCGCCGGCGACGTCTTCGATCGGCACCTGCGGATCGACGCGGTGCTGGTAGAGCAAGTCGATGCGGTCGGTGTTCAGGCGGCGGAGCATGCCCTCGACGGCCAGCTTGATGTGCTCGGGGCGACTGTTGAGGCCCGGGTGGCGCTCGCCGGTCTCAAGGTCGATGTCCCAGCCGAACTTCGAGGTGATGACGACATGGTTGCGAATGGGCGCGATGCCTTCGCCGAGGATGCGTTCGACTTCATGCGGGCCGTACGCTTCGGCGGCATCGAAGAAGGTGACGCCATGCTCGAACGCGGCGCGGATGATCTTGATCATCTCGGGCCGCGACGGAAGGGTCGTCTGGTAGGTGCGGCTCATGTTCTGCACGCCAAGCCCGACGCTGGAGACCTCGAGCGATCCCAGTCGGCGTCGGCCGGTCACGTGCGTCGTCGCGCGTTCGGCCTCTCGACTGGACGAGGGCATTGCGTTCGCCGTCGGTGCTACGCCGGCCAGTCCACCGCCCAGCAGCGGCACCGCTGCGAATGCCGCGGCACCTTGCAGCAGCTTGCGGCGGCCAGGATCTTGCGCGTCGTTGTCCATGCATGCACTCCGAGGGCAGATGCCCCGCTCGAAGACGCCATGTTAGGAACAGCATTTCGCCGGATTAAGGGCGCAAACGCGGATGCGCCCATGAACCTGTCGCATGAATCGAACGCGACGGCCGGTCGATCACGCCGGGTACCGGAGCGCCTGCACGACCAGCGAGAACGCGAGTGATGGTTGCCGCCGGCTTGGGTAATAGAGGTGATAGCCGGGGAACGGTTCGCACCACGCGTCGAGGATCCGGACCAGGCGGCCATCGGCCAACGCCGGTGCGGCCACGTCCTCCATCAGGCAGGCCAGGCCGATGCCCTGGATCGCGGCATCGAGGGCGACGATCGAGTCGTTGACCACCATCGCGCCGTCGACCCGGACGTTCAGTTCGCGTCCTTCGCGCGAAAATTCCCATGCGTACAGGCCGCCATGGGTGGGAAGCCGCAGGTTGATGCAGCGATGCGCGGTCAGCTCATGCGGCGACTGCGGGATCGGGTGCTGCTTGAAATAGGCCGGGGAACCGACGACAGCCTGGCGCAGGTCCGGTCCGATGCGGACCGCGATCATGTCGTTCGCGAGTTGCTCGCCGAGGCGTACCCCGGCATCGAAGCGATCGGCGACGATGTCCACCAGCGTGCCGTCCAGGTCCAGCTCGACATGGATATCGGGGTATTCGGCCATTAGCCCCGAAAGCGCCGGAATCAGCACGGTCTGCGCGGCATGCCGGCTGGTGGTGATGCGCACGATGCCGGCCGGCTTGTCGCGCAAATCGCCGAGCGCGCCGATCTTGGCGTCGATCTCCAGCAACGCGGGTTTCAGGGTCGCGATCAGCTCCTCGCCGGCCGCCGTCGGCGACACACTGCGGGTGCTGCGCGACAGCAGGCGGACACCCAGCCGTGCTTCCAGTCGGCGCACGGTATGGCTCAGCGAGGACTGCGACGTGCCGAGCTTCGCCGCCGCCTTGGTGAAGCTGCGCTCCTCGGCGACCGCCAGCAACGCCACGAGATCCGAAAGGTTCTGCCGATCCATTGATGAATCTCGCGCATGGCGTCAATCGGGTTTTACCACTTTTTCATCATGGATCCTCGCGCGAGGATGACGCCCTCACTCGCTCAGGATCATTCCAATGCAGACCGTCACCCTCAACAACGGCGTGCAGATGCCACTGCTCGGCTTCGGCGTCTACCAGATGAGTGATGCCGAGTGCGAGGCAAGCCTGCTGGAAGCCCTGCGGGTCGGCTATCGGCTGATCGACACCGCCGCCATCTACGGCAACGAAGCGGCCGTGGGGCGCGCATTGAATGCGAGTGGCGTCCCGCGCGAGGAGTTGTTCATCACCACCAAGCTGTGGATCGACGACGCCACCTACGAAGGCACGCAGCGTGCGGTGGCGGCATCGCTCGAGCGCCTGCAGCTCGATTACCTCGACCTGTACCTGATCCACCAGCCCTACCACGACGTCCATGGCGCTTGGCGCGCGATGGAAGCGCTCAACGACGCCGGCACCCTGCGTGCGATCGGGGTCAGCAATTTCCAGCCGGATCGCTTGATGGACTTGCTGGTGCATCACCGGGTAGCGCCGGCGGTGAACCAGGTCGAAACCCATCCGTTCTGCCAGCAGGTCGAGGCGGGCAAGCTGATGTTGGAGCGCGGCGTCCGCCATGAGTCGTGGGCGCCGTTCGCGGAGGGGCGCAGTGACTTGTTCCGCAACGAGGTGCTGGTCGGCATCGCGCGGCACCACGGCAAGAGCGTCGCGCAGGTGGTCCTGCGCTGGCTCACCCAGCGCGGCATCGTGGTGATCCCGAAGTCGGTCAAGCCGGAGCGCATCGCGGAGAACTTCGACGTGTTCGGGTTCGAACTGGATGCCGCCGAGATGGACGCGATCCGCCAGCTCGATACCGGCCGCAGCCTGTTCTTCGATCACCGCGACCCCGCGATGGTCGAGTTCCTCAGCGTTCGCCGCCGGGAAGCAGGCGCGCCTGCTGCCAGTCAATCTTGAACAGAACCAGGAGATCCGCATGAAAACCCGCACCCTTGGCAACAGCGGCCTGGCCGTCTCGGAGATCGGTCTCGGCTGCATGGGCCTGAGCCATGGCTACGGGCCGCCGACGGACCGAGCAGGGGCAATCGCATTGATCCGTTCGGCGGTCGAACAGGGCGTGACCTTGTTCGACACGGCGGAGATCTACGGGCCGTTCACCAACGAAGACGTGGTGGGCGAGGCGTTGGCACCGCTGCGCGAGCGCGTGGTGATCGCCACCAAGTTCGGCTTCGACACCACCCGCACGGATGCCCTCGACCAGCTCAACAGCCGGCCGGACCACATCCGTGCCGTCGCCGAAGCCTCGCTCAAGCGCCTGCGTACCGACGTGATCGACCTGTTCTACCAGCACCGGGTCGATCCGCAGGTGCCGATCGAGGATGTCGCCGGCACCGTCCGTGACCTCATCGCCGAAGGCAAGGTTCGCCACTTCGGCCTGTCCGAAGCCGGTGCCGCCACGATCCGGCGCGCGCATGCCGTGCAGCCTGTCGCCGCATTGCAGAGCGAGTACTCGCTGTGGTGGCGCGAACCCGAGCAGGAAATCCTGCCGACCCTCGAAGAACTCGGCATCGGCTTCGTGCCGTTCAGTCCACTTGGTCGCGGATTCCTGACCGGCGCGATCACCGAGGACACGACCTTCGACAGCAGCGACTTCCGCATGAAGGTCCCGCGCTTCGCCGCGGAAGCCCGGAAAGCGAACCAGGCGCTGGTGGATCGGCTGGGCGTCATCGCCGAACGCAGGGGTGCGACGCGCGCGCAGATCGCGATCGCGTGGTTGCTGGCGCGCAAGCCATGGATCGTGCCGATTCCGGGCACCACCAAGCACCATCGCTTGCGGGAAAACCTGGGTGCCGCGGACGTTGCGCTCGACGCGAATGATCTCGACCAGATCGCGCAGGCGCTGGCCGATATCGAGATCGTGGGCGCCCGTTACCCCGATGAACTCCAGCGGCGCGTGGGTCGCTAGCCCGCTGAAGCTTCGGCGGAGCCGATCGCCCGCCGCACCGCCGGCATGATCCGGCGACTCACCGGAACGGATTCCCCGGTCGTGATGCGAAGGCGACCGACCCCGGACGGATCGCGTTGGAGCGATTCGACGAAGGCGGTATTGACGATATGCGAGCGATGCACGCGGATGAAGGCCGGCGGCAGCTCGGCTTCCAGTTCGTTCAAGCTGCCGCTGTGCAGGCGCTTGCCGCCATCGGCGAAATTGAGTTCCACGTAATCGCCAGCCCCGTTGCAGTGGGTGACCTGGTCGACCGGCACGAGTTCGATCTTGCCGGTGTCGATGATCCTGATTTTCTGCGGTTGCGCCGGCGGCTGGCTCCGCGCCTGGGCCTGGTCGAGCGCGGCCTGGAGTTGTTGCGCGCGACTCGACAGGGCGATCCGCAACTGCTGCTCGCGGGCAAGCACCGACGCCTGCTGGGCGAACAGGAACAGCAGCAGGGCCGCGACGAAGTAGAAAAACAAGGCATCCAGGAACCATCCGCCGAAGAAGAAACTCAGCAACGCGAACGCGACCAGCGAGACGAAATACGCCAAGGCACCAGGCTCGCGTCGCCACGATCGCAGTCCCGTGCCGATCGCGCACAACAGCACCGGGCCAAGCAATGCAACCATGGCTTTGGTGTCGTAGCTGTCGACCAGCAACACCGCGGCCAGGGTCGGCACTGCAACCACGGCGAATGTCCGCACGGGACGTGGGGACCTGAACCTGCGGATCACATGCACTGCCAGACACAACCCGAAGCCGAGCGAACACATGACGATCATGACCAGCCGCAGGTCGTGCAGCGGATAGCGATAGGCGAACAGTCCGCGCGACACCTCCGCAAGCAGTTGCCCGACGGCGAACAAGGACATCAGCGAGAGCACGAATGACCCCGTCCTGTCGCGCCCGCGCATCGCACCGATACCGAAGTACAGGAAGCCGAGCAGGAAAACGCCGGCGGTGATCAGCGATGGCCAGTAACTACGCAGGATCAGGTCCGCCGGATCGGCATGGACCCCGATCGCCAGCAGGTGCAGCGGATTGGCCAGGCGGATGAATCCGTGGTGCCCGGACAGCTCCAGCACGATCTCGTTGGTGCCGGCCCTGAGCACGCCGCGCGGAATCGGGATGACGGCATCCATCCGCCCTGGTGTTTCGCTACCGGCATCGATGCCCGGCCGGCCATTGCCCCCGATCCGCTGGCCGTTGACCCAGGCGCTGCTGGCGGCCTTGCCCGACACGAACAACGCCAGCGGCGCGGTCTGATCCAGCATGGCGGGCGGGATCGTGATGGAAGCCTTGAGCCACAACGAGGCGTGTTGCGTGTCGACCGCCTGGAAGGAGGTGCGGCGGCAGCCGGCATCGGAGAAATCGGGCGGCGTGGTGTCGCCGGCCTTGGCCGGACAGGTCACCACATGCGCCATGTCGATCCACTGCAATGCCTGCGGCTGTGCCTCTGCCGGGCGGATGGGCAACAGGAACAGGAAAGGAAGCAGCAGGGAGGTGAAACGAAGGAGTGCGCGCATGCCGTTGAAAGAATAACCCGCGCCGCTGCGGTGCCGCCGACAACCACTCGCCGATCCGTCGCTGCCGTTGGCAGATTGGCGGGCATCTTCCCCGGATCGAGCACGTAGGGTGGTCCCATTCCGCTCAACGACATGGAGTCGCACCGATGAAATCCACCTGCCTTGCACTCGCCATCGCTTGCCTGTTGTGTGCTCCGCCTGCGGCACGCGCCGATGCCGCCGATGAGCCTTTCGTCTTCAAGAGCACGGCCGGCCAGGCCACCGATGCCATCCGCGGTTCGTTCCAGGTGCCGGAGAACCGTGCCGATCCCGGCAGCCGCATGCTGACCCTGCGCTACGTCCGCTTCCCCAGCACCTCGTCGAAGCCGGGAGCCCCGATCATCTACCTGAGCGGCGGCCCCGGCGGTTCCGGCATCGAGACCGCGAAGCGCGAGCGCTTCCCGCTGTTCATGGCCATGCGCCAGTTCGGCGACGTCATCGCCCTGGACCAGCGCGGCACCGGCGCGTCGGACGACACCCCGGTCTGCGAACCGAAGGCCGCGCCGTCGGACTCGCAGCTGATGACGGATGAGGCGTACGCAGCCGCGTACCGTGCCGCCGCCCTTGAATGCGCGGCGTTCTGGAAAGCCAAGGGCGTCGACCTGCGTGGCTACACCACCGTCGAGAGCGCCCGCGACCTCGATGCGCTGCGCCAGCACCTGGGCGCCGACAAGATCAGCTTGTGGGGCATCTCGTATGGCACGCACCTGGCACTCGCCGCGATCAAGTCTATGGATGACCGGCTGGATCGGGTCGTGCTGGCGAGCGCGGAGGGGCTGGACCAGACCGTCAAGCTGCCCGCCGGCACCGATGCCTACTTCGATCGCCTGCAGGCCGCGGTGGACAACGACCCGCGCGCGAAAGCCGAGTATCCCGACATCAAGGCACTGATCGCCCGCGTCCACCAGAAACTGCAGGACAAGCCGGTCATGCTGCACCTCAAGGGTCCGGATGGCGCGGACGCCGACGTGCTGCTGCAGCGTCGCACCCTGCAGATGATCGAAGCGGGGCCCATCGCCGACCCGCAGGGCGCGATCCTGATGCTCGGGATCTATCGCGCCGCCGATGCCGGCGACTACCAGCCGCTGGCGGGACTCATGCAACGTTTCTCCGCGCCCGGCGAGCCATTGACGATGCGGGCCATGCCGCTGGCCATGGATGTCGCCTCCGGCATCGGCGACGACCTCCTGGCCGTGGTCGAAACACAGGCGAAAACCGCGCTGCTGGGCGATTTCCTCAATTTCCCGATGCCGCAACTGCGAGGGGTGTTCCCCGCTCTCGACCTCGGCGACGCGTTCCGCAAGGCGCCGGTCAGCCGCGTGCCCACCCTGCTGCTCATGGGCACGCTGGATGGCCGCATCTATCCGGACAGCCAGCTTGAAGCCGTCGCCGGCCTGGATCGGTTGCAGGCGATCACGGTCGTCAATGCCGGGCACAACCTGTTCATGACCTCGCCCGAGATCACCGCCGCGATCGAACGCTTCATGCGCGGCGAACCGATGAAGTCCGCGCAGATCGTCATCCCGTCGCCGGACTTCACGCCGGCGCTGGCGCCCACCATCACCGCACCAAAGCCCTGATCATGCCGATAACGGGGGCACATGACGTGCGCCTCAATACACTCTCCCGGGCGTTCGAAGCCCGGGAGCGTGTTTGCCCGCTGCTAGTCGAAAGTCGACCGCGCTCTGCAGGTTCAACCCAGCAACAGCCTCGCAATCCCCGCCGCCGCATCCCGCCCTTCCTGCACCGCAGTCACCACAAGATCCGCGCCGCGCACGCCATCGCCGCCGGCGAACACCTTCGGGTTGCTGGTCTGGTACGGCAGCGCACCGCCCGCAGGCTTCGCGCAGCCACGCGGCTTCGGTGCGGCTTTGATGCGGCCATTGGCCTCGGCATCGATGCCATGCGCCGCGAGCCATGCCGGCGGTTCCGGCTGGAAGCCGAAGGCGATGATCACCACGTCGGCGTCGAGTTCGGATTCGCTGCCGGGGACAACTTCTGCATTGCGACGACCGCGTGCATCGGGTTCGCCCAAGCGCGTTTCGGCGACGCGTACCGCATGCACGGCATTGTCGCCGAGCAATGCCAGCGGCTGGCGATTGAACAGGAACTCCACGCCTTCCTCGCGCGCATTCGCCACTTCGCGCGCGGAACCGGGCATGTTGGCTTCGTCGCGGCGATAGACGCACTGCACGCTGGCTGCACCCAGGCGGATCGCGCTGCGCACGCAGTCCATGCCGGTGTCGCCGCCGCCGAGCACCACCACGCGCTTGTCCTTCAGGTCGGGCAACGCGATCTGGTCTTCCCAGCCGGCGATCGCGCGGCCTTCCGTGTCGTCGCCGATCACGATGCGGCCGTTTTGCACCAGGAAGGGCAGCGCCGGCAGCACGTTCGCCAACTCCTGTCCGGGCAGGCGGCCATCGGTGTAGCGATAGCTGCCGATGCCGAGGAACACCGCATCGAAGTCGTCGAGCAGGGATTGCATCGACACATCGCGGCCGATTTCCACACCCAGCTTGAACTGCACGCCCATGCCGATCAGCACTTCATGGCGCTGGTAGAGGACCGTGCGTTCCAGCTTGAAGGTGGGGATGCCGAACTGCAGCAGGCCACCGATTTTTTCGTAACGGTCGAACACGGTGGCTTCGATGCCGGCGCGCGCGAGGCGATCCGCGCAGGCAAGCCCGGCCGGTCCCGCGCCAACGATGGCGACACGCTTGCCGGTGCTCGGCGCCTGCGAAAGATCCGGCGTCCAGCCTTGTGCGAGTGCGGCATCGACGATGTATTTCTCCACCGCGCCGATGGTCACCGCGCCGAAACCGTCGTTGAGCGTGCAGCTGCCCTCGCACAAACGATCCTGCGGGCAGACGCGGCCGCAGATTTCCGGCAGCGGATTGGTTTCGTGGCAGAGCGCCGCCGCTTCCAGCACGCGGCCCTCGCGTGCCAGTTCCAGCCATTGCGGGATGCGGTTGTGCAGCGGACAACCCCAGCTGCAATACGGGTTGCCGCAATCCAGGCAACGCCCGGCCTGGTGTTTGGCCTCGTCTTCGCCGAAGCGCCCGTACAGCTCGCCCCAGTCGCCATCGCGGCGCAGCTGCAGCGGGATGCGCGCGGGCATCGCACGTTCGCGGTCGAGGAAATCGAAGATCGCTTTCTTCGTCATGCGGCGCGCCTCAGGTCGTCGGCCAGCGATTCCAGGCTGGCGGCCTTCGGCTTGACCAGCCAGAACTTGCCGAGGAAATCGCGGAAGTCGTCGAGCACGCGTTGCGCGAACACGCTGCCGGTCAGCGCGACATGGGTTTCCAGCAGGTCGGTGAGGTGCGAGCGGTGCGCTTCGAAACCTTCGTGGTTAATGCGCAGGATGTCGATCAGTTCGTGGTTGTAGCGGTCGACGAAATCGCGGTCGAGGTCGAGCACGTAAGCCATGCCGCCAGTGAAGCCGGCACCGAAGTTCAGGCCGGTGCGGCCGAGCACCGCGACCACGCCGCCGGTCATGTATTCGCAGCAATGGTCGCCCACCCCTTCCACCACCGCGATGGCGCCGGAATTGCGCACCGCGAAGCGTTCGCCGGCATGGCCGGAGGCATACAGTTCGCCGCCGGTGGCGCCGTACAAGCAGGTGTTGCCGAGGATCGGCGTGTCGCAGGCGACGAATTGCGCATCGCGCGCCGGGCGGATCACGATGCGGCCACCGGCCATGCCCTTTCCGACGTAATCGTTGGCCTCGCCTTCCAGCGTGAGCCGCAAACCACTGGCGAGGAAACCGCCGAAGCTCTGCCCGGCGGTGCCGGTGAAATGCAGGTCGATCGGTGCTTCGCGCATGCCGTGGTCGCCGTGCAAACGGGCGATGCGGCCGGACAGGCGCGCGCCGATGCTGCGGTCGGTGTTGCGGATCGGATAGGCGAAGCTGCCGCCGAGTGCGTTGGTCAGCACCAAGTCGAGGTCGGCATCGAGTTGCGCAGTGAGGCCATCGGTCGATGCGGTGAGTTGCGGCGTGCCGCAATGACCGCCATGCACCAGGCCATCGCCCGCGAGCAACAGCGACAGGTCGATGCGTTCGCCGGTGGTGGCTTGTGCATCGCGTTGTTGCAGCAGATCGGTGCGGCCAACCAGTTCACCCAATGTGCGTGCACCGAGTTGGGCCAGGTAGCCGCGCACTTCTTCCGCCAGTCCGCGGAAGAAATTCTCCACGCGGTCCGGCAGGCCGGTGAAATGGTCGGCGCGCAGGCGGTCATCCTGCGTGGCGATGCCGGTGGCGCAGTTGTTGAGGTGGCAGATACGCAAGTATTTGCAGCCAAGCGCGATCATCGGTGCGGTGCCGAAGCCGAAACTCTCGGCGCCCAGCAGCGCCGCCTTGATCACGTCCAGGCCGGTCTTGAGCCCACCATCGGCCTGCACGATCACTCGTTCGCGCAGCCCATTGGCCAGCAACCCTTGTCGCGCTTCGGACAAGCCGAGTTCCCAGGGCGTGCCGGCATAGCGAATGGAAGAAATCGGGCTGGCACCGGTGCCGCCGTCGTGGCCGGAAATGGTGATGAGGTCCGCGCCGGCTTTGGCCACGCCGGTGGCAATCGTGCCGACACCCGCATGCGAAACCAGCTTCACCGAAACCAATGCTTCGGGATTCACTTGCTTCAAATCGAAGATCAGCTGCGCGAGGTCCTCGATCGAATAGATGTCGTGGTGCGGCGGTGGCGAGATCAGGCCGATACCCGGGCGCGCGTAACGCAGCTTGGCGATCAACGCATTGACCTTGTGGCCGGGCAGCTGGCCGCCTTCACCGGGCTTGGCGCCCTGCGCCATCTTGATCTGCAGGACTTCGGCATTGACCAGGTACTCGGGGGTGACGCCGAAACGGCCCGACGCGATCTGCTTGATCTTCGATACCTTGTCGCTGCGATAGCGCGCCGGATCCTCGCCGCCTTCACCGGAATTGCTGCGCCCGCCAAGCCTGTTCATCGCGATGGCCAGCGCTTCATGCGCTTCCGGCGACAACGCGCCGAGCGACATCGCCGCGGTATCGAAACGACGCACGATCGCTTCGACCGGTTCGACCTCATCGATCGGGATCGCGTTCGACTTGGTCGTGACGAGCGATAGCAGATCGCGCAACGCTGCCGGCGGTCGCGTGTTAACCGCATCGGCATAGCGCGTCCAGTCTTCGCGCGTGCCGGTCATGACCGCGCGCTGCAGCGCCTGCACCACCTCGGGGTTGAACTGGTGGTATTCGCCATCCGGCGTGAACTGCAGCAGGCCGCCGATTTCCGGTAGCGCATTGTTGTCCCAGCCGATCTTCGCCAGATGCTCCGCTTCGGCCTGCAATTCGGCGAAACCGGCACCACCGATCCGCGATGGCGTACCGGCGAAACACAGCTCCGTCACTTCGCGATCCAGCCCGATGATTTCGAACAGGCGTCCGCCGCGGTAGCTGCCGATGGTGCTGATGCCCATCTTCGAAATGATCTTGAGCAAGCCCTTGCGCACGCCGCGCCGGTAGCTGCGACCGATCTGCGCGACTTCGCCGTGCTTGGTCTTGAGGATGCCGCGCACGCCGAGATCGTGCAGCGTTTGATAGGCGAGATACGGATACACCGCGGTGGCGCCATAGCCGATCAGGCAGGCGAAGTGATGTGGGTCGCGCGCGGTGCCGGTTTCCACGATCAGGTTCGCCGCGCAGCGCAGGCCGGTGCGCACCAGGTGTTGGTGCACCGCGCCGGTGGCGAGCAGGGCATGCAGCATCAGTTGCCCGCGACGCGGCCGACGGTCGGACAGGATCAGCAACAACACGCCATCGCGCGCGGCGGCTTCGGCTTGTGCGCAGAGTTGTTCGATCGCGGCACGCAGGCCGATATCGGCATCGAAACCGAGCTCCAGATAGCGATACGCGGTGTCGTAGGGTGGCATCGCCAGCAGCTGGCGCAGCTTGCGTTGGCTCAGCACCGGCGAATTGAGGTGCACGTGGTGCACGGTCTCCGCACTGTCGGCGAAGACGTTGCCCTCGCGGCCGAGCTGCGTGGCCAGCGACATCACACAGTCTTCGCGCAGCGGATCGATCGGCGGATTGGTGACCTGCGCGAAGGCCTGGCGGAAGCGGTCGTACAGCGGGCGCACCTGTTGCGACAGCGTCGCCATCGGCACGTCGTCGCCCATCGAGCCGATCGCTTCCTGCTCGGTTTCGGCGAGCGGGCGCAGCACTTTCTCGCGTTCCTCGCGGGTCAGCTGGAACAGTTTTTGGAAGCCAGCCAGCGTCGCATGGTCGAACGGCGCATCGGTCAGGCCGGGATCGATCAGTTCGCTGTGCAGGTACGTCATGCCCTGTCGCAGCCAGCGCTTGTACGGCGCGCGCGCGCGGTTGATCGCGTCGATGGCGTCGCTTTCCAGCAGGCGTCCATCGCGCAGATCGGCGGCGATCATCTGCCCGGGCCCCAGCTTGCCCTTGCGCACGATCTGCGCCGAGGGCACGTCCCAGACGCCGGCTTCCGAGGCGATCAGGAAATGCCGGTCGCGGGTGAGTTGCCAGCGCGCCGGGCGCAGGCCGTTGCGATCCAGCGTGCAGGCGGCATAGCGGCCGTCGAACAGCACGATGCCGGCCGGCCCGTCCCAGGGCTCGCTGTTGAGCGCGTAGTACTCGTAGAACGCGGCGAGGTCCGCATCCTTGTATTCCAGCGATTGCGTGGCCGGTGGCACCAGGATGCGCATTGCTTTCAATGCATCCATGCCGCCGGCTTCGAGCAGGTCGAGCATCGCATCGAGGGATTGCGAATCGGAGCCGTCGACCTCGATCACCGGATCGAATTCGCGCGGATCGAGCTGCTCGCTGCGCCACACATGCGCGCGCGCCTGCGCCCAGGCGCGATTGCCGGCGATGGTATTGATCTCGCCGTTGTGGGCCAGCATGCGGAACGGCTGCGCCAGCGACCAGCGCGACGATGTGTTGGTGGAGAAGCGCTGGTGGAACACCACCACGCTGCTGGCAAGATCCGCGCGCTGCAGATCCGGGTACAGCTGCGGCAGTCGCGAGGGCAGCACCATGCCCTTGTAGCCGATGCTGTCCGCCGACAGGCTGACGATGTAGAACGCCGGGACGTCCTGCAGGCGTTGCGTCGCGCGGCGACGGGCGAGATAGAGCTTGTGGCGGAAGGCCTCCGGTGTGGGCGCGTCGCCATCGCCCGGCGTGGTCACGAATACCTGCTCGATGCGCGGCATATTGGCGCGCGCGGTGACGCCGCAGGCCTCGGCATCCACCGGCAACTTGCGCCAGCCGGCGACGCTGAGCTGCACCTCGACCAGGGCCTTGCGCAACATGTCGCGACAGCGGGCGGCCTCGGTTTCGTCCTGTGGCAGGAACACCAGCCCGGCGGCGAATTGCGAACCCAGTACGAAGCCCGCCTCATCGGCCAGCGTGCGCAGGAAGGCATCCGGTTGCTTGATCAGCAGGCCGCAGCCATCGCCGCTCAATCCGTCCGCCGCCACGCCGCCGCGATGGGTCATGCGTGCAAGCGCTTCCAGCGCGGCCTCCACCGTGGCGCGGCTGGCACGGTCGTCCAGCTGCGCGATCAGGCCGAAGCCGCAGCTGTCCCGCTCATCGCGAGGGTCGTACAGGCCCATTGAATCAGGACAGGATTGGTCGCACTCCGTCATGGCGGTTCCGAGGCTCGCTGCACTGCAACATGACCCGAGCCTAGAACAAAAAATTAGAGTTGTGATCGGTAGTTGCGCAGGAAACCAATCGTGCGGCCCGCGCCGGCCGGTGGGCTAAGATCGAACGATGCGTACCACCATCGTCGTCCTGATGCTGGCCCTGCTCGCGGCCTGCGCCACGCCATCGCAACGCAATCCGTTGGCCGAGTGGGTGCCGTCGCCGAACTACAACGCACGCAAGCCAGTGATCATCGTGCTGCATGCGACCGAGCAGGGATCGGCCGAACAAAGCCTGCGGACGCTGCGCACCGCCAACCGCGGCGGCAAGGTCAGCGCGCACTATTTGATTGGCGATGACGGCCGCATCTACCAGCTGGTGGCCGATGGCGAGCGCGCCTGGCATGCCGGCGGCGGTTCATGGGGCGCGATCACCGATCTCAATTCGGCCTCGATCGGCATCGAGATCGACAACGAAGTCGGCGAGGCCTACACCGAAGCGCAGATCGCCGCACTGCTGCGCCTGCTGGACGATTTGACCACGCGGCTGGATATCCCGAAGACGCAGGTGATCGGCCATTCGGATCTTGCACCGACCCGCAAGCGCGATCCGGGCTCGCTGTTTCCGTGGAAGCAGTTGGCCGAGGCCGGTTACGGGCGTTGGCCGCAGGGTGAATTACGCGATCCGCCAGCGGGCTTCGATCCGTGGTTGGCGATGGCGGCGATCGGTTATCCGCTGCAGGATCGCGCCGCCGCAGTGCGCGCCTTCCATCGCCACTATCGCGGACAGGACGATGGCGAAAATCCGGATGCGAGCTTCGATGCCGAAGACCTGCGCATCCTGTATGCGTTGAACGCGATGGTCGGCGCGGTGTCGCCCTGATCAGCGCGGCACGCCGCCCAACAGCGGATAGGGATTGATCGCCTCGCCCTTCCACCATTGTTTTTCCGGGCCCAGCACGAAGATTGCGAAATGCAGATGCGGCGCCTCCGCACTGGCATTGCCGGTGGAGCCCACGTAACCGATCAGCTCGCCGCGCTTGAGTGCTTTCTTCTCGGCGATGCCAGCGGCGTAGCCCTGCAGGTGCGCGTAGTAGTAGGCACGCGTGCCCTGCGGATCGAATTGGTAGAGCGTGATGCCGCCCTGCTTGCTGTCGAACAGCTTCTCGACATGGCCGTCGGCCACCGCGAAGACCGGCGTGCCGGCCGCCGCCATGATGTCGATGGCATCGTGCGAACGGCCTGCGCTGCGGGCATCGGTGAAGGTGTCGAGCAGTTGCGTGGCGGTCACGCCTTGCACCGGAATCAGCAGGGCGCCACTCGTGACGGCGGTCGTGCCTGTCCCGGTGGCTGAGACACGCGGTGCTGGCAAAACGGGAGGAGTTTGCGCGGGCGGCGTTGGCGTGGATGCGCTGCCATTGCCGATGGGCAACGGAATTTCCACCCGGTTCGGCGGCGAGCTGTCGCTCGGAGGCGCGGCAGCGGCGCGCTCGCGCGACATCACGAAATACACCGCATTCGCGCCAACCAGCGCGCCCAGCAGGAATAGCAGCAGGCCGCGCAGTGGCGAGGGCTTGCGTTCCCGCCGCATGGCTTATTCCACCATGCTCACGGTCATGCCCACGCTGGCGGCGCTGGCGACGGCGTGCGCGCTCCAGTTGGTCAGGCGCACGCAGCCGCTGGATTGGGTGCGGCCGATCAGGCCCGGCTCCGGGGTGCCGTGGATGCCGTAATGCGGCTTGGACAGCGCCATCCACATGCTGCCGACTGGCCCGTTCGGACCCGGCGGCAGCAGGGCCTTGCGGTCGCCGCGGCGTGCGGTGACGATCAGCTTCGGATCGTAGTTGTACCAAGGGTCGGCATTGATCGACTTGATTGTCCAGTCGCCGATTGGCAGCGGGAATTTCGCGGTGCCGCTGGTGATCGGGAACTGCGCATAGGCCTTGCCTTCGGCATCCAGCAGGCGCAACGCGGCATCGGACTTGTCGACTTCGATTTTCGCCGCCGGAGCCAATGGCGCGGCATCGCGCACGTTCGGCACACGCAGCATGCCGCCGGCGACATTCAGCGGCACATCGGGATTCATCGCGGCCAGCAGTGCCGGACTGGAATGGAATTTCTCACCCAGGCCCTCGGCAGCGCTCTGGTAGGTGATGTTCTTCATCTTCGACTTGGCCATCATCCCCGACGGCGTGGGCAGGAACGGGCCGGCCACGTCGGCTTCTTCGATGGTGTAGTCGACCAAGGCCGGCACGGCATCCTTGTCGAGCTCCGCCCAGGTCGCCTCGTCGAGTTCGCCGGTCGCCTCAAGCCCGCGCGACTGCTGGAAACCAGCCAATGCGCGGCGGCTCTTGCTGCCCCATGCGCCATCGAGCTCGCCGGGCGAGAACCAGGCGCGTTCGAGCAGGATCTGCGCACGCAATGACTTGCTGGGTTCGCCTGCGTCGTCCAGCACGGGCTTGGGCTTGGGCGGAGGTGGCGGCGCGGCGACGGGAGTCGACGGAATCGCCGGCGTGACCGTCGCGGGGATGTCGCGCACTTGCACCGGCTGGGGAGTGGGCGTTGGCGATGGGTGGATGCTCTCGGTGGAATTCACCCCGGCTCGCACCCCTCGAACATGGGCTTGCCCGTGCTCTGGGCATGGGCGGCGGAGGCAACGAGACAGGCGGCAACAGCGGCGTAGAGCGGCTTCATGGCATTCCCCGATTGATGCGCACAGGCTGCAGGAGGCCACATCGCTGCAATGTGAATACGCGTCGGGAAAGCCCCGGCGCATTCAGCCGAGGTTGGCGATCGCCCGGTTGCTTCAGGTCGCAGGGCCAGACGTGGGCAACGCCAGCCGCTTGGCTAGGTCGTCGCGCATCTCCACCAGTTCGCTGCTCAACTGCTTGCGCTTGGCCATGCCCTCGCGATGGATCTCGCGGACTTCCTCCACCGTGCGGATCAGGGTCTCGTTGACCGTGCGCAGGGTTTCGATGTCGATCACCGAGCGCTGGTTGGCGCGCGCCGTGCCCACCGAGGTGCCATGCACCAGTTCGGCGTTCTTGCGCATCAGCTCGTTGCTGGCGTCGTCGATCGCATTGGCCAGTTCCACCGCGTTGCGCTGGTCGGCCAGCGACAGCTGGATCGCGAACTGGTTGCGCCACATCGGGATGGTGATGTCGCGCACCGCGGCGAATTTCTCGATCAGCTGGATCGCGTTGGCCTGGATCAGGCGGATCATCGGCAGGGTTTGCTCCGCCGCATGCTGCAGCACGTGCAGGTCGGACACACGCTTGTCGATGAGGCGCAACGCAGTGTCGAGTTCGGCACGGCGGGTGCGCGACTGCGGATCCTCCATCCCGGCCAGCGATGCCAGCTCCTGCTCAAGTTCCGCAATGCGCACGCGGCCGGCGGCGACGTGGATGCCGAGTTCGCGGCGCTCGTCCAGCACCAGCGCATGCATCTGGTCGTACTCGCGCACGCGTTGCTGCTGCACTTGCTGGGTCTTGGACACGTCGCCCATCAGCTGGTCGATCTGCTTGTTGGTCGAGCTGTATTTCTGCACCAGCTCGCCCTTGGTCGCCTTCAGCTTGTCGATCAGCGGGCCGAGGATCGGCAGCTTGGAACGTTCGGAAAAACTGTCGAGGTTGAGGCTGCGCGCGATCCGCACCACCTCGCCGAGCTTGTCGCCGGACGTATCGAGGTCGGCATTGCGCACCTTGTCCAGCAGTTGCACCGAAAACGCGCTGGTCTTGGCGGTGGCGTCGCGGCCATAGCCGCTGAGGTTGCCGGGCGCGATGTCCTGCAGCGCCTTGCTCGCCTCGTTGATGCGGTCGATGTCCTGGGTGTCGAGGCCAAGGTCGGTGAGCGATTGTTCGCTGAGCGCGGCCGGCAGGAGGACGGGTTCGTTCTGCGAGGTCATGGGGCGTGCTCCGGTGCTGCGGGATGAAGTGGACTGTAACCGGCGAGCAGTGCATTCGCCGAGGCCAGCGCCTTGCTGGCCGATTGCAGGGTATCGCCGGCATCGCGCGCGGCCTGTGTCGCGTGCTGCTGGTCGAGCAGGGTTTGCACCAGCGGCAGCATCGGCTGGATGCGCTGCACCAGTTGCCGATGGTTGAGCCGGGTCAGCGCCAGTTGCGAGGCGGTGATGCGCCAGGCCTGTTGCATGACCAGCAAGTGCTGGCGTCGGCGCTCGATGGCATCGGCCGTTGCTTCGGATTGCGTGGCGGAAGCAGTGCCGAGATGGACGATCGCCGCATCGAGTGCCTCGATCGAGGCAAGCATGCGTTGTTCGTGCGCGGCGATGGCCTCATCGAAGCGGGCGAACGCGGCCAATCGGCCGTCGGCATCGAGCATCAGCACACGCAGGCGTTCGCGGAAGGCGCGGCCTTCCGCCTCCAGCACCAGGTCGCGGCCGATCAGGCGGCCGATCCAGCCCACGCGTGCGCGCAACGCGTGCGGATTCGCCGACAGCAAAACCGCCTGCAGGGCATGCACCGATTCCAGCAAGGCCGGCACCGGGCTGCCTTCCAGCGAGGCGATGGCGTCCGCGTGCCGCGCATCGCGCACGATGCCGTCGCCGAAGCCGGCGATCGCATCGTGTTCGAGCGGGACGGCGTCGCGCGTCATTCGGCCTCGCCGTCCTTCTTGTCCTGTTCGTGCTTGAAGCGCAGTTTCTCGAGTTCGCGCTCGAAGGCGATCTCGCGCTGCGTGCGCACGCGCGGCGGGTTGCGGCGCGGTTTGCCATCGCTATCACCCGCAGCCGCAGCGGGTGAGGGTGCGGACGAAGGTGCGCGCGCAAGCACGTCGGCCAGTTCCAGCAAGGCGCTGTTGAGCATGTCCTGCCGAGCGAGGGTGGCGCGCAGGATCTCGATCACCGGCGCCTGCTGGCCCTGCATCGCCGTGAGCAGCGCATCGAAATCGGGTGCCGCCTGTTGCGAAGCTGCGACCTGCGGCTTCGCTTGCAACGAACGCAAGGCATCGAGCACGGCTGGCCACGGTGCGGTTTCCTGTTTCTCCATCGGCGGCGTGCGCAGCGCATCCAGGTTGCCGGCGATATCGGCCAGTTGCGCGACCATGCGCCCGCCGACATCCGCATCGTCCGCGCCCATCGCCTTGTTGCGCAGGAAATCTGCCTTGATTTGCGTCCAGCGCGCTTGCTGTTCGGCGCTCATCACGCCACGCAGTTCGGCCAGCTTCAACAGGTTTTCCTCGGCGCCACTGGTCAGCAACTGCGATTCGCCGAGGTAGTGGTCGTCGATCAGCTGCTGCAGCTCGGCCTCGTTCATCACCGGCGAGATCTTCTCGGTCAGCTTGTTCATGTTGCGATAGCTGCCCTGCAGCTTGAACGGCGGCTCGACCCGGTACTTGTCCGCCTGTGCGGCACTGGCGATGTACTGCTGGTTGACCTTGTAGACGACGTCGCGCACCTGCATCAGTCGTTGCAGAACGGCCACGATCTCGTTGATCTCGGCACCGCTGTAACCGTGCTTGAGCGCATTGGTGGAGATTTCCTTGCCGCGTGCGCGTTCCGCCAGCAGGTAGAGATCGGCCATGTCGCGGGTGGCCAGCGGCGCCAGCACCGGGTTGGAGGTCAGGCTGTTCTCGATGTAGCTGAGCAGGAAGGACTCTTCCATGCCGCCGAGCACGTCGCCCAGGTTGTAGATGTCGGCGCGGTTGGCCAGCATGTCAGGGATCTTGAACACCTCGCCGGACTCGGTGTACGGGTTACCGGCCATCACCACCGCGAACTTCTTGCCGCGCATGTCGTAGGTGCGGGTCTTGTCGCGCCACACGCCCTCGATGCGGCGGGTGCCGTCGCATAGCGAGATGAATTTCTGCAGGAATTCCGGGTGCGTGTGCTGGATGTCGTCGACGTACAGCATCACGTTGCTGCCCATCTCCAGGCCCAGGTTGAGCTTCTCCAGTTCCTGCCGCGAGGTCGCGTCCGGTGCCTGCGCCGGATCCAGCGAGCGCACCTCGTGGCCCAGCGCAGGGCCATTGACCTTCATGAACACCAGGCCGAGGCGGTGCGCCACGTATTCCATCAGCGTGGTCTTTCCGTAGCCGGGCGGGCTGATCAGCATCAGCAAGCCCATCAGGTCGCTGCGCTTGTTTTCGCCGACCGTACCCATCTGCTTGGCGAGGTTGTCGCCGATCACCGGCAGATAGACGTCGTTGATCAGCTTGTTGCGCACGAAGCTGGTCAGTGGCCGCGCCTTGAATTCGGACAGGCGCATCGCCTCGCGCTCGCGCTGCACCACTTCGCCGCGAAGTTTCTGGAAGCGCTGCCATCCGGGTACGAAGCTGCGCTGGTGTTCCTCGAAGCGGGCGAGGAAATCCTCGATCGACAGGGTCATGCGTCCATCGACGATGCGCGGATGGGTGCCGAGCAGGCCTTCGACCTGGCCCTGCAGGGTGACGCGTTCGACGGCGTGATCCAGCCGCTTGCCGTGCAGGTAGAGCGCCACGGCTTCGTCGATGTAACCGTTGTTCGCGACAAGCTCCGGTTGCGCGGCGAGTGCGGTGAACGCCTGTTGCGCCAACGACCACGCTGCGCCGGGGCGCTCCTGCAGGTGCGCCATCGCCGCTTGCAGCACGCGGCCGTTGTCGCCGGCAAGCTTTGCGGCCAATGCATCGACCAAGGCCTGCGCGTAGGCGGTGAAGCGCAAGGGCATGGCCGCACCCTGTGCGCTGTCCACCAGGAACGCGGCGGCGGAAGAGGGGCGCGCCGCCGTGATCGGCAATGCGTTGTCGCGCAGATGTGCGTCGATGGCTTCCGCCAGTTCCGTGCTGGCAGCGGCAACCGCCGTACCGGCGGGCGACAAGGCATCGATGGCGCGTGCGGTGCGCAGCCGATCCAGCCAGGCGCTGCATGCGGAAGCCTCCAACGAAGCCCAATACGAGACCGCGAGTGCACGCGAGGCCGGATGATGGATCAGCGAGCCGGCACCGCGCTGCAACGACAGCAGCAGCTGCAGCAACTTCGCTGCATCAAAGTCGTGGATGCCCTTCTCGTAACCGTCGCGGTAGCGCGGGGCGGCGTAGTCGCGCACCAGCTTGTTCAGCGCATCGCTATCCAGCGCTGCGCGTTGCAGTGCGTCCATCGACAGCGCGTTGCGGCCCGCCGCGGCGTCCTGCAGCACCTGCCCGGCCAGGTATTCGCTCCGATACAGCGTGGGCGATTCGGATTCCAGGGTCACCGCCCAGTACGGCTGCAGCTCGGCCAATGCGGCGTCGTGCAGCGGCTCCATGAAGTCGGTGCCGGTCAGGTGCACGGCGAGGTGGTCGCCACGCGGCAACAACGTCAGATCGAGTGCCTGGGTGTTGACGCTGAAGCGGTGGCGCGGGCCCAGCTTGATGACGTTGCCGCCGTCTTCGAACAGGTCGCTGCGGTCGCGCAGGGCGCGCACGGCCTGGTCGCGCGCGGATTTGATCCGCGCTTCCACGTCGTCGGCCTTGACCGAGTCCTTGAGTTCGCGCAGGCGTTCAGCCAGCTCGCGCAGCTTGAGGATCAGAGCATCGCCGGCGAAGAAGGCGTTGAGTTCGTCGGGCGTCGCGAAGCGTTCGGTGCGCCGGCCCAGGCCTTCGAGGATGCGTTGCGCGGCATCGAACACCGATTGCGCCTTGCGCTGGCGTTCGTCGAGCAGGGCCTGCTTGTGCGCCTCGAACGCCTCCAGCAGTTCCTCGCGCTTGGACAGGATGTCGCCCAGGAACTGTTCGTGTTCGCCGAACTGGCTCTCCAGTTCCTCCAGCTGCACCATCAGCCGCGACAGTTGTTCGTCTGCTTTCTCCGGCGTGTTGGCCATGCCCAGCGCACTGGCGATCGACTGCGCGAACAGGGTGAACTGCGCGCCGAACTGGGCGACGGATTCGGCGGAACCCAGCGTCTTGCGGCGCAGGTCGGCGCGCGCCTTGGCCTGGTTGAGGCGCGCATACAGGCCGGAGAGCGCATCCACGACTTGCGTGCGCTGGGTGGCATCGTCGACCTTCAGCGAAGCCATGAGCTCGGACAGCATGTCGAGGTCGGCGGACATCGCCTGCATGCCGGCGATATGCTCGGCCAGCTGCTTCGCCGTGGTCGCCTTGCCGGCCGCATCGTCCAGCGCGGTCAGGCGCTGCTCGAACGGCGCCAGGGCCTTGGCCGAGGACAGGAACACACCGGTCGCGCTGCCCACGCCATCGTGCGCGGTGGACAGCGACTGCGCCATCGCATCGATGGCGACGGTATCGATGTAGCGGTAGTCGCGAATGGTCAGCAGGCGACCGCGCAGCGCCGAGATCGCATTCAGCGCATCGACGAACTCCTGCACCTGCGACCAGGCATCCGGCTGCAGGCGGCCGATCAGCGCGCGATGCTCGCTCTGTGCCTGGCGCAGCGCGTCGTCGGCCTGGCGGCGGATCTCCAGTACCTTCTGGAACTCGTCCAGCACCGATTCGCCGGTGGCCGCCACCTGGTGCAGCAAGGTGGACAGGCCGTCGCTGTGTTCGTCGTCGATCCAGTGATGCGCGTCGAACAGGCGGCGGGTCGCATGCGCCAGCAGTTCGTAACGCTGCGCGGAAACGTCCTCTCGCTCGATGTCGCGGACGAGGTCGTAGAGATTGGAGATCGCGCGCACCAATTCTGCATTGCCGATGCGGCCCAGCCAGGTCGTGCTCGGTGGCCGGCTGGCGGCGAATTCCTCGGACACGAACGGTGTCTTCCACACCTGCATGTGGTGGATGCGGGTCGGGTCGTCGTTCTCGGCGTTGAACAGCACCATGCGGCCATCGGCCAGGCGCGCATAGCCGTGCGCCAGCGTCGGCGGCAGCAGCTGGCGCTGGATCATGTTGTAGACCAGCAGCGCGGCCATGCCGGACTCGCGCTGGTAGAACACGTACATCACGTCCTCGCCGTTCGGCGAGCGGATCGCGCGCTTGTACTGCATGCCCTGGATGGCGGTATCGAACGCCTTGTGCTCGCCGTTCTGCAGGTAGTAGCCGCCGGGGAAGATGATGCCGTGGTCTTCCGGCAGCTGGATGCAGGCCTGCACGATGGCGTCGAGCCGGGTGACCTTGCCGGTCAGGGTGTTGAACACCAGCCCGCGCCAGGTGGTTTCGCGGTAGGGCAGGATCTTCAACAGGATCAGCGAACCGACCTTGGCGAAGTAGAACTGCGCGTCGTCCAGCGACTGCGTGCCGTCATCGACCGGCTCGCTGTACACGCCGGCGCCGGTCTCGGTGTTGTTCTCGGCCTTGATGGTCAGGTCGCCGCCGAGGGTCTCGACGAACAAGGTGTCGAGGATGTTGAGGTGCGGGAAACGGCCGCTGACCTCCATGTCCTTGGTCGCGCGGATCCATTCGAAGTCGAACGGCGCAGGCAGGCTGATGTCGCGTTCGCCGCGCGCGTCGATGTAGCCGATCTCGCCGGTGCTGGACAGGTTCCAGCGGAACACGCGCACGTCCTTGGCATCGGCGCCGATCTGGAACGCGGCCAGCAGCTTGCTGTCCTTGACCAGCAACTGCAGCAGGCGCGCTTCCTTGTAGTACGCGTACAGCTCGGTGAAATCGCGCACGAACGCGGGATCGGCGAGGAAACTGTGCGCCGGGTCGACCGGAGTGACGTCGTAGCCCTCGGCGGTTTCCACCAGCTTGTACAGGCCGAACACATCGCTCACCGACGTGGTCGACTTCAGGCCAAGGAACACGTTGTAGCCGAACAGCAGCAGGTCGCCGACCTGGACGATGTCGCGACCGACTGCGTTCTGCTCGCTGCGGATGCGGAAGCGCCCGGCGATCTCCATCCTGGAGTCGCCGAACTCCTGCAGCCGCTGCGTATTGAGCGCATCGGCGATCCCGCGCAGGCGTACGCCTTGATCTGCCAGGCGCTTGCGCAGCACTTCGTAGGCGCCGCCTTGGGCGACGGCGTCGTTGGTGCTGGCATCCGCGTTGCTGGCGGCGTTGGCGGGATTGGTCATCGCGTGCGGTTCCGTGTCTTGATCGACTGTCTGGGGCTTGCAATGCCCCGGCATTGCGCCGGGGCATCACGGGCTCAGGCTTCGGCGTCGTCCGGTGCCGGCAGCTTGGCCGGGGCGGTGCCCGTCAACTTGCCGAGCAGTTGCTGCAGCACCTGGCTCTGGCCGGTGATGCCGTCCAGCGCCTTGCCGATCGACACGCCCTTGGTCAGCGCATCGAACACGCCGCCGTCGCCACCGATCAGTTCGATGTTGGCGTTCTGCAGCGCCGTCGCCAGCACTTCGGCGTTCTCACGCGAGACTTCCTTGCCTGCGTCCAGCGAGGCCAGTGCCTGCTTGAGCGCCGCTTCCAGCTGCATGCGGAATTCCTCGTGCGCGCGCGCGTCCGGCGACATCTTGCCCATCGCCTCGAACTTGCCGGTCAGGCCATCGGCTTCGGCGGACATCTTCTTGCCGATCGCATCGGCTTCGGCTTCGCCCATCGCCTTGGTGGTGTCGGCCTTGGCCTGGCCCAGCTTGGCCACGCCGCCGGCCTCGGCTTCCAGCCGCTCGGCCAGCACGCGCGCGTCCGCGTTGCCCTGCTTGTAGTTGGCATCGGCCTTGGCCTCGATCACGCGGGCTTCGGCCACGCCGACCTTCTCGATCGCGGCGGCGGTGGCTTCCTGCACCTGCGCTTCGGCCAGGCCGGGCGCGGCCTGTTCGGCACGCGTACCGTCGGCCAGCATCTTCTTGGCCTCGGCCTGCTTGCCGGCGGCGATCAGTTCGGCCTCGGCGATCAAGGTCATTTCGTTGGCGCGATGCTTTGCCGCGGTTTCCGCCGCTTCGGCCGCCTTCACTTCCTTGACCAGCACCTGCTGCGCATCGGCCTCGGCATTCAGCACGGTGACCTGCTTGGCGCGGTCGGCTTCGGAGACTTCGCGGGTTTCCTTGATCTTTTCCTGGGCGACGGCCACGGTCTGCTCGACCAGGGTGCGTTCGCGGATGGTGTTGGCCACTTCCATCTTGCCGGCCTCGACCGCCTTGTCGCGCTCCACGCCTTGCAGCTGGACTTCCTTGTCGGTGGTGACCTTCTCCATCTGCGCGGCGCGCTCGACGCGCTCCAGCTCGATGGCGACCGCGCGGCGGCGGTTCTGTTCGGCCACTTCCACCTGGCGCAGCTGGTCCTGTTCGCGGATCTTGATCTGTTCCTCGGTCTCAAGGCGCGCTTTCTCGAAGATCAGGCGCTGTTCTTCCTCGACCTTGGTCGCCTCGGCGTGCTCGCGCGCGGTGATCACCGCGATCTCGCGCTTCTGGCGCGCCTCGGCCTCGGCCTGCTGACGCTCCATCGCGAGCAGGGCTTCGCGCGCGCTCACGTTCTTCTCGGTGATGCGCAGCTTCTCGTCCTGCTCGAAGATGTTGGTCTGGATGTTCTGCGCCGCGGTCAGCTCGGTGATCTTGCGGATGCCTTCGGCATCCATGATGTTGTTCGGATCGAGCTCGGACTTCTTGGTCTGTTCCAGGTAGTCGATCGCCACGTCTTCCAGCACGTAGCCGTTGAGGTCCTTGCCGATCACGTCGACGATGGCGTCGCGGAATTCCTGGCGCTTCTCGAACAGGTCGACGAAGTCGAAGCGCTTGCCGACGGTCTTCAGCGCCTCGGAGAACTTGGCGTTGAACAGCGCGTCCACCGCGTCCTTGTCCGACGCGCGGGTGGCACCGACGGTCTTGGCCACTTTCAGCACGTCCTCCGCCTTTTCATTCACGCGCAGGTAGAAGTTCACCCGGATGTCGGCGCGCATATTGTCCTTGCAGATCAGGCCTTCCTTGCCGCGACGGTCGATCTCCAGGTTGATCAGGCTGATCTGCATCTCCTCCGCCTTGTAGAGCACGGGGATGATCAGCGCGCCGGTGAAGTGCACCTTCGGCGTGGTGCTCATGTCGTTGACGATCAGGGCGGTGCCCTGCTCGACCTTGCGGTAGAAGGCCTTGAACAGGCCGAAGATGCCCAGCGCCAGCACCAGCAGGACGCCGAGGCCGACAACGAAGGGGAGGATCAGGGACATGGACATGGACAACTCCTTGGCGAAACTCGGTGGTGCTCAGCGGGAAAGGAACTCGGATTCGGACATCACGGTGTAGGCGTGGGACGCATCGTCGAAGGACAGCAGCACCACGCGCTCGCCGCGCGAGAACGTGGCACCCGGCGGTGCGCGTACCTGCAGGATCAGGCCGGCACCGCCATCGTCGAATTCGGCGCGGCCTTCGGTGTCAGTGACCTTGGGGGAAATCACGTTGCCAGCCTTGCCGAGGATCGACGGCGGCACCGGCGGGCGCAGCTTCATGATCAGCCGTGCCACCGGGCGCAGCAGCAGCGAGGTCAGCACCAGTCCGGGCAACAACGCCGCCACCAGCACACCGATGCCGGCAAGGATGCGTAGCGGATCCGGCAGGAACTGCAGCAACAGCAATTGCGCGAAATAGGTGATCAGCCAGCCGAAGAACGCCAACACGCTGAGGATCAGCATGAACGGGACGCCGGACAGGCCGAGCCGGGCGAGGATGCCGGCGCTGTCGGTGGCGGCATCGTGGTGATGATGCGTCTGCATGCCGTCCAGGCCGTCGTGGTGGTGCAGCAGGCCGTGGATGGTGTCGCTGTCGACCAGCCCGGTCGCGGCCAGCAGCCAGTACACGACGCAGAACGCCAGCAGGATGCTGTACAGCAGCGTCGGGAAGGTCAGCGCGGTGGTGTAGAACTCGATCATCGGCGACGGGCCTTTTCGGTACTGGGCGTGTTCGTGGTGGGGCGCGGCTTGATGCGTTTGGCGATGCGCTCGAGCACATCCGCCACGGGATCGATCTCCACGGTGCCCGCATCGTCGTGCGCGGACTGACCTGTCGGCTTTCCGCTCGTCTTTGCCGGATGCCGCATCCGCTTGGCCGACGCCGGCGCGGGTTCCGGGTAGGGCGCATTACCTGGTTGCCGCCGTGCGACGGCGGCCTGCGCGCGTTGCAGGCTGGCGGTCGCGCGTTGCGTGTCTAGCTGGTGCTTGAGCCGGCGCAGTCGATGTTCCAGCTGCGACTGCAACTGGGCGAATTTGGCTTCCTGCAATTCCATCTCGGCGGCGTCGGCTTGCATGTCCGCAAGCTGCGCGTGCAGGCGCACTACCTCGCCGGCCGCATCGCGTGCCGCCGTGGTGCGGCGGCGCTTGAGCTGCGCTTCCACGGCGGCTTCGGTTTCGCGGATCTCGGCCTTCAGTTGCTGCGCCCGCTGCTGGGTATCGATGCGGCGCGCCTTGGCGGCCGCGTGTTCGTTGCGGGTGTTGTGCAGCAGTTCGTCCACCTCGCGGATTTCCTCGTCGAGCAGGCGCTCGGCGCGATCGCCGAACACGGCATTGCCGACGCCCTCGATATCGTCCTGGATGGACTGGAACAGCTTGCGCCAGGGAAATGTCATCCGCGTGTCCCGGCCGGCGCGTCCAGGTACGGCGCGTAGGCATCGCTGGCGTGGATCACGTTCTCGGCCAGCGTCTCGATCTCGAACATCAGGTTGGCCAGGCTGGAATGCGTATCCAGCGAGCCGAACATCGCATAGCTGGGCACGCCGCCGATCGGCTGGATGGCGATGGTCGACAGCGGCAGCAGCTTGTGGGTGGCCAGCACGTGGGCGTTGAACGCGGCCGGATCGCGCACCTGCGCCACCGGCCACAGGAAGGCCTCGACGATGATCTGCTCGCCGCCAATGGCAACGAAGATCGACAGTTCGCCGTAGTCGCGCATGACCAGGTGCAGGCTGGGTTCGGCGCCCTCGATGGTTTCCAGTTCGATCAGTCCGTCGCGCACCACGCTGGTCTGCGCCAGCGCATGGCGGATGGTCGGCAGGCTCCAGCCCGGGCCCTTGCCGTCATCGGACGGAGTGGATTGCGCCGGGTCGCGCGCCTCGCGCATCGCCTTCTCGATCCCGGCCAGCTCCGCCGCATGTTCCGGCCGGATCCAGACGTCCTTCTTGACCAGCCCCTGCTCCCGCATGCGCTCGCGGAATGCACGCACATGCTGCGTCGAGGAGCGTTGCAGGAGAGATTTCATGTAATCAACTTATTTCATTGCATGTAACCGTGCAAGAGGCGTTGCGACCGTTCATCGGAATGGCTGCGGACGCATGTCGTGCCGCCCCGGGCGAATTGCACTAAAGAATTGCACTAAATTAGTGCAATGCCCCTCGACACCCCATCCGACGCCCTCGACGAACTGGTCACGCCGTTGCTACGGCTGGACGCGGCGGGGACGGTGGTCGCCGCCAACCTGGCTGCCGCACGCTGGCTGGGTGTTGGCTTGCGCCGCCTGCCCCGCACGCCGGCGGCGGCGCTGGAGCGCGAAACGCAATCCTTGGTTCGCGCGCTGCAGCAAGCCATCGACACGCCTTTGCGGCTGCGTCGGGTCGCGTTGGCCTTCCCCGGCAGCGATGAACTGCGCTTCGCCGATCTGTGGCTGACCCCGCGCGATGCCGGCGGTTACTGGCTGGAAGCGCATGCGGTCGACGAATTCCCCGGCGAGGATCCGGCGCAGTTGCTGCCCTCCGCGCTGAGCGCTTCGTTGAAGGGCCTGGCCCACGAATTGCGCAATCCGTTGGCCGGGATCAAGGGTGCGGCGCAGCTGTTGGCGCGGCGTGCCGATAGCGATGGACGCGAACTCACCGGTTTGATCGAATCCGAAGTGGAGCGACTGGCCGCCTTGGTCGATCGCCTGCTATCGCCGGCGCCGCCGCGCCCGTTCGAGCCGGTCAACATCCATGCAGTGCTGGAACGCGTGCTGCGCCTGGCCGAAAGCGACGCCGGCTGGGCCACGCGACTGGTGCGCGATTACGACCCATCGCTGCCGGAACTGCTGGGCGATGCGGATCGCCTGACCCAAGCGCTGTGGAACCTGGTGCGCAATGCCATCGATGCCGGTGCGGGCACGGTGCAGCTGCGCACGCGTGCCGAACATGGCGTGCGTATATTCGATGCGGTGCACGCGTTGGCGCTGCGGCTGGAGATCATCGACGACGGTCGCGGCATTCCGCCGGAGTTGGCCGAGCAGGTGTTCCTGCCGCTGGTGAGCGGCCGCGCCGATGGCACCGGGCTGGGGTTACCGCTGGCGCAGCAGGTCGCGCGCGAACATCGCGGCTCGCTGGCCTATCGCTCGCGCCCGGGCCACACCGTGTTCACGCTGCTGTTGCCAATGCAGTACGAAGCGGAGACCAACGATGGCTGAGCCTGCACGCATCTGGGTGGTGGACGATGATCGCGCGGTGCGCTTCGTGCTGGCGACCGCATTGCGCGATGCCGGCTTCGAAGTCACCGCCTTCGCCGCCGCCGCCGAAGCGCTGGACACACTGCAGCGCGAAGGCGCGCCGGCACTCGTGGTTACCGACGTGCGCATGCCCGGCGACAGCGGCCTGCAATTGCTCGACAAGTTGAAATCCGCGCAGCCCGACCTGCCGGTGATCGTGATGTCCGCGCATACCGACGTGGCCAGCACCGCCGGTGCATTCCGCGGCGGCGCGCATGAATTCCTGTCCAAACCATTCGACCTCGACGAGGCGGTGGCGCTGGTGCGGCGTGCGTTGCCGCAACGCGAATCGCGCAACATGCTGGCAGTAGATGCAAGCGTCGATGGCGAAGCTTCGGCATTGGTCGGCGATGCGCCGGCGATGCGCGCGCTGTTCCGCGCCATCGGCCGGCTGGCGCAGGCGCCGCTATCGGTGCTGATTACCGGCGAAACCGGTACCGGCAAGGAACTGGTGGCGCGTGCGCTGCATCGCGAATCGCCGCGTGCATCGCGCCCCTTCGTCGCGCTCAATACTGCGGCCATTCCGGCAGAGTTGCTGGAATCCGAGTTGTTCGGTCACGAAGCCGGCGCCTTCACTGGTGCGAACAAGCGCCATATCGGCCGCTTCGAACAGGCTGATGGCGGCACGTTGTTCCTGGACGAAATCGGCGACATGCCGGCCTCGTTGCAAACCCGTTTGTTGCGCGTGCTGGCCGAAGGCGAATTCTTCCGCGTGGGTGGGCGCGAGCTGATTCGCGTTGATGTGCGAGTGATCGCCGCGACCCACCAACCCCTCGAATCGCTGGTCGAAGAAGGCCGCTTCCGCGCCGATCTGCTGCATCGTCTTGATGTCGTGCGCCTACCATTGCCACCGTTGCGCGAACGCCGCGAGGATATCCCGCAACTGGCCGCGCGCTTCCTGGCCAATGCCGCACAACGCCTGCAGCTGCCGGCGAAGAAAGTGTCGAATGCCGCGCTGGAGCGCCTGCGCGCGCACGACTGGCCGGGCAATGTGCGCGAACTGGAAAACCTGTGTTGGCGATTGGCCGCGCTGGCGCCGGGCGCGACCATCGGCATCGCCGACCTCGATGGCGCGATGCCCGCGTCGCGCGGTGCGAGTGGCGATGCCGCGCAATGGCAGCAAGCGCTGGCGACGTGGGCGCGCGCGCAGCTCGATGCCGGTGTCGAAGACCTGCACGCAGCCGCCAAACGCGATTTCGACCAGGTGTTGCTGCAGGCCGCGCTGGATCACAGCGAAGGCCACCGCGGCGATGCTGCGCACAAGCTTGGACTGGGTCGCAATACGGTGACCCGCAAGCTGGGCCCGTCGCGCAAGCGCCGTTGATGGCCGCATCGGGGTTGAACCTGCGTCAATCGTGGTGGTCGAACGCAAGCAACGCATCAGCAAGGAGTACCGAGATGACCCATATATCCGCACGTGGCCTGACCTTCGCGATCGCCTGTTCACTGCTCGCCGCCTGCGCCAGTACGCCATCGACGCCGAAAGCCAAGCCCGCGGCGAGCACCGCGCAGAAAGCCGAGGTCAACCTCGCGTCTGCTTCCGGCTCGCTGGTCAGCGGCAAGCTGATGCTGGTGCCGATGGGCGATGGCGTGCACATCACCGGCGAAGTCGGCGGACTGAAGCCGGGTGATATCCGTGGCTTCCATATCCATGAAAAGGGCGATTGCAGCGCGGCCGATGCCACGAGCGCTGGCGGTCACTTCAATCCCGCTGCACAGGCGCACGGCCGCGCCGGGCACGGCGCGCACCATGCCGGCGACACCGACAACATCGTTGCCGATGCCAAAGGCGTGGCGCACATTGATGCGCATGTCAGCGGTGTGACCCTTGGCGGCGGCGCGCCCAACGATATCGCCGGCCGCGCGGTGATCGTGCATGCGGCGGCGGACGATTACACCTCGCAGCCGACCGGCAATGCGGGTGCGCGTGTGGCCTGCGGGGTGATCCGCATCGTGCGCTGAGCCGGGTCGGGACTCGCATGGCGGGCCGTGTCCGACGTCCAGGTTTCCGTCTCGTCGCGATGGCGTGACTGGTTTCGCGGCCGTTTTCCGCTAAGGAAAGTAACGGCCCACCGGAAACCCGCCATGCACCCCTCGTTCCGCCGCTGCCTGCCGCTCGCCCTGCTGGTGCTGGCAGCCTGTTCGCCGAAACCCGACGAGCAGTCCGCCGTGCCTGCGCCAGACGCCATATCTGCGCCAGCGCCAGCGACCGTCGCCGTTGCGCCGCAGGAAGAGCGCAAATGCAGCGATGACCCGCAGCCCGGCGAAGAAGGCAAGCTGCCGCGATGCGTTGGCGTGGCTGCCGTACCGCCGCCACCGCGCGCTTTCCACATCGCCTCCGAGGGTGGCCAATGCGTGATCGAAGGTGATGCCTGCACTCTGGAAAAGCCGTTCAAGCTGTCCGGCTGCGGCATCAAGGACTACTACACGTTCACCCCAGCCTCCGCCGGGGCCGGGTCGTTCACTTACCAGGGCAACATGATGGGCGCGCGCGTCAGCGGCGGCGGCGGCTACACCGTGGACGTGGGTGAAAGCGGCGGCACGATCCAGACCGCCGCCTCGCGGAATTGCGCCGGTGCCGGTGGGGTCGCAGGCTGCAATGGCATCAACATCCGTTTCAAGCTGACCCCAATCGCAGCCTGCGGGGCCGCACCATGAGCCGGCATGCGACTCGTGCGCCCTGCGCGATCGCGCTGGTATTGCTGGCACTGGCCGCGTGTTCGCCGAAGGGTGGTCAGGACGATGCCAAGCCTGCGACCTCGCCGGCAATGGCCGCCGTCGTGCAGAAAGACGAACGCACATGCAACAACGACCCGCACCCCGATGAAGAAGACACGCTGCCGCGCTGCGGCGGCATGGCAACGGCAGTCGCACCCCTCGCCTACCGTTTCGTCGGCGGCAGCGGTGATCCCATCGACCAAGTGGTCTGCGATATCAGTGAAACATTCGTGCTGGACGGCAAGCTGTTCGGTGTGGAGTTCAGCGGCGGCGTGGACGGCACCTGGAAGTTCGTTCGCACGCCGAACATTCCTGGTTTGAGCTGGAAGGCCGGCGGGCGCTATCACATCGAATTCCCGGATGGCCCGGCCAAACCCGGCACCATGACCACCGAGGGCGGTGGCACCACCACCGCCGGCAGCCAGTCGCGCGACACCGCCGGCGCCGAGCATTTCACCCTGACGCCGACCGAGGCCTGCACGCAATGAACACACGCAATCAAAGTCGGCCAGCGACGCGCAAGTCGCTGCCTGCATCCGCAAGCATGGTCGCCGCATTCGCCTTGTTGCTGATTGCCCCCGTGGCGTACGCACAACGGTCGTCCTACGAGATGATGCGGGACAACAATCGGATGATCTTCAACCGCATCAACGGCGACATGACCCTGCGGAACATGTGCGAGGATTGGAAGCGGAAGGGCGAGAAAGTGCCCGCCGAATGCGCCAAGTACGCATCGTCCTCCACACAATCGAAACCGGCCTCGCCAACGGCGACTCGCTTCACCCCGGTCGCCGGCGACGACTCGGTGAAGAACTTCGCGGACAGCCTCGGCAATACGCCGGAGGAGCGCCAGCAGATCCTGCAACTGGCAGGTGCCGGCAAGGAACTGTTCGCACAGAAGTACAAAGGGCGATGGGACAACACCATCGCCGGGGCGATGACGTTCTTCATCGTCGCGTCGTACATCGTGGGCACGGATGAGCAGCCGAGCGCGGATGCGGAAAACAGGTTGTTCGATTCGCTCAATGCGACCCTGGCGCAGTCGGAGATCGCGCGCGCCTCGAACGCGGAGAAGACCGCGCTGTACAACGTCCTGCTGGCAAGCGCAGGCCTGCCGCTGGTGTTCTATGTGGACGGCAAGCAGAACAACAACGCCGGGCAGGTCGAGCAGGCCAAGGTGATGGCGGCAGGTTTCGGCAGAAAGCTGTTCAACATGGAGATGCACGAACTGACCGGGATGCTGGGCACCGGCGGCGTGGGCACTCCAGTGGCCGCTGCGCCCGCCGCGCGCTCGACTGCGCCTGGCGGTGGCGCCGGACTCGATGGCCGTTACGACTGCCAGGTCGCCGCGCTGCAGTTCGATGGCGTGAGTTACGTCACCCAGTACCGACCCACCGGGATGTGGTTCACGATCAAAGGCGGCAATTACTCGGCGCAGTCCGGCGGCGGCACGATCCAGGCCAGTGCCGATGTGGTCAGTTTCCGCGGCGGCGCCTACGCCGGCTGGCGTGGCGCGCGCAGGGGCGATGCCATCGTGTTCCGCAAGGACGACCAGACCAACCCGCGGGCGGGCGAAAGCATCAAGAGCGGGGATTTCCGTTGCGGGCGGCGTTCGGGCTGAGGTGCGAAAGACGCAGCGCGGTCAGTGCAGGCCGAGCTGCTTCGCCAATGCTTCGGCAGCGGAGCGGTTGAGTTCCTGGGGCAGAACGGATTCCCGCAGGACGGGCAACGCTTGCAGCAGTAGTTTGCGCGCATCGTCATGCCTGCCCTGTGCGGCGAGGATGTCGGCCATTTCCGCCTGGGCGACGGCTAGGCTCGCAGGCGCCCCCTGCGTGACCTGGAAGCGGGCCAGCGCGGCGCGCTGTTCGCGCTCGGCCAGCGCCAGGTCGCCTTGCATCAATGCAAAGTGCACGCGGACGCGATGTACCTGGGTGAACACCGTGTGCTCCGGCGGAACCAGCTTCGTCCATCGCCGCGCGGCTTCTTCCAGGATCGGCAGGCCGGCGGTCGCATCGCCCATGTTCTTTTCCAGCACCGCCATCTGCCATGTTGCATAGGCATATTGCATGGAATCTTCGCCATCCAGCTTGCGCGCGGCTTCGCGCGCGCGGGTCATGCGCTTCGATGCCTCGTCGAAGCGACCTGCGAAGCCCAATGCGCGGGCGAGCATGACTTCGATCTTCCTGCGCGTCGGGTCGTCGCTGCCGGCTCCGGCCTTGTCCAGCATGGCCAGCGCCTGTTCCTTGCGTTGCACGGCTTGCGGGTAGTCGCCGGCGTTTTCGAGCGCATCGGCGAGGTTCGACAGCTGGATGGCGGCTTCGGCAGGCCCCATGCCGGCCTCTTCGCCCAATCGCTGTGCGTGAAGCGCCGCATCGGCGGCTTCGCGATAACGGCCCAGGCCATTGAGGATCAAGGTCAGGTCGTTGTAGAGGATGGCGGTGTTCGAGCCCTTTTCCCCGACGCTGGCGCGCTGCAAGGCAATGGCTTGTTGCATGAAGGAGAGGGCGTCGTTCGGCTTGCCCAGCCTGTACAGCGATGTCGCCTTGCTGCGCAACAGCCCGACGCGCAGGGGCGTGTCCGCTTTCTGTCCCGCCCGGTCGACGAAGGCCAGGCCCTTGTCGGTCAGTGCCAGGGCCTGGTCGTATTGGCCCTGCATGTCCAGCATCAGCCATAGCGCGTCGTAGATGCCGACGATTTCCGCGGTCGGTGGCGATCGCAGCGAATCGGCAATGCCCAGTGCGTCGTTCCAATCGCGTTCCGCGCGCTTGTAATCGCGCAGGCAGCTGTGGGCCGAACCCAGTGTCTTTAGCGAGCGCATGCGCTGCGCCTCGTCACCCGGTGAAAAGCGTTGCCGCATCGCCTGCACGCGCTCGGCAAGCGCAAGGCTTTCCTTGCAGCGTTCCATCTCGCCGAGGATGCCGGCGTAGTTGTCCATGTCGGCAGTGAGCGCCAGCGCTTCGCCCCGGTCTTTCGGTTCTGCATTCTTCAAGCCGGCGTCGAACAAGGCGGCCGCGATCTTCAATTCTCCGAGCGACTGGTACAAATGCCCGAGCATCCGTTGAACCGGCTGTTTCACCTCCGCGCCCGCATTGCGTTTATCCAGCTCGCTGCGCGCGCTATCCAGCAATTGGCGCACGCTGACCTCCTTGCTCATCGCCTGTTCGGGCGATGCGGCAGCAAGGGTGTCCGAGAGGAACTGCAGTGACTCACGGCTACGCGCGCTTTCCCGCCGAGCCTCGTTCGCCTGCCACAGGGCAACGCCGGTACCTGCGATCAAGGCAATCACGACAGCACCGATGGACGCCGCCAGCAACCGATTGCGCCGCAGCCACAACTTCGCCCGCTCGCCGCGCGACAGCGGCACCGCAGCGATCGGGCGATCGTCCAGCCAGGCCTTGAGGTCGTTGGCCAGCGCATCGGCAGAGGCGTAGCGTTGTTCCGGATCGCGGCGCAGGCAGGCCTGCACGATGGCCGCAAGATTCCCGCGCAATGCATGCGCCAGTGATGCGGGACTCATCCCGCCGCGCTGTGCGGCCAGCTCCGGCGTGGCCTGTGCGGCGGCGCGCGTCAGCGGTTCCGGTTCGCGCTCGAGTTGCTGCAGTTGGCTTGCGACCGGCGTGTCGCGGGTCAGACCGAACGGATGCGCGCCGGACAGCAGCCGATGCAGGATCACGCCCAGTTGCCAGAGGTCGGTGGCGGTGGTGATCGGCGCGTCGTGCAGTTGCTCCGGGCTGGCGTATTCGAAGGTCAGCGCGCGGTCGTGGGTGGCGGTGACGTCGCCGCCTTGCAGTTGCTTGGCGATGCCGAAGTCGAGCAGCTTCACCCGTCCGTCCGCATCGACCAGCAGGTTGGACGGCTTCAGGTCGCGATGCACCACCAGGTTGCGATGCGCATAGCGCACTGCGTCCAGTACCTGCAGGAACAGCACGATGCGCTCGCGTAGGCTGAGCGTGCGCGTGTCGCACCAGCGGTCGATCGGCACACCGTCGATGCGTTCCATCACGAAGTACGGCTCGCCGTCGGCACTGAAGCCGCCATCCAGCAGGGTGGCGATGTTCGGGTGCTGCAAGCCTGCAAGGATTTGCCGCTCGCGCAGGAAACGTTCACGCGCGGCAGGCGTATCCGCACTGGCGCGGATCAGCTTGAGCGCGGCGTGTTGAACATAGGCGCCATCGCCGCGTTCGACCGCGTACACCGCGCCCATGCCGCCACGGCCAATGACGCCGATGATCGTCCACGCGCCTATGGTGCGACCCACCATCGCGTCCTGCGCGGCGTCGCCGGCAAGCGCCTCGCCCCAGGCGCTGGCGTTGCCGCCGAAAGGCTCGCCGGTACGCGCGTCCGCCGCCAGCAGGACGCGCACGTCAGCCAGCAAATCGGCATCGTCGCCGCACAGTTCGTGCAGACGTTGTTCGCGGGTGTCGCCATCAAGCTCGATCACGGCATCGAAGATCGCCATCACGCGCTTCTGGCGTTCCATCGCCGTTTCGTTCATGCCGCGGTTTCCTTCATCAAGAACGCCCGTGCGCGCCGCCAGTCGCGGCGCAGGGTGCTTTCGCTGATGTCGAGCATCTGCGCGGTTTCCACTTCGGTATAGCCGCCGAAATAACGCAACTCGACGATCTGCGCGGCGCGCTCGTCGAGCCGATGCAGAGATTCCAGCAGCTCGTCCAGCTTCAGGACTTCGACCGCGGCCACATCGCCGGCGGCGTCGGCCGCGCCCAGGGTCAATGCGTCCTGCCCACCGCCGCGCTTGTCCGCCTTGCGCGCGCGCGCGTCGTCCACCAGCACCTGGCGCATCGCCCGCGCCGACAGCGCCAGCAGGTGGTTGCGATCCTGCGCCGCCAGCTGCGCGCCACCCAGCTTGAGGTAGGCCTCGTGCACCAGCGCGGTGGTCTCGAAATTGTCGTGCATGCGCCGCAGCTGCAGGCGCGCGGCACGCTTGAGTTCGTCGTACACGGCGGAATAGGCGGCGCCCATCGCCTGCGCGTCGCCGGCGCGCGCACGCGCCAGCAGGCGGGTCACTTCGGTCGGGGGCGCGGGTTCCACCGTGCGTCGCTCGGCATGGATTGGGCCTGTTGGAAGTGTCGCACAGGCGCGGCCGGGCGCAATCCGGGCCGCACGTGAACGGATCCGGGCCCGGATTGCGCATACCCCATCAAGGCCGGCATTCCGCCGGTGCCATTACGAGGTGGGGAGCAATGAACAAGCAAGCCAATCGCCGCCGGCGCATGCCGGCCCTGTCCGTCCTGAGTCTGGCGCTGCTGGGGGTGTTGTCGATGCCGGCATGGGCCGCGGACCCGGCGTGCATCGACACGACAGGCACCCCGACCGGCGCCACCACCAATCAGGGCAACGAGCACGGGCAGGACAACAGTACCTGTTCGGTCGGCTCCAGTGCCTACGGCCAATCGAACAATGCGAGCGGCACCTGGTCCATTGCATTTGGTAACTACAACGTGGCGACTGGCTTTGAAAGCGCGGCGTTCGGGAATGGCAATTTCGCCAGTGGCCAGTGGGCCGCTGCCTTCGGCATGTCCAACCAGGCCACTGCGCTGAGGAGCAGCGCGTTTGGCCACATGGGCATCGCGTCCGGGCTGGGCAGCATGGTGTTTTCCGGGTGGTACGACAAGAATTTCGATGGCCTTTTCACTGTTGATGAAACGTCGCGCGCGACCGGGAAATCGGCCGTTGCGCTCGGCGCGGGCGCGAATGCCACCGCGGACTACGCTACCGCGGTTGGTGTGAATGCAGCCGCCAGCGGCGAAAAGAGCGCGGCCTTCGGCGTTGGCGTCAAGGCATTTGGCGGGTTCAGCGTCGTGATGGGGCGCGACAGCACCGCTTTCGGCGACTACAGCACGGCGGTGGGCAACGGCAACAATGCCGGCGGCATCAACGCCAGCGCATTTGGTGTGGTGAGTAATGCCATGTCTGACTGGAGTACCGCCTTCGGCCTCCACAGCACCGCGGAATCGCGGTACAGCACCTCAATCGGTCTCGGCGGCCTGGCCGCGGGCGTAGGCAGCCTGACGCTGTCGAGCTTGTATGACCTTAACGGGAATGGCGTCCTGGATTGGGATATCGCGATAGGTGGCCTGGATCCAAACTGCGACCCGCTGCTTGGCGAGTGCTGGGGAAGCACCGAGGTGGCACGCGCGGCAGGCCGGTATTCGGTGGCGATCGGTGGTGCCGTGCTGGCGCAGGGCGACCGCAGCGTAGTGGTGGGTGTGGCGAATAGCGCCAAGGGCGCCGACAGCAGCGTGTTCGGCTCGCATGGCACGGCCACCGGTCGCGGTAGCCTGGCGCTGTCGGCCTTTTTCATCACCGAAGGCTCGCCCGTGTTCGACGTGGACACCGACGGCGACGGAATCAACGACGCCTACAGCGTGGGCGCGATCGCCACCGGCGACAGCGCGATCGCACTGGGCGCCAACGTGTGGGCAAAGGGTGACTACGCCACTGCGATCGGCGTAGGCAATACCGCCATTGGCAGGTACAACAGCGCCTTCGGATACGGCAATACCACGTTCGGCTTATACGCCGCCGCGGTAGGCGCGGGCAACGAGGCGAGTTGCGAAGGGTATTGCAACGCATTCGGTTCCTACAGCCGTGCATTGGATGATTACGCCAGCGCCTTCGGCTATCAGTCGCAGGCGTTGGCCTTGGGCAGTACCGCGCTGGGCTATCGGGCGGTTGCCGGCGAAGCGGGCACGGTGTCGTTCGGCCATTCGGCGACGGACCTGGATATTTCCGGCAGCGCCTACGGCAGCGAGCTGAATGCCCGCCTGACCCATGTCGCCGCCGGCACGGCATTGACCGACGCGGTGAACCTGGGGCAGTTGAACGCGGCCATTTCTGGGGTCAGCGGCGGTGGCGCGCCGCTGCATTTCTACAGCGTCAATTCCACCGATACCACTGCCGGCAATTACAACAACGATGGCGCAACGGGGATCAATGCCAGCGCGGTGGGCGTGGGCAACACTGCCAGTGGTGAGGAAAGCAGCGCCTACGGCATCGGCAATGTCGCAGATGGTTCTGGTGCCAGCGCCATCGGTGGCTGGAACACCGCCAGTGACGACGGCAGCAGCGCCATCGGTTACTCCAGCATTGCCAGCGGCTACTTCAGCAGCGCAGTCGGCAGCGTTACTGCTGCCAGTGGCGATTACAGCAGTGCATTCGGTTACGGTAGCGCCGCGTACGGGGATAAGAGCACGGCGCTGGGTTATCAGGCGGTTGCGAACGAATCAGGCGTGGTGTCGTTTGGTCATTCGGCGGGCGACACGGATCCGGTTTATGGCGATATGTTCGGCAGCGACCTCAACGCCCGCCTGATCCACGTCGCCGCCGGCATCAACGACACCGATGCGGTGAACGTTGGCCAGCTGGGCATGCTGGTGAACTGGTTCGGTGGTGGCGCCAGCTTCACTGGTGGCGCGTTCACCGCGCCGACGTTCACCATCCAGGGCATCAGTTACAACAACGTGGGCGCGGCGTTCGCGGCCATCGACGGCTGGATGAGCAACAACGCAGGCGGTGGCACGCAGGGTCCGGCAGGTCCGGCAGGTCCGGCAGGTCCGGCAGGCGCAGATGGCACGAACGTTTCCTCGCATTTTTTCAGTGTGAATTCCACGGATAGCAGTGCCGCCAACTACAACAATGACGGGGCGTCGGGCGACGGTGCGGCTGCGGTGGGGGTTGGAAATACGGCCAGCGGCGATTGGAGCGGTGCCTATGGGGTGGCCAACATCGCCAGCGGGACGTTCGCGCATGCGTTCGGCATCAACAACGAAGCCATCGGCCTGTCCAGCATGGCCTTTGGTGACGACAACACCGTCAGTGCCGGTGGCGGTATCGCAGTGGGTCGCTACAACACGGTGACTGGCGGCAACGGCAGCGCCATTGGCGACGGCAATACCGCCAGTGGCGCACAAAGTAGTGCCGTGGGCTATCACAACACCGCCAGTGGCGACCAGAGCAGCGCCATCGGCTACGGTTCGCAGGCATTGAACGTGGGCAGCACCGCCATCGGATACCAAGCCGTGGCCGATCGCGACTACGCGGTGTCGGTAGGCGCGGCAGGCGCGGAACATCAGGTGATCCACGTTGCCGACGGCACCGAGGCCACCGATGCGGTGAATGTGCGACAGATGCAGGCCGGCGACGCGCAGACGCTCGCCACATCGAAGGCATACACCGACAGCAAGTTCGCCGCGTGGAACGACAGTTTCCTCACCCAGTTCCAGCAGCAGACGGACGTGCGCTTCGCGCAGACCGACAAGCGCATCGACCAGATCGGCGCGATGGGTTCGGCGATGACCCACATGGCGGTGAATGCAGCGAACGGCAATTCGGCGAAGGGCCGCATCGCGATCGGTGTCGGTAGCCAGGGTAGCCAGGGCGCGGTGTCGATCGGTTACGGCAAGCGCTTGGGCGATCGCGGTTCGTTCTCGCTGGGCGCGAGCTTCAGCAGTGGCGAATCCTCGGTCGGCGGTGGTTTCGGCTTCGACCTGTAATTCGTTGCGCACGAGGTGAGATACGAAACGGCGCGGTTGCCCGCGCCGTTTTCGTGTTCGCGTGGATCAAGCCAGGCGCTAGCGCAGGCAGTCGGCGCTGCCATTCGCGCAATGCACGAACTGCACCGGGATGGCGTGCGCCTCCAGCACGGCGGCGAACTGACGCTGGCGCGCCTGGAACAGTTCGAAGCCGCGCTCCAACCGCGCGTTGTCGGTTTCATCGGTGGCGTAGCGCTTGCGCCATGCGCCCGGATCCATCAGGGCGATGCGCACTTCGCCATCGCCGTAGCGCGCCAGCGGCTCCGGGCCGGCATCCAGCCAGGCTTCGGCCTCCGGTTCCAGCAGCGCTGTTTCAAGCAAGCTCCACAACGGTTCCAGGCCGACGTTCTGGTACTGCAGCGCCATCATCGCGGCCAGGTCGTGCAGGCTGAGGAAGCGCGCGTGTTCGATCGATGCGCCTAGGCCGTCCTGCAGCGCCAGCGCGGTATCGGCCGCAGCCATGCCGCGATCCAGCAGGAGGTCCTCCAGCTGTTCGCCACCCGCCTTCGCCGCGTCGCCTCGCAGCACGAACGGCAACACGCGCAGGCCGCCGCCAGCGAGGTTCGCATCCGCCTGTAGCGGCATCGGCACCTCGCCCTGTGCATCGGCGCCGAAGCCGACCATGCGTACACCTTGCGCCTGCCCTGGCGCACGTTGCAGCAATTCGATGACGCGTCGATGCAGGGGCCAGCCCGGACGCAGGGCTTCGGCTGGATCGAAATGCGCCGCAATCAGCGCCAGGTCGCAGTCGCGCACGGCGGGCACCAGCGCGGCCAGGTCGCGGCCGAGCAATGCGGTCAGTTCGCCGGCGGCATCCGCATTGAGCGCGGCATGCCGCGGCGGCGTGCCGTCGCGCAATTCCAGCGCCACGACTCCACGGAACACCGGTTGGTTTGCGTCGATCATCGATCCTGAGTTCCCGCTCGATATTGCGGCGTTACACTCAACCATTATGCCCGCCACCGCGGGCGAAGCCCGAGGTGCCTGATGCTGTACGGTCGTCCTGTCGCCATCCTTGGCGGTGTCCGCATCCCGTTCTGCCGGCAGAACACCGCCTATGCCGATGTCGGCAACCTGGGCATGTCGGTGCGCACGCTGGGTGCCTTGGTCGAGAAGTTCGGCCTGCATGGCCAGCAACTTGGCGAAGTGGCGATGGGTGCGGTGATCAAGCATTCGTCGGACTGGAACCTGGGCCGCGAAGCCGCGCTGTCCTCCGGGCTGTCGCCGCTGACGCCGGGCATCACCCTGCAGCGCGCTTGCGGCACTTCGCTCGACACCATCGTGCATATCGCCGGCAAGATCGGCACCGGTCAGATCGAATCCGGCATCGGCGGCGGTTCGGACACCACCTCCGACGTGCCGATCGTGTACGGCCAGGCCCTGCGCCGCCGCCTGCTGCAGGCCGCGGCGGCGAAGACGACCAAGCAGAAACTGGCCGCGTTCAAGGGCTTCAAGTTCTCCGAGTTGAAGCCGGATTTCCCCGGCGTGGCCGAGCCGCGCACCGGCAAGTCGATGGGCCAGCACACCGAGGACATGGCCAAGGAGTGGCACATTTCGCGGGATTCGCAGGATCAGCTGGCGGTCGCCTCTCACCACAAACTGGCCGCGGCCTACGAGCGCGGTTTCTTCGATGATTTGGTGGTGCCGTTCCGCGGCGTCTCCCGCGACAACATCCTGCGCGCGGACAGCTCGCTGGAAAAGCTGGCGACGCTGAAGCCTGCGTTCGACAAGACCTCCGGCAACGGCACCCTGACGGCAGGCAACTCGACGCCGCTGACCGATGGCGCCAGCGCCTGCCTGTTGTCGACCGACGAGTGGGCCGCCGAGCATGGCCATGAAGTGTTGTGCTACCTGCGCGATGCGCAAGTGGCGGCGGTGGATTTCGTGCACGGCGAAGGCCTGCTCATGGCGCCGACCGTGGCCGTGGCGGAGATGCTCAAGCGCAACAACCTGACCCTGCAGGATTTCGACATCTACGAAATCCACGAAGCCTTCGCCGCGCAGGTGCTGTGCACGCTGCGGGCGTGGGAAGACGAGGCCTACTGCAAGAATCGCCTCGGCCTGGATGCCCCGCTGGGCAAGATCGATCCGGCCAAGATCAACCCGAATGGCTCGTCGCTGGCGGCCGGCCATCCGTTCGCGGCGACCGGTGCGCGCATCGTCGCCACCGCGGCCAAGGAGCTGAAGGAACGCGGCGGTGGCCGTTGCCTGGTGTCGATCTGCACCGCCGGTGGCATGGGCGTGGTGGCGATACTCGAACGCTGAGGCGCGGTATCAACCGCTGTTGACGATGCTGCGCGCCACCGCCTCGGCGGCCTTGATCCCGTCCACGCCGGCCGAGAGGATGCCGCCGGCGTAACCCGCGCCTTCGCCGGCCGGGAACAGGCCGCGCGTGTTGCGGCTGTGGCCGTCCTCGCCACGGGTGATGCGCAATGGCGATGAGGTACGCGTTTCCACGCCGGTCAGCACGGCATCGTCCATGTCGAAGCCGCGGATCTGCCGGCCAAATGCGGGCAGGGCTTCGCGGATGGCGTCGATGGCATAGCGCGGCAGCGCTTCGTCCAGCGAGCCCAGCGTCACGCCTGGCGTGTACGAAGGCTGCACCGCGCCGAAGTCGGTGGACGCGCGATTGCGGATGAAGTCGCCCACCAGTTGCGCCGGCGCCAGGTAATCGCCGCCGCCCAGCGTGAAGGCCTTTGATTCCCAGTGCCGCTGCAGGGCGATGCCCGCCAGCGGCCCCTCGCCATACGGCGCGAAGTCTTCCGGCGTGATCCCGACCACGATGCCGGCGTTGGCATTGCGTTCGTTGCGCGAGTACTGGCTCATGCCGTTGGTGACCACGCGACCGGGTTCGCTGGTGGCGGCGACCACGGTGCCGCCTGGGCACATGCAGAAGCTGTACACCGAACGCCCGTTGCTGGCGTGGTGCACCAGTTTGTAATCGGCCGCACCCAGCAGGGCATGGCCGGCCTGCGGACCGAAACGGGCCTGGTCGATCAGCGATTGCGGATGTTCGATGCGGAAACCGAGCGAGAAGGGCTTGGCTTCGACGAACACGCCGCGTGCATGCAGCATCGCGAAGGTGTCGCGTGCGCTGTGGCCGAGCGCCAGCACCACGTGGTCGGCGCGCAGTTGTTCGCCGCTGGCAAGCGTGACCCCGCGCAGGTGGCGAACACCGTCTGCATCGACGTCGATGAGCACATCGTCGACGCGCTGGCCGAAGCGGATCTCGCCGCCGAGGGATTCGATCGTGGCGCGCATGTGTTCCACCATCGACACCAGGCGGAACGTGCCGATGTGCGGCTTGCTGACGTAGAGGATTTCCTCCGGCGCACCGGCGGCCACGAATTCCTCCAGCACCTTGCGCCCGTGGTGCAGCTTGTCGCTGATCTGGCTGTACAGCTTGCCGTCGGAAAACGTGCCCGCGCCGCCTTCGCCGAACTGCACGTTGGATTCCGGATCCAGCACCTTTTTCCGCCACAGGCCGAAGGTGTCCACCGTGCGCTCGCGCACCGCCTTGCCGCGCTCCAGGATGATCGGCTTGAAGCCCATCTGCGCCAGCACCAAACCTGCGAACAAGCCGCACGGCCCCATGCCGATCACCAGCGGGCGCAGCAGCAGTTGCGCCGGCGCCTTGGCGACGAACTTGTAGGCGGTGTCCGGGGTTGGCAATACCTTGCTGCCCGGCGTACCCGGTTCCTGCTGCAGGCGTTGCAGCAGTTCCGCCTCGCGCGGGGTGTCCACGTCGATCGAATAGATCAGCACGATCGCGCCACGCTTGCGCGCATCGTAGCTGCGCTTGGCGACGGTGAAGCCGGTCAGCTCGTCGGCGGCGATGCCCAGCCGCGCGACGATCGCCGCGGCGAGTGCCGCCTCGTCATGATCCAGCGGCAACTTGAGTTCGGTAATGCGGAGCATGGGCGGTGCTTACTTCAGGGTGCGTTCGAACAGCTCGTGGATGCGCCGGTATTCGTCGTACCACGCATCCGGATGGGTGAAGCCGTGGCGCTCCAGCGGATAGCTGGCGAGTTCCCACTTGTCCTTGCGCAGTTCGATCAAGCGCTGCGCCAGCATCACCGAGTCCTTGTAGAACACATTGTCGTCGATCATGCCGTGCGCGATCAGCAGGTTGTCCTGCAAACCGGCGGCGTATTCCAGCGGGCTGGAACGCTTGTAGGCCTCGGGATCGAGTTCCGGCGTATTGAGGATGTTGCTGGTGTATTCGTGGTTGTACTGCGACCAGTCGCTGACCGGGCGCAGCGCGGCGCCGGCCTTGAACACGCCGGGCTTCTGGAACAGCGCGGCAAACGTCATGAAGCCGCCGTAGCTGCCGCCGTAGATGCCGGCGCGGTCGCGATCGCCTTGCTTGTTGTCGACCAGCCAGTCCAGGCCATCCAGGTAATCCTCCAGCTCCGGCTTGCCCATCCAGCGATAGATCGCGGTGCGCCAGTCACGGCCATAGCCTTCGCTGGCGCGATAGTCGAGGTCCAGCACGATGTAGCCCTGCTGCACCAGCAGGTTGTGGAACATCTGCTCGCGGAAATAGTTCGGGTAGCGCGCGCTGACGTTCTGCAGGTAGCCCGCACCGTGCACGAACATCACGATGGGATATTTCTTGCCGGGCTCCATCGTTGCCGGCGCGTAGTACTTGCCCCAGATGGTGCCGGCGCCATGCTTCGACGGCACCTGCACGATTTGCGGGTGGATCCATTCGCGCGCCTTGAACTCGGCGGTGCGGGTATCGGTGAGTTGCTTTGCATTGCCGCCGTTGGCATCGACCACGTAAGCCTGCGGTGGCAGGTAGGCGGAGGAATTGCGCACCAGCAATTTCGATCCGTCCGGCGACATGCGAAAACTCTCCACGCCATCGAGCGAGGTCACTTCGCGCGTGGCACCACCGCGCGCGGGCACGCTGCACACTTCGTAATCGCCCGGTTGCTGGCGGTTGCACAGGAACCAGAACGCGCTGCCGTCGCGTGCTGGCACGACCGACGAGGTTTCCCACTTACCGTCGGTGAGCTGTGACTTGTTCGCGCCATTGAGCGTGTACAGGTGCGAGTAGCCGCTTTCCTCGCTCAGGTACCAGAGCGTGCTGCCATCGGCCAGCCAGCCGAAATCGTTGAAGCTCCAGTTGATCCAGGCCGGATCGGTCAGGCGATGGCGCGGCTGCAGTTTCGCACCGGCAAGATCGACGGTCGCGATCCAGCGATCCTTGTTGTCGATCGCACGCACCATCACCGCAACGTTGCGGCTGTCGCTGCTCCACAGCAGGGCCGGGGCGTCGCCGTTGTCGCCGCTGGTGGCGACTTGCACGGCACGGTTGCCTTTCAGCGCATCCTTGTCGGCGGCCTTGCGCATTGCGGCCAGCGGATCGGTGGCGATACCGGGCAGTGCATCGAATTTCAGTTCGCTCACTTTGCCGCTGCCCACATCGGCCAACCACAGTTTTTGCGGCAGCGGATCGTTGCGACCGACGCGGGTGCGCACGTCCTCGAATTCCTCGTAACCGGATTCGGTGACGTACTTCGGCATCTTGCCGGCGGTGCCGGCATCCGCGCCTTTCTCGGTGGTGGCGACCAGCAGCCAGCGGCCATCCGGCGACAGCGCGGAATCGACGATCTCCACGCCCTTGCCCAGGTAGATCGGCGCGGCGGCGCGGGTGGGATCGGCCTTGCGCCAGGCCTCGTTCTGTTCGCGCGCGGCCTCGCGCAGGGCGCGGTCGTTCTTCAATGTTTCGATCAGGCGCAGCTGGCGTTCGCGCAGGTCATCGGGCTTGGGCGGCGTACCGGGTGCGTCCTCGGCCTTGAGTTGCGCGGCCTGCACGGTGCTGCGGCCATCCCAGCGATACCAGGCGTCGTCGCCGCGCCAGATGAGCGCGCCATCGCGGCTCCACAGCAGGCGCGATTCGGCTTCGTTGCTGCGGGTGAGTTGGGTCAGCGCGCCGCTGCGCAGGTCGCGCACGAACACATCGCCATTGCGGACGAACGCGCTGCGCGTGCCGCCGGCATCGAGCAGGGGATTCGCGACATCCAGGTCACTGCGCGCGCTGCCTTCGATCATGGCGGGCGCACCGCCCTCGATGCCGATTTGCCAGGTGTCGCGCACCGTCGCGCCCTTGCGCTTGAGCGTGTATTGCGCGGCCTTGCCGTCCCAGCGCCACCATGCATCTTCCACTTGCGGGCCGATCCAGTCGGGATCGGCCATTGCCTGGTCGAGTGTGATCGGCGTGGCGGCGTGGCTGGCGGTGGTGGCCAGCAACAGGCCGAAGGCAAGCGGGGCAAGGCGCATGGGGCGGTTCCGGAACGAAGTCCCGGCAGGGTAGCAGCCGCGCCGCGTCGCGCATGCGCCGGAAGTCCCACGCGAAGACTGGAGCCGGCTCCAGATCGATATTTCGAATGGCCGCACTAGCGCATGCATGGGACAATCTCCGCGCGGCGCCATCCCGCGCGTCGTGGAGCGCATGCGTGGATGCACTGCTGCTGTCGCGGATCCAATTCGGTTTCGTGATCTCGTTTCATATCCTGTTCCCGGCTTTCACCATCGGGCTCGCGAGCTGGCTGGCCTTCATCGAATGGCGCTGGCTGCGCACCAAGGACGACCTCTGGCGCGACCTGTATTTCTTCTGGCTGAAGATCTTCGCGGTCTCGTTCGGCATGGGCGTGGTCAGCGGCATCGTGATGAGCTTCCAGTTCGGCACCAACTGGGCACAGCTCAGCGAAAAGGCCGGCAACATCCTCGGCCCGCTGCTCAGCTATGAAGTGCTGACCGCGTTCTTCCTCGAGGCCGGTTTCCTCGGCGTGATGCTGTTCGGCTGGAAGAAAGTCTCCGATCGCCTGCATTTCTTCGCGACCATGATGGTCGCCACCGGCACCCTGATTTCGACGTTCTGGATCATTTCCGCCAACAGCTGGATGCAGACGCCGCAGGGCTACAGCATCGATGCGCAAGGCGTGTTCCAGCCGGAAAGCTGGTGGGCGATCATCTTCAATCCCTCGTTCCCGTATCGGTTGGCGCATATGGTGCTGGCCGCGTTCATCACCACCTGTTTCGTGATCGGCGGAGTCAGTGCCTGGTATTTGCGGCGTGGTGAGCATGTCGAGGCCGGCAAACGCATGCTCAAGCACGCGGTGGCCTTCGCGGCGATCGCGGTGCCGCTGCAGATCTTCGTTGGCGACCAGCACGGACTGAACGCGCGCGAGCACCAACCGATCAAGGTGGCGGCGATGGAAGCGCACTGGCGCAGCGAACCACCGGGCCACGGCGTGCCGCTGATCCTGTTCGCGGTGCCGAACGAGCGCGAGGAGCGCAACGATTACGAAATCGCCATCCCGAAGCTGGGCAGCCTGATCCTCACACACACGCTGGATGGCGACATCCAACCGCTGACCTCGGTGCCGCGCGACGAGCGCCCGCCGGTGAAGCCGGTGTTCTACGCGTTCCGGGTGATGGTGGGGCTGGGCATGGCGATGCTGCTACTGGTGCTGGCCTCGCTGTTGGCCTGGCGGCGCGGCTGGCTGTTCGATGCCGGCACCCGTGGTGGGCGCTGGCTGCAGGATGGTTGGCGGTTGCTTGCGCCCTCGGGCTTCATTGCCTTGCTGGCGGGTTGGTACGTGGTCGAAATCGGACGCCAGCCGTACACCGTGTACGGCCTGCTGCGTACTGCGGATTCGGTGAGCCCGAATATCCAGGCTGCGGCGGTGCTGTCTTCGCTGATCATCTACGCGGCGGCCTACGCCTTCGTGTTCGGCGCCGGCATCTGGTACCTGCAGAAGCTGCTGCGAAAGGGGCCGGTCAAGCAGCCGCCCAAGGACATGGCAGGCGGCGGGAAAACCCCGGCGCGGCCGTTGTCGCTGCCCGACGAAAACATCGAAGGGGGTGCGTGATGGAGTACTGGCTCCCGGTGATCTGGTTCGGCGTGATCGGCTTCGGCGTGCTGATGTACGTGTTGCTGGATGGTTTCGTGCTGGGCCTCGGCATCCTCGCGCCGTTCGCCGAGGACGAAGAGCAGCTCGACCACATGATGAACACCGCCGCGCCGATCTGGGACGGCAACGAAACCTGGCTGGTGCTTGGCGGCGTCGGCCTGCTGGCGGCGTTCCCCAAGGCCTACGCGCTGATCCTGTCCTCGCTGTATCTGCCGGTACTGCTGATGCTGATCGCGCTGGTGTTCCGTGGCGTGGCGTTCGAGTTTCGCTTCAAGGCGGAACGTTCCAAATGGCTATGGGGCTGGGCGTTCGCGCTGGGCTCGCTGTGCGCGGCGTTCTGGCAGGGCGTGATCCTCGGCGCCATCGTCGAAGGCATGCCGCTGCAGGCCGGCAAATACATCGGCGGCATGTTCAGTTTCTTCAGCCCCTTCTCGATGCTGACCGGGGTAGCGGTGGTGTTCGGTTACGCCCTGCTCGGCGCCGGCTGGCTGATCCTGAAGACCGATGGCCGCCTGCAGCGGATCGCGCGCACCCTGGCGCGGCCGCTGATGCTGGTGATGGTGGCCTTCATCGGCCTGGTCAGTGCCTGGCTGCCGTTCCTCAGCAGCCGGGTGATGGCGCGCTGGTTCGAAGGCGACCACTTCTGGCTGCTGCTGCCGGTGCCACTGCTGGTGCTGGGCGTGGCCTTCGCGCTGTGGCGCGCGGTGATGGCCGATGGTCGCGATGGTCATCCGTTCGTGCTGACCCTGTGCCTGTTCGGGCTGTGCTTCGCTGGGCTGGTGCTGGGCATCTGGCCGTACCTGGTGCCGCCGTCGCTGACCATCTGGCAGGCGGCCTCGCCGCCGTCCTCGCAGGTGTTCCTGCTGGTGGGGTTGGCGATGTTGCTGCCGGTGATCCTGGGTTACACGTGGTGGTCGTACCGGGTGTTCGCCGGCAAGGTGGCGGCGGATTCTGGTTATCACTGACCCAGCGGTTCCGTCGCAAGGCGCTTTCGCGCACAATCGACGCGATCTTTCGCGGGATGCGCGATGCTCGCCTACGTCTACAAGAGCCTGAAAAAGGCCGATACCTACCTTTATCTTGCCAAGCGAGATGATTTCGAACGCCTGCCCGAGCCCGTGCGCATGCAGCTGGGCAAGCTGCAGTTCGTGCTGGAGGTCGACCTGGCGCCGCCGCGCAAGCTGGCGCAGCAAGATCCCGAGGTTGTGCGCGCGAATCTGACCACGCGCGGTTTCCACCTGCAGTTTCCGCCGACCATGCTGGATCCGATGACCGAAGACTGGGGCACCGATGGCTGAGTCGCGCCGTGGTCTTGGGTTCGCGCTGGTCGCGTTATCGATGTTGCTGGCAGGCGCCTGCGGGTTCGACATCGGCACCGCCGGCGCCTTTGCTTTCCTTGCGCAGGTGCCCGCGGCATTGGGCGTCGCATTGTTGCGCGGCACGCGCGGCAAGATCCGGCTGGGCCGCGATGCCGGGTCGCTGGCGCTGCTTTGGGCTGGTGGGTTCGCATTGGCCGGCCTGCTGGCGGCGTGGCCGCTGCAAGCCTTGCGCAGTGCACCGGGATTGATACCGACGCTGGCGCTGAGCGCCGCCGTTGCGGCCATGCTGCTGTTGCTGTGGCGCAACTGGCCGCTGTGGCATGGGATCGAGCGCGAAGGCGGCGGCATCGGCGTACGCCATGCGGCGCAGGACAAGCACGAACGCGGCGCGTGGAGCGGCCTGCAGGTCGCGGTGCCGGTGCTGCTGTTGCTCGGCGGAGGGATCGCGCTGGCCTGGCCAGGCTTGTTGACCGGCTTCGCCCGCACCATCGCCGCGATGGCGTATGCCGCGTTGTTGCCGTTGGCGCATGCGCTGCTGCAGTCCGCGCCATCACGCCTGCTGGTGCATGGCTTGCCGGTGGTGGAGATGGACGATGCCGAGCAAGCCGACATCGAGGTCGATGCCGTCCTGCCCATCGCCGACGCTGCCGCCGAAATCGATGTCGAAGCGCTGACCCGCGATCTGTACGCCGCCGCGCGCGCGGGCCGGGTGGAGCGTGCGCTGCAGCTGCTCGAAGCCGGCGCCGATCCACGTGCCGTGGCGCCTGCTGGCGAACGTGACCGGCGTGGCTTGCCGGTGCTGGCCGCGGTGCTGCCCGACCTGCGCCTGCTGCGCGGGCTGATCGAACGCGGTGTCGACATCAATGCTGCACACGCTTGGACCACGCCGCTGTTGGCTGCCACCCGCGACAGCTGGCATGGCCGCCCGGAAGCGGTGATGACCCTGCTCGCCAACGGCGCCGATCCACGCATCGCAGACGCCGAAGGCAATACGCCCCTGCACTACGCCGCGCGCAGCTCCGACCCCGGCGTGGCCGCCCTGCTGCGCGATGCCGGCGCGGAAATGGATGCGCTGAACGGCGAAGGCGTGTCGCCGCTGGGCACCGCCTGCATCGCCGGCAACTGGCGGCTCGCCCGCTTCCTGCTGGAGCGCGGTGCGAAGCCGGAACCCGCCGACGGCCAACCGGTGCTGCTGGCCGCGGCCGGTACCGAAGAGGACGATGCCGCCGGCGTGCAGCTGTTGCTGCGGCACAAGGCGCGGGTCGATGCGCGTGATGCGCGCGGGCGCAGCGCGCTGCACGAGGCCGCATTCGCCGGTCATGCCGGGATCGTGGCCGCCCTGCTTGATGCCGGCGCCGACGTGCACGCGCGCGACGGCGAAGGCCGCACGCCGCTGCTGGACAGTGCACGCAACGCCGCGCTGCCGGCGCTAGACGCCCTGATGGAGGCGAAGGCCGATCCGCGCGCCTGCGACGGCACGGGTGCGAACGCCCTGCATCTGGCGGTTGCCGCGGAAGCGCCTTCGGCGGCACTGGTGAAGCGCCTGCTGGAACTGGGCGTGGATGCACAGGCGCAGGATGCGGAAGGCCGCAGCGTGGTCGACGTGGCCGCCGCGGCCGGCCGCTGGACGCTGGTGTCCGCACTGGATCCGCAACGCGACTTGCCGGTGGCGATGGATGAAGACGACGGCACCGCACCGGATCGACCGCCGCAACTGTTGCTGCGCGAACGCCTGCTGGAAGGTGTGGGTGGCCGCGAACTGGCGCCGTTGGCGGCACTGCTCGGCACGGCCGAAATGAACGGCCTGCTGTGCGATGCCGAGATCGCCGCCGAGCCTGCGCGCATCGAATGGCTGTTGCGCCACGGCGCACAGGCCGAAGCGCGGGTGCCGGGTGCGCCATTGCCGGTCGCCGCCGCATTGGCGCGCGGCACGGACGGGATGCAGGCGCTGCGCGCGCTGTTCGCGCATGGTGCGTCGCCTGCAGGCGGCGGCGGGTTCGCGAACTGGCTGGCCGCCTGCCATGCGCAGCCAACGAAGGATCCGCGCGCGCAGCGTTTCGCCCTGGAGTTGCTGGAGCGCGGCGCGGATCCGTTCGCGCCTTCGTCTGCCGGCGATCCGCCGTTGGCGCTGGCGGTACGCCTGCAATGGACGCAATTGCTGCAGCGCCTGGTCGCGCATGGCGTCGACCTGGATGCACGCGACAGCCATGGCATGAGCGCGCTGCACCTGGCCGCCGCGCTGGGTCGCGAGGACGAGTTGAAGCGGCTGGTTGCCGCCGGTGCCGCGCCGGATCGTCGTGCCGCGGACGGACAGACGCCGTTGGGCGTGGCGCTTGCCGCCGGCCGCCGTGACCTGGCCGATTGGTTGGACTGGCGCGGCTGGCGGTTGCCGCGCCGCCCGTTGCAGGCCAGCGACGTGCCAGCCGCAGCACTGGTGGGCGATACCGATGCTGTGCGCCGCTTGCTCGATTTCGGCCTGCCGGTCGATGCCGTCGACAGCCAGGGCTGCAGCGCCTTGTTGCGCGCGGCTGGCGGTGGGCATCGCGCCTTGGTCGACCTGCTGCTGGCCCGCGGCGCGAACCCTGGCCTGGCGGCGAACACCGGCGCCACCCCGTTGTCGGCGGCGGTGAGCATGCGCCAGGCGGAGATCGTCGACCACCTGCTGGATGCCGGCGCGGGTCTCGAACAGCGCTTGCCGGGCGAAGTCACCGTACTGATGCTGGCCGCGGCGCTGGGGTTGCCGGAACTGGTCTCGCGCCTGCTGCAGGCCGGCGCCGACCTGCACGCCACCGATGCCCAGGGCTTGACTCCGCTGCATTGCGCCGCCTTGTACGGTTTCACCGCGCGCGAGCGTCCCCGCCTGGTCGCGTTGCTGGACACGCTGCTGCTGGCCGGATCCGATCCGCAACAATCCGCCGCCGGTGGAGTCACGCCCCTGCTGCTGCTGCTGGGCGCGCGCGCCGAGCCCGGCACGCCGAGCACCGAAGACGTGGTGCTGGCTGGTTTGGAACGCTTGTTCGATGAAGACGTGCCACTGGACGCGCGCGACCAACGCGGCTTCGGCCCGTTGCACCTGGCCGCACTGCATGGCCTGCTGCGGATCGCGCAGGCACTGTTGCGCGAAGGCGCCGACCTCGACCAGCGCGATGCCTTGAACCGCACCCCGCGCGAGATCGCGGTGATGCGTGGCTACGTGGATGTCGCGGCGGAACTGGCGCCACAGGGCGGTGCGCCATCGCAGGTGTCGATGGCGCGATTCCTGCGCGAGCCATAGACCTCAGTCCGGGCGGCTGACGATCTGCCCGAGCGTGCCTTCGCCCACGTCGGCCTCGAACAACTGTTCCAGTTCCTTGCGCGCGTCTTGCGCGGTCTGCATCAGCGCGTCCTCGTCGTCGTAGACCAGGTGCTGGGCGGCCAGGATGTGTTCGTCGTGTTGGCGGAACAGCGTGCCGCGATGCTCGGCCGTGTCGGCCGGCATGCCCAGCGTGACCAGTGCCTCACGCCCCATCTCCATGCTGGAGCCGAAGGTCTCGCGGATCGGGGTGGCGCCCAGGTCCATCAGCTTCCAGGCGTGGCGGCGGTCGCGCGCACGCGCCAGTACCTTGGCTTGCGGGTAATTGCGGCGCAGCACGCGCACGATGCGCAGGCAGGACTCTTCCGTGGGCACCGCGACCACGAACACCTTGATGTTGGCCGCACCCGCGGCACGCAGCAATTCCGGCTTGGATGGATCGCCGTAGTACAGCTCGCTGCCGAAGCGACGACTGCGAAACCAGTCGACCTCCTCGGCGTCGCTGTCGATCGCCACGAACTTCACCTTGTTGGCGTACAAGAGGCGCGCCACGATCTGGCCCACTCGCCCGAAGCCGGCAATCAGCACCTGCGGATGTTCGTCGGGAATCTCGTCATACGGACGCTTGCTTTCCGGCTTGCGCGGCGCCTTGGTCTTGATCAGGCGGGTGACACCGATCAGCAGCAGCGGCGTGAGCGCCATCGACACGCCGACCATCGCCACCAACCGGTCGCGCACGGCGGGTTGCAACAGGCCGGCCTTGTCGGCCTCGGAGAACACCACGAAGGCGAACTCGCCGCCTAGCGCCAGCACGCTGCCCAGCAGAAGCGCCGATTTGCGATCCAGGCTGCCGGGGCGTCGTCCAAGCGCGTACAGGATCACGAACTTCACCACCATCAGCACCGCCACGCCGGCGGCGATGCGGGCCGGTTCGGCGATCACCCGCTGCACGTCGATGCTCATGCCCACGGCCATGAAGAACAGACCCAGCAAGAGGCCTTCGAACGGCTGGATCTGCGCTTCCAGTTCGTGGCGGAATTCGGAATCGGCCAGCAACACGCCGGCCAGGAACGCGCCAAGGCCCGCGCTCAGGCCGGCCAGCTCCATCAACCACGCGCTGCCCAGCACCACCAGCAGGGAGGTCGCGGTGAATACCTCCGGCATGCCGGTGCGCGCCACGACTTTGAACACGTGGCGCAGCAACACGCGGCCACCGAACACCAGCACCGCGATCGCGCCCACGCCCTTGGCCACCGCCAACCAGGGCGCTTCGCCGGAGTCCGGGTTGATCGCGGTGCCGAGCAGCGGGATCGCGGCCAGCAGCGGGATCGCAGCCAAGTCCTGGAATAGCAGGATGGCGAACGCCAACCGACCATGGTCGCTGGCCAATTCCTTGCGTTCGGACAGCAGTTGCAGGCCCACCGCGGTGGACGATAGCGCCAGGCCCAGGCCCACCACGATCGCGGTCTTCCAGCCGGTTCCCTGCATCATCACCAGCGCGCACAGCGCCAATCCGGTGAGCGCCACTTGCAGGCCACCGACCAGGAACACCGGCCGACGCATTACCTTCAAGCGCGGCAGCGACAACTCCAGCCCGATCACGAACAGCATCATCACCACGCCGATCTCGCTGGCGGCCAGCACCCGGTCGGTATCGCGGATCACCCCCAGCCCGAACGGCCCCAGCGCCACGCCGGCGGCCAGGTAGCCCAGTACCGCGCCCAAGCCGAAGCGCTTGAACACCGGCACCGCGATGACCGCCGCCAGCAGGAAGACTAATGCGAGTTCTAGACCGCCGTGCATGTGTGGCCTGCTTCCGTTCAGGGACGTCCAGTATCCGCGATTGGGGCTGCGTTCGGCGCTGGCATACTCTGCCTGGGCCGATCCAGGGAGAGGGACGATGACGTTGCGGGTGATGGTGAAGGGGTTTTTGGCGCTGCTGTTGGCGGTGGGCACAGTGCAGGCAGCGACCAAGGTGCAGATCGCACAGGGCGAGAGCGTGCTGACGCTGCGGGTGGATGGCGAAGTTTCGATCGACCCGGAAGGTCGTGTGCTCGATTATCGGATACTCACCAAGCTCGAGCCCCCGATCCAGAAGTTGGTCGCCAAGGCGGTGCCGACGTGGCGCTTCCGACCGATCGCGGTCGATGGCAAGGCCGCTGCCGCGAAATCGCCGATGCGGATCACGCTGGCGGCTACCGAGGTGAAAGGCGGCTACGAGGTACGGGTCGACAACGTCGTATTCCGTTCCAACACCCAGGAGGAATACGACGCGGAACGCGCCGCAGCGCAGGCGTTGGCTGAACAGGGCAAGACGCTTGGGCTTGCCGGCGAGCCTGCCGAGCCCGAACCGGTGGTTTCGATCACGTCGATCAAGATGACGCCGCCAGGTTATCCGGTAGGCATGCAGCTCGCCGGTGTCGAGGGTTTGGTGCTGTTGAACGTACGGCTGAACCGTGATGGCACGGTGGCGGACGTGTTCGCGTCGCAATCGAGCTTGCTCAATGTCAAAGGCAAGCCTGAACTGCTGGACCGCGCCCGAGTGATGCTGGAAAAGAATGCGGCCGGGGCAGCTGCGAAGTGGAAATTCAAGGTCGAAGCGAAGGAGGTTGCTGGATTGAAGGCGAGCGACCTCACTGTGCGGGTTCCCGTCCAATACGTCCTTTCGTCAGGCGGGGCCAGCAGCGAATCCCTGGCCGGCAAGTGGCGCCAGGAATTTCGTGGGCCGAACTACCCGGTGCCCTGGTTGCTTGGCACGGAGGACGAGCGAGCTGTTGGCGTTTCCGACCTCAACGACGGCGAGTACCTCGCCGGCTCGTCGCCTTTTGGGCTCAGCGACAAAAATGTGATCGGGGGCGTGTTGTGAAGAACGGGAAGGGGCGTTCGTTCGGTCGTCGAAGGAATGCATGGCGGCTTCGATGCCGTCAGGCCCGCTGCCGATCGCGCAGAATTCCCCGGTCATGATCACGCCAATCCCTGCAGGCTGATGACGGCCGCCGTACAAACAAAAAGCCCCGCGATGCGGGGCTTTTTGCTGTACCTACAAATGCCGAATGTTGCGGCACTCACCGCTTCATCGAACTAAAGAACTCGTCGTTGGACTTGGTGTTCTTCATCTTGTCCAAGAGAAACTCCATCGCCGCGATCTCGTCCATCGGGTGCAGCAGCTTGCGCAGGATCCAGATCTTCTGCAGCAGCTCCGGCTCGATCAGCAGGTCTTCGCGGCGGGTGCCGGACAGGTTCACGCCGATCGCCGGGTACACGCGCTTCTCGGTGATGCGGCGGTCCAGGTGCACTTCGGAATTGCCGGTGCCCTTGAACTCCTCGTAGATCACCTTGTCCATCGCGCTGCCGGTATCGACCAGGGCGGTGGCGATGATGGTCAGGCTGCCGCCTTCCTCCACGTTGCGCGCGGCGCCGAAGAAGCGCTTCGGCCGATGCAGGGCGTTGGAGTCCACGCCGCCGGTCAAGACCTTGCCGCTGCTCGGCAGCACGTTGTTGTAGGCGCGGGCCAGGCGGGTGATCGAGTCGAGCAGGATCACCACGTCGCGCTTGTGTTCGACCAGGCGCTTGGCGCGCTCGATCACCATTTCGGCGACCTGCACGTGGCGCGCGGCGGGTTCATCGAACGTGGAAGAGATCACTTCGCCGCGCACGGTGCGCTGCATCTCGGTGACTTCTTCCGGGCGCTCGTCGATCAGCAGCACGATCAGGTGCACGTCCGGGTGGTTGGTCGTGATCGCGGTGGCGATCTGCTGCATCATCATCGTCTTGCCGGCCTTTGGCGGGCTGACGATCAGGGCGCGCTGGCCCTTGCCCTGCGGGGCCATGAGGTCGAGGATGCGGCCGGTGATGTCTTCCGAAGAACCGTCGCCGCGTTCCAGCTTGAAGCGCTTGCGCGGGAACAGCGGGGTGAGGTTCTCGAACAGGGCCTTGTTCTTGGATGCCTCAAGCGGCTCGCCGTTGATGGTGTCGACGATGTTCAGCGCGAAGTAGCGCTCGCCGTCCTTCGGCCAGCGGATGCGGCCGGAGACGTGGTCGCCGGTGCGCAGGTTGAAGCGGCGGATCTGCGAGGGCGAGATGTAGGTATCGTCCGGGCCGGCTAGGTAGCTGGCCTCGGCCGCGCGCAGGAAGCCGAAGCCGTCCGGCAGGATTTCCAGCACGCCATCGGCCTGCACGCCTTCGCCGTGGCGGGTCAGCACCTTAAGGATGGCGAAGATGATGTCCTGTTTGCGCGCGCGCGCCACGCCGTCGGTGATCTGCAGCTGCTCGGCGATGTCCAGCAGCTTCGGCGCCGGCATGCGCTTGAGGTCGCCGAGCGAATAGGTGGGGAAGCCTTCCGGCACCTGCGGGTGCGGGCGCGGCACGAAGTTCTCGCCGTTGCCGCCGTCGTCCTGCATGCCATTGTCGCGGTAGCGCTCGCGTTGGCGGTCGCGGCGGTTCTTGAAGCGCTCGCGGCGGTTGTTGTTGCCATGGCGCGGCTGGCCGTCGCGTTGTTCGAAACCGCCGGCTTCGTTGCCGCCGCTCGTGGCTTCGCTGCCAGCTTGGCCGGCCGGCGCCTCGGGCGAAGTGGCTTGCGCAGGCGCGGCGGGCGGTGGCGGTGCGTCGGCAGTGACGGCCTGCACGGGCTCGGCGCGTGGCGGCGGGGCCGGCTTGGCGTCTTCGATGGGGGGAACGGTCAACGCGTCTTTGGGCTTGGCCACGCGGGTCTTGCGCACGCGCTTCTCGGCGGGTTCGCCGGTGGCGTCGTTGGTCGGGTCTGACAAGGGAAAAATCCTCGCTTGCGTTGCGAGCCCACCCGTTGCAGGTGGGGCTGGGAAAGGAATCAGATGGGGTGCGGCGCGCCCAAGAGGCGGTGTGTCGCGGTAAAGCGGCGCCGGGTCAGGCGGAAAACTAGCACTGGCGCGGCATGGCGCGCAACAGGCGGGGTGGCTGGCGTTCAGCGGGAGCCATCCTCACCCCAAGCCCGCTCCCGCCAGCGGGAGCGGGAGAAAGCGGGATCAGAGCGACTTGTCGATCATTTGCGCCAGCTGGGCCTTGCCCACCGCGCCGATCTGGGTGGCCTGCACCTGGCCGTCCTTGAACAGCAGCAGCATCGGGATGCTGCGCACGTGGTACTTCAGAGCGGTCTGCTGGTTCTGGTCGACATCCACCTTCACGATCTTGGCGCGGCCCGCGTAGGTGCCGGCCAGTTCGTCCAGCGCCGGCGCGATCATCTTGCACGGGCCGCACCATGGCGCCCAGAAATCCACCAGCACCGGCTGGTCGGAGGCCAGCACCTGGTCGGCGAAATTAGCATCGGTGGCGTGCAAAACGGTGTCGGTCATGGCGGCTCCAGAAGCAGGGCCCGGGGCGACTGCGCCGGGATGGTAAACTGTGGGGATGCACCATGGGTTTCAAGGTGCCGTGCCGGGAATCAACAGCCCCGGAATCTCCCGGACAGTCTGCGTGGCTGCCCCCTATTCATACAAGTGCGACCGTGCACGCGATGTTCCGATGGACACGCCTGCCGCGCCGCCAGAGGCCGCCTCCGTGTCCGATAAACCCCTGACCGATATCACTTTTTCCTCCTTCGACCTGCATCCAAGCCTGTTGGCCGGGCTGGAGGCCGCCGGCTTCACCCGCTGCACGCCGATCCAGGCGCTGACCTTGCCGTTGGCGCTGAACGGCCGCGACGTGGCCGGCCAGGCGCAGACCGGCACCGGCAAGACCCTGGCCTTCCTGGTCGCGGTGATCGACCGCCTGCTCAAGCGCCCGGCGCTGGCCGACCGCAAGCCGGAAGACCCACGTGCACTGATCCTGGCGCCCACCCGCGAGCTGGCCATCCAGATCCACAAGGACGCGGTGAAGTTCGCCTCCGACCTCGGCCTGAAGTTCGCCCTGGTCTACGGCGGCGTGGATTACGACAAGCAGCGCGAACTGCTGCAACGTGGTGCCGACGTCATCATCGCTACCCCCGGCCGGTTGATCGACTACGTCAAGCAGCACAAGGTGGTCAGCCTGCACGCCTGCGAGATGTGCGTGCTGGACGAGGCCGACCGCATGTTCGACCTCGGCTTCATCAAGGACATCCGCTTCCTGCTGCGGCGCATGCCGGTGCGCACCGAACGCCAGACCCTGCTGTTCAGCGCCACCCTCAGCCATCGCGTGCTGGAGCTGGCCTACGAGCACATGAACGAGCCGGAAAAGCTTGTCGTCGAAACCGAATCGATCACCGCCGCGCGCGTGCGCCAGAAGGTGTATTACCCGGCCGATGAAGAGAAGATCCCGCTGCTGATCGGCCTTTTGTCGCGCAGCGAAGGCGCGCGCACCATGGTCTTCGTCAACACCAAGGCCTTCGTCGAACGCGTCGCGCGCGCGCTGGAACGCGCCGGCTATCGGGTCGGCGTGCTCAGCGGCGACGTACCGCAGAAGAAGCGCGAATCGCTGCTGAAGAAATTCCAGGCCGGCCAGCTGGAACTGCTGGTGGCCACCGACGTGGCCGCGCGCGGTCTGCACATCGACGGTGTCTCGCACGTCTACAACTACGACCTGCCGTTCGATGCCGAAGACTACGTGCACCGCATCGGCCGTACCGCCCGCCTTGGCGCCGAAGGCGACGCGATCAGTTTCGCCTGCGAGCGTTACGGCATGTCGCTGCCCGACATCGAGGCTTACATCGACCAGAAAATCCCGGGTGAACACGTCACCCCGGAGATGCTGGTTGCGATCCCGCGCAAGCCGCGCGAAGGCGTGGAGGTCGATGCCGAAGAGGGCGAGAGCATCGGCGAGATCTTCAAGGAAGTGCGCGAGGCGCGCGCCGCCGAGGACGCCAAGCGTGGCGGTGGCCGCAGTGGCGGCCGTCCGGGTGGCCGTGGCGAACGCAGCGGCCCGCGTTCGGGTTCCGGTTCTGGCGAACGCCGTGAGCGTGGCCCGCGTCCGCCGCGCAAGCCGCGGGTGGAGGGCGAAGCCACGCCGGCCACGACCACGGCTGCAGCACCCGCCGTGCCGAAACTCGCGCCGGTCGAGGGTGAGCGTCCCGCGCGCAAGCGCCGTCGCCGTCGTGGCGGCCAGCGCATCGAGAATGGCGAAGCCGCCACGCAGTCGCAGTCGTCCGTTTCGGCGCCTGTGGCGGCCGCCGCGCCGCCGCCACCGTCGCTGCTGGCCCGCATTGGCCGCGGGTTGAAATCGCTGGTCACCCGCTCGCCCAGCAAGCAGCACTAAGCGCGCCACGCTTCTGCAAGTTCGCGCTGGCCGCGGCCAGCGCCACGGGCGATACTGCGGCTTCCCTCGCACGACGCCCGCGCATGACGGTTCTGCGTTTCGATAACGTCAGCAAGCAATACCCGGGCGGCCACGTCGCCTTGGCCGAGGTCGATTTTTCGGTCGAAGCCGGTGAAATGCTGTTCGTCACCGGTCATTCCGGTGCCGGCAAGAGCACCTTGCTCAAGCTGATCCAGTTGGCCGAACGCCCCTCCCGTGGCGCGGTGCTGTTTTCCGAGCGCAACCTGCTGAAGGTGCGCGGTGGCCGTATTGCCCACCATCGTCGCGAAGTCGGCGTGGTCTACCAGAACCACCAGTTGCTGATGGATCGCAGCGTGGCCGAGAACGTGGCGTTGCCGCTGATCCTGCGCGGCATGCGCCGTGGCGAGATCGGCAAGCGCGTACGCGTGTTGCTGGAGAAGCTCGGGCTGGGCGAACGCGAGCGCGCGTTGCCTTCGCAATTGTCGGCCGGCGAACAACAGCGTGTTGGCATCGCCCGTGCGGTGATCGCCGAGCCGGCGATGCTGATCGCCGACGAACCCACCGGCAATCTCGACCCCACCTTGTCGGCCGAAATTCTGGCGCTGTTCGCGGCACTGCCGGAGCGCGGCACCAGCGTGCTGGTCGCCAGTCACGACCTCGGGCTGGTCAAGCGCATGAAGAAGCGCGTGTTGGTGCTCGACCATGGCCGACTGGTGGACGACATCTCACCGGAGGACCTGGCCGATGAGTGATCGGCACGTCAATGAGCGCGCCGTGCATTCGAGCCGCTTCGGCGCCTGGCTCGACCATCACGGCTACAGCATCGTCGCCAGCCTGGGCCGCATGCTGCGCAAGCCGTGGGCCACCTTGCTCACCATCGGCGTGATGGGGGTGGCGCTGGCCTTGCCGCTGGGCCTATGGCTGGTGCTGGACAACGTGGCGCGGCTGGGCGGCGAAGTGCGCGAATCGCGCGAAATCGCGGTGTTTCTCAACACCGAGGTCGATGCCGCGAAAGCACAAGTCATCGCCGATTCGTTGCGCGCCCGCGGCGATGTCGCCAAGGTCGAACTGGTCACGCCGCAGCAGGCGCTGGAGCAATTGCGCGCCCGCCCCGACCTGGCCGCGGCGATCGACGCACTGGGTGCGGAGCAGGCGCGGGCCGCGTTGCCGAGTGTCCTGCGCGTCAGCCCGAAGGGCGACGAGCTGTTGCTGGCCGAATCGCTGAAAACCCTGCCCGAGGCCGAACGCGTGCAGCACGATGCGATCTGGCGCGAACGCCTGGACGCATGGCTGCGCTTCGGCGGCCGCGCGGTGCTGGTGCTGGCCATGCTGCTGGGCCTCGGTGCCCTGTTGGTGGTCGGGAATACCGTGCGACTGGACATCCAGTCGCGGCGCGAGGAAATCGGCGTGCTGCAATTGCTCGGTGCCAGCGACGGCTTCGTGCGTCGGCCGTTCCTGTATCTCGGCGTGTGGTACGGCCTTGGCGCAGGTGCATTGGCGCTCGCCGTATTGACCGCCGCATGGATGGCATTGCGCCAACCGCTGGCCGATCTTGCCGCGGAATACGGCAGCGGTTTCACCTTGCATGGGCTGGATCCGCTTCCGGCGGCCTGCGTGCTGGTCGCCGCCGGCCTGTTGGGCTGGTTGGGTGCGGGCCTGGTGACCGGCCATTACCTGCGCCAGACCCGGCCGGTAGGGCGCTGATATGGCGGTGAAGCAGGATCTTCGCCACGTGGTCAGCGATGCGCCGCGGGTGATGGTGGTCGATGGCAGCAAACTGGTGCGCAAGCTGATCGGCGACACCCTGCTGCGCGAATTGCCCAATGCCGATGTCATCGCCTGTAGCGGCCTGGACGATGCGCGCACGGCGCTGGCCGCAGGCGCGGTCGACCTCGTCACCACCGCACTGGTGCTGCCCGATGGCGATGGCCTGGCCTTGGCGCGAATGGTGCGCGAAGCCGCGGGCCAAGCCTACGTGCCGATCATCGTGGTCTCCGGCAATGCGCAGGAAGCGCTTGAGACCCGCGCCTTCACCGAAGACATCACCGACTATTTCGACAAGTCGCTCGGCCACGGCGCCTTGGCCGCCTTCATCCGCGGCTACGTGCAGCCGGCGCCGATCGAAGGCGCACGCATCCTCTACGTCGAGGACAGCCGGGTGGTGGCGGTGGCGACCAAGCGCATGCTGGAACGGCAGAACATGCAGGTGTTGCACGTGATCAGCGCCGAAGACGCGCTGGAGCACCTGCACAAGTACATCGGCCGCAGCGATGGCGATGTCGGCGCCGATTTGGTGCTGACCGACGTGTACCTGAAAGGCGCACTCAGTGGCCGCGAACTGCTCAACCAGATCCGCGGCGTGTTCCGCTACGGCAAGCGCCGCCTGCCAGTGTTGGTGATGACTGGCGAGGACAACCGCGACAACCAGGCCGCACTGTTGCGCGAAGGCGCCAATGACCTGGTGCTCAAGCCCATCGAGGAACGCCTGCTGGTGACCAAGGCGCTGTTCCAGCTGCGGTTGGCGAAGCTGCCGGAGCCTGGAACGCAGTGAGGAAGAGCGCGATGAAGCCCGGACGCTCGGTTCGCGCGACACATGGCTGACATCCGCCTCGAACCCAGTTGGAAAGCCCGCATCGGCGACTGGTTCGCGCGCGAGGACATGCAGCAGCTCTCGGCCTTCCTGCGTCAGCGCAAGGCGGCCGGCGCCACCATCTATCCCGCCGGCCCGGACATCTTCGCCGCCTTCGACGCCACCCCGTTCGATGCGGTGAAAGTCGTGATCCTCGGCCAGGATCCGTACCACGGCCCCGGACAGGCGCACGGGCTGTGCTTTTCGGTGTTGCCCGGGGTCGATGTGCCGCCGTCGCTGCACAACATCTACAAGGAACTGGCCAGCGATACAGGCTTCGTCCGCCCCGATCACGGCTGCCTGCTGCCGTGGGCTAGGCAGGGCGTGCTGCTGCTCAACAGCGTGCTGACGGTGGAAGCCGGCCAGCCCGGCTCGCACCAGGGCAAGGGCTGGGAAGGCTTCACCGACCACGTGGTGGACGTGCTCAACCGCGAGCGCGAGAACCTGGTCTTCCTGCTCTGGGGCAGCTACGCGCAGGCCAAGGGCAAGGTGATCGACGCCCGCCGGCATCGGGTGCTGAAGGCCCCGCATCCCTCGCCGCTGTCCGCCCATCGCGGCTTCTTGGGGTGCGGGCATTTCTCCGCCGCCAACCAATTCCTGGCTCGTACCGGGCAGACGCCGATCGACTGGGTACTGCCATCCGGCATCGGCTGAACGCTGCCCGCAGGTGCGGCCCGCCGCTTGCAGGCCGGGAGGCCGCGGGGTAAAACGAGGCCTCGGTCACAGTTCATGTCGACCACAGGGGACTGCACATGTTGGGGAAGAATCAAAAGGCCGGGCGGCGCCCGTGGCTGCGCATGGCATTGGTGGTGTTGGCCTGCGGCTGGGCGGCGACATAGGTGGCGGCTACGGCGGTCTAGTGGCGGGGACGCTGAGCGTGAGCGCGGGCGACACCTTCCAGGTTGTGATTGGCGGTAGCGACGGCAGCGGCGGCGGCCGCGGCGGCGGCGGCGGCGGCAACCGCTACGGGGGCGGCTACAGCGGCGGCGGCGGTACCAGCCTGACGAAAGTTACTGGTAATTTTGTGATTGCTGTCGCGGGCGGCGGCGGCGGCTACGGCGGCGACGGCTCCGGCATCGGCGGCGAGGGTGGCGGCGGTGACGGCCGCAGCGGCGGCAGCGGCGGCGGGGCAGCGGCGGCAGCGGCGGGGGCACATCCAGCGGTTTCCCCGCAGGCGCCTTCCAGCCCGGCGGCGTCGGCGGTAGTAGTAGCAGCGGCGGCGGCGGCGGTGGCGGTGGCGGTGGCTATGGAGCCAGTGCGGCCACCGGCGGCGGCGGCGGTAATAACGCTGGCGGTGGCGGTGGCGGTGGCGGTGGCGGCGCCTCCTATACCGGCGGCCTGACGAACGTCATCTACAACCAGGCTGGCATGCAGTCTGGCGATGGTGAAGCAGAGATCTGCGCGAGTTACGTACCCCCAGTTCCCACAGTTACAGGCTTGTCGCCCGCCAGCGGCCCGGCCGCAGGCGGGACAACGGTCACTATTACCGGCACCCGTCTCACCGGCGCCACGGCGGTGAACTTCGGCACAACCGTAGCCAGCTCTTTTACGGTCGACACTGATACCCAGATCACCGCCACCGCACCAGCAGGCAGCGGCACCGTGGATGTCATCGTGACCACGCCGGGCGGCACCAGTGCAGCAAGCCAGTACACCTACATACCGCCGCCGGCGGTGACGTCCGTGGCCGTGCCTGCCGCTGGGCGCTATCTGAGCGGTGAGACGCTGGACTTCACGGTGACCTTCAATGAAGCGGTCACGGTCACCGGTACCCCGCAGCTGGCGGTGGTGATCGGCACCACCACCGTGCAGGCGGCTTACCTGTCCGGCTCCGGCAGCAACGCGCTGGTGTTCCGCTACACCGTGGTCGCGGGCGATAGCGACAACGACGGCATCGCCCTGGGCGCGCTTTCGGCCAACGGCGGCAGCGTGCAGGATGCCGTGGGTAACGATGCCGACCTGACCCTGAACAATGTCGCGGGGACGACGGGCGTGCTGGTGGGGCAGCAGTCGCAGACCATCACCTTCGACGTGCAAGCGAACCAGGCCTTCGCGCCGAACGGCACCTTCGCCTTGAACCCGGTCGCCACCGCCAGCAGCGGCTTGGCGATCAGCTACACCTCGCAAACGACCGGCGTGTGCACGATTAGCAACACCACGGTGACGATGCTGTCCGCCGGCACCTGCACCATTGCCGCCGACCAAGCTGGCGATGCGAACTACACCGCCGCAACCCCGGTGAGCCAGACCATCGCCATCAGTCAGGCCACGCAGACGATCACCGGCTTTGCGGCCAATCCTGCCGCACCAACCTATGCACCGAATGGCACGTTCAGCGTCAGCGCCACGGGCGGTGCTTCGGGCAACCCGGTGACGTTTGCTTCCACCTCACCGAGCATCTGTACGGTCAGTGGCAGCACAGTCACGATGCTGTCGGCCGGCACTTGTTCGTTGACGGCGGACCAGGCCGGCGATGCGAACTACACCGCCGCCACGCAGGAGATGCTGAATGCGGTGATCGGCCAAGCGACGCAGACCATCACCTTCGGTGCGCAGACGAACCAGACCTACGCACCGAACGGGACGTTTGCCCTCAACCCGCTGGCGACCGCCAGCAGCGGTCTCGCGGTCAGTTATTCCTCGCTGACCGGGACCGTCTGTTCGATCAGCGGCAGCACGGTGACGATGCTGTCCGCCGGCACTTGCACCATCGCCGCCGACCAGGCCGGCGATGCGAACTACACCGCCGCCACGCAGGTGACGCAGACCATCACCATCAGCCAGGCCACGCAGGCGATCGCCGGCTTTGCGGCCACTCCCGCCACGCCGACCTATGCGCCGGGTGGTACGTTCAGTGTCGCGGCCACGGGCGGTGCCTCGGGCAATCCGGTAGTGTTTGCTACGACGACATCGGGCGTGTGCTCGGTCGCCGGCAGCACGGTCACGATGCTGTCGGCCGGTACCTGCACCATCACCGCCGACCAGGCCGGCAACACCAGTTACAGCGCCGCACCGCAAGCGACGCTTACGGTGATGATCGGCAAGGCGGCACCCGTGCTGGGATGGACCACGGACATCAGCAAGGTCTACGGTGAGGCTGCGTTCGACCTGCCCGCCCCGGCCAGCACCAGCCCGGGCACTTTCACCTTCGCCAGCAGCAACGCGCAGGTGGCCACGGTCAGCGGTACCACCGTGACGCTGGTGGGTGCAGGCAGCACCACGCTCACCGCGACGCAGGCGGCCACCACCAATTACCAAGCCGCCTCGATCAGCATCACCCTGACCGTGAGCGACCGCCCGGACCCGACGAAGGATCCCTCGGTGGCCGGCGGCCTGCAGGCGCAGGTGGATGCCAGCGTGCGCTTCGCACAGGTGCAGCAGGACAACATCCGTGGCCGCCTGCAGCAGCTGCGCAGCGGCGGCAATGCCTCGTCCAACACGGTGGCGCTGCGGGTGGGCGGCAGCCTGGGCCAACTGGGCCTGACGCTCAATGCCGGGCAGGCCGGGATGACCCCGACGATGCCGCAGGGCTGGGGCTTCTGGAGCGCCGGGTCGGTGGTGGTGGGCGAGCGCGATGCACGCAGCACCCGCGAGGGCTTCGACTTCCACAGTGACGGCGTGACCTTCGGCGTGGATCGCCTGATCGGCGACAACGCGGTGCTGGGTGCGGCCGGCGGCTTCGGCTGGAACGACAGCGACCTCGACGATGGCCGTTCCTCGCTGGATGCACGCCAGCGCTCGCTGGCCCTGTACGGGCTGTGGCGCGCGGACGCGTGGTTCGTGGACGGCATCCTGGGCTGGGGGCGGCTGGACTTCGACATCGTCCGCTGGAGTGCGGTGGCCAATGCCACGGCGACCGCCAAGCGCGATGGCGACCAGCTGTTCGGATCGCTGACGCTGGGTTACGAGCACCGCGCCGGGAACGGTGCCTACACCGGCTATGGCCGCCTGGACAGCAGCCGCACCACGCTGGACGCCTACCGCGAGGCCGGGTTGGGCATCTACGACTTGCAGTACGCCAAACAGGACGTGGACAGCAGCACGGCGGCGCTAGGCGTGGAGGGGCGTTACGCCTTCAGCACCGACACGGCGATGATCCGGCCTTACTGGATGCTGGAATGGCGGCAGTCGCTGCAGAACAACGCCGATGCGGGCATCAACTACGTGGTGCTGCCGCGCAGCGGCGACTATCTGCTGGGCCTGCGCAGCTACAACGACGATGTGGCGAGCTTCGGTGCGGGCATCGACATGGCCTTCGGCAACGGCTGGAACCTGGCTTTCGAATACCGCCGTGAGCAGGCCCGCGACCTGTTCGCCAATACCTTCGGCATCCGCCTGTCCTACGGACAGCTGCCGCGCCTGAGCCCGAGCCAGACAATGCTGCAGCCGGGTGATCAGACGGGGATGTTGACGGCCGGTTCGGCCCGTCCCCAGCCCTGACAGATTCCCGGGTCGGCGTCATGCCGGCCCGGGCCTTGTCCCCCGCCTGATAGTCCCCATGACGTTCCTGTGGCGCGAGGGGGCTGGTGCGGCCCATCGTTCCATAAACGGAACACTAATGAACTTTTGGCAGGGTTAGCAGTCAGATATGGCGACTGCTAAAATCACCCACATGAAAGAGGTCTCGATGTCCCAAGCATTGGTCGCCAACAACCTGCCGATCCCGAGCACGCTCGGTTCGATGGAGGCGTACATCGGTGCCGTGCACCAGATCCCGGTGCTGTCCGTCGAGGACGAGCAGCGCCTCGCGCGTCGCCTGCGCGAAGACAACGACATCGCCGCGGCGCAGGAACTGATCCTGTCGCACCTGCGTTTCGTCATCCACGTCGCCCGCGGTTACAGCGGCTACGGCCTGCAGCTGGGCGACCTGGTGCAGGAAGGCAATATCGGCCTGATGAAGGCGGTGAAGCGCTTCGACCCCACGGTCGGCGTGCGCCTGGTCAGCTTTGCGGTGCACTGGATTCGTGCGGAGATGCACGAATACATCATCAAGAACTGGCGCATCGTGAAAGTCGCCACCACCAAGGCGCAGCGCAAGCTGTTTTTCAACCTGCGCAAGAGCAAGAAGCGCCTGGGTTGGTTGAGTGCGGCCGAAGTCAGTGCGGTGGCGAAGGACCTCAACGTCAGCGAACGCGAAGTGCTGGAAATGGAATCGCGCCTGTCCGGTCGCGACATCGGTTTCGATGCGCCGGATGATGCCGACGACGACCACGCCCCGCCGGCACCGGCCAACTACCTCGTCGCAAACAATGACGTGGACCCGGCCGAAGCCTACGAATCCGCCGACAGCGAAGACAACCAGCTGGAGCTGCTGCGCGAAGGCATGGCCAAGCTCGATGAGCGTTCGCGCGACATCATCAAGCGCCGCTGGCTGGATGCCGACAGCAAGGTGACCCTGCAGGAACTGGCCGACGAATACGGCGTCTCCGCCGAACGCATTCGCCAGGTCGAGGCGAATGCGCTGAAGAAGATGAAGGCGTTGTTCGCGGCGTAAGCCGCGGCGAATCGAAGCAATCAAAAACGGCCCGGAGCGATCCGGGCCGTTCGCGTTTCGGAGATCAGGGTTTGTCGGGATCGTCCGGTGCGCGTGCCACCGGCAACCGCCAGCCGCGGCGGATCGCCCCGAAGCGCAAGACGAAGCAGAGCAGCGCGCCGACCACCATCGCCGGCACCTGCGGCCAGCCGAGCGCATGCGCGATCGCCACGATGCCACCGCCGACCATCGCCGCCACCGCATAAAGCTCGGTCTGCTGCAGCACCACCGGCGTGCGCGCCACCAGCAGGTCGCGGGCGATACCGCCGCCGATGCCGGTGATGATCCCGAGCAGGGTGGCAGCGAACGGCGACAGGCCGAACGCCAACGCCTTGCCGGTGCCGAGCACCGCATACAGCGACAGGCCGGCGGCATCGAACATCAGCACCGGGTTGCGCAGTCGCTCGATCACGCCACTCCAGCAGAAGGTCACCAGGCCGGCCAGGATCGCGGTGGCCAGGTAGCGCCAATCGGCCAGCGAAGCAGGCGGGATCGCGCCGATCAGTACGTCGCGCACGATGCCGCCGGTCACGGCAGTGACGCAGGCCAGCACCAGCACGCCGAACAGATCCAGCCGATAGCGCACCGCCAGCACGCCGCCGCTGAGCGCGAACACGAAGATGCCGATCAGGTCGAACAGCTGCAGGGCGAAGGACACGATGGGATGTTCCGGCGTGGATGGCGTGCAGGATCGCAGCCGCGTGCATACTTGTCATGCGCGGCGCAAGAAACGGAGTTCGCCGCCTTGCCAGGCTTGCGATGCTGTCGCTTCATTCAAGGAGCGACCCATGGATTACATCGTCAGCGGCTTGCCGCTTGCACCGTTCCAGTCGTTGTTCGGGTTGGACGAAACCGAATTGCGTGCGCGTGGCATCACGCGCATGACGGCAGATGCCAAGCCCGGCTACCCCTGCCGGATCACGCTGGAAGATGCCGAACCCGGCGAAACCTTGCTGCTGCTCAACTGGCGTCATCTCGATGCCGATTCGCCGTATCGCGGCGATGGCCCGATCTTCGTCCGCGAATCGGCGACGGCAACGGGCGAGCTGCGCAACGCGATCCCCGAACAACAACACAGCCGCCTGCTGTCGGTGCGCGCCTACGACACCGAAGGCTGGATGCGCGATGCCGAGGTTGCCGAAGGTGCTGAACTCGAATCGTTGATCGAACGTTTCTTCGCCGACCCGAAGGTCGCGTTCCTGCACGCACACAACGCACGTCGTGGCTGCTATGCCTGTCGTATCGAGCGTGCCTAGCCATCACCAACGATGACCGGTCATGGGCATCGGCTATGCTGCATCGACCACCACCGGAGCGTGCCATGGCCGACGCAGACAACAGCATCGCCCTGCTGATCGATGCCGATAACGCACCTGCCGCGAAGATCGAAGCGATCCTCGCGGAGGTCGCCCGCCATGGAGCGGCGCACGTGCGCCGCGCCTATGGCAACTGGACCAAGGCCGGCCTCAAGGGCTGGGAAAAGGCGCTGCATCCCTACGCCATCCAGCCGGTGCAGCTGTACGACTACAGCAAGGGCAAGAACGCCTCCGATATCGCGATGGTGATCGACGCCATGGACCTGCTGGCTTCCGGGCGGATGCAGGCGTTCGCACTGGTCTCCAGCGATGCCGACTTCACCCCGCTGGTGATGCGCATCCGCAGTGCGGGCCTGCGCGTGTACGGTTTCGGCGAAGCGAAAACGCCGGAGCCCTTCGTCGCCGCCTGTTCGCAGTTCATCTACCTGGAAGCGCTCGGTGCCGCCGCACGCGACGCCAGCACGACGGAACAGCCGGCGGTGCAGCCGGTGGACGGCAAGAAACTGCGCGGCGATACGCGGCTTGTGAACATGCTGCGCAGCGCGATCGAGTCCGAAGCGGACGACGACGATGAAGACGGCTGGGTGAATCTCGCCGCCGTGGGCAAGCAGGTGCGCAACCAGGCTTCGTTCGATCCGCGCAACTACGGCTACGCCAAGCTGGTGAGTTTGATCGAGGCGGTTGGCCTGTTCGAGACCAAGCGTCAAGGACAGGTGGTGAAGGTGCGGGACAAGCGAAAAAGCTAGCCAGCCGCAGCTGATTCGTCGACATCACGCAACAGCGCGGCCATGCCTTCCGCCATGCGCGCGGGCGTGATCGAGCGGATTTCCGCATCGACGATGCCGTGGGCTACGAACGGATCTTCGGCCACAACGCGTTCGATCTCTGCGCGGTCGATGCCGGTTGCCAGTACCACGCCGCCCTGCGCCTGATCCAACGATCCTGCGAGCAGGAACACGCCGCTGCTGATGCCTTGCTGGATCCATTGCAGATGCGCGGCGGCATGTTCGCTGGCCTGCGCACGGTTCGAGCCGAAGCGGAGGAAGATGATGTGCATGGCGTCGTCCCCTATCGAGCGTTGTTTTTGGTGCGTCGCGCCGGATGCTTTTCGGGCATCGGTTGCAACGACTGCAACCACGCATCGATCAGCGCGACTTCGCGGCGGATGAAGGCTTCGTCGTGGAAGGCGTTGGCCAGTGCGGCGATGCCTTGGCTGCGCGACAACAGGTGCATCGCAAGCATGTCGGCATCGTCCTTGCGGCCCAGTGCCTCGAGCTGCATGCGTAGCCAGCCGCGGAACTGGCCGAAGATCATGCCCGCATCGCCGCTGGCGGCGTGTTCCAGCTTGGCCAACTCGGCGCACAGGGTGCCGACCGGGCAGCCGTAGCGCTGGATGTCCTTACGGTTGCGGATCAGCATGTCGGCGAAGCAGCGCAGCCGATCGACGGGCGTGTTTGCGCCGCGCGTCCAGCCGTCGAGCATCGCCTGGGTGCGCGCAGCGCGCAGCGCGATCACCGCGCCCAGGATCTCGTCCTTGCTCTTGAAGTGGTAGTAGAAATTGCCGCGCGCGAGTGCGACATCCGCCGCGATGTCGGCGAACGAGGTCTTCTCGAACCCGCGCCGATAGAACAGGTCGTCGGCGGCCTGGACGATGCGTTCGCGGGTGCTGGCGGTGGTGGTGGCCTTGCTCATGGGGAGGCGGTTTCGGCGGACATGTCGTAGGCAGGGTAGTCGATGTAACCGCGCTCATCGCCGCCGTAGAAAGTGCTCGGGTCGGCTGCGTTCAACGGCCAGCCGTGGCGCAGCCGCGTGACCAGGTCCGGGTTGGCCAGGAAGGCGGTGCCGAAGGCCACCAGGTCGGCATCGCCATTGCGCAGGGCTTGCTGCGCCCGCGTTCGGTCGTAGCCGTTGTTGGCGATGTAGGCGCCATCGAAGCAACGGCGAAGCGCGCGGTAATCCAGTGCGTTGGCGTCGTTCGACATGTCGCCTTCCAGCACGTGCAGGTAGGCCAGCCCTGCGCGGCTCAGTTCGCCGACATGGAACGCGAAATGGGTGGCGGGATCGCTGTCCGACATGTCGTTGAAGCGGTTCTCCGGGCTGAGCCGCACGCCGATGCGTTGGCGCGGCCATACCTCGGCCACGGCTTCGATGATCTCCATCAGCAGCGTCAGCCGACGCGCGGGCGTGCCGCCGTAGGCATCGATGCGCTGGTTGCTGCCGTCGCGCAGGAACTGGTCGATCAGGTAACCGTTGGCGCCATGGATCTCGACGCCGTCGAAACCTGCCGCTTGTGCGTGGCGCGCAGCCTGCTTGAACTGGTCGATGACGCCGGGAATTTCCTCGACGCGCAGCGCACATGGCGTTACGAAGTCCTGCATGCCGCTGGCGGTAACCGCTTGTCCGCGCGGCCGGATCGGCGATGGTGCGACCGGGAGGGCGCCATCGCGTTGCAGGCTGGGATGCGAAATCCGTCCGCAATGCTGCAGCTGGGCGAAGGTGCGTCCGCCACGCGCATGTACGGCATCGGTCACGGCACGCCATGCCGACGCCTGCGCGGCATCGAACAGGCCGGGCGTGTGCGGATACCCCACGCCCTGCGCGGAGACCGGCGAGGACTCGGAGACGATCAGGCCGGCGTCGCCGCGCTGCCCGTAGTGCGTCGCCATCATCGGAGTGGGCACGCCATGCTCGTCGGCGCGGTTGCGGGTCATCGGCGCCATCACGATGCGGTTGGACAGGGTCAGATCGCCCAGTGAAAGCGGGGAGAACAATGCGGTCATCGTCGGCGGCTCCGGCAATTATTAGGTCAATCGTCCTAGTAAAATTAGGACAATTGACCTATATCGTCAAGCCGGCCGGAAATCCCTGCCTTATCCGCCGTGGCCGTTGCGCCCCGCCTTGCCCAGGATGATCCGCGCCGCGCGCTGGTAGCTCCAATACGCCCACGTCCAGTTGAGCAGCACCACCAGCCGGTTGCGGAAGCCGATCAGGAAGAACACGTGCATCACCAGCCAGAACCACCAGGCCAGCATGCCGGAGAACTTCAATCGCCCAAGATCGACCACTGCGGCCATGCGGCCGATGGTGGCCAGGTTGCCGTAGTCCTTGTATGCGAACTGTTCCGTTGGTTTGCCTGCCAATCGCGCGCGGATGTTGTGTGCGACCACGCGGCCCATCTGCTTGGCGGCCGGTGCAACGCCGGGCACGGGCTTGCCGTCGGCTTGCATCAGCGCGGCCAGGTCGCCGGCAACGAAAATGTCAGGATGGCCCGGAATGCTGAGGTCGGTTTCCACCCGTACGCGGCCGGCGCGATCCAGCGGCACGCCCAGCAGCGCGCCCAAGGGTGATGCCGCCACGCCTGCGGCCCAGACCACGGTCTTCGCGGGAACGAAGGTATCGCCCAGCATGTAGCCGTCTGCGTTGATCTCTTTCACCGGCATGCCGAGCGAAACTTCGACACCAAGTTTTTTCAGCTGCTGTTTCGCCTTGGCCGAGAGGTCTTCGGGGAAGGCGGCCAGCACGCGCGGGCCGGCTTCGATCAGGCGTACGCGCGCTTTCGATGGATCGATGTTGCGGAATTCATCCTTCAGTGTGTGCCGCGCGATTTCGGCCAGGGTGCCGGCGAGTTCAACGCCGGTCGGGCCGCCGCCGACGATGGCGAAGTGCAGCCATGCCTCGCGTTCTGCAGGATCGCTGGCGGCTTCGGCGCGTTCGAAGGCGAGCAGGAGCTTGCGTCGTAGATCCAGCGCGTCATCCAGCGTCTTCAGGCCGGGTGCGTGTTCGGCCCACGCATCGTTGCCGAAGTAGGCATGGGTGGCGCCGCTGGCGAGCAGGAGATAGTCGAAATCGAGCGTGCTGCCATCGTCTAGCGTGATTCGTTTCGCGTTCGCAGCGATGCCGGTCACCGTCGCCATCCGCACTTCGACGTTGTCCTGCTTGCGCAGGATTGCCGCAGCGGCGCGGCGATGTCGGGCGCGGACAGGCCGGCGGTGGCGACCTGATACAGCAGCGGCTGGAACAGATGGTGGTTGCCGCGATCGACCAGGGTGATCCGCACCTTCGCCGATGCCAGTGCGCGCGTGGCCCACAACCCGGCGAAACCGCCACCGATGATCACCACATGCGGCATCGCCATCGCTCAACCCATCCGTTTTGCCACCAGCGCTTCCAGCGTGCGCTGGTCGGCGGCGAATTTGCGGATGCCTTCGGCGAGTTTTTCGGTCGCCATCGCGTCTTCGTTGTGCTGCCAGCGGAAGCTCGCTTCATCTAGCGACGTTGGCGGCGCGGCGCGTTCGCCGGTATCGACCAATGCGCGTGCGACCGTGGCATCGGACTGTTCCAGCGCGGCCAGCAGTTCCGGTGAAATCGTCAGTCGGTCGCAACCGGCAAGCGCCAGCACTTCGCCGGTATTGCGGAAGCTCGCGCCCATCACCACGGTGGCGTAGCCGTGGCGCTTGTAGTGCTGCCAGATGCGCGCGACCGACTGCACGCCGGGATCGTCCTGCGGCGCGGTCGGTGGTTGCATGCCATGCGCAAGATGCCAATCGAGGATGCGGCCGACGAAGGGCGAGATCAGGAAGACGCCGGCTTCGGCGCAGGCGGCGGCTTGCGCGAACGAGAACAGCAAGGTCAGGTTGCAGTGGATGCCGTCGCGCTCCAGCCGTTCGGCGGCGCGGATGCCTTCCCACGTCGATGCGATCTTGATCAGCAGGCGGTCGGTGCCGATGCCGGCATCCGCATACAGCTGTACCAGCCGGTGCGCCTTGGCGATGGTGGCTTCGGTGTCGAAGCTCAAGCGCGCATCGACTTCGGTGGAGACGCGGCCGGGGATCAGCTTGAGGATTTCGCCGCCGATGGCGACCGCCAGGCGATCGCAGGCATCGCCCACGCGGTCATCGCCTGCGGCCTGCGCGATGGCGGCATCCAGCAAGGGCGCATACGCCGGCAGCGCGGCGGCCTTGAGCAACAACGAAGGATTGGTGGTGGCATCCATCGGCCGGAAGCGGGCGATGGCGTCGATGTCGCCGGTGTCGGCGACCACGGTGGAGAGTTGGCGCAGTTGTTCGAGTTGGTTGCTCATCGGTGTCGTCGTCTTGTCTTGCGGCGATTGTCGTTCAGTAGAGTTCCGCCGGATCGACATCCAGCGACCAGCGCAGTTTGCGTGCCTCGGGCAGTGCTTGCAGTTGCGGCATCACTACATCCAGCGCGGCATGCAGGCGGCGGCGTTCGTTCGAGGCCAGGATCAGCTGCGCGCGTAGATAGCCGGCGCGGCGCGGCATCGGCGCGGGCAAGGGGCCGGCGATTTCGATGCCGGCATCGCCCAATAGTTCCTTCGCGCGCTGCAGGAACTGCATCGGCGGATCGGCATGCTTCGCTTCCGCACGCAGCAGGGCGAGATGCGCGAACGGCGGAAACGCAGCGGCTTCGCGCAGCGCGATTTCGCCATCGGCAAACGCGTGGTAACCGCCACCGATCAGCGTAAGCAGCAGCGGATGTTCGGGGTGATGCGTCTGCACCAACACCGTGCCCGGCTTGTCGGCGCGGCCGGCGCGGCCGGCGACCTGGATCAGCAGCTGGGCGAGCTTTTCGCCGCTGCGGAAGTCGGCGGAGAACAGGCCTTCGTCGACGCCGACCACGACGACCAGCGTCAGGTTCGGTAGATCGTGACCCTTGGCCAGCATCTGCGTGCCAACCAAAACTCCGGGCTGGCTGCCGAGTTCGGCGAAGTGGTGTTCGATGGCGTCGCGGCGTTGCGAACTGCCGCGGTCGATGCGCAGTACCGGCGTGTCGGGAAAGCGCTCCTTCAGCACTTCCTCGATGCGTTCGGTACCCGCACCCTGCGGCTGCAGGCCCAGGCTGGCGCAATCCGGGCAGGCCAGCGGCACCGCGCGGCGATGCCCGCAGTGATGGCATTGCAGGCGGTGGCCACCTGCATGCACGGTCATTGCGCTGGGTTTGTCCGGAGTGCCACAGCGCGTGCAATGCGCGCTCCAGCCGCAGTCGTGACAGAGCAGTACCGGCGCATAGCCGCGGCGATTCTTGAACACCAGCACTTGTCCACCGGCTTGCAAAGCGGCGCGAATCGCATCCAGTGCCGTATTCGACAAGCCGGCCTGCAACGGCTGCTTGCGCACATCGACCACGCGCACGGCGGGCGGCTTCGCATTGCCGGCGCGATGGCGCAAGCGCAGATGGTTGTAGCGGCCGGACTGCGCGTTGTGCAGCGATTCCAGCGAGGGCGTGGCACTGCCCAGCACGATCGGCACGCCCAGCGCGCGCGCGCGGACGATGGCGAAATCGCGCGCCTGGTAGCGGATGCCGTCGAACTGCTTGTAGCTGCCGTCGTGTTCCTCGTCGACCACGATCAGCCCGGCATCGGGCAGCGGCACGAATACCGCCGAGCGCGTGCCCACGATCACCCGCGCCTGCCCGCGCGCTGCCGCCATCCAGCTGCGCGCGCGCTCGTTGTCGTTGAGGCCGGAATGCAACGCATGAATCGGCACGCCGAGGCGCGCGCGGAACCGCGCCAGTGCCTGCGGGGTGAGGCCGATCTCCGGTACCAGCACCAGCGCCTGCTTGCCGCGCGCGAGGCAGTCGGTGATCGCGTCCAGATACACCTCGGTCTTGCCGCTGCCGGTGACGCCGTCCAGCAGGAACGCGGCGAAGCCATCTGCCGCGCGGATGGTCTCGGCGGCGGTCTGCTGTTCGGAGTTGAGGGAAACGGGGACGGAGGGAATTAAGTGCGGCTTAATTCCCTCCGTCCCCATTTCGATGCGCTCAACCAGCCCGCGTTCGCGCAAGCCGCGCAAGGCCGAACGCCAGCCGGGGACTTCGTCATCCAGCCATTCCTCGTCGCGAACTGATTCGAACAGCGTCGCCAGCGCTTTCGGTTTGCCTGCGCGCATCGATGGCAATGCGGTGCGGCCGGCCTCGCTCAATCGCCATCCGTATTGGGTGGTGTCCGGCAGCGGCTCGCCGCGCCGCAAGGCGGCGGGCAGTGCGGTGGCCAACACCTCGCCCAGCGGCGCATGCAGGTAGCCGGACAGCCACTGCAGCGAAGCGAACAGTTCGCCCTGCAGCAGCGGCGCAGGATCGGGCAGGGCGAGTACGGATTTGGGTTCGATGCCGGCCTCGGCCACGCCATGGCCGGTGACGATGCCGCACAGCTCGCGCGCGCCGAACGGCACCAGGATGCGCTGGCCGACCGCCACCGATGCGGGATCGATGCCGGGTGGCGGGAAGTAGTCGAAAGGACGTGGCAACGGCACGGGCAGGGCCACGTGCAGTACCGGACGGGTGGCCTGCATGCCGCCAGTCTAGGGCAGGCTGGCCAGACTGCGGCGGTGGCGAATGGGGTTGTGGGCCGGTTTGCGCGGCACAACTCAGGCTTTACTGATGAAAGGCGCGTAACTGCCCGACATCATTAAGAAAATGTCTTTATCCACATCATCTGTGGATAAGTCTGTGCATCCTGCTTGGGCCAGCGTGCGCAAGGGCCGTACAACAAGCGTCGCGCCGGGATTGGCGAAAAAACAGCCATTGCATCCAAATCCTTTCAAAACAAGCACTTGTGCGTGAAACGCAATTGTCATGCCTGCCCGAAAAACCGTGGAACACTGGGCAGTGAAGCTTTTATGACGCCTGTGCACAACCGTTTTACCCACAGACCGCATCACCGCTGGCGGAGCCGCATGCACGCGGGCTGTCAAGCATTCGTTTCGTCGGTCACCAACGGCTGGCGCGGCTAAGATTGCGGTGTGAAACCCTGCCTGCAATGACCCCCAGCCCTGCCCCGCCCTCGCCGGCTGCCGTTGCCGCGTTCCTGCGCGGCCTGGACAAGCGTGCGCGGCTATTCGCCACCGTGCAGGCAGGCGACCCTGGGCGTGGCGAGCATGCGCTGGCCGCCGTCGCGCGGGTGTTCGCCGCGGAAGCCGGACAGTGGCCGCTGGCGCAATGGCCGCAGCAATACTGGCGATTGCTGTTGGCCACGCCCTCGCTGCGCCAGGCGTCGATGCCGGACGCGTCTGCGCTGCTGCCCGGCGTTGCCAGGCTGCCGCCCGCACAACGCGCGGGCGTGCTGCTGCATCTGGTCGCGGGCTTGGACGACGAGGCCGCCGCGGCATCGCTGGGATTGGCGGTGCCGGCCTACCAGGCGATGATCCGCGACAGCCTGCCGCGCAACGAACTGGGCCAGCCGGATGTCGATGTCTGGCGCGCCTGGCGTGCGGCGGCACAGCGCGAACTCGAGCGCGCACCTGCGCCGGCGCCGCTGGCAAGGCCGGTGGCGGAATCCGCACGCGGCGACCGGCGGTTGCCGAAAGCGAAGGCGGAACCGTTGCCATCGCAGGACTCGCGCTGGCTGTGGCTGGGCGTGCTGGCCTGCGTGCTGGCGTTTTCCGCGGCCTTCTTCATCCACCCGGCGGGACGCGAAACGATTTCGAAGTGGTTCGCCAGCATCAAGCGCGAGGCGTTGCCGGCCGCGGCGGCGCCGAAGGCGCGTTTCGATGCCGGCGACATCGCCCTGCACCCTGACCGCGCGCAACTGGCCGCGCCGCAGGAAGCCTGGTACGCCGAGCGGCTCGCCCTGCTGGCATGGCTGGCGAATGCATCCGATCCCGCGGCGGCGGATGCCGTGCCATTGCCGATCGCCAGCGCCAGCGAGCAACCGCGCGTGCGCGATGCCGCCGATGAAGCGGCCGCCATCGCGCAGCGCGTGCGGCAGTGGGAGGCCTTGTCGCCGCGCATGCGCGGCGTGCAACGCGGGCACTGGCAGGCATGGCAGGCGTTGGAGGCGGGCGAGCGCGTGCAGCTGCGCGGCATCGGCCAACGCGTCCGCCAGCTTTCGGGCGAGGAACAACGGCTCCTGCGCGAACGTTTCGCCGCGCAAACCTCCGATGCGCGCGCCGGTTGGCGGCTGGGCCCGCGCTTGGGCCGCGACTGGCCGCGCATCGCGGCGCTGTTCGGTTACGTCGATGCCGCGGAACGCGAACGCCTGTTGCGCTTCCTGCGCGACGCGGCGCCGGAAGACATCGATGCCTGTGCGCGGCTTGCGCAGAGCACGCCGCCGGAGGAGCGCGCGGCCTTGCGTGCGGAACTGTTGGCACAACCGGCCACGCAGCGTGGGGCGTGGTTGCAGGCACAGCTTCAATAGCCGGCAGTGCGTGACTCGATGGGCAATACGTCGGCCAGTAAACGTATGATGATGAAGGGATCGGCCGCCGGCTGAAAGGAATCGCTACGGGATGCAAGCGGGCGAAATCGCGCTGACATCAGTGCTGGTAGTGGAAGACGACGCTGCGATGCAGGCGCGCTCGCAGCGCCTGCTGCGCGAAGTCGGCGGCGACGACATCCGCATCGATGTCGCCGGCGATGTGGCGACCGCGCGCGAGCATGCCGCCCGCGGCGACTACACCCTGGTCCTGGTCGATGTGCAACTGCCGGACGGCAACGGTGTCGACTTCATCGCCTGGCTGCGCGAGCATGCGCCGCAGCTGCCGGCAGTGGTGCTGTCGTCGTGGGCCGAGGAAGGCACCATCCTGTCCGCGCTGCGCAATGGCGCGATCGGCTACCTGCTGAAGAACGCCGAGGACATCGAACTGGCGATGCATCTGCGCAGCCTGCAGCGCGGCGGCGCGCCGATCGATCCGGTCATCGCGCGGCGCATCCTGCAGCTGGTGCCGAAGGCCGCACCACTCTTGATGTCCGATGCACCGCGGCTGTCCGAACGCGAATACGAGATCCTTGGCAGCGTCGAACGCGGCCTGAGCAACCGCGAGATCGCCGAGGCCACCGGCCTGTCGCGGCTGACCATCGAAACCCATACCCGCAACATCTACCGCAAGCTGGCGGTGCGCTCGCGTACCGAGGCCGTGCATGCCGCACGCGAACGCGGCCTGCTGCAATGATCCTGCGCGCGGTGCTCGCCCTGCTGCTGTGGTGTTGCGCTGGTATCGCGCAGGCGCAAGCCGCACCGATCACCATCGCGAAAGCGGAGGCCGCGCGTTCGGACTGGAACGCGCAGACGCCGCCGATCGACGGCTGGGTGTCGGTGACCTTGCAGGACGATTGGGGCGAGCGCTGGCCGGATCACGATGGCGTGGTCTGGTATCGCGTGCGATGGAATCAGGCCGACGCGCAAGTGCCCACCGGCCTGCTGCTCGATTACACCGGCATGGCAGCCGAGGTGCGGCTCAACGGTAGCGTGATTGATCGCGATGCATCGCTGGTGGAGCCGTTGTCGCGCAAATGGCACGTGCCGCGCCATTACGTGGTGCAGGCGCCACTGTTGAAACAGGGCGAGAACGAGCTGCTGGTGCGGGTGTCGGGACTCGGCGAATACGTACCGGGCCTCGGTACGGTGTCGGTCGGGGATGCCAAGGCGCTGCAGGACAGCTTCAGCGAAGCCGTCTTCATTCGCCGCGATTTGCAGATCCTCTATTTCACCATCGGCATCGTCGTCGCTTCGCTGTTCGGGTTGTTCTGGCTGGTGCGCCAGCAGGACACCACCTATGGCTGGTACGCGCTCAGCGGCTTTTTCGGCAGCCTGTATGGCAGTAACTACATCGTCGAGAATATCTGGCCATTCCCGACCACCAACATGTGGCAGGCCTTCATCTCGGCCACCTTCGTGGCGATGGTGGTGACGCATGCGATCTTCCTGCTGCGCTACTGCAATCGCCGCTGGCCGCGCATCGAGCGCGCGTTGCTGGTGATTGCCTTGCTGGCGCTGGTGCTGGTTCCGATCATTCCCGACTGGATGGGGACGCAGCGCAATACCTATCTGATCCCGGCGGTCGCCTTCGTGTATGTCGCCAACCTCGCCTTCATCGGCTATGCCTTGCGCAAGCGTCGCATCGATTACCTGGTGCTGGCGGCCTGCGTCAGCGTCCCGCTGGTGGTGTCCTTCCACGACCTTGCCATTTATCTGTGCTGGATGAAGGCATCGACTTACCTCGGCGCGCTGTTGTCCCCATTGACCGTCCTCGGCACGGCCTTCGTACTGGCCTATCGCTTTGCCAACACCATGAAGCGTGTCGAAGGCTTCAACGCCGAACTGACCCGCGAAGTGCATTCGGCGACCTCGCAGCTTGCGCAGACGATGAACCAGCAACACGCGCTGGAACTCGCGCACACCCGCGCCGGCGAGCGCCTGCAACTGGTGCGCGACCTCCACGATGGTTTTGGCGGCACTCTGGTCGGCGCCATCGCGCGACTCGAACAGGCGCCGGAAACTTCATCGGAGGCAAGCCTGGTGTCGATGCTGAAGGATATGCGCGACGACCTGCGCCTGGTGATCGATACTACCGCGCAGGAACAGGCGGACCTGGCCGCATTGATCGCGCCGCTGCGGCATCGCGCCAGCCGTTTGCTGGAAGCGGCGGACATCGACGCCTACTGGCAGGTGGAAGGCATCGACGGTCTGCACCTGGAACCTGCGCGCAGCCTCGACCTGCTGCGACTGTTGCAGGAAGCGCTGACCAATGTGTTCAAGCACAGCCGCGCGCAACGGGTGGACGTGCGCATCGCGCGCGCGGGAGAACGGCTCGAAATCAGCGTGCGCGACGATGGCGTGGGCTTGCCGGCGAGCAGCATGCTGCGCATGGAAGGCGGCGGTGCGGGGTTCGCGTCGATGCGGTTGCGCGCGATGCGGCTGGGCGGCGATTTGCAGGTGCGAGACAGGGCGCCGGGCATGGAGCTGCGGTTGGAGATGCCGCTGGCTGGGTGAGTGCGCGGGCGATTCGCCCTCCGGCCTACCTGATTTCGTGGATGTTCAAGCCGCGCCCATGTGCATACTTTAGGCGGCACGACCGTCGGCGACGGCTGTGCCGGGCGGCATGGTGACTGGCGGTTCCTTCGGGGAAATCGCCATGCGCATGTCTCGCCGCAATGTCCGCCGTTCCGTGCTGTCGCTGGCTGTCAGCGGCGGTTTGTCGTTGCTGACCACGCCGGCGCTGGCCGGGGTGGTCTGCACCACCACGCCGGCGACACCCAGCCAGCCCAACAGTGCCGCCGGCGCGGAAGCCGTAGCCTGCGGCGACGGCAATCGCGCCCTGGGTGCCAACAGCGCGGCGTTCGGCACCTGGTACGACGCCAATAGCAATGGGGTGTTCGATGCCGGAGATGTCTTGAACACCGTCAACGGCAATTTCGGCAGCGCGTTCGGCGTGGGCAATACCGCTGGCGGCGGCAGCAGCAACGCGTTCGGCCTGCTCAACGCCGCCAGTGCCGCGTACAGCAGCGCGTTCGGCAACACCAATACTGCGGGCGGCGTTGCCAGCAGTGCGTTCGGCTACATGAACACCGCGAATGGCTTGTACGGCAGTGCATTCGGCTACACGAACATCGCCAGCGGCAGCGCCAGCAGCGCATTCGGCTTTCGCGGCAGCGCCAGTGGCCAGGGCAGCATGGTGCTCAGCGGCTGGTGGAACAAGAACAACGACGGGACCGTCGACGCCGGCGAAACCAGCAGCGCCAGTGGCCCCAGCAGCGTCTCCGTGGGGGCCGGTACCCAGGCGTCCGACGTCTTCAGCGTGGCGGTGGGCGTGGGCAGCGTGGCCGGCGACGGCAATCCCGGCTCCATCGGCCGCAACAGCACCGCGGTGGGCACCTGGTACGACCAGGACGGCGATGGCGTGTTCGATGCCGGCACCGACCAGGTGAACAGCGCGTCCGGCAGCTACAGCAGTGCATCCGGCGTGGGCAACACCGCCAGCGCAGAGCGGAGCAGCGCGTTCGGTTTCCTCAACACGGCCAGCGGCAGCTACAGCAGCGTCTTCGGCAATCAGAGCATCGCCAGTGGCTTCGGCAGCAGCGCGTTCGGCTTTGGCGGCTACGCCAGCGGCGCGTACAGCACGGTGCTGAGTGGCTGGTGGGACAAGAATGGCGACGGCTCGCCGGGTAACGACGAAGTCGGTGTTGCGCTGGGTACCAGCAGCGTGGCCGTGGGCAACGGCAGCATCGCCACGGACAACACCAGCGTGGCGCTGGGCGTGGGCAGCGTGGCGGGCGACGGCGATCCCGCCACCGCCAGCGGCAGCAACAGCATCGCGGTGGGCACCTGGTACGACCAGGACGGCGATGGCGTGTTCGATGCGGGCACCGATTGGCTGACCCAGGCCTCCGGGACGCACAGCAGCGCGTTCGGCGTGGGCAGTGACGCCAGCGGGCTCTTCAGCAGTGCGTTCGGCTTCTCCAATACCGCCGGCGGCAACAAGAGCAGCGCGTTCGGCTTCTTCAATACCGCCAGCGGCATCGGCAGCAGTGCCTTCGGCAGTCTGAACACGGCCAGCGGCCAATGGAGCAGCGCGTTCGGTTACGGCTCGCAGGCGCTGAACATTGGCAGCACCGCGATCGGTTACCAGGCGATCGCCGACCGCGACTATGCGGTGTCGGTGGGCAGCGCGACCACGCAGCGCCAGATCATCCATCTTGCGGCGGGTACGTCAGCCACCGATGCGGTCAACAAGGGCCAGCTGGATGCGGCCATCGCCGGCGTCAGTGGTGGCGGCGCCCCGCTGCATTTCTTCAGCGTGAATTCCACCGACAGCACCGCAGGCAACTACAACAACGACGGGGCGACCGGCACGGATGCCACTGCGGTGGGCGTGCGCAGCACCGCCGGCGGCGACAGCAGTCTGGCCGTGGGTACCAATGCCATCGCCAACGACAACAACAGCGTCGCGGTGGGTACCTGGTATTACTCGACCTTGCCAGGCACCAAGGATCTCAACGGCACGCTGACCCAGGTCAACGGAGATAGCAACAGTGCGTTCGGCGTGGGGAGTTCCGTCATTGGCGACTCAAGCACCGCGCTCGGCGCCTTGAACTACGTTGACGGCGTGTTGAACAGTGCGGTTGGCTCCGGCAACACCGTCATCGGCAATTTCAACAACGCGTTTGGCACATGGAATCTAGTCGGCCACACCGTCGAAGTCATCAACTACAGCAACGCAGTTGGCACCCAAAACGTTGTTCAAGGTGAAAGGAGCAACGCGGTAGGTACTTTTAACAATGTCTACGGGCATTACAGCAACGCATTCGGCAGTCATAGCTCGGTCTCGGGCAATTTCAGCGTTGCGATCGGCACTCACGCTGCAGTGACGGTGAATAAAGGCGTCGCGATCGGTTACGGCAGCCGGGGATTGAAGGAGGGCAGCACCGCCATCGGCTACGAGGCGGTGGCCGACGAAGCCGGCGTGGTCTCGTTCGGCCACGCGGCGGTCGATCTGGATATAAACGGCAATGCCTACGGCAGCGACCGCAACGCCCGCCTGGTTCATGTGGCGGCGGGCATCAACGCCACCGATGCGGTGAACTTTGGGCAGTTGACTGACGCCATCGCCGGCGTCAGTGGTGGCACAGCCGTGCATTTCTTCAGCGTCAATAACACCAATAGCGCCGCCGGCAACTACAACAACGACGGGGCGACCGGCGACGACGCCGTTGCGGTGGGCGTGGGCAGCACCGCCTACGACAACAACAGCGTGGCCATCGGCGTGGGCAGCGTGGCCGGCAACAGTGCTGCCGGCACCACCAACGGGGCAAACAGCATCGCGGTGGGCACCTGGTACGACGAGGACGGCGATGGCGTGTTCGATGCGGGCATTGACCGGGTGACCCAAGCCAGCGGGCTGATGAGCAGTGCGTTTGGTGTAGGGAGTGTCACCAACGGTAACTACAGTAGCGCGTTTGGCTACATTAATACCGCCAGCGGCAGCCTAAGCAGCGCGTTCGGCTTCCAAAACGTCGCAAGCAATGCTAACAGCAGCGCGTTCGGCACCCGGAACACGGCTGCCGGTGGTGGCAGCAACGCGTTCGGCCTCGCCAACACCGCCAGTGGTGAGAGCAGCACTGCATTCGGGGTGGCGAACACCGCCAGCGGCATGAGAAGCAGCGTGTTCGGTTACGGATCTCAGGCGTTGAACTTCGGCAGCACCGCGATCGGTTATCAAGCGGTCGCCGACCGCGACTATGCGGTGTCGGTGGGCAGCGCGACCACGCAGGGCCAGATCATCCATCTTGCGGCGGGTACCGCCGATACCGATGCGGTCAATGTGGGGCAACTGTTCCCGCTGGCGTCCGCTTTTGGCGGTGGCGCGAGTTATGCCGGCGGCGTGTTCGCGCCGCCCAGCTACACCATCCTGGGCATCACCTACAACAACGTGGGCGACGCGCTGGCAGCGATCGGCAGCTGGATGGATACCGGCGGCAATGGGGTGCAGTACGACGATCCCAGCCAGTCCAGCGTGACCCTGCAGGGTGCGGATGGCACGCAAGTGCATAACCTGGCCGACGGCACCGCCGCCACCGATGCCGTGAACCTGGGGCAGCTGCAGGACGGCGATGCCGACACGCTGGCCGCCGCCAATACGCACGCCGATGCCGGTGATGCGGCCACGCTGGCCGCCGCCAATACGCACGCCGATGCCGGTGATGCGGCCACGCTGGCGTCGGCCAATGGCTATACCGACACCCGCGAAGCGGCGGTGCGCACCGACATGGCCGCGGGCGATGCGGCCACCCTGAGCAGCTCGAAGGCGTATACGGACACCCGCAGCACCGCCACGCTGAGCGCGGCGAATGCGTACACGGACAGCAAGTTCGCGGCCTGGAACGACAACTTCACCCAGTACCAGCGGGAAGTGGATGTGCGCTTCGCCAAGACCGACCAGCGCATCGACCGGATCGGTGCGATGGGCGCTGCGATGACCCAGATGTCGGTGAACGCGGCCAACGGCAACAGCAGCAAGGGCCGCATCGCCATCGGCGTGGGTGCACAGGGCGGCGAGGGGGCGGTGTCGATCGGTTACGGCAAGCGCCTGGGTGATCGCGGTTCGTTCTCGCTGGGCGCCAGCTTCGGCAGCGGTGAATCCAGCGCCGGCGCGGGCTTCGGCTTCGACCTGTAAGGCAAGCCTTGCTGCGGGGGCGCCCGCCGTCGTTGCGGGAGGGGGCGATGCTTCGGCATCGCCCCCGTTCGTTTATCAGGCCGCTACTGCGCGCAGCACGCGCCGGCTTGCGTTGAACCTGCCGCCGAAGCGAGCGATGCCATCGCCGCGCAATCGCGGTGCGTGTTGGTCGAAGTAGTCCTGCAGTGCAGCTTCGTCATGCATGCGGTACTGCACGCACAGCGCGATGCGGCCGGGAGCGGGCGGCGGGTCGATCACGTCGAACACGCGCGCATCGAGGAAGCCGGGCAGGGCGAGGATGTCGTCGATATGTCCGCGCAACCAGGCGCGGTAGTCGGCTTCGATGGCGGCCTCGACATCGAGGTTCACCTCGTAGACGACATCGCCGGCCTGCGCCGCGCTCACATCGCCACCAGTCCGATCGCCATGCTCGCCGCGATCGCGAAGCTGAGCAGGATCGTGTAGCAGAAGCCCAGCACGCAGTACTTCAGCAGCGTCATCGGCCAGCCCTGCGCATAGACGCGCTTCTGCATGAGCAGCAGGTAGATCGGCATCCAGGCGATCAGCAGGCCTTCGATCCAGCCGAACAGGGTGGCGAGCGCGCCGCCGTTCGGGGCCAGCCACTCCTGCAGCATCCGCACCAGCAACACCAGCAACAGGTCCAGGCACAGGAAGGCATGGCTGTGCAGGGCCACCACCACGTGCTCCATGTACAGCCGCCGCTTGAGCAGGTAGGCCAGCTTCAGCATCAGCGCGAAGATCGGCACCAGCACGAACAAGGTGGTGGGCACCGCGCTGAGCACCGCGTCCTTGAACGCGGACGGATCTTGCTTCAGCCGTTCGATGTTGCGGTTGCCGCGTACGATCTGGTCGTTGAGCCAGCGGTTGGCGAAAGAAGGCAGCCAGGTGTCGACCGGGTTCTTCTTGGCATCCCAGCGTTTGCCATTGATGCTGAGGTTGAGCTTGTTCTCGTCGGCTTCCGGCACCGGCTCGCCCTTGGCCTGCGCCTCCTGCAGTTGCTTGATCCGCGCGTTGGCTTCCTCGCGCACTTTCTGCTCGCCGGCTTCGATGCCAGGGATGCCGCTGGCGGCAGGCGTGCCCGCCATGCCCTTCTTTGCATCTGCGAGCCCGGCCAGCGCCACATCGCGGCGTTTCTCGACCTCGGCCACGGTGCTCGCGTCGCGGATGTTGCCGTTGCTGCCCTTGCCGTCCACGTCGATCGCGTCCGGGCCGATTTGGAAGCTCAGCTGGGCGAGGAAGAACGTCACGATGGCGAGGAAGAAGAACAGCCGCACCGGGGTCACGTAGCGCACCTGGCGCCCGGCGAAATATTCGGTGCTGAGGAAGCCGGGCTTGGCGAACAGCGGCGGCAGCGTGCGCAGGATGCGGGTGTCGATGTTGAACACGCTGTCCAGCAGGTCGCCGAACAGGTTGCCCAGCGGCCGCACCAAGCCTTTCACCGGCTGTCCGCAGGCGTAGCAGTGCGCGCCCAGCAAGGGCGTGCCGCAGTTGCGGCAGTCGCCGGCGGCGGCGGTCGGTGTGGCTTCGGTATTGGTGGTTTGTTCGGTCATCGGCATTCACCCTGTCGCCGTTAAGATGGCAGCCCTTGCGCGATTGCGCCACCGCAGCGCACGGAAACCGCCATGACAGACACGACCACGCCGATCCGGTTTCGCGACGAGGTGCGCACCAGTGCGCGCCTGGCCGCGCCGTTGGCGGCCGGTCACCTGTCGCATGGCCTGGTCGGTTTCGTGGACACCGTGTTGGCCGGCCAACACGGCACCACCACGCTGGCGGCGGTGGCGGTGGGCACGGCGCTGTTTTGGCTGCCGATGATGTTGCCGATGGGTACCTTGATGGCGCTGCCGCCGTCGGTCTCGCAGCTGGATGGCGCGCAGCGGCGCGGCGAGATCGGCCCGCTGTGGCGGCAGTCGCTGTGGCTGGGGCTTGGATTGGGCGCGCTGCTGTTCGTGCTGATGACGGTGTTGCCGTGGCTGCTGGGGCCGATGGGGATTTCCGCGGCGATCATCCCCGGTGCCATCGAGTTCCTGCACGCGATCCGCTGGGGCATCCCGGCATTCACCCTGTACCTGTGCATGCGCTATCTCAGTGATGGCCTGCATTGGTCGTTGCCGACCATGCTGATCGGCTTCGGCGGCCTGTTCTTCCTGGCACCGGTCGGTTACGTGCTGACCAACGGTCTGTTCGGGCTGCCGGCGATGGGCGCGGCCGGCCTCGGCTGGGCGTCGGCGGCGATGTTCTGGGTGCAGCTGCTCGCGTTCGCGCTGTACCTGCGGCTGTCGCCGCGCTTCGCCGACCTGCGCCTGTACGCGCGCTGCGAACGGCCGCAGTGGCCGGTGATCCGTGGCCTGCTGGGCCGTGGCCTGCCGATCGGCGTCACCATCACCATGGAAGGCGGCCTGTTCATCGTCACCACCCTGTTGATCGGGCGCTTGGGCGAAGTGCCGGTGGCCGCGCACCAGATCGCGATCAACGTGGCCACGCTGTGCTTCATGATCCCGTTCGGCGTGGCCGAGGCCACCACCGTGCGCGTGGGCCATGCGCTGGGCCGCGGCGACCGCGACGGCATCCGCCGCGCCTATTTCGCGGGGCTGGCGCTGGTATTGGGCACGCAGGCGGTGTCCGCGCTGATCATGCTGTCCGGCAACCATGTCATCGTCGGCCTGTACACGAGCGATGCCATGGTAGGCGCGCTGGCCGCCTCGCTGCTGCTGTATGCCGCGCTGTTCCAGTTTCCGGACGGCGTGCAGGTGCTGTCCGCCGGCGCCCTGCGCGGCCTGAACGACACCCGCGTGCCGATGTGGCTGGCCGCGCTGGCCTATTGGGGGATCGGCATGCCGGTCGGCGCCGGCCTGGGCCTGGCGCTGGGCTGGGGGCCGAAGGGCATGTGGCTGGGCCTGACCGCCGGACTGTCGGTGGCGGCGTTCCTGTTGTGCCGGCGCTTCTTGCGCAGCAGCCGCCGCGTCCCCATCGTGCAGGAAGCCTCGATCGAGGCCGGCCATCGGTCACCGTGACCGATGCCGCATGAGCCTTTCACGCCGTCTCGGTAGCATGTCGCCTACACGCAGCACTCGTTTTTTCCGGAGCACGCAATGAACCAACCGCGCAGCCGCGGCCCCATCGCCCGCGTTTTCATCGGCCTGTGGGATGCCGTCAATTTCAGCCGTCGGCTGGTCTTCAACCTGCTGTTCCTGCTGGTGGTGTTCCTGCTGCTGGCGGCGATGTTCGGCGGCGGCAAGCTGGCGCCGCTGGCCGACAAGTCGACTCTGGTGATCGCGCCGGAAGGCCAGCTGGTCGAGCAGTTCCGCTGCGACCCGCTGAGCCGCAAGTTCGCCGCCGCCACCAACAGCAACGATTGCCGCGAAGTGCGCCTGCGCGACCTGCTGCGCGCGCTGGATGCGGCGAGCACGGACAAGCGCATCGACCGCGTGGTGCTGCAACTGGATGAATTCCAGCCGAGCGGTTTTGCTTCGCTGCGCGATGTCGCCGCCGCCATCGGCAAGGTCAAGGCCGCCGGCAAGCAGGTCATTGCTTATGGCGACAACTACACGCAAGGCCAGTACCTGCTCGCTGCGCAGGCGAACAAGATCTACCTCGACCCGATGTCGCAGGGCGGGGTGATGCTGGAAGGCCTGGCCGGCTACCGCCAGTACTACCGCCAAGGCCTGCAGGACAAGCTGGGCGTGGACATGCACCTGTTCAAGGTGGGCGAGTACAAGTCCGCCGCCGAGCCCTACATCCTCGACGCCGCATCGCCGGAATCGAAGGAAGCCGACCTGTTCTGGATGAACGATGTGTGGCAGCGCATGCTGGCCGACATCGGCAAGGCGCGCGGGCTGCAGCCGGCCGTACTTGCCGCGAACATCGACGCGATGGCCGACCAGGTCGCCGGAGCGAATGGCGATCTTGCGCAACTCGCGTTGAAGCAGAAGCTGGTCGATGGCTTGAAGACCCGCGAGGAGGTCGAAGACCTGTTGCTCGAAGGCGGCACCGCCGACGACACCGCCGAGGGCGGCTTCCGGCAAGTCGCGTTGGAGACGTACGTACAACACCTTGATGGTGCGTTGTCGCCGGCCGACATGCGTCCGCAGGTGGCGGTGGTGGTGGCCGAAGGCGAGATCGCCGGTGGCGAATCGCCGCCGGGTAAGGTGGGCGGTGAATCCACCTCGGCGCTGCTGCGCGCGGCGCGCGACGACGACAACGTCAAGGCGCTGGTGCTGCGGGTGAACTCGCCGGGCGGCGAAGTGTTCGCCTCCGAGCAGATCCGCCGCGAAGTCGCTGCGCTGAAGAAGGTCGGCAAGCCGGTGGTGGTGTCGATGGGCGACGTGGCCGCCTCCGGCGGTTACTGGATCAGCATGAACGCCGACCGCATCTACGCGGATCCCTCGACCATTACCGGTTCGATCGGCATCTTCGGCCTGTTCCCCACCGCCAACCGCGCGCTGGACAAGATCGGCGTGCATACCGATGGCGTGGGCACCACGAAGTACGCGGGTGCGTTCGACATCACACGCGCGCTGGATCCGGGCGTGGGCACCATCGTGCAGTCGGTGATCGACAAGGGTTACCGCGATTTCACCGGCAAGGTCGCGCAGGCGCGTGGACGCAGCGTGGAACAGATCGATGAAGTCGCGCGCGGCCGCGTGTGGAGCGGCGAGCAGGCCAAGCAGCGCGGGCTGGTCGATGCCTTCGGCGGCGTGGATGCCGCAGTGGCGGATGCCGCTGCGCGCGCCAAGCTGGGCAAGCCCGACACCTGGCAGACCCGCTACCTGGAGGAAACCGCCAAGCCGTTCGCGCAATGGTTCGGCGGCCTGGTCAGCAGCCGTGCCGGGCTTGGCCTGCTGCGCGCCTCCGGCATCGGCGAGGCGCTGTTGCTGGAGCATGTCGCCAGTCAATCCGACGCGCCGCTGCGCTTCGTGCAGAACGCGTTGGAGAACCGCGGCAACGTCCGCGTGACCCCGCTGGCGCACTGCTTCTGCAGTGCGCAGTAAGCACGATCCTCAGCGGCGGACGTCGAGGCGTTCGCCGTTGAGCAGGGCCATCACATCGGCCGCGCTGGCCAGGCTGGCGTCGCCCGGCAGGTAATGCTTGAGGCAGGCTGCGGCCTGTCCGAAGGCCAGGCTGTCCGCATCGTCCATGCCCGCCAGCAGGCCATGCAGCACGCCGGCGGCGAAGGCATCGCCAGCGCCGATGCGGTCGACGATCCCGCCAAGCTCGATGCCGTCGCGTACGTGCAACGCGCCATCGCGGGTGGCCAGCATCGCGCCCAGGCGGTGGTGGTCGACGCTGGCCTGCGCGCGGGTGGTGGTGGCGATGCGTTGCAGGCGCGGGAACGCCGCGAACGCAGCGCCAGCGGCGGCAGTGAAACGGTCGCGCGCGGACAGTGACGCGTCGCCATCGATGCCCAGCACCAGTTCGATGTCGCGGTGATCGGCGAAGGCGAGGTCGGTTTCCAGCAGCAGCGCGTGCAGGCGGGTACGCGGATCGCCATCCCACGCGGCCCACAGCTTGGCCCGATAGTTGCCGTCGAACGAGACCAGCACACCAGCCGCGCGTGCCGCGCGCGCGGCCTCCAGCGCGGCCTGTGCGGTCGCGGGGCCGAGCGCGGGGGTGATCCCGGAGAGGTGCAGCAGGCGCGTATCCGCGAGCAGGGCGGGCCAGTCGTAGGTGTCAGCTGCGGCGAGCGCGAATGCGGAGCCGGCGCGGTCGTACAGCACTTCGCTGGGACGGTGGCCGGCGCCGGTGGTGTAGAAATACAGGCCCATGCGGCCTTCGTCGAAACGCAGTGCGGTGGTGTCCACGCCATGTCGGCGCAGGGCGTCGCGCGCGGCGTATCCCAGCGGATTGGCAGGCAGCACGCCGGCCATCGCGCTGGCATGGCCGAACGCCGCCAGCGAGACCGCGACATTGGCCTCGGCGCCGCCCACGTGCACGTCCAGGCGTGGCGTCTGCAACAGTAGCTCGCGCCCCGGCGCGGCCAGCCGCAGCAGGATTTCACCGAAACACAGCACTCGATCCGTCATTGCCCGTACCCCTCCGGTTTCCGCCACGGTACCGCCATCGTGCACTGCAGCATGCCTTGTCGCCCGGCTAGTGCTACGGTTTTGACCAGCGGTGTCATTTTCCGCTGACGAACCTAGGGAAGTGCGGGCGCCACGTCAAGGCACGCATGAAATTCAATGCATCATCCGGAGGGGGATTCAGATGCGCCAGTTGAGCACGAACAAAAAGACACCGGTTTCCATACTTGCGGCATCGATCGCCCTCGCCCTGTATGTCACGCCCGTGGCCGCGCAGGAGCAACAGACGACGAAGCCGCCCGCCGAAGAAGCGAAGGACCTGGACACGGTGACCGTGGTCGGTACTTTCCGCCAGAGCTTGGCCAAGGCGCTGGACGAGAAGCGCGACAGCACCGAGCAGATCGATTCGATCGTGGCCGAGGACATCGGCAAGTTCCCGGACCTGAACCTTGCCGAATCGCTGCAGCGCATCCCCGGCGTGTCGATCGACCGCGATGCCGGCGAAGGCCGCTCGATCACCGTGCGCGGCCTGGGCCCCGACTTCACCCGCGTGCGCATCAACGGCATGGAGGCATTGTCGACCACCGGCGGCACCGACAGCTCGGGCGGCGCCAACCGCGGTCGCGGTTTCGACTTCAACGTGTTCGCGTCGGAACTCTTCAGCAACCTCACCGTGCGCAAGACCCAGTCGGCGTCGATCGAGGAAGGCTCGCTCGGCGCCACCGTCGACCTGCGCAGCGCCCGCCCGTTCGACTACGACGGCTTCACCGCCACCGTGACCGGGCAGATGGGCTACAACGACTTGTCCGAATCCTGGGATCCGCGCGGCTCGGCGCTGATCAGCAACATCTTCGCGGATGGCAAGATCGGCGCGTTGCTGTCGGTGTCCTACAGCAAGCGCGACCTGCTGGAGGAAGGCTTCAGCGCGGTGCGCTGGGAGCCCGGCATCAATTCCGGCGGCTTCTGCAGCCCGCTGGGCGTGACGCCGGCCAACCCGGCCAGCGGCGCCGGTTCCAGTGCGGCCAACTGCGGCACCGGCATCCCGCGCCCGGCGAATACGGCATCGAATGTCGCTGCGTACAACACCGCGATGGGCGCCGGCGTGTTCCATCCGCGCCTGCCGCGCTACGGCCGCCTGACCCATGAACAGGAACGCCTGGGCGTGACCGGTTCGCTGCAATTCAAGATCAGCGACGACACCACGCTGTCGCTGGACGGCATGTATTCGCGCTTCGATGCCACCCGCCGGGAAGATTTCCTGGAATCCATTTCGTTCAGCCGTACCGCCGCGCAGGGCGGCAAGCCGCAGACCGAAGTGGTGGCCGCCGAAGTCGATGGCCGCGGCAACATGGTGTATGGCGTGTTCAACAACGTCGACGTGCGTTCGGAATCGCGTTTCGACGATCTGTCCACCAAGTTCACCCAGTTCACCGCCGACCTCGAGCACGAGTTCAACGACAGGTTCTCGATGCGCCTGATCGGTGGCCGCTCGAAATCCGATTTCGAGAACCCGACCCAGACCACGGTCACCTTCGACATCCAGAACGTCGATGGCTACAGCTGGGACTTCCGCAACAACGATCGCGAGCCGCTGATCACCTATCCGTTCGACGTCAACAACCCGGCCGCATGGCAGTGGGTGAGTTCGCCGCCGGCCAATTCGACCGGTTCGGAAATCCGCATCCGCCCGCTGGGCACCACCAACATCTTCGAAACCTTCCAGGCCAACTTCGAGTTCATCGCCAATCCAAGCGTCACGCTGAAGGCGGGTGGCAGCTGGAAGAAATACGACAACTCGACCTTCGAGTTCCGCCGCCCCAGCGAGACCGTGGTGCCGGCGCTGCCGGCGGGCACGACGCTTGCCGACATCAGCAAGGTCCTGAGCGGCTTCGGCAGCGGCATGAGCGGTAACGTACCGTCAGGCTGGCTGATCCCGGACCTGGACAAGCTCGCGCAGCTGTTCAACATCTATTGCAACTGCAATACCGGCGTGGCCGGCGGCGATTTCAGCCTGGCCAGCATCACCAACGGCAACGCGCGCGGCAACAACCGCGCGGTGATCGAGGAAGACACCGGCGCGTTCGTGCAGATGGACTTCGACGTCGACCTGATGGACAGGCCGTTGCGCGGCAACGTCGGCGTGCGTTACGCCAAGACCGACATCAAAGCGACCGGTTACCTGGCCACGGCCGGCGGTACCGAGGTCACGGTGGACAACAGCTACAAGGATTGGCTGCCGTCGTTGAATCTGGCCTGGAATTTCACCGACGAACTGATATTCCGCTTCGGTGCGGCCAAGGTGATGGCGCGTCCGCAGCTGGCCAACCTGTCGCCCGGCGGCACGGTGAATACCACCCTGCGCACGATCACTACCGGCAACCCGCTGCTGGAGCCGTTCCGCGCCAAGACCTACGACCTCAGCGCCGAGTGGTATTTCGCCGAGGACTCGCTGTTGAGCGCGGCGTACTTCTACAAGGACATCGGCACCTACATCCAGAACCTGCGCGAGACGCGTCCGTTCAACACCACCGGGTTGCCGGACAGCCTGCTGCCCACGGGCATGCCGAACGACACCCCGTTCGAGATCACTTCCGCGGTCAACACCCCGGGCGGCCCGCTGAAGGGTTTCGAGATCAACTATCAGCAGGCATTCCGCTTCCTGCCTGGCTTCTGGAGCAACTTCGGCACGCTCATCAACTACACGCACGTCGAATCCGAGATCTCCTATGCGATCTCGCCGACCAGCAATACCTATGTGATCGACAATCTGGTCAACCTGTCGCCGGACGCGTACAACGCGACCCTGTACTACGACGACGGCAAGTTCAGCGCGCGCGTGTCCGGTTCCTACCGCGACGATTACCTGCAGCGCGTGCCCGGGCAGAACGGCAACGATGTCGAAGGCAAGCGCAATACCTTCAACATCGATTTCTCGACCAGCTACAACTTCAGCGACAACCTGTCGTTCACCGTGGAAGGGATCAACCTGACCGACGAGTTCAACGACCAGTTCGTGGATTCGGTGGGCGACCGTCCGTCCGTCTACCACCACACCGGCCGGCAGTTCTACGCAGGGTTCCGTTACAAGTTCTGACGCTTGGCAAGGCCGCGTGCACGGGAGGACGGCCCCGTGCACGCGGTTTTTTTTTGGTCGTGTATGTCGCGTATCTGGGCTTAGAACGTGCCGCGCTGGACGAAGGGTGCACGCCGATACAGGCGGCGCTCTCCGCCGCGTGGATCGTCCTGCATCGTCGGCGTGGCGCCGAACACCATCGTCTCGCGACGCGGCAGCGAATATGGCGACCACGATGCAGTCGCGCCCGTGCGTGGATCGCCGCTGCGGGCGAAGGCGAGCAGCACATCGCGCATTGCCGCTGCCACGTTGCGTGCTTCGTCCGAGGTGCCGGTGCGCGAACCCGGTTGCGCGATGTTGTCGAACACCAGCGGGATATCCAGCGTGTGGAAGGCGCGCGTGCGCCGGCCTTGGTCGGTATCGGGATACCAATCGAGTTGGTAGGCCCAGGTGTTCCCGCCTTGCGCCGCACGTGCCTCCAGTTCCTCCACCGCGCCGCGCCATGAGCGCCCGGCGGTGGTGGCGGCGAAGAACACTTCCGATGGCGTGTAGTGCGGATACAGCTGCCGGTATTCGGCGATGACCTCGTGCGGATCGATGTCGACGTACTGCTGCTTGCGCAACTTCTCCGGCAGTTCGCCCCAGCCGAGGCTGAAGTTGGCCGGATCGTTGCCCAGGAACGCGCGGGTCTCGTCGCGGGTATTGCCGATCACCATCGGGATTACCGCCGACTGCGGTGGCGCATCCGGCCAGAACGGATGCCGCGGCAAGGCGTTGCCGTCCATTACCGGACCGAAGTAGAGCGAGCTGTCCTCGACGCGCGAAGGATCGCGCGTGCGCAATGCCGCGACCAGAGATGCCATTGGCAGGTGCGACAGCGCATCGACATCGCGTGCGCCGAGCGCATCCATGTACAGCCGTGCGCGTTGCGCGGCGGCGCGCGGGCCGGCGGCGGTGACCTGTTGCCCGCTCATCGTCCATGCGCGATGGAACAGGCCGCGTGCCGCTGGCATCGCCATCAGGGTGGCGATCTTGGCACCACCACCGGATTGGCCGAACACGGTCACATTGCCGGCGTCGCCGCCGAATTCCGCGGCGTGATCGCGCACCCATTGCAATGCCGCGACCAGATCGAGCTGGCCGGCATTGCCGGAGCTGGCGAAGCGTTCGTCGAACTCGCCGAGATGGAGATAGCCGAACGCGTTGAGTCGATGGTTGACGGTGACCACCACTACGTCTCCGGCCGCGCACAGGCGGCGACCGTCGTACAACGGATCGCTGCCGCTGCCGTTGTTGTAGCCGCCGCCATGGATGTAGACCAGGATCGGTCGTCGCCCGCCGTCGCGCAGGCCGGGCGTGGTCACGTTGAGGAACAGGCAGTCTTCGCTGCCTGGGCCGTCGTTGCCGGACTGCGGTGCGCTGTTACCGAACGCCAGCGCTGTGCGCGTGCCGCGCCAGGGCGCTTCGCGTCGCGGCGGCTGGAAGCGGTATGCCGCGGTGTCCGCACCATACGGGATGCCGCGGAAGACATGCAGGTCGCCGTCGCGCAGGCCGAGGATGCGGCCGCTGCGGGTGCGTGCAGTGCTGTGTTCGATGCGCGGTGTTGCGAAGGCTGGCGTCGATGCCGCCAGTCCGAGTGCGAACGATGCCTGCAGCAGGCGCCGGCGTTCGCGATCCATCGGCATCAGCGCAGCGGTTCGCGGCGCGGCAACGGCTTCAGCGGTTCCATCGTGTCCAGGTTCCAGTCCGCCGGCACGAAGGCCTGCCGGGTTTCCGCGTGTTTGGGATAGCCGCCGACTTCCTGTTCGCTGTCGATGTGCTTGCCGCGTCCTTCGATGGCGTTCTCGAGGATCCGCCGGTCGATATCGTCGCGGTCCCACGGGCGTGCGCCGGCATTGGCGATCACGCTGTCCTGCACGTCCTTCGCCGGCATCGGCGTGACCCCGAACGGCAGCGGCGGCCGCGACTTGAGCATGCGCCAGCCGACGTCGTTGCTGCTGTAGCGGCCGGTCTGCGGCAAGGGTTCGCCGTAACGATCCACCGCCAGGTTGTCTTCCATGTACAGGTCCAGCCAGCCCGAGCCGCCGAACTGGAAGAACGGCGTGCGCTCCGGCGTGTTCGGGCCGCCGCGCATCGAATTGCCGACCAGCACCAGCCGTCCGTCCTGGTAGGGATGGCCCAGCCATTCCGCGGCGATCAGGTTGTAGTGCACCGCGCGCTGGCCCGGGTTGTAGATCAGGTTGTTCACCACCCAGCCCTGGGTGCCGCCCTTGAACATCGGGTTGCGTTCGCGGTTCTGCGAATACAGGTTGCCGATGATCAGGATGTCGCGCGCGTTGTCGTGGATCAGCGAACCCTTCGAATGCTCGCCCTTGGCGTGGGTGGCGTAGCCCAGGCCTTCGGCCAGGATGTTGTTGCTGAAGGTGATGCGGTGCGAGGTGCCTTCGCGCCATTGCTCCGGCGTGTCGCCCTTGAAGCGGGTGCCGGAGGCGGACAGGTTCTCGTCGGTGGACCAGGTCAGCGAACAGTGGTCGACGATCACGTTATAGGCGCCGACGGTGCTGATCGAATCGAAGTCGGTACCGCTCATCTTCGCCAGCCCGGCCTCGCCCGCGCGCACCCGGATGTGCTGGATCACCGCGTCGTGCGCGCTGAGGTCGATGCCGCCGCGGATCAGGGTGATGCCCGGCTGCGGCGCGGTTTGTCCAGCGATGGTCAGGAACGGTTCGCGAATCTTCAGCGCCTTGGCCCCGAGGTCGATCACTCCGCCCACTTCGAACACCACGATGCGCGGCCCTTTCGTATCCACGGCCTCGCGCAGCGAGCCCGGTCCTTCGGCGGCCAGGGTGGTGACCCGGACGATCTTGCCGCCGCGCCCGCCCGGCGTGTGCGCGGCCCAGCCCATTGCGCCCGGGAAGGCCAACGGTGGCGGCGGCGCCTGCTGCGCGGTGAGTGGTGCGGCAGCCAGCAGGCCGCTCAGCAGGGTAATGCGGAACACGGATCGGAGGCGTGGGGCGACAGGCATGGTGGACTCCATGGTGGCGGATGCGGCGCCGATGGTGGAAATCCATCGGTTTGACGCAGTGCGTATTGTCAATGACACCGGTTTACCTTATACCGACCAACAAGAACAGGCCATCTGCACCGCAACATCGGCCGAGGGGATGCGATTGGTCAACGAGACACTGACGATGGAACGGCAGGACGAGGCGGCGGCCATTGCCGAGGCCTTCGTGCAGGCGCGCCTGCAGGGACGGTCGTTGCCCGACTTCCCGGGCAGCGTGCCGCGCGATCTGGTTGCGGCCTATGCCGTGCAGGATCTCGCCATTGCCCGCTGGCCGGACCGGGTGGTGGGCTGGAAGGTGGGATACATCGCACCCGAACGTCGCGACGACTCCGGCGACGAACGCCTGCTCGGCCCGATCTATGCCGGCCAAGTGCATGCGGCGGGCGAGGCGGTCCGGTTCCCGGTGTTCGCCGGAGGCTTCGGTGCGATCGAAGCCGAGTACGTGCTGCGCCTGGACGCGGATGCGCCGGGGCACAAACTGCACTGGACGGCGCAGGACGCTGCGGCGCTGCCGGCGCGCCTGTTCGTCGGCGTGGAGATCGCCAGCAGCCCGCTTGCCACCATCAATATGCTGGGGCCGCGCGTGGTGGTCTCCGATTTCGGAAACAACAACGGATTGGTGATCGGCGGGGAGATCCCAGACTGGCAGCAGATCGCGGAAAGCGAATTGCGCGCGGAGACCTGGATCGACGGCGAACGCGTCGGCAGCGGCGGTGCCACCACGCTGCCGGGCGGCCTGCTGGCGGCGTATGCCTTCGCCTTGTCGCGCTCGGCGCGGCGCGGTCGTCCGCTCAAGGCGGGCGACCTGATCGCCACCGGCAATGCCACCGGGATCCACGATATCCGTGCCGGGCAGGAAGGGCGGGTCAGCTTCGGCGCCTACGGCGAGATCGTTGGTCGTGCGGTGCCGGCTGCGCCTGCCGGGCAAGGGGGGCAGGCATGAAGCGCCGCGCATTCCTCGCCGGCAGCCTCGGCGCGGCCTGCGGTGCCGCGCTCCCGGCATTCGGCATGAGCCGCGATGGCGTGCTCACCGCGACCGACGTGCACGTGAAGGACTACCCCACGGTGGCGGCGGTGCGCTGGATCGGCGAACAGCTCGAGAACCGCACCGGTGGGCGCATCCGCATCCGCCAGTACCACTCCGGCCAGCTCGGGCGCGAATCCGAAGCGATCGACATGGCGCGGTTCGGCGCCATCGACATCACCCGCGTGTATTCCGGTGCGCTCAACAATGCGTTCCCGCTGACCCAGGCGTTGTGCCTGCCTTACGTGTTCGAGTCGGTCGAACACCAGCGCCGCGCATTGGACGGCGAGGTCGGCGCGGCCGTGCTGAAGGGCTTCGAAGCGCGCAGCCTGGTCGGGCTTGCGATCTACGACAGCGGCCCGCGCTGCTTCTACAACACGAAACATCCGATCGTCGAACCGCGCGACCTGCACGGATTGAAGATCCGCGTGCCGGTTTCCGACATCTTCATCCGCATGCTGCGCCTGTTCGGCGCCAACCCGACGCCGCTGGCGCTGGGCGAGGTGTTCTCCGGGATGGAGACGCACATGATCGAAGGTGCGGAAAACAATATCCGCAGTTTCCAGTCCAGCCGCCATTTCGAAGCCGCGCGCTACTGGTCGCAGAGCGAGCATTCGTATGCGCCGGACGTGTTGCTGATGTCGCAGCGCAGTTTCGATGCGCTGGCGCCGCGCGACCGCAGCCTGATGCTGGAACTCGCGCGCGAATCGGTGCAGGTGATGCGGGCGAAATGGGCGGAGTCCGAGGCGGTGTCGCGACGCACGGTCATCGAGTCCGGCGTGCGCTTCAACGACTGCGACATCCCCGCATTCCAGCGTGCCGCGCAACCGTTGCTCGACGCGTACCGCCGCAACCCGGCGATCGACGACCTGACCCGGCGCATCCGCGCGCTTGCCTGAGGCCTCCATGCCGGAAACCACTACTCCCGCCGCACCACAAGGCTTGATCGATCGGTTGGCCGGCCTGTCCATCGCCATCGCTGCCTGTGCCCTGTTCGGGTTGGTGCTGGTGCAGGGCTGGCAGGTGATCGCACGCTACGTGCTGAACGATTCACCCAGCTGGACCGAGCCGGTCACCGTGCTGTTGCTGAGCACGTCGATGAGCCTGGGCGCCGCCGCCGGCGTGCATGCGCGCCGGCATTTCAGCTTCTCGCTGTTGGCCGATGCCCTGCAACCCAGTGCACGGCAGGCCTTGAACGTGTTGCAGGCCCTGGTGGTGGCAGTGATCGGGGCGATGATGGCCTGGTGGGGCGGCGTGTTGTTCCTCGATGGGCTGCACATCCCGACTGCGGGCGCGGCGCTGCCGGAAAGCATCGATTACCTGCCGATCGCGATTGGCGGCGGGCTGATGCTGCTGTTCGCGCTGGCGCAGTTGCGCGCGGGCGACACAGGCGCGAGTGTCGCGCCGGCCGTGGCGGAGGGCGACTGAGATGGCGATCGCCCTGCTCTTCATCGTGTTCGGCCTGTTGCTGGTGATCGGCGTGCCGGTCGCCTTCGCGCTGGCGGCCGCTTCGCTGGCGACGCTGATCTACCTGGATGTGCCGACGATCGTGCTGGTGCAGCAGATCTCGGCCGGCTCCGGATCCGCCAGCCTGATCGCGATTCCGTTGTTCATCTTCGCCGGCGAGCTGATGCTGCGTGGAGGCATCTCCGAACGCCTGATCGCGCTGGCATCGTCACTGGTCGGCCGCCTGCGCGGTGGCCTGGGGCAGGTCAGCATCCTCTCGTCGCTGTTCTTCGGCGGCGTGTCGGGCTCGGCGATCGCGGACGTGTCGGCGGTTGGCGGCACGATGATTCCGCAGATGATCAAGCGCGGCTACGACCGCGACTATGCGGTCAACGTCAGCATCACCGCCGCACTGGTGGCGTTGCTGGTGCCGCCTTCGCACAACCTGATCCTGTATTCGGCGGCGGCGGGCGGTGGCTTGTCGATCGCCGATCTGTTCGCCGCCGGCATCGTCCCCGCCTTGCTGATGACGGTGGTGCTGATGATCACCGGTTATGCGGTGGCGCGGCATCGCGGTTACGGCGTGGAGCCGTTCCCCGGCAGGCGCGCGGTGATGCTGCGCCTGCTGTCGGCCTTGCCCGGCCTGGGCCTGGTCGCGCTGATCTTCTTCGGCATCCGTGCCGGCATCTTCACTGCAGTGGAAAGCGCGGCGATCGCGGTGGTGTACGCGCTGCTGGTCACCGGCCTGCTGTATCGGCAACTCGGTATCCGCGGATTCCTCGCCGCGATCACCCATGCCGCACGCAGTGCGGGCGCGATCCTGTTCGTGATCGCGGCGGCGGCGGTGTTCGGTTGGCTGCTGGCTTACCTGCAGGTGCCGACCGCGGCGGTGGAAGCGCTGCAATCGTTCGCCGAAAGCAAGCACGCGGCCTTGTTGCTGATCGTGCTGGCATTGCTGGTGCTGGGCACGTTCATGGATCTGGCGCCGATGATCCTGATCTGCACGCCGATTTTCCTGCCGGTAGCCAAGGCCTATGGCATCGATCCGGTGCATTTCGGCCTGGTGCTGGTGCTGACCGGCGGCATCGGCCTGGTCACCCCGCCGGTGGGCTCGGTGCTGTTCATCGGCACCGCGATCGGCAAGATCAGCATCGGCCAGAGCATGCGCACGATCTGGCCGTTCTGGCTGGCCGGCCTGCTGGTGCTGCTGGTGGTGGCGCTGTTCCCCGGGCTTTCGTTGTGGCTGCCGGCGGTATTGAAGTCGTGATGTTGCGCGCGCCATTGCTGTGTGTGCTGATGGCGTGTGCGGGGACGGCTTGTGCTGCTGTTGCGCCGCAGGAGGCGCCGGCGTTGGGCGGCTTCGACGATGCCATCCATCATTGGCGCAACGTGCATGGCGACAAATATCCGCGGCATGCGCCGGATGCGGTGGCGAAGATCGCCGACACCATCCTGCTGTACCAGCGCCGCGACGGCGGCTGGAAGGAGAACGAGGACCCGGCGCGGATCCTCGACGACGAAACGCGCACACGCTATGCGCAGGAAGCGCAGAAATCCGGTGGCAGCTTCGACAACCGCAATATCTACACCCAGCTCGACTACCTTGCCACCGCGTACGCACTCACCGGTGATGTGCGCTATCGCGATGGCAGCCTGCGCGGACTCGAATTCACCCTTGCGCACCAGATCGCGTCCTGTGGCGGCTGGCCGCATACCGTGCCGGCATCGCAGTCCTACCACCCACGCATCACCTTCGCTGACGATGTGACCGCTGGCGTGCTCGGTACCTTGCGCAAGGTGGTCGACGATCGACGTCGCTATGCCTTCGTCGACGGCGCGCTGCTGGCGCGCGTGCAACAGGCGATCCAGCACGGCGATGCCTGCGTGCTGCGTTTGCAGGTGCGGCAGGGCGACGGCCTGGCAGGCTGGGCCGGGCAATACGACGAAACCACGCTGCAGCCCGCGCCGGGACGCAAGTTCGAATTGCCGGCGATCGCCACGCAGGAAACCGTGGGTGTGGTGCGTTACCTGATGTCGATCCCGTCGCCTTCACCGCAAGTGCGCGCCGCCGTCGATGGCGCGGCGCAGTGGCTGCAGCGCGTGGAGTTGCACGGCTGGCGACTGGAGACCTTCGATGCGCCGGCGGAACAATTCCGCTATCACGAGAGCAGCAAGGATCGACGACTGGTCGCGGATGCCTCGGCGCATGGTCTGTGGGCACGCTTCCACGATCTCGGCGACAACAGCGTGGTGCTGGCGGATCGCGATGGGCGCCGACTGGCGCGTTATCAGGATGTCAGCCGCGAACGCCGCACCGGCTATGCCTGGTATGGCGATTGGCCACGGGCATTGCTCGATCGCGACTATCCGGCCTGGCGCGCGCGGCAGCTGCCGGTCGCAGCGGAGTAACGGCCGGCGGCTGGCACCGGTATCCTCCCTGCACGCGACCCGACCCAAGCACATGCCCGCACGCAAACCGCCCGAAACCTCTTCCACCGCCAAGCCGGCGACCCGCGCGTCGACGATCAACGACATCGCGCGGCTGTCCGGCGTGTCCAAGAAGACCGTGTCGCGGATCATCAACAAGTCGCCGCTGGTGAAGCCGGATACCCGCGAGCGGGTGGAAGCGGTGATGCGCGAAGTGGGCTATTCGCCGGATCCGATGGCACGCGCACTGGCGTTCCGGCGGTCGTTCCTGATCGGCATGGTCTACGACAACCCGACCGCGCAGTACATCGTCAACATGCAATACGGCGCACTCGACGCACTGCGCGATTCCGGCTTCGAGCTGGTCGTGCATCCCTGCGACAGCCGCAGCCCCGGTTACATCGATGGCGTGCGCCGCTTCGCGCAGCAGCAGAAGCTGCACGGGGTGATGCTGGTGCCGCGCGCATCGGAAGACGATGCGCTGGCGGAAATGCTGGCCGATATCGGCTGCCGCTACGCGCGCATCGCCTCGGTGGCGATGGACGATCCGTCGCGGATGGTGGTCACCCACGACCGCAACGGTGCCGCCGAAGTCGCCGAATACCTGCTCTCGCTCGGCCATACCGATATCGCCCTGATCACCGGCCCAAGCGCGTATCGCTCGGCGATCGAGCGCACCGACGGCTTCCTGGAAGTGTTGCGGCGGCGTGGCATCGAACTGCCGAAGTCGCGCATCGTCGAAGCCGGCTACACCTTCGAATCCGGCGTGGCCGCGGCGGAGCAATTGCTGGCCGGCAAGAAGCGGCCCAGCGCGATCTTCACCGGCAACGACGAGATGGCCGCGGGCGTGTACAAGGTCGCCATGCGCGCCGGGATCAGCATCCCGCGCGAGCTGTCGATCGTCGGTTTCGACGACAGCCCGCTGGCCTCGCGGCTATGGCCTGCGTTGACCTCGGTGCGGCGCAATACCCGCGATACCGGGCGCATCGCCGCCGCCATGCTGCTGCAGCCGGAAGGCGCCAATGCGCTGGCTGCGGCCAGCATCCGCCCGCATCTGATCATCCGCGATTCCACCCAGCCGCCAGCCTGAGCGGCCCATGGCGAAGATTTGACGCACCGCGTAATGACACCGGTTACCAAATGCCGCTAGACTGCACCTGAATCCACGATCGCAGCGACGGAGCGTCCATGTTCTGCAAGACCTACCACGCCACCCATCCGGACATGATGGCCGGCGCCAGCAACGACCAACTGCGCGACCGCTACCTGGTCGGCGACCTGTTCGTGGCCGACAGCGTGCAGCTCAACTATTCGCACAACGAGCGCTTCGTGATCGGCGGCGCGGCCCCGGTATCGCAGACGGTCGCGTTGCCGAAACAGACCGAGCCGGCCTCGGCCGCCGGGCATCCGTTCCTCGAACGCCGCGAGCTGGGCGTGATCAATGTCGGCGCAGGTGCGGGCACGGTCACCGTGGACGGCACCACCTTCGCGCTGGGCCCGAAGGATGGCCTGTACGTGGCGATGGGCAGCGTGGATGTCGTGTTCGCCTCCGACGATGCGGCCAACCCGGCGAAGTTCTACCTCGCCTCGACCCCGGCGCATGCGCGTTTCACGACCAAGCAATTGTCGATCAAGGACGCGGTGGCGCTGGAGCGCGGCGCGCTGGAGACCAGCAACGAACGCACCATCTACCAGTTCATCGTGCCGGCCACCTGCCAGTCCTCGCAGCTGTTGCTGGGCCTGACCGTGCTGAAGACCGGCAGCGTGTGGAACACCATGCCGCCGCACCTGCACGACCGCCGCAGCGAGGTCTATTTCTACTTCGACCTGCCCGAGAACGACCGCGTCTACCACTTCATGGGCCAGCCGGAATCGCAGCGCCACATCGTGGTCAAAAACGACGAGGCGGTGGTGTCGCCGCCGTGGTCGATCCACATGGGCGCCGGCACCAGCAACTACGCCTTCATCTGGGCGATGGGCGGCGAAAACCTGGACTACACCGACATGCACGTACTCGACATCTGCCAGCTCAAGTAAGCGCGACCACGAGGATCACACGATGACGAATCCGTTCAGCCTGCAAGGCAAGGTGGCACTGGTCACCGGCGCGAACACCGGCCTGGGACAGGGCATCGCGCTGGCGTTGGCCGAAGCCGGCGCCGACATCGCCGCGGCCGGCATCGCGCCGCCCACCGAGACCGAGGCGATGGTGACGGCGTTGGGCCGGCGCTTCGTCGCCATCCAGGCCAACCTGTCCTCGCTGGAGCCGATCGACCGCATCGTGCAGGAAACGCTCGGCGGGCTCGGCGGGCTCGACATCCTGGTCAACAACGCCGGCCTGATCCGTCGCGCCGACGCGGTCGATTTCAGCGAGCAGGACTGGGACGAGGTGATGAACGTCAACATCAAGTCCGCGTTCTTCATGGCGCAGGCGGCAGGCCGCCATTTCATCGCGCAGGGCCGCGGCAAGATCATCAACATCGCCTCGATGCTGAGCTTCCAGGGCGGCATCCGCGTGCCCTCGTACACCGCGTCGAAGTCCGGCATCGCCGGCATCACCCGCCTGCTGGCCAACGAGTGGGGCAACAAGGGCGTCAACATCAACGCCATCGCGCCGGGCTACATGGCCACCGACAACACCGCCCAGCTGCGCGCCGACGAAGACCGCAACAAGGCGATCCTCGACCGCATCCCGGCGGGCCGCTGGGGCGTGCCGGCCGACCTGGGCGGCACCGCCGTGTTCCTGGCCAGCAGTGCGTCGGACTACGTCAACGGCGCGATCATCCCGGTCGATGGTGGCTGGCTGGCGCGCTAACCGCTGGCTGTGGTGCGCCGCGCTGTTGGGCGCGGCGCTGCAGGTCGTTGCTGCAGAGCCGCGGCAAGCGGCTGCAAGACATGTGTTCATCGTCGGCGATTCCACCGCCAGCGAATACGGCGCCGAACGCGCACCGCGGCAGGGCTGGGGCATGCAGCTGCAGTCCTTCCTCGATCCCGCAGCGTGGCAGGTGCGCAACCATGCGCAGTCCGGCCGCAGTTCGCGCAGTTTCATCGAAGAAGGCTGGCTGGCGCCGGTGGAAAAATCGCTGTCGCGCGGCGATGTGCTGTTGATCCAGTTCGGCCACAACGACGAAAAGGCCGAAGACCCGACGCGTTACAACGAACCCGCGGAGGCCTTCCCGCAATGGTTGATGCGTTACGTGGCGCTGGCGCGGGCGAAGGGCGCGACGCCGATCCTCATCACGCCATTGGCGCGGCGCAAGTTCGAGCGCGGCAGCAAGATCGACCAGTTGCTGGACACACATGGCGAATATGCCTCGGCGGTGCGTACGCTGGCGCAGCGCGAAGGCGTCGGCCTGATCGATCTCAACGCGGCCTCGATGGCCTGGTTGCGCGCGCTGGGCGACGAGGCCTCAAAGCCGTTCTTCATGCACGTGCCGGAACAGCAACAGGCCGACGATACCCACCTGCAGGAACGCGGCGCGGTACTGGTCGCCTGCCTGGTGGTGGCTGGCTGGAAAGCGCTGGATCCGCCATTGGCGAAACAGGTCGTGCGCGATACCGACTGCGGAGCGCGCGACACCGCGCTCGAAGATCGCCGCACGCAAGCGCATCCGTCGCTGGTGGTGAACGTGGCCGGCCTGGCGCGCCAGCAACCCGGTCCGCACGGCGGTGCCGGCACCACCACCGCCTACCCGCTGTTCGCCGATGCGTCCGGCCTGTCGTTCTTCTTTCGCAAGCGCGTGTTGCACAAGGGTGCCGGCATCGGCTTGCACCAGCACGACAAGGACGAGATCTATTACGTGGTCAGCGGCAAGGGCCGCTATATCGTCGACGGGACGATTCGCGATGTCGGCCCCGGCGATGCGATGCTCACCCGTCCCGGCAGCTCCCATGCGTTGCAGCAGGCCGGCGAGGACGACCTGGTGATCCTGCTCGCCTATCCGAAGACCGCGGACTGACCAAGGTTCATTGCGTGGCCGCGTCGATCTGCGCGCGCTGCTGGTCTGCCGCTTCCAGTTGCTGCGATTCGGCGCTGCGCGCGCGGTCCTTGTAGGCCTCGGCGGTTTGCACGATGGCCGACTGCGGTTGCGCGGCGGCCTGCGCCTGCGGCTCGGGGCGGCGTTCCTCTTCCGGTGGCTTCGGCGGCGAACACGCGGCAAGCAAGCCGATGGCGAGCGATGCGGCGGCGATGCGGGCGTTGCGATGCATGGCGTGGCCTCGGAGTGGTTCGCGGCCTATCCTACGCCTGAGCTCACCCTTCGAGGCCGCGCATGACATCGCTCCGCTGGAGACTGGACGGACAACGCGCGCTGGTGACCGGTGCCAGCGCCGGCATTGGCCTTGCGATCTGCCGCGAATTGCTGGGCCTGGGCGCACAGGTGCTGATGGTGGCGCGCGATGGCGAATTGCTGGAACGGATGCGTACCGACCTCGAAGACGAATTCCCCGGTCCCGAGGACGCCGTGCTGGCGCTTGCCGCCGACGTCACCGACGAGGAACAGCGCAACGAAGTCCTCGATTGGGCCGCCGACCACGGCGGCCTGCACATCCTGGTCAACAACGCTGGCGGCAACGTCACCCGCCCCGCGCTGGACTACGGCGAAGACCAGTGGCGCGAGATCTTCGAGACCAACCTGTTCTCGGCCTTCGAGTTGTGCCGCGGCGTATATCCGTTGCTGACCAAGCACGCGGCGTCCGCCATCGTGAACGTGGGTAGTGTGTCCGGCATCACCCATGTGCGCAGCGGCGCGCCCTACGGCATGAGCAAGGCGGCGCTGCACCAGATGACCCGCAACCTGGCGGTGGAATGGGCGGAGGACGGCGTGCGCGTCAACAGCGTGGCGCCCTGGTACATCCGCACCCGGCGGACATCAACGAAGCTGTCCGATCCCGATTACCTGGATGAAGTGCTGCTGCGCACGCCGCTGGGCCGCATCGGCGAGCCGGAGGAAGTGGCCGCAGCGGTGGCGTTCCTGTGCCTGCCGGCATCCAGCTACATCACCGGTGAATGCATCGCGGTGGACGGTGGGTTCCTGCGTTACGGCTTCTGAGCCGGTGTTGGTGCCACTGGCGAGCAGTTGCTCGCTTTCACTTTCGCGTCAATCGCGTCGAACGCCGCTTGCCGTTCATTCCGGTTGTTGTTGCCGGCGTACTTCAACTTGAAATCGGCATCGTCCAGTCGCCTCAGCCATGCTTCGCACAGGCCTTCGGCGGGAATGGCAGTGCATTTGTCTTCCTTCATTTCGCAGGCGCTTCCGGCACCGAGGCCGGCACTGCCATCGATGCCGGTGATCTCCAGCGGTGCACAGCGTGGCTCCGGCGTTGCGGTTTCGCCGAGGTAGTCGTCGCCTTCCCAGGTGGTGCATTGATACAGCGGTGGCGGTGGTGGCAAGCCGGAGGCTTCGGGCGACGGCTTGCGCTTCATGTTCGGGCCGCTGACCAGCTGGAATTCGCCATAGACCGGAGCGGGCGGCGCCGCTTCCGCCTTCGGCTTGGCCGCCGGCACCGGCACCGTACGCACCGATCCGATGCGTTTGATTTCCTGCTTCATGCCAGGTGCGCAGGGCGTGCCGTTCTGCATCGACACTTCGCCCTTGGCGTTCGTGCATTTGTAGAACACGGTTTCCTGCGCCGGGGCTGCGCGTGGTGCCAGCGCCAGCAACAAGGCGATTCCGGTTGCGATAACGATCGTCTTGCGCATGTCAGTGGCCACCACAGTCGTTGTCGAGGCGTGCGTTGATGCCACGCTCTTCCACCCGCAGCACGTCGCGCTCGGAGGGCATTGCGTTGAAGAAGCGGGTGCGGATCTCACTGCGACGATCACGCAGGCGCGCGCAGGTTTCGCTTGGCGGCAGCATGGCGCAGTCGTCGCGGATCCAGGTGCCGCCACCGGTCGCCACCGGCCAGTTGATGTCGCGCATGGGCGGATGCATCGGCCGATCCGGTCGCGGTGGCGGGCCACCGATATTGCTGCCGAGCGAGGTTCCTGGTCGTACTGCCGGATAACCCAGCGTCCACAGCGGCACCCAGCGCAGATTGCCCTCGCTGTTGTCGCTGGTGTAGCGCTTGCCCTCATGGGTGATGCATTCGTACATCGGCTGCGGCGGCGCAAGGTAGACGACCTGCGTCGGCGTCGGCTGCGATGCGGACGATGGTGTCGGAGCGGCGGCTGGGCGCGTGGTCTTGGGGGCGTCTTTGGGACGCAACATATCTCGGGTCTGTTGCGACTGGCCCTTGGGGCAGGGCGTGTCGCGCAGGGCCTGCGTGCCTGCGGCATCGGTGCAGCGATAGATGCGCACTTCACCGCTGGTTTGTGCGCGCACGGCAGGGGCCGCGAACAACAACAGGACGATGGCGAGGATCCGCTTCATGCGTGCATCTTGCGCGCACGCGGCTGAATCGCAAATGGTGCAGTTCAGAGGCGCAGGGCTGCGCCGCTGCGTGCATCGCGAATGTCGGTGGGGCGCACCAATCCGCCGGTTTCGCCCGCGAGTACGCCGTCCACGCCTTCGATAATGTCCGGATCGAGCTGGTCGATGGCATGCGCTGCCGGTTCACCAGCGCGATTGGCGCTGGTCGACACCAGCGCCCCGCCGAAGGCATTGCACAGTTCGATGACGGCCGGATGCGCGCTGACCCGCACCGCGATACCCACATGTGCGCCGGTGACCCAGCGCGGCGCAGCGGGCGATGCCGGCACGATCCAGGTATGCGGGCCGGGCCAGCTGGCGCGCACCGTTTCGCGTTGGGCCTGGTCGAGCGCAGCCATGTCGATGAATGGCGTGAGTTGCGCTTCATCGGCGGCGATCAGGATCAGGCCCTTGTCGACTTCACGTATTTTCAGCGTGAGCAGACGCAGGGTGGCGGCTTCATCACGCGGATCGCAGCCCAGGCCCCACACGGCTTCGGTCGGATAGGCGATCACGCCGCCGGCGCGCAGCGCGGCCACCGCTTCGGCGGTCGTGCTGCGCGTACTCATTCGGCGATGCGAAGGTCGACCGAGATATTGCCGCGGGTGGCGTTGGAATACGGGCAGACCTGATGCGCGGCATCGACCAGCTCGCGGGCCGCAGCTGCGTCCATGCCGGGCAGGTGGATGGTCATGCGCACGGCGACGCCGTAGGCCTGGCCGGTCGGGCCCAGGTCGACTTCGGCATCCACCGACAGGTCCGCCGGCAGCGTCAGTCTCTGCCGCGCCGCCACCGCCTTCATCGCGCCGATGAAGCAGGCCGAATAGCCGGCGGCGAACAATTGTTCCGGATTGGTGCCGTTGCCATGGCCGGGCGGGGTGTGGGTGACGTCAAGATGGCCGTCGTCGCTGCTGGAACGGCCGCCATCGCGGCCGCCGCCGGTGGTGTGGACGCGGGCGGTGTAAAGCACTTTGTCGAGGGTGTTCATCGCGGGTTCTCGTGGCTGTGCGCGTCGATCAGAATGGTGCGTCGTCGCGCGTCGGTTTCTTGATGATGCGCTTCTTGCCGATCTCGACCTTGGCCGGGGTCAGCATGGATTTGGCTTGTTCGATGTCGGCTGAAAGCGGACGCGCGGTTTTCTTCGTCGCGGCTTTTTTCACCGCCTTCTTCGCGACTTTCTTGGTTGCGGTTTTCTTGGCCGCTTTCTTCGCCGGCTTCTTTTCGGCAGGCGCCTTCTTGGCCACGGCTTTCTTTGCAGCGGCCTTCTTCGCGCCAAAGCCCTTGCGCGCCGGCTTGCCGGTTTCGGCCAGCAGCTGCTGCACTTCCTCCAGCGTCAGCGAAGCAGGTTCGCGATCCTTCGGAATCTTGCCGTTGAGCTTGCCATCGCTGATGTATGGGCCGAAGCGGCCGTTCAGCACCTGGATATCGCTATCCGCCCATTCCTTGATGATGCGGTTGCGCGCGATCTCTTCCTTTTCCTCGATCAGGAACACCGCGCGCTCGAGGTCGATGGTGTACGGATCGTCTTCCTTCTTCAGCGAGGCATAAACACTGCCGCGCTTGGCGAACGGGCCGAAGCGGCCAATGCCGACGCTGACTTCCTCGTCCTTGTGCTGGCCCAACTTGCGCGGCAGTTTGAACAGCTCGATCGCCTGTTCCAGGGTGATCGTGTGCATCGACTGGCCGGGCCGCAGCGAGGCGAATTCCAGCTTTTCATCGGTGTCCTTGTCGCCGATCTGAGCATACGGTCCGTAGCGGCCCAGACGCACGCTGACCGGCTTGCCGGACTTCGGGTCGGTACCGAGTTCGCGCGCGCCGGTGGCCTCGCTGCGATCCACGCTTTCGGATTTTTCGTCGACCAGTTCTTTGAACGGGCCCCAGAATTTCTCCATCAACGGGATCCATTCTTCCTCGCCGCGGCTCACGGCGTCGAGCTCGTCCTCGAGCTTGGCGGTGAAGTCGTAATCCACGTAGCGGGTGAAGTGCGAGCTAAGGAAGTTGCTGACCGCGCGGCCCACGTCGGTGGGGCGGAAGCTACGGCCTTCCATTTCCACGTACTTGCGGAACAGCAGGGTCTGGATGATCGAGGCGTAGGTGGACGGACGGCCGATGCCGTACTCCTCCAGCGCCTTGACCAAGGCCGCTTCGGTGAAGCGCGGCGGCGGTTGGGTGAAGTGCTGGTCGGCGTGGATGCGGTCCAGCGGGATCTTGTCGCCGGGCTTCATCAACGGCAGCTTGCGGCCTTCATCTTCGTCTTCCGCCGACTTGTTGTCCTTGCCTTCCTCGTACACGGCCAGGAAGCCGGAGACCACCACGGTGGTGCCGCTGGCGCGGAAGCTGTGTTCGCTGCCGGCGGCAAGTTCCACGGTCACGGTGTTGAGGGTGGCCGGGATCATTTGGCTGGCGACCGCGCGCTTCCACACCAGGTCGTAGAGCTTGCGTTCGTCGTCGCTGAGGAACTTCGCCACTTGAGCAGGAGTACGCAGGGCGGAAGTCGGGCGCACGGCTTCGTGCGCTTCCTGCGCGTTCTTCGACTTGGTCTGGTAGGTGTTCGGCTTGTCCGGCAGCGAGGCGGTGCCGTAATCGCGAGCGATCACGTCGCGGATCTCGGTCAGCGCTTCGGCCGACAGGTTCACCGAGTCGGTACGCATGTAGCTGATCAGGCCGACCGTGCCTTCTTCGCCGATCGCCACGCCTTCGTACAACTTCTGTGCGACCTGCATGGTCTTGCGGGTGGTGAAGCCCAGCTTGCGCGCGGCTTCCTGCTGCAGGGTGGAGGTGGTGAACGGTGCTGCGGGGCGACGCTTGCGCTCCTTGGCGCCGACATCGGTGACATGCAGTGAGCCACCGGCCGCCTGCTGGATGCGCGTGCGCGCGGTTTCGGCATCCTCGCCATTGGTGATGGTGAATTGCTCGACCTTCTTGCCGTCCAGCTTGCTCAGCTTGGCGGTGAACGCCTGCGAGGGATGCGCGACCTCGGCTTCCACCGTCCAGTATTCGCGGGCGATGAAGGCCTCGATCTCTTCCTCGCGCTCCACGATCATGCGCAGCGCCGGCGACTGCACGCGGCCGGCGGACAGGCCGCGCTGCACCTTGCGCCACAGCACCGGCGATAGGTTGAAGCCGACCAGGTAGTCCAGTGCGCGGCGCGCCTGCTGCGCATCCACCAGATCCATGGCGATGCCGCGCGGCTTGGTCATCGCTTCCTTGATCGCGCGCGGGGTGATCTCGGTAAACACCACTCGTTCGACCCGCTTGTCGTCCAGCAGCTTGCGCTCGCGCAGGATCTGCTCGATGTGCCAGCTGATCGCCTCGCCCTCGCGGTCCGGGTCGGTCGCCAGATAGATGCCTTCGGCGGACTTGGCCGCCTTGGCGATCGCTTCGACGTGCTTCTCGTTTTTCTCGATGGTCTCGTAGCGCATCGCGAAGTGGTGCGCCGGATCGACCGCGCCCTCCTTCGGCACCAGGTCGCGCACGTGCCCGTAGCTGGCGAGGACGGTGAAGTCCTTGCCGAGGTATTTGTTGATCGTCTTGGCCTTGGCGGGCGATTCGACGACGAGCAGGTTCTTGGCCATGTGGCGCAGCTTCCGGTGGGGCGGTGAAGGCGGCGTGCAAGTGCGCCGCAGAAGCCAACGCCCGGAGCGGATGCCCCGGGCGTTCAGCTTGTTCCTTATTACAGTGGAATCACGGGGGGTGGGGCCGTGTCAAGCGCGGCGATCCTGAATCGGCGGCTGCAGCCCCGCAAAAGCGGGCTCAGTGCACGGGTTCCGGCTCGTCCAGGAACATCTGGGTTTCCATCCAGGCGTAGGCGGCTTCGCTGCCCGGTTGGTTGAACAGCACCATCAGCACGACCCATTTCAGGTCGTCCAGCTCCAGCTCTTCCTGGTCCAGCGCCATCGCCCGGTCCAGCACCAGCTCGCGCTGGTCGGCATCCAGGATCCCGTGCTGCTCCAGGAACAGCAGGAATCCGCGCGATTCGGTGTCCAGCTTGTCCAGCTCGGCGCCATGGAAGACCCGGGTGGGGCCATTGCTGCGCGGCTGGCCGGGTGCCGGGCGTTGCCGGGCGAGGGCGTCCAGCCAGTCGAAGGCGCGACGGATTTCGGCGGTGGAGAAGCCGGCCTCGGTCAGCTCGCCCATCAGCAGGCCGTTCTGGGCAGTCAGGTCATCGCCGTCGACGTTGGCGGCGTCGTTGGTGAAGTAATGTTCGAACAGGTACAGCAGGACGTCCAGGATGCTTTCTTTCATGGCCCTCGGCCTGCGCCGCAACGGCGCGTGTGGAAGAAAAAAACCGTCGTCTCAGACCCCGATCCGGCAGTAGCGGCCATGTTCCGCCGCGACCCGCCCTTCCAACTCCAGCGCCAGCAGCATGGAGGACAGGGCGGCGGTCGTCAATCCACTGCGCTCGACCAGGTCATCCATACTGGTTGGGTCGTGACCGAGCGCCTGCCACAAGCGGTTGTAGTCGGGATCTGGCGGAAGAAAGGCTTGAGTGATGGTTTGAGGGGATGGATGGGGTCGCCCAACGCTCCGCGCAAGGCTCGAGCCAAGTCAGCCGCCAACGGCCCGAGGATCGTGAGCACCTCTTCCGCGGATTCGACCAGGGTGGCACCCTCACGGATCAGCCGATGGCAGCCGCGGGCCATCGGGTTGTGGATCGAACCGGGCAGGGCGAAGACTTCGCGCCCGGCATCGGCCGCCAACCGGGCGGTGATCAACGCGCCGGAGCGCTCTGCGGCCTCGATCACCAGCGTGCCCAGGCTGAGGCCGGCCAGGATGCGGTTGCGACTGGGGAAGTGCTGGCGCAGCGGCTGGGTGCCGGGCAGGTGCTCGCTGACCACGGCCCCTCAACGGCGACGCGATCCAGCAGTGGGCGATGCCGCGGCGGGTAGGCGATGTCCGGCCCGGTGCCCAGCACGGCGACGGTGGCGCCATTGGCCTCCAGCGTGGCGGTATGTGCGGCGGCATCGATGCCTGCCGCCAGCCCACTGGCCACGCACAGGCTGGCCCCGGCCAGCGCGGCCGCGAAGGTCGCCGCGTTGGCCCGGCCCACCGCGGTCGCGACGCGGCTGCCGACGACCGCAACCGTTGGCCGCCACAGTAAGCCGGCATCACCGGCCACGAACAGCATTGGCGGTGGGCTGGAAATGCGACGCAGCAGTGGCGGATAGTCCGGATCGCCCCAGCCGATCAATTGCCGGTTCGCATCGTCCAGCCAGCGCTCGCCGCGCGCCATCGTCGCCGCATCCGGCTTGCGGATTGCGTTGCAGGCATCCGCATCCAGTCCATGGCTGGCCCAGTCGCGCACACCGGCCGTGAATGCGGCGCAGGCGTTGCCGTGGCTGTCCAGCAACCGCCGCAGCGCGCCCGCTGCCGCCCCGCTGGCAAGCAGACGCAACAGGGCCCGTTGTTCGTCTTGCTGTTCGGTCGATCTCGACATTCGCCCAGCATCGGCCGCAAACGACGACGGCGCCATCGGGCGCCGTCGCGGTATGGCGTCGGAAAACGCCGCGATCAGTACGGTGCGTCGGGGTGCTTCAACTCGTAGCCAACGCGGGTCGGCTTCACGCTGTCCATGACCAGGGCATAGCTGACCTTGTCGAACGTGCGGAACACCATGGCATGGCCGGCGAATTCATCCGGCAGGCGCACCTTTTGCTCGAACAGGGTCACGTCCTCGTCGCGATCCAGCCCGTCCTTGACCTTGTCCGTCACCGAATTGCCACGGCGCCAGACCGAGAACACGGTGCCGTTGTCGATGCCCTGCGCGCTGCCGCCGGAGATCGCGATGACATCGTGTGGACCGCCGGTGGTGAATCGGTCAGCGACCGACATCACCTGCAGCCGGCCGTATTCCTGCTGTTGCTTGGGCGCATGCGGGAAGAACTGCAGGTCGTAGGGTTGCGCTTCGACCGGGATCAAGCGGTCGCCGACGCGGACTTCGCGGCCTTCGCTGTCCAGCAACAGGGTGGAGGCCTGGATGCCGGCGACTTCGCCGCGGGTGACGGTGCCGGTGGACTGGGTCATCAACTCGTAGCCGATGAATTCGGTGTTCTTGCTCGGGAACACCCAGTTGCTCCACATGGTGCCGGCTTCGCGCATGTGTTGGCCGCGCGCGTCGAGATCCTCGGTCTGGAACAGATCGCAGCAATAGCCGGAGCGATCCACGAAGCGGTAGCGCTTCTCCGCACGCACCACCAGGTAGCGCTGGCCGGGTGCGATGCCGTCCAGTCCGCGCACATACGCGACCTGGCCGTTGCTGCTGCGCAGGCGGTCTTCTTCCAGGCCAACCACATAGGGCAGCCCGTCGATGCTGTCGACGACGCGCAGGTCCTTCAGGAACGGCTCGATCTCGCCCAGCGGCACGGCGTTGATCGGGCCATCGGTGCGCGGGCCGGCCTGCACGCCGACGCGATCCAGGTAGGCCAGGCTGATCACGTCGCCCGGATAGATCAGGTGCGGGTTCTTGATCTGCGGGTTGGCTTGCCAGATCTCCGGCCATAACCATGGCTTCTGCAGGAAGCGACCGGCGATATCCCAGAGCGTGTCGCCACGCTTGACGACGTAACTGTCGGGATGGCCGCCGCGCAGTTCCACCGCGGCAGCATAGGTCGCCACCGTCAGCAGTGCCGCCGCCAGCATGGTGCGCATTGCGCGCGGACGCGGCGCACGTTCGCGCACGAAATTAGAAAAGCGTTCAAGCATGGCAGCCATCTCCCCGCTCCCGTTGATAAAAACCCCCTGAAGCCGGGCCACTATAGCCCACAAAACCCGCACCCTGGCAAGCGGTCAACCAGCTTTCGCGCGGTACAATCGTGGCAGCCGCGGCAATTGCGGCCCCTTTGCCCCGAATGCTGTTCAGCGGATTGCTCGTCATGGCCCTGCTCCCGATTCTCGAATTCCCCGATCCGCGCCTGCGCACCAAAGCGGTGGAGGTCGATGCCGCCCGCCTGGCCGAACCGTCGTTCCAGCAATTGTTCGACGACATGTTCGAAACCATGTACGAGGCGCCGGGCATCGGCCTGGCCGCGAGCCAAGTCGACGTGCACCAGCGTTTCATGGTGATAGACGTGACAGAGGACAAAAGCCGGCCGTTGGTGTTCGTGAACCCGCAGATCACCGCCCGCCAAGGCGAACAGGTGTACCAGGAAGGTTGCCTGTCGGTGCCCGGCATCTATGCCGATGTCACCCGCAGCGACGTGATCACCGTGCAGGCACTGGATCGCCACGGGCAGCCGTTCAGCCTCGAGGCCGACGGCGTGCTGGCAGTCTGCATCCAGCACGAGATGGATCACCTGGACGGCAAGCTGTTCGTCGATTACCTGAGCCCGCTCAAGCGCGAAATGGTGCGCAAGAAGCTCGCCAAAGCCCGCAAGCACGCCGCCTGACCGCATGCGCATCGTCTTCGCCGGCACGCCGGAGTTCGCCGTGCCCTGCCTGCGCGCGGCCGCGAACAAGGCGGATGTGGTGGCCGTCTACACCCAGCCGGATCGCCCGGCCGGCCGCGGGCGCGGGCTCACGCCGTCGCCGGTCAAGCGGGAGGCGATCCAGCGCGGCATCCCGGTGCTGCAGCCTGAAAATTTCAAGTCAACCATCTCGAAGGACGCGCTGCGCGCGCTGAAGCCAGACCTGATGGTGGTGGTGGCCTATGGCCTGATCCTGCCGCAGTCAGTGCTCGGCATCCCCGTGCACGGTTGCTGGAACGTGCATGCCTCGCTGCTGCCGCGCTGGCGCGGTGCGGCACCGATCCAGCGCGCGATCGAGGCCGGCGACACCGAAACCGGCGTCTGCCTGATGCAGATGGAGAAGGGGCTGGATACCGGCCCGGTGCTGCTGGCGCAGGCCACGGGAATCGGTGCGACGGAAACCGGCGGCCAGCTGCACGACCGTTTGTCCGAACTTGGCGCACAGGTGCTGGCCGATGCATTGGGCCTGCTGCGCGCCACCATCCAGTTGCCGCCGCATCCGCAGTCCGACGCGGGCGTGACCTACGCGCACAAGATCGAGAAGTCCGAAGCAAGGCTCGATTGGGCACAGCCGGCCGCCACGCTGGCGAACAAGGTGCGCGCCTTCAATCCGTGGCCGATGGCCGAAGCGCAACTGGCCGGCGAGCGCGTGCGCATCCACGGTGCAGTGGCGCTAGACGAGGCGCATGAGGCCGCACCGGGCACCGTGCTGCGCGCCAGCCGCGACGGCATCGACATCGCCTGTGGCGAAGGCGTGCTGCGCATCCGCGTGTTGCAGCGCGATGGCGGCAAGGCGATCACCGCCGCCGATTATCTGAACGCGCGCCGCGACCTGGTCCGATGAGCGCCGGTGTTGCCACGCGCGTTGCCGCTGCACGCGTGCTGGACGAAGTCCTGCATCGCGGGCGTTCGCTGAAGGCCAGTCTTGGCGCTGCGCTACCTGCACTCCCCGACCCGCGCGACCGTGCTCTGGTCGAAGCCATCGTGTTCGCCGCGCTGCGCCAGCGCGCGCGCTTCGATGCCGCATTGTCGCTGTGGCTGGCCAAGCCGCTCGGCCAGCGCGATCACGAACTGCGCGCGTTGTTGCACGCCGGATTCGCGCAACTCTCGTTGGGCATGCCGGAGCACGCGGTGCTCGACGCGACGGTGGAGGCCGCGCGCGCGTTGCGACGCCCGCACCAGGCCGGGATGGTCAACGCCGTGCTGCGCCGCGCGCAACGCGATGGCCTGCCGCAGGCGATGCCCGGCGATGCCTGGCCGGCGTGGCTGGCGCAACGCATTCGCGTCGACTGGCCGCAACACGCCGACGCGATCTTCGCCGCCAGTGCGGAGGAAGCGCCGATGTGGCTGCGCGTGCATGCGCGGGCGACCACCCGCGACGGCTATCTCGAGCGGCTGCAGGAAGCCGGCATCGAGGTCGATGTCGATCCGGACTTGCCGGATGCGATCCGCTTGGCGGCATCGCTGCCGGTGCAGCAGTTGCCCGGTTTCGATGAAGGCGTGGTGTCGGTACAGGACGGCGCGGCCCAGCGCGTGGCCGATGCGCTGTCGCCCAGGCCGCGTGCACGGGTGCTCGATGCCTGCGCGGCACCTGGCGGCAAGAGCGCGCACCTGGCTGAGCGCGATCCGTCCCTGTGCATCACCGCGCTGGATATCGACCCGCGCCGGGTACGGCGCATGCAGGACACGTTCGCGCGGCTGAAGCTCGGCATCGATGCGCGTGTCGCCGACGCGACGCAACCGCAGGCATGGTGGGACGGCACCCCGTTCGACGCGATCCTGCTCGATGCGCCGTGCAGTGCCACCGGCATCGTCCGCCGTCAGCCGGATGTGTTGTTGCACCGGCGCGAAAACGACATTGTCGCCTTGGTCGATACGCAGGCGAAATTGCTGGATGCCTCGTGGCCGATGCTCGCCTCCGGCGGCACCTTGCTGTACGCCACCTGCTCGATCCTGCGCGAGGAGAACGCCGCGCAGATCGAAGCCTTCCTGGCTCGCACGCCGGATGCGCGATTGGAACTGCTGGATGAAAGCTTCGGCCACGACACTGGCTTCGGCAGCCAGCGCTTTCCGGGCGAAGCCGGCATGGACGGGTTTTTCTACGCACGGCTGAGAAAGGCATAACCGCGCGCCGCTATCATCGCGGCATGACCCAAACCCGCCGTGAGACTTGGTTGTTCTGGCTGTTCGCCCTGCTGATCCTGGGCGCGGGCCTAGGCCTGCGCGATCCATGGCCGGCCGATGAGCCGCGTTTCGCGCTGGTGGCGAAACACATGGTGGAGAGCGGCGACTGGCTGTTCCCGCATCGCGGCAGCGAACTGTATTCGGACAAGCCGCCGTTGTTCATGTGGCTGCAGGCGGCGTTCCTGTGGCTGACCGGCAACCTGCGCATCGCCTTCCTGCTGCCCTCGTTGCTGGCGGCGTTGGGCACGCTGTGGTGCGTCACCGACCTGGGCGAGCGGCTGTGGACGCGGCGCATCGGCCTGTACGCCGGCTGGGCGGTGCTGCTCACCATCCAGTTCACCTGGCAGGCGAAGAAGGCGCAGATCGATCCGCTGGTGGTGTTCTGGATCACGTTGTCCTGCTACGGCCTGTTGCGGCATGTCTTGCGCGGGCCGGACTGGCGGATGTGGGCGCTGGGCTGGGCAGCGGCAGGGCTGGGGGTGATCACCAAGGGCGTGGGCGTGATTGCGCTGTTCCTGCTGCTGCCGGCGGCGTTCGCTTCAATGCGTGGTTGGCAGGGCGTGCGCCTGCATGCGCGCGAACCGAAGTTCTGGCTCGGTCCGCTGGCCTTCGTTGCCGCCTGCGGGGTGTGGCTGGTGCCGATGTTGCTCGCCGCGCTCGGCAATGGCGGCGCGGATTATCGCGCCTATGTCGATGACATCCTGCTGCGACAGACGGTGACGCGCTATGCGAATGCCTGGCACCACGGCCAGCCGCCCTGGTACTTCATCGAAGTGGCGTTGACCGCGTGGTTGCCGACTGTGCTGGCATTGCCTTGGGCGATCCCGGCGTGGCGCCGCCGCCTGCAGCGCCGTGATGCGCGCTACCTGTTGCCGCTGGCCTGGGTGCTGTTGGTGTTCGTATTTTTCAGCATCCCGTCCGGCAAGCGCGACATGTACATCCTGCCGGCGCTGCCGATGCTGTGCCTGGCGCTGGCGCCGCTGTTGCCCGGCATCCTGCGCAAGCGCGGCGCGCAACGTCTGCTGATGGGTTTTGTCGCGGTGTTCTCGCTGGCGCTGCTCGGCGCGGGGTTGGCGATGCTGTTCGGCGAACCCGGCTTCGAACAACGCTTCATGGATGGGCGCGATGCCGGCGTGGCACACGGGTTGGCGGCGATGTTCGTGGCCACCGGCGGCACCGGCATCGGTGCCTTGCTGTGGTTCGGTCGTCGCCGTGTACAGGCCGCGTTGGTGGCGATGCTGGCCACGTTGTGGGTGCTGTATTCGCTGATCGGTGCGCCGCTGCTCAATGACGGTTCGTCCTCGCGCGGGTTGATGCGCGAAGTCGGCGCGACCATCGGCCCGGACGCGCAACTGGGCCTGGTTGGCTGGCGCGAACAGCAGCTGCTGATGGCGGATCGCCCGGCCGCGGACTTCGGTTTCAAGCGCGATGCAGGGTTGCAGTTCGCCGACGCGCTGGCGTGGCAGCGGCAGCTGCCGGCATCGCGCTGGTTGCTGGTCGAAGGCAGCGTGCTACCGGCCTGCGTGGACAAGGCGCAGGCGCGCGATATGGGCAATGCCAATCGCCGCCAGTGGTGGCTGCTGCGTGCCGATGCGACGCAGGCCTGCCATGGATGATCCGGTCGCGCCCTGGTTGAGCGTGCTGGTGCCGGCCTACCGGGCTGAGTCGCATATCGAAGCCTGCCTGGTGTCGGTGCTGGCGCAGGCCGATGCAGGCGTCGAGGTGGTGGTGCTGGAAGACGCTTCCGGCGACGGCACCTGGGACGCGATCCAGCGCGTGGCGCAGGCATATCCGGGGCGATTGCATGCGTTGCACGCGGAGGAGAACCGCGGCGTGTCCGCGGCCCGCAACGCGTTGCTGGCGAACGCGCGCGGCGCACATGTCTGGTTCGTCGATGCCGACGACATCGTCGAGCCGGGCGCGATCGCGCAGTTGCGGCAGCTGTTGCAAACATCGAAGCCCGATCTGGTGCTGTGCGATTTCCGCTACCTCAACGGCACGCATGCGTCGTCGTTGCGCTGCACCTTCGCCGGGCCCGTCGATCGCGTGCTGCAAGAGCGCGGCACGCTGGTCACCGGACTGCTGGAAGCAGGTGAACTGCATGTGTGGTCGAAGATCGCACGGCGGGAAACCTGGTTGCGCGCACCGTTTCCGGAGGCGCGTTATTTCGAGGATATCGCGGTGACCCTGGCGCTGATTCGCGCAGCCGACAGTTTCATCCACGTGCATCGGCCGTGGATTGGTTATCGCCGGCATCCGGATAGCATCATGTCAACGATCACCCCGGCAAGGTGCGCCAATGGCTGGCCGCGGTGGAGGACTTGCGCGAGGGCTTGCGCGACGATGCCGCACTGCAGGCGCCGGCCGCGCGCCGCGCGCTGGACTATTTCAGCCTGCGCAACTTCGCATCACTGCTGCGGCACGCTGACACATTGCAGGCACAGGATGCGGCGTTGCGCGGCGACCTGGCGCAGGGTCATGCGCGGTTGTTCCCGCACGGCACCGCCGCCATCCTGCGCGGCTGGCGTCGGCGTGGTTGGTGGCTGCGGGCTTGGCGCGTGCAGCGCAGCTTGCGCAGGGCGCGGCTGGCATGAGCGTGGCCCGCAAGGTGCGCGTCCTGCACTTCGTCACCGGCGGCTTCTCCGGTGGTGCCACCCAGGTGGCGCTACAGCTGGTCAATGCAGCGCGCGACAGCGTCGACATCGAGCCTTTGCTGGTGTTGCGCCACAAGCGCCGCACGCCACCGGAGCGCATCGTCGAATTGCAGCGCGAAGGCGTGCCGATGCGGGTGGTGCCGGGTTGGTCGCATGCGGCGACGATCATCGCGCTGGTCAAGGCTTGCCGCGAGTTCCAGCCGGACGTGCTGGTGGCGCACGGTTTCAGTGAGCACCTATGGGGCCGCTATGCCGGCCTGCTGGCGAAGGTGCCGCACCTGGTGCATGTGGAGCACAACACGCGTGAGCGCTATACCGCGTGGCGACGTGCGCAGACTCGCTGGCTGGCGAAGCGCACGGATCGCATCGTCGGTTGCTCGGATGGCGTGAAGCAGGTGTTGCTGGACATGGGCATGCCCGTGGATCGCACCATCGCCATCCCGAACGGCGTGCGCCTGGAACCGTTCGCGCAGGCCGAGGCGCATCCGTTCGCGCAGCGCATTCCCGGCATCGTGATGGTGGCGCGTTTTTCCAAGCAGAAAGACCATGCCACGTTGTTGCGTGCAGTCGCATTGCTGCGCGAGCGCGGGCTGGTGCCGCCGGTGTTGTTGGCTGGTGGCGGCAAAGCGTTGCATCGCAAACCATTGGAGAAACTGGCGAGCGAACTCGGCATCGGCGAGCAGGTGCAGTTCCTCGGCGTGGTGCGCAATGTGCCGGAATTGTTGATGACGCATCAGCTGGCGGTACTCAGCACTCACTACGAAGGCATGCCGCTGGCGCTGATCGAGGGCATGGTCGCCGGTTGCGCGGTGGTCGGCAGCGCGGTGCCCGGTGTGCGCGAGGTGATCGACGATGGTGTCGATGGCCTGTTGGTGGCGGAAGCCGACCCGGCTGCGCTGGCCGATGCGCTGGAGCGCGTGTTGCGCGACCCCGAATTCGGTGCGCGTCTCGGCGCGCCGGCGCGTCGTGTGGCGATGGATAACTACAGCCGTGAATTGATGAACCAGCGCTATGAGGCGTTGTTCCTCGAACTCGCCCGCTAGCGCGTCGCCCAGTCCGCATGTCGGCGTTCCCACGCCCAGGCATGCGCGACGATGGTATCGAGATCCGCGTACAGCGGTTGCCAGCCCAGCGTTTTGCGCGCGGCGCCTGCATCGGCGACCAGTACCGGCGGATCGCCCTCGCGGCGCGGGCCGACGTGCGTCGGGATCGGATGGCCGGTGACCCGACGCGCGGCTTCGATCACCTCGCGTACCGAATAGCCATTGCCGTTGCCGAGGTTGTAGCGCGCGCTGCCGGCGCCATCCAGCAGCCGGTGCAGGGACAGCAGGTGCGCGTCGCAGAGGTCGGCAACATGGATGTAATCGCGCACACAGGTGCCGTCGGGCGTGGCGTAGTCCTCGCCGAACACGTTGATATGTGCGCGGCGGCCGGAGGCGACTTGCAGGATCAGCGGGATCAGGTGCGTTTCCGGTTCGTGACATTCGCCGAGTTCGCCGTCGGGATCGGCGCCGGCGGCGTTGAAGTAGCGCAGGCAGATCGACTTCAGTCCGTAGGCGCGGTCGTAATCCTCCAGCATCTGCTCGACGAACCACTTGCTGCGGCCATAGGGATTGATCGGCGCCTTCGGGTGCGACTCGTCGATCGGCACGTACTGCGGATCGCCGAAGATCGCCGCGGTCGAGGAGAAGATGAAGCGGTCGACGCCGTGCGCGCGCATGCCGTCGAGCAGTGTTTGCGTGGCGGCAACATTGTTGCGGTAGTACTTCGCCGGGTCGGCGACGGACTCGCCGACCTGGATGAAGCTGGCGAAGTGCATCACCGCTGCGGGTTTCGTCTCACGCAGCACACGATCGACGAAATCGGCATCGCCGATGTCGCCGACGAACAACGGCGCGCCCTGCGCGGCCTCGCGGTGGCCGCTGGACAGATCATCCGCGACGGTCGCGGCGAAACCCGCCAGGCGCAACTGCTTGACCATGTGCGAGCCGATGTACCCGGCACCGCCGACGACGAGGATGGATTCGGACATGCGGCGATTGTCGCCGATGCAACGCACCACTGCGCTGCCGTATCCTTCGCGCGATGACGACTCGCCCGATGACAGCCGCATACGATTTGCGCGACCTGCGCGCGCCGCTGCTGGCTTGGGCCGTGGCCGCGCTGCTCTCGATCTTCCTGCACGGGCCGGTGCCGCTGTATTCCACGCGCTCATTGGCGGTGGCCTGGGAGATGTGGGATCGCGGCAGCTGGCTGGTGCCGCTGTTCAATGGCGCGCCGTATTCGCACAAGACGCCGCTGCTGCCGTGGCTGAACCATGCCGGCTGGCTGGTCATCGGTGTGGGCGATGTGTGGCCGCGGGTGTTGATGGTCTTGCTGGGCACCATCGCCATCGCCCAGACCGGGTTGCTGGCGCGGCGGCTGTATCCGCACAGGCCGGACATGCCGGCGCTGGCGGCATGGGCGATGGCCGGCTTCTGGTATTTCTTCCTGTTCGCGCTGCAGATCATGTACGAGCTGCCGCTGACGGTGGCGGTGCTCGGTGGCCTGCTGGCGCTATGTCGGCGCGAGGGCGAGGCGTGGCGACCGTGGTGGCCCGGCTTCGCGCTGGCGGTCGGCTTCGGGCTGTTGGCGAAGGGGCCGGTGGCGCTGCTGCACCTGGGCATACCGCTGCTCACTGCGCGGTGGTGGCATCCGGTTGCGCGCGAAAACGGCAAGGCGTTTGCCAAGCGCGCCGGGCTGGCGGTGCTGGGCGGTATCGGCCTGTTCGCGCTGTGGCTGGTGCCGGCGGTCGTGCTGGGCGATCCGGAATACCGCAAGGCGCTGTTGGTGACCCAGACCGCCGGCCGCCTCAAGGACAGCTTCGACCATGCCGAGCCGTGGTGGTGGTACGCGCCGATGCTGCTGGCGCTGATGGCGCCGTGGTGGTGGTCGGCCTGGTGGTGGAAGCAGGTGCCGGCGCTGTGGCGCGATGCGGGCAATCGTTTCGCGTGGATCTGGGTGGTCGGCGTCGTGCTGTGCTTCAGCCTGATCAGCGGCAAGAACGCGTATTACCTGTTGCCGGATTTTGCCGCGTTCGCGCTGCTGTTGGCCGCCGCCGCGCATGCACGGCCGCGATTGGGCGTGATTGGCGGCGTGCTGGTGTTGGCCATCGCCGCGGTCATGCTGGGTGCACGCGTGCTCGCCGGTCGCATTGACCAGCCGTTCCCGGACGAGCTACTGCTGAGCCTGCCGATTGCCGGCGCCGTGCTGGCCGCGGTTGGCATCGGCATGTTGCGCTGGCGCTCGTTGCCGGCGCAGGCCGGTGGACTGCTGCTGGCGATCGTCGTGCTGCATGCGGCCGCCACTCCGCTGATCAAGAGCCAGTTCGATTTCACCCCCACCGCCAACGTGCTGGGCGAGGCCCAGCGTGCCGGCAAGCAAATCGCCTTCATCGGTGAATACCAACTGCAGTTCCATTTCGCCGGCCGCCTGCACGCTCCGCTGGTGGTGATGGACGAGGCCGATGCGCGCGCATGGTCGGCGCGCAATCCGGATGGGCTGATCGTGGTCAACACGCTGGACGATTGGCGGCATCCCGGCGCGCAACCGGTGTTCCAGCAGCGCTGGCGCACGCGCTGGATCCAGGTCTGGCGGGCGGGCGACTGGCGCGCGTTGCCAGCGCAGCAGTTACCTTTGCAGGCGGGTGCGGGCGAGTTGCGTTACCAGCCGCGCTGACATCGCCTCGGCGGCATCCATCGGCAGGTGGTACAGGTGCAGCGGCGCGCCGAAGGGTGAGGCGCCGGCGGTATCCAGCAACAGGTTGGCCATGCCCAGCCGGCGGTCCAGTGGCGATTGCGAAAGCCGCACTGCCTGGATCTTTCCAATCTCGGCGAAGTTCCAGCTCTTCGACAGCCAACCGTTGCGCCAGGCGACCATTCGCCCGTTGTCCGCATAGCCGCAGGCAGCGGCGATGCGGCGCGCGCGCCACAGCTGCACCGGCACCAACAGCAGGGCGAACAGGCCGATGTTGCCGAAACGCCAGAACAACGCGCCGGTAATGGCAAGCACGAACAACAGGCCGGGCACCGCGATCCGCAACCACGCGCCGCGATGCAGTGGCTGCCAGTCCAGTGCGCCCCAGCCGGCCTCGGGCAGGAAGTGCTGGATCAGTTCGTCGCAACGCTGCGGGGTGGCGATCGGCGCGATGTCCTTCAGCGTGTGCTGCTCCTGCGCGCCGCGCTGGCCGGTGGCGGTGTCCACGCGCAGGCTGCGGCGGCGGAACCAGCGGTGCAGCACGCCTTCGCTCAGCGACCAGGCCTGAATCCGGTGGCGCTTCGCGGAAGAGCGCGAACGTGCCAGCAGGCCGCGCTCGACGCTGATGCGGCCATCGTCCTCGCGCAGGGTGAAGCCGTGGAATTGCAGGATGGCGAGCGCGATCGACAACAAGCGCAGCGCCGCCAGTGCCGCGATGACCAGGGTGGCGATCGCCAGCCCGATCACCAGCGGGCTGTCGTGCGCGTGCTGGCCGATGGTGTCGGTCAGCCAGCCGAATACCAGCTTGCCCCAGCGCTCGATGAGCGTCGCGAAGATGTCGTTGCCGGCCTGCGCCAGCGCACCGAAGGCGGCGGCCACGACCAGCATGCCGCGGTTGCTGATCAGGCCCAGCCGGATCAGTTCACCAGTGGACAGCGTCAGTAGCGGCGGTGACTGTTCGGTTTCGTCTTCAAGGGCGGCATCGGCGGCTTGCCCGCGTCGCTTCACCAACGCTTCCAGTGCCAACGCCTGGTTCATCCGCAGCACCCGCATCTGCGCTTCCGGTTTGATTCCGCCGGCCGCCTCCAGCCGCACTTCGGCCACGCCGAACATCCGGTGCAGCAGCGACTGGTGGACGCTGACGTTGTGGATGCGCGCGAACGGGATCTCGCGCAGGCTGCGGTGCAGCCAGCCGCTACGGATGCTGATGCCGTCACTGCGCAGTCGATAGCGGTAGGTGAAATATTCGGCGAGCGATGCGATCACCAGCACGCCGACGGCGATCAAGCTCCACAAATCGTTGCGGTCGCCGCGGCCTGCGAACAACAGCACGATCAGCGGCAGGATGAATTGCTTCAGCTGTGCGATCAGCACGAACAGCCAGGACAGCGGATGCAGCCGGTGTTCCTGCCCGTCCTGCGGCAACGCGGCGGTGCCGATGGGTGCTTCGTTCATCGTTTACAGCGCGTCGCCGGCATCGTCGAGCTGGCGCGCCAGCGCATCGCGCAGCTGCTGCGCATCGGCTTCGTCCAGCCCGCGCACGGTGATCCCGCTCAGGTGCACGGCGGCGGTATGCACCACCAATGTCGCCAGCTTGAAGCGGCGCTCCAGCGGGCCGTGCTTGAGATCGACGTGCTGCACGCGACTGGCCGGCACGCGCGTTTCCCGCCACCACAGGCGGCCGGTGCGCAGCCACAGGCCTTCGGCATCCAGCTTCCAGCGCTGGTGGCGCAGGCGCGCACCGATCCAGGCACCGAATGCCGCGCTCAGCACCAGCACCACGAAGGCGATGCCGAAACGCGCCAGGCCGTATTCGTCCATCGCGAACAACGGACCGGCCATCGCACCGATCGCGCACAACGCGAACATCGCTGCGACGAAACCGGCATGCAGGCGCACCGCGCGCGTTGGCGGTGCATGCCAGGCGTCGAGTGCAGGCGTTGCAGGTTCGGGCGTGGCGTCCGCGCGGGGTGCGTCGAAATCAGTAGAGGTCAAGGTAGGGGTTCTCTTCGCCACTGCCGGGCGGGCGCAGCGTATAGCGTTTGTAGGTCCACTGATATTGCGCGAAGTCGCGTCGTGCAATGACTTCCACGCCGGCGTTGAGTGCGGTGACCGCGCGTTGCGGATCTGCATCGGCTACGGCGTCCGGCGCTGCTTGCACATGCAGGGCGAAGCGCGGCGGCGAGCTGCCGGGCAGGCGTTCGCACCAGCAGAACAGCACGCGTGCGCGGCTGCGTTCGGCCAAGCGCCCGAGCAGGGTCATGGTCAGCGCCTGCTTGCCGAAGAACGGGGCGAATTCGCCTTCGCCGGCCTTGGGTTGCTGGTCGGGCAGGATCCCGACCACGCCGCCCTTCTGCAGGCGCTTGAGCAGGGTACGCACCCCGGCGGCTTCGGCGCGGACCTGCTCCACATCGCCCCCAGCATTTGCCCGCACCCGGCGCAGGAAGGCCTCGCCGATGGCCGATTCCGGCGGCCGGTACAGGATCGCCAACGGGGTCTTCGAGGCCAACCATTGGTTGAGCATTTCCCAATTGCCCATGTGCGGTGCGGCGACGACCAAGCCGCGATCATCGGCAAGGGCGGCATCGAACAGGGCTTCGCCATGGATCTCGACGAGATCGGTCAAATTGCGCGCTCCTGGCCGCGTCCACAGGCGCAGTGTCTCGAAGGCCTGGCGTGCGGTGGTGCGCAAGATGTCGCGCAGCAAGGCGTCGCGCGCAGCGTGGTCAAGATCGGGGCGGATCAGCTCCAGGTTGCGGCGTGCGACGCGTGCCTCGCGGCCGTTCAACGTGATCGACAGCCGTGCCACGCCATCCGCCAGCAGGCGCAACAACGGCCACGGCAGGCGGGCCACGCTCCAGGCCAGGGCATACAGCAGGGCGGCGGCGACTTCGGTCATGGCGTTCAGTCTAGCCGCCGGGGCGGTTAGGCTTGCGCCATGCTCAGCCTGATCCAGCGCGTGACCGCCGCCTCCGTGACCGTGGACGATGCCGTGGTCGGCGCCATCGGCCCCGGCCTGCTGGCCCTGGTGGCGGTGGAGCCTGGCGACGGCGAGGCGCAGTTCCAGCGCATGGCGCAGCGGTTGCTGGGCTACCGGGTGTTCGCGGACGAGGCCGGCAAGATGAACCGCTCGCTGGCCGATACCGGCGGTGGCCTGCTGCTGGTCAGCCAGTTCACCTTGGCCGCGGACACCAAGTCGGGCATGCGGCCTAGCTTCACGACCGCCGCGCCACCGGCCGAAGCCGAGCGCGGGTTCAACCGCCTGGTCGAAATCTGTCGCGAATCACATTCGCCGGGGGTGGAAACCGGGCAGTTCGGTGCCCATATGGTGATCAGCCTGGTCAACGACGGCCCGGTGACGTTCCTGCTGCGCCCCTGAGAGCATTCCTGAACGGCTTTGCCCGGACGGAGCGGGGCCGGCACGGTATAATGCTTAGTTCACTCCGCGCGGCCTGCGTCGCGCCCTCGAAACGGTACCCGATCCATGGCCAACGAACGGCAAGCAGCCCCCCAGTCCGACATCAAGATCCTGATCAGCAAGGGTCTGGAGCAGGGCTATTTGACCTACGCCGAAGTCAACGATCACCTGCCCGACGACATGGTCGATCCGGAGCAGATCGAAGACATCATCGGCATGATCAACGGCATGGGCATCGAGGTGCATGAAGTCGCGCCGGATGCCGAAACCCTGCTGCTTGCAGGACAAGCCGCCAGCGGCCGTGAAGTCGACGACACCGCCGCCGAGGAAGCCGCTGCGGCGCTGACTTCGCTGGAAGGCGAAGGCGGTCGCACCACCGACCCGGTGCGCATGTACATGCGCGAGATGGGCACCGTCGAGCTGCTCACCCGCGAGGGCGAAATCGCCATCGCCAAGCGCATCGAGGAAGGCCTGACCCAGATGATGTCGTCGCTGGCCACCTTCCCGGCCTCGGCGCAGCTGTTGCTGGAAGACTACGAACTGCACAAGGCCGGCAAGAAGCGCCTGGCCGAGATCGTGGTCGGTTTCCTGGATGCCGAGGAACCTGTCGCCGAACCGCCGGCCCCGGCCGCTGCTGCCGAGGCGGAAGACGCTGACGATGACGATGCGGATGATTCGGCCGATGATGCCGAAGAAGCCGGCCCGACCGGCCCGGATCCACTGGAAGTCGCCGCACGTATGGAGGCGATGGCTGCCGCCTATGCCCGTTTCCAGAAGGGTTATGCCAAGAACGGCCCGTCGGCCAAGCCGGTGCTGAAGGCGCGCGAGGACATCGCCGAAATCTTCATGACCCTGAAGCTGCCGCTGCCGCTGACCGACACGCTGGTGCGCCAGCTGCGCGAAGTGGTTGGCAGGGTGAAGGAACACGAGCGCCGCATCCTCGACCTGAGCACACGCGTGGCGAAGATGCCGCGCAAGGACTTCATCAAGGCGTGGGACGGCAACCAGACCAACCTGGAATGGGTCGATGAGCTGCTGAAGCGCAAGCAGAAGTGGGGCTCGGCCCTGCGCGACGTGCGCGAGCAGATCATCGCCGAGCAGGAAGCCACCATCGCGCTGGAAAAGGCGATGGGCGTGACCCTGGCCGACCTCAAGGAAATCAACCGCGTGATGGCCTATGGCGAAGCCAAGGCGCGCAAGGCCAAGAAGGAAATGGTCGAGGCCAACCTGCGCCTGGTCATCTCCATCGCCAAGAAGTACACCAACCGCGGCCTGCAGTTCCTCGACCTGATCCAGGAAGGCAACATCGGCCTGATGAAGGCGGTCGACAAGTTCGAATACCGCCGCGGCTACAAGTTCTCGACGTATGCCACGTGGTGGATCCGCCAGGCGATCACCCGCTCGATCGCCGACCAGGCGCGCACCATTCGCATCCCGGTGCACATGATCGAGACGATCAACAAGCTCAACCGCATCTCCCGCCAGATGCTCCAGCAGTACGGTCGCGAGGCCACGCCGGAAGAGCTGGCGAAAGAGATGGACATGCCCGAGGACAAGATCCGCAAGGTCATGAAGATCGCCAAGGAACCGATCTCGATGGAGACGCCGATCGGCGACGACGAGGATTCGCACCTCGGCGATTTCATCGAGGACACCAACGTGATGTCCCCGATCGACGCCACCACCGACATCAACCTGACCGAGACCGTGCGCAGCGTGCTGGCCGGGCTGACCCCGCGCGAGGCCAAGGTGCTGCGCATGCGCTTCGGCATCGACATGAACACCGACCACACCCTGGAAGAAGTGGGCAAGCAGTTCGACGTCACCCGCGAGCGCATCCGCCAGATCGAGGCGAAGGCGCTGCGCAAGTTGCGTCATCCGTCGCGTTCGGAAACGCTGCGCAGCTTCCTCGACATCGAGTAAGCGCGTCGCATGAGTAAACAAAAAGCCCCGCGAACGCGGGGCTTTTTGTTGGCGCCACCACTACAATCTACGGCAGCGGGCCTATAGCTCAATGGTTAGAGCAGAGGACTCATAATCCTTTGGTTCCAGGTTCGAGTCCTGGTGGGCCCACCAAACGTTCGGCACTCAGCCGCCCAGCATCCGCCACAGCAGCCAGGCCGGTGCGCCGATGAAATACAGCGCGCGGGCGATGCCCTGCAACGCCGCGCGCACGGATCCGGCGCGCGACGATTGCAGCAGCAACGCGGCAAACGTGCCCAGTTCGATGAGCACGCGCAGCGCCATCGCGAACAGGCTCATGCCGATCGCCCATGCCGCCCACCAGATCAGCAGCCCCAGCAGGTAGGCCTGCAGGCCGAAGTTGTAGTACTCGCCGAAGCTGCCGCCATAGGCGATGTGCTGGTGCAGGCGAAATGCGGGCAATGCGAGCAGCAGCGGAAACAGTCCGAACTTGATCAGCGGATGATCGATGCGCCAGCGTGGCGCGGCGGCGCGTGCGAGGGCATCGGCCAGTGCGAAGGCTTGGGCCCGTGTCGGTGCCATCGCAGGTGCGCCTGCTTGCTTGAGCAGCGCGATCAGTTGGGCCGGATCGTTCGCGCCAGTGCCGCATCCCAGCCGTTCGCCCGATTCCACACGCAGGTCGATACCCGGCATCGGCACCGGCAACACCCAAGGAGTAATCGCGGCGATGTCCCGCACCGGCATGCTGCGGTGGTGACCGCGCCGGATCAACAGCAACGTATCGCCTTCCATTCGTGCCGTGCCTGTCCGCCAGCGCCGCAGGTACCAGCTACACAGGGCGGGCAGCATCACGCCAAAGCCGAACAGCTGCAGTTGCGCCAGCGAATGCACCTGCATGCCATCGCGCAGCAACATGCGCAGGGCGATCCAGACGAGCGTGGCAGAGGCGATGAGTTTCAACAGGCCCAGCAAGATGCGCAGCGCGGGTGAGAACCACACGATTTCGATCTGCCCCGGCACGATGGCCGCGGGGCTTGCCGCTACCGCAACGCGTTGTCCGCGCAATCGACGCCAAAGCGTGACCGTCGCGAGCAGCAGCAAGCCGATCAATGCGACTGCGCCGACCCAGTTTCCCCACGCCACCACCAAGGTGGGTGGCGGTGTGCGAATCGGCATCGATACCGTCAACAAGGCCGGTTCGCCGATGGCGGTGGCCGCCACGCGGGTGCCGGCAGGGTCGATGGCGGCGCTGATGCCGTTGGCGGTGACCCGGAACTGCGGCAAGCGCGTTTCGATGCTGCGGAACGCGGCAACCGCAAGATGCAGCTGCGCGCCCTGCGCATGCGCGCTGAACCAGGAATCGTTGGACATGCCGACGATGGCCTGCGCACCCAGCCGCGCGCCGTCGATGGCCAGCATCGTGTCGACATCGTCCAGGCAGATCAGCGGCTGCACCGGGATTTCGCGGCCGTCGGCCAGCTGCAGCGGGAATACGCGCGCACCATCGCCGCGCTGCCAACTGCCGGTCCACGGCAGCCAGCGGCGGAATCGCGGGCCATCCAGCCAGGCGGGCACGTATTCGGTGAGTGGAAACGGGTTCGCCTTGCGGTACATGCCCAGCAGACGACCATCGGGCGCGAGGAAGGCCGCCGCGTTGTACTCGCCGGTTGTATCGATGTCGTAGGTGCCGAACACCAATGGTGTGCGCACGCTGGCGACGAAATCGACGATCTCCTGGTCCAGCGCCGCGCCGTCCTCGCTCTTGGCATGGGCGAAGGTGGTGGGATACACGGTTTCCGACCACAGCAGGGCATCGGCACGTTCCTGTTCGACCGCCGCGCGTGACATCGCGAAATGCGTATCGAGGACTTCGCGCACCACCGCATAGGCGCCGCGTTCACGGCGCAGGCGCTCGTAGTCGACGATATTGGTCTGCACCATCGCCACGCGCAGCGGGTCGCCTTCACTGGCATGCGCGGCAATCGTGGCAGCGCGCCAGCTGCCGTAACCAAGCCATGCGATCGCTAGCGCGGCGATGGCGAACAACGGTCGCGCCCATACGCGCATGCCTGCATTGCGCTGTCGGATCGCGGTGGCGATGCCCTCGTTGATCAGCAGCAGCACGAAGGTGATGCCCGCCGCGCCGCCCAGGTCGGCCAATTGGCGCAACGGCAGCGAGGGATACAGGCCGTGGCCCAGGGTGTCGCCCAGCAACTTCGGCCACAGCCATTCGCAGCCGACCCAGGCGCAGGCCGCCGCCAATGCGCGCAGCATCGCGCCATGCCGTTGCCCGATCAGAGGGCGCACAAGAGCGAAGGCCAGCACCTGCGGCTGCAGCAATGGTGCCGCCAGCAGCAGGATCAGCCAGCCGGCGACGCTGCCAAGGCCGGTGAATTCGCCAATGGCGAAACCGAACCAGCCGAACACTGCGCCAACGAAGGCGATGCTCATCGCGATGCCGGCACCCAGCGCACGCAGCGATGTCTTGCACGCCTGCAGCGCCAGCAGCCACGGCACCAGCGCGACGAAGCCGAGCAGATAGAAGTTGCCACCGCGCGCATACAGGCCCAGCAGCAACGCGCTTGCCAGCACGCCGGCCAGCATGCGCAGGCCGGGAGAGAGGTGCAACGAATTCAGGACGATGAACCCGTGTCTTGCGGCGGCGGGATGCGCACTTGCCGGATCGGCAGCCCTGTCGGTGCATTCGCGGCGCGCACCACACGATCTGCAGGGATCGCGATCGGTTGCCCGGAGGCGTCCAGGAATTCGTAGTCGGGCGAATACATCAGGATCGGTTCGATCGCCTGCCCGTCGTCGGTGGCCTGATAGTGGCGCACATAGCCTTCCGGCAGCGGATAGTCGTCGGGAACGGCCAGGCCGACCAAGGGCGGACTGGTGCCGGGTGGGTTGAACGCGCCAAGACCGGTGCGGATACCGGCCTTGTGCAGGCCTTCGATGACTTCGCCCATGCTGGGTACAGGCGTGCCAGGCACGATCACTGAGGCCAGGTCATCCGATGCCGGCCGGGCTTGCATGCGGCGAGCGCTCACTGGCTGGCGCGTCATAGTCGTGGTGCCCGAAGCTTGGCTGTGTCCATCGGCATGAGTTTGTGCACGCGCGGGTTCACGCAACGCGAAATAGCCGATGCCGCCCACGCAGGCCAGCAGCAGGAGCGCTGCCAGCCCGCGTTGCTTGCGACTCGCGCCTGCGCCGTCCGTAGCGGACGGCGTGGCGGGACGCTTGCCGGGCGCCTGTTCGCTCATGTCACTTGCGGCGTGCCTTCGCCGGGCTACTCGGCGAGTACAGCGACAGCAACCAGCCCATGCGCTCGTGGCCGTACAGGTTCCAGATCGGGTTCTTGCCGCCGCTGAAGCTGGTGTAGCGCGGCGCGCCGGAACTGGTGGTGCCGCCGAACAGGCCCGCGGTCACCGTGCTGCCCTGGTAGGTCGGGTGCACGTCGTCGGACTGGATGTAGTCGGCGCTGCTGCTGGACGAAATGAAGTGCGTGTTGGCATCGCGCAGCGTGCCCTTCAGCGTACCGGTGATGCGCGCCACGTAGCTGGCTTCGCTCTCGCCGGCGATGTATTTCAACGCCTGCGAATCGATCTGGCCGTCACCGTTGCTGTCGTAGTCCGCGCCCATGTACTCGGCGAAGTTGTCCACGCACTGGAAGCCCTTCTGCCGCGCGTACTCGCACATCCAGTAGTTCATGCGGGTGATCGCCGGCAGGAACTTGTCGCGCAGGTTGACCTTGGCGCCGGTGGTGGGATCGTTGCAGGAACTCTGCACGTTGTCGGCGTTGTAGCCGGGGTAGTACAGGTTGGCGATGATCTTGACCTTGGTGCCGCTGTACGCGTTGGCGTTGATGTAGTCCATCGCCGCCGCCACGTAGGTCTTGCAGTTGGCCTCGGCGGTGGCCATCACGTTGTAGTTGCAGGTGCCGGTTTGGCCCTTGAAGCTGGAACGGGCCTGCAGGCCGTCGTTGCCGCACATCTCGAAGGTCACCACACGGGTGTTGCTGGACTGCATGTACGAGCGTTCGGCCACGATCTTGTTGTTGTACACGTCCGAGGCCACCGCGCCGGACTTGGTGCGGCGCACGCTTTCAATGTCCGCGCCCCACAAAGCGGAGAGGTATTCGGCATCCACGGTCGGCGCCGAGTACTTGGCGGCGCTGAGCGTGGAGCCGTTGTAGCCGGCGTAGATCGAATCGCCATAGGCGACCACGCGGTACTTGGCGGTGGTGCCGGAGCGGTCGATGGTCCACGACACGTTCTGGTTCAAGGTGTTGGCCATGGCGGGCGCGCACAGCAGCGCCAGCGCCAGGCCCGCGCACAGCGGACGAGCGGTCTTGCAGATACGTACGAACATGATCTGCCCCCAAAGGAGTGGTGTGTGTTGTCGGTGACGCAGGCAAGAGACCTGCGCGATGCGTAGCGACTGCCAACTGCGATGGGGAACCGGCAGCCAGCCTCCCCGAGCCCTCCCCGCTGCCGAACCGTACGCTAGCGTCTTGTTTGGGCGCGGTCATCTTGCGGCGCAGCACGTTCGATAGCGCGGCATGGACGTCTATCGCGAGCGCAGGCGGCCGGCGATCAGGTGATCCAGGCTGGCCTTGCCGGGGCCGGCCATCAGAAGCCAGAACAACACCGCGACATAGAGGACTTCATCCAGCTCGACGAACTCGTTGAAGGTGGAGATCGTCGGCAGCACGACCACTGCCAAGGCCACCAGCATGTTGACGATCATCGGGATGGTGATAAGCCGCGTACCCAGGCCGAGGATCAGGAGCGCGCCGCCGATCAGGTCTACGCCGCCGGACAGGGTTGCACTCAGCGTCGGGAACGGGATGCCCCATTCGACGAAACGTGCGGAAAAGAATTCCAGGTTGTGCAACTTGGCCCAGCCGGTTTCCAGCCAGAACCAGCCGAACACCAGTCGCAGCAGCAGCGGGCCTAGCCATTCAAAGCGGGACAGGATGTCGAGTGCCGTGTTGCCAAGGCGAACGGGTGCGGATTGCATGGTGGGCTCCGGATCAGTGGTGGGGTTCAAGCTGCCGCCAGTAGGCCGTCGGCCAGCCAACGCTTGAGCAGGCTGGCGGCGCGGAGGGCGCCGTCGTCGTCTTCCGTTTGCAGTCGTTCGCACAGGCGAGCGAACGGTTCGCCGGATGCAACGGCATGCAGTGCGTCCGTTTCCCTTGCATCGAGCTGGCGCCAGTGCACGTCGCCATCGGCCCGCCACAGCAGCCAGTGCGATGGCGCGGCGTCGAGCAGTTCCGGCAAGACGAGTTCCTGCGCATGTGTTTCGACCAGCTCGGCGGCATTGCAGGACAATGCCAGCAAGCGTGCCGTGGGGTGCAGTCGCAGGCGTAGCCCGGGCCAGTCCTCCGCTGGCAAGAACACGATCTGCTCGATGCCGAGCAGCGGCGCATCCGCGCCATCGAACACTTCGCCCTGCAACCATTCGAAGCGGGCGAGTTGGTGGAGCGTATGCGGCAGTTCGCACCGCGCGTGCAGCCAGTCCGGGAAGGCATGGCCGAAGTGGCGCGCCGACGGCTGCGTGGACGGATGCGCATGCAGGTAATCCACGCACAGCGCATCGAATGCGTCGTCGCCGAGTACGGCCTTCGTGACCGGGAAATCGTTGCCGAGCACTTCCAGCAGGCGCAGCCGGTAGGCATCGGCATAGATGCGCAGGCGTTGCGCAACATCTTGGCCATCGACGCGCATGCCGATGGCGGCGTCGCCCTGCAGCAGCCAGCGCTGCATCGCGTCCTGGGTGGTGATGAGCGCGTTCACGCCGCCAGCTCCAATCGCGTTTCGGCGGCGATGCGGCGGGCGATACCGAGTTCGTCCAGCAGTTCCTGCAGCGGCGGGATGTGGTCGTCGCGCTCTATCATGGCCGGCACCTCACCGAAGCGGCGCAGCGCCTGCGCATACAGCGCCCATACCTCGGCACAGACCGGCGCGTCGTGGGTGTCGATCAGCAGACCGGAGCCGAGCGCATCGATGCCGTGCCCGGCCAGGTGCAGTTGTTTCACCGCATGCGCCGGCAGGGCATCGAGATACGCCAGCGCATTGATGCCGTGGTTGTGCGCGTTGACGTACACATTGTTGACGTCGAGCAGGAGGCCGCAGCCGGTTTCGGCGACCAGCGCTGACAGGAACCCGGCTTCGTCCATGGTGTCGTTGGCGAAGCGCAGGTAACTGGATACGTTCTCCAGCACCAGTTGCGTGCCGAGCGCATCCTGCACCTGGTGCACGCGCGCAGCGACGTGGCGCAGGCTGTCCTGGTCGTATGCCAGCGGCAGCAGGTCGTGCAGCTGCACGTCGTTGTGGCGGGTCCAGCACAGGTGATCGGAAATCAATGCGGGGCGCACCCGTTTGGCGAGTGTTGCCAGCGCGTGCAGGTAGTTGCGGTCAAGCGGATCGCTGCCGCCGATGTTCAGCGCCACGCCATGCATGGCCAGCGGCCAGCGTTCGGCGATCTGGTCGAGCATTGCCAGCGGACGGCCGCCTTCGATCAGGTAGTTCTCGCTGACGATCTCGAGCCAGTCCACCACGCTTGCGTCGGCGGACAACAGGGCGTCGTACTGCTGTGGGCGCAGGCCCAGGCCGAAGCCGTGCAGGGTGCGGTTCATGTGGTCGTGTCTGCCGTTGGGCGTGGCGCCCGTCGCGGGGACGGGCGCACGCGCTGGAGATCAGGCCTTCTTGGCTTCGGTCTTGGCCGGCTTCGGCAGCTCGAACTTGCCGCCTGCGACCTTGCAATCCTTGGCGGAGGCCACGGTGAAGCCCTGGCCCTTGCAGGCGTTTTGCCCCTTGCAGGCATTGGCGGCGCTCTTGCACGCGCCATGGCCCTTGCAGGCGTTGCTGCCCACGCAGTGGCCCATCTGCGCCTTGCCGGTGGTGCCGGCATGGGCGAGGGGTGCGCCGGCGAACAGCGCGGCGGCGGCGATGGCCAACGACAGGCCGGAAACGGTGGTGGTCTTGACGTTCATGCTGCAATCCTCGGTTCGGGAGTGGGTTCGGGACGCCGCGTTGGGAAGGAGTGCGGCGCCGGTGTATTTCATGCCGATGCCATCGGCCGCGATATCCCCGCGAGTCCGGCGGATATGCCCGCGCGTCCGCCCGCGGCAAAGCGTTCAGCCGTGGCGGACGCTTGCGCATGAAACGGCGGACACTCGGTCATGGCCGATCCCGCAAGGCTGGCCTAGGATGCGAGGCATGGAGACCGCAGCCATCGGCACGAACCTGGACATCGATCGCGACAGCGTGCTCGAGACCGTGCTGGGCGCGTATCGCATGCGCGTGGAAATCACCGCCGACGTGCGCTACTGCGGCACCTGGTACGATCAGGAGCCAGCCACGCGCTACGGCCAGTTCCACCTGCTCACCGAGGGCGAATGCTGGGTCAGCGGGGTCGCGATGGAAACGCCGGTGCAGTTGCGTCGTGGCGACCTGATCGTGTTCCCGTCCGGGGTGAGGCACTTGCTGTCATCGTGCGAGGATGCGCATTTGCCCACGGCGGACGAGATCGAGCCAGACGACACCGCGATGCTGTGTGGCGAACTGGAATTCATTACCGGCACCAGCAACCCGATCTTCAGCGCGCTACCGGCGCATTTCGTGGTGCATGCAAACGACAGCAGCGATGGCTTCCGCCAGCTCGCGACGATGCTCATTGAAACCAGCCGCGACCGCCGCTGGGGCCGCCAGCTGGTGCAGAACAAGCTGGCCGACTCGCTGTTCACCATGGCGGTATGCGAATACGTGCGCCGCGCCGAACGTCCGCGTGGCCTGCTTGCGGCATTGACCGATGCGCGCTTGTCGCGCGCGTTGGCGGCGGTGCACGAACGCCCGGGCGAGGACTGGACGATCCAGTCGATGGCGCAGCAGGCGAACATGTCGCGCACCACGTTCGCAGAACTGTTCACCACCACCGTCGGCACGCCGCCGATCCAGTACCTCGCGCATTGGCGCGCGACCGAGGCGCGGCGCTTGCTCAAGAATCGTCGGTTCTCGGTGGCGGCGGTCGCGGACATGCTGGGCTACCGCAGCGAGGCCGCGTTCCGCCGTTTCTTCAAACGTGTCGAGGGCATCGGCCCCGGGCAAGCCCGCAGTCGGGACAGCGACGCGGACGATTGAGCCCGCACGCGCCGTGCAAACGCCGCGTCCGCCGGCATGGTTAGACTGCGCACTGGCCCGCATCCATCGTCGTCCATGACCAACTTGCTCGAAACCATCGAACACGAAACCGGCCCGCAGCCGCAATGGAGCGTGCTGTGGCTGCATGGCCTGGGCGCCGACGGCAACGACTTCGCCCCCATCGTCCCCGAACTCGTGCGTCGCGACTGGCCGGCGATCCGCTTCGTGTTCCCGCATGCGCCGGTGCGTGGGGTGACGATCAATGGCGGTGCGCGCATGCGTGCCTGGTACGACATCCGCGACTTCGACCTAGCCAATCGGGCCGACCACGAGGGCGTGGCCGAATCCGTGGCGCAAGTGGAAGCCCTGATTGCGCGCGAAGCGGATCGCGGCATCGCCCCGAATCGCGTGCTGCTGGCCGGTTTCTCGCAAGGCGGGGCGGTCACCCTGGCTGCCGGCATCGCCCGCACGCAGCCACTGGCCGGTCTGATCGCGCTGTCGACGTATTTACCGATGACGCTGGCGCAGGCACAGGACGCCTTGAAACCAGGAGCCACATCGCAACCCGTGTTCATGGCGCATGGCCAGTTCGACCCGGTGGTGCCGCTGATGGGCGGCGAAATGAGCGCGACAGCGCTGAAGCAACTGGGGTTCGATGTGGAATGGCATCGCTACCCGATGCAGCACGCGGTCAGCGCCGAGGAGATCCGCGATCTCGGCGGCTGGATGTCGGCGCGGTTTGCAGCCGACTGATGCCTGCGCGACGATGCCCATGACCGCACACAGACTGGATACGCGATGAAAGTGGTCATCGCCGACGATGAGCCTTTGGCGCGCGAACGCCTGCGCGCGCTGCTGGCGGTCGAACCCGGCGTGGAAGTCGTCGCCGAAGCCAGCGATGGCCATGCCGCCTTGCACGCCTGCGCCGAACACCACCCGGACATGGTGCTGCTGGATATCTCGATGCCCGGCATCGATGGCCTCGAAACCGCGCGCCACCTGGCTGCGTTCGAGCCGCGCCCGGCCGTGGTGTTCTGCACCGCCTACGACGCGCACGCGCTGTCCGCGTTCGAGGCGCAGGCGATCGACTACCTGGTCAAGCCGGTGCGCCCGGAACGCTTGTCCGCCGCACTGGAGCGCGTGCGCACCTTCGCTGCCGGGCGCGCGCAGCACGGGGAGCACGAAGGCGGGCGGAAGCGCACCCACCTGTGCGCACGCCTGCGCGGCAGCCTGCGGTTGATCCCGGTCGATGACATCCGTTACCTGCAGGCGGAAGAGAAGTACGTGGTGGTCCACCATGCGCGCGGCGAGGATCTCATCGAGGAATCGCTGAAGTCGCTGGAAACCGAGTTCGCCGAACGCTTCGTGCGCATCCATCGCAATTGCCTGGTGGCGCGCAACGAGATCATCGAGTTGCGCCGCGGCGGCGACGGCCATACCCAGGCCGTGCTGCGCCACGGTGCGCATCCGCTGGAAGTCAGCCGGCGCTGCGTGGCGCAGTTGCGGGATACGCTGCGCCACCTCTGACGCGCGTAGCGGCGATAATGCGCGCATGACCACGCTGCGCATCGCCACCCGCAAGAGCCCGCTCGCCCTGTGGCAGAGCGAACACGTCGCCGACCGCTTGCGCGCTGCGCATCCCGGCCTGATCGTCGAACTGGTGCCGATGAGCACGCGGGGTGACGAGGTGCTGGATCGTTCCCTGGCGGCGATCGGCGGCAAGGGCCTGTTCCTCAAGGAGCTGGAACTGGCGATGCAGCGCGGTGAGGCGGATTGCGCGGTGCATTCGCTGAAGGACGTGCCGATGCAGTTGGAGCCGGGCTTCACCCTGCCGGCGATCCTGGCCCGCGCCGATCATGCCGATGCCTTCGTCAGCAACCGTTACGACCATATCGACGCATTGCCGCTCGGCGCGCGCGTGGGCACGTCCTCGCTGCGCCGGCAGGCGCAGTTGCGCGCGCTGCGGCCGGACCTGGAGTTGCTCGACCTGCGCGGCAACGTCAACACGCGGCTGGCGAAACTGGATGCCGGCGACTACGACGCCATCGTGCTGGCCTGTGCCGGCCTGCAGCGGCTCGGCTTCGACGACCGCATCCGTGCACGGCTGGATGCGCCGCAGTGGCTGCCGGCACCGGCGCAGGGCGCCATCGCCATCGAATGCCGCGACGACGATGCTGCAGTGATCGCGCTCTGCAGCGCACTGGACGATGCGCAGACGCGCACCTGCGTGGGCGCGGAGCGGGCGATGAACCTGGCCCTGCACGGCAGCTGCCATGTGCCGGTGGCGGCCTATGCGCACCTTGATGGCGAGGATCTTTCGCTGGCGGGACTGGTCGGTTCCGCGGTCGATGGCCGCAGCGTGCGCGCACAGGCGCAGGCCCGCGCCGATGCGCCGGAAGCATTGGGGTTGATGGTGGCGGAGTTGCTGCTGGCGCAGGGCGCGCGCGCGCTGATCGACGAGACCGACCCGGCCTAGCCGTTCCAGTTCAGAACACGTAGCGCAGGTTCAACTTCGCGTCAGTCTGGTTGCGGCCGGTGACTTCGCTGTCGCGGCGCATCTCGATGCCGGTGTCCAGGGTCAATGCCGGCTGCAGCTGGAATTTCAGTTGCAGGCTGTTGCGCAGAAAAGTGCCGCGCTGGCCGGTTTCGATGCGGGTGGTCTGCGAGAGTTTGGTGCGCTCGCCCAGCGCCTGCTTCCATTCCACCTGCCCGCGCACAATCGGGCCGGTGCCGGCGATGCCATCATCGGCATATCCCTGCAGGCGATAGCCGGTATCGATTGCCAGCGCCAGGCTGGCGTATTCGGACTTCACCGCCTGCATGCCGTACTGCAGTCCGACTCGGGCATTGCTGCCCTTCGCCTTCATCCAGTCTTTGCGCGGTTGCATCGCCACCTTCAGGCGACCGCCCGCGCCGGGCAGGTTCTCGCCGTCGATGCGCAATTGGCCGGCAGGGATTGCCGGCATCGCCCCGACCTGCCATTCGCCGCTGACGCATCGCGCTGCCAGGCATTTCGGCGGATCGGCCAGGCGCTGCACCACGACCGGGTCGAACACGGTCACGGGCGCAATATCGATGGCGGATGCCGGCACGGAAAAGGCCAGCCACAGCAACGGCAGCATGGGCGATTGAGGAAACGGCGGTGTGGTTATTTTACCCGGCTATTTCAGTAGTACAACGTGACCAGGTGCCTGGCTTGGGCAAAGAACAGCCAGCGTTCAACAAACGCGCCAGCCAGCGCCGCGCCAGCCGCAACCGGCACCACCCAGGCCGATCCCGGCTGTGCCCAGGCCAGCCACAGGCACGACAGCGGCAGCAGCGCGAACAACAGCACCGAGGCGATCCGCAGCACGCGCGCGTGTTTGCGGGCGACCACGAAGGCCATTTCGCGGGTGATGTAGTTGGCTTCGGTATGCGGGCGCTCGAAGACGCTGGCCTTGCGCGTGGGCAGGCCGATCGCATCGCCGCGCGTTTGCGGCAGCGTCATGCGGTCGATGTCGCGCCAGTAGACGAGCTTCAGGATCAGCAGCGCGATGGCGATGATGGCCAATACGAACGGCATGCTGCCGTCGAAACCGCCTGCGTCGAAGCCGGCGACCAGCAACATCGGCAGGCCGCCGGTCAGCAGCGCGAACAACACATATCCCGGCACGGTCAGGCGATGCCGCCAGGCCGGGATCGGCTTCAGCGAGGCGTAGATCATCGCGGTGCAGGCCACGGTCGCCAGGCTCAGCAAGGCCAGCATCGCGGCGACGAGGCGTATTTCGATACCGAGGCCATTGGCTTCGACGTTCGACAACAGCAGCAGCAAGACAAACGCCGGCACGAAGCACGCCACCGCCAGCACGCCTTCGCGCGACAGCCAGGACGTGCGCCATTGCGAGAACGCCCGCCACGCACGCAGCGGCTTGCCGAGGTGTCCGAACGAGGCGAACAAGCCGATCGCCGCAGCGATGCCGGCAAAGATCAGCAACCAACTCCAGCCAAGCACCTGGAAGTTCTGCGGCGGCGCGCCCAAGGCGATGCGCAGGCCCAACCACGCCCACAGACCGAAGCCGGTGCCGGACAGGGTGGTGAAGAAGATGACGGAGAAGGCGGGATGCATCGTTACTCGACCACCACCGCGGTGCCGGAGCAGGACACCATCAGCATCGAACCGCCGTCCTGGATCTGGATGGTTTCGTAATCGAGGTCGACGCCGACCACGGCGTTCGCGCCGCGCTCGCGGGCGGCGGCGATCATGTCTTCCAGCGCCTCGGTCTTGGCCGCGCGCAGCACTTTCTCGTAGCTGCCGGAACGGCCGCCGACCAGGTCGCGCAGGCCGGCGAACATGTCGCGGAACATGTTGGCGCCGAGGATGGCGTCGCCACCGACAAGGCCCTTGTAGTCGACGATGCGGCGGCCTTCGAAGCCGGGCGTGGTGGTGACGAGGATCTCGTTGTCCTTGGCCATGTGGTGTCCTTAGCGTTTGAGGATGCGGTTGAGCCACCGCGATGCGAGATTGCCGGGCGCGTCCGTTGCGGGCGCATCGTTCGCATCGCCGGTGCGGCGCGGACGCGGTGGCAGGTAGCGATTGGTCGGCGCGTAGCCGAGTTCCGGCATCAGCGCCACGCCGCCGCGATCCGCCACCAGCAGCGAGACTTTCGACTGCGGATCGGCCAGATCGCCGAAGTGTCGCGCCTTGGTCGGGCAGGCCTGCACGCAGGCCGGCTGGCGGTCGGCTTCGTCGAGCTTGTCGTTGTAGATGCGATCCACGCACAGCGTGCATTTCTTCATCACGCCTTCGACGTCGCTGTACTCGCGCGCACCGTAGGGGCAGGCCCAGCTGCACAGCTTGCAGCCGATGCACTTGTCCTCGTCGACCAGCACGATGCCGTCTTCCGCGCGCTTGTAACTTGCGCCGGTGGGACACACGGTCACGCAGGCCGGGGTTTCGCAATGCAGGCAGCTGCGCGGGAAGTGCAGGGTCTGTGCCGGCTGCTTGCTTGCCGCGGCGGCTTCCAGTTCATAGCTGTGCACGCGGTTGAACCACACGCCCTGCGGATCCTTGCCGTAGGGGCGCTCGTCGGTCAGCGGCCCGGCGATGCCGCCTGCATTCCATTCCTTGCAACTGGTCGCGCAGGCATGGCAGCCCACGCAGGTGTCCAGGTCGATGACCAGGCCGAGTTTTTTCTTCGATGGCGGCGGCAGCGATGTCATGCGGGTTTCTTGCGTTGCACGGCCTCGGGGATCGCATCGACACGACGCATTTCGGCGTCGAGCGTGTCGGGATCGCGGGCATACGCCAGCGCGAGTTCCGTTGCATCGTTGCCCCAGAACAGTTCATCGCGAACTTTCAAGGTCGGCACGCCGAACAGGCCAAGTGCCATCGCTTCCTCACCGTTGGCCAACAATTCGCGTTTAACGTCGTCGCGGGCGATGGCTGCGGCTGGGTCGTCGATGCCGAGTGCGCGCGCAACATCGGCCAGCGCTTCGATGCTGTCGGCGGCCCGGCCGTGTTCCCAGATGTGAGCGAAGATCGCATCGATCGCCGCGATCCGGTCCGGCGCGGCCAGGCACAGGCGCAGCGCGGGAAGCGGGTTGAACGGATGGGCGGGCGGGAAATGCAGCGGAATACCGGCCTGCCGCGCTTGCCACAGCACGATGCGGTAGGTATGGCGGCGCTTCTGCGGGATCTCCGCCGGGCCCAGCTGGCCGACGTGGTTGAGGATCGCGGCGAACAGCAGCGGCTTCGGGTTCAACGCCACTTCGGGGTGCTCACGTCGCAACCGTCGCCACTGCAGGTAGGCGAATGGCGAGATGAAATCGAAAAACCAATCGAGCGCTGCGGCATTCATCGCGTCGTTTCCTTGTTTCTGCGGCGGGACGTGCTCTCTCGAAGCTGGGCGCCATAACGCAGGGGGCGCTCGTCCGCGGGCTTGAAGTGCAGTGGCGCGAATTGCGGCGCGCTTTCATTTGCTTGCGCGTCCGACTTGCGGATCGACACGCGCAGGTCGAACCACGCCGCCTGCCCGGTGACCGGGTCGGCATTGGCGTAATCGCCCTTCGGCGTCACGTCGGAAATCAGGTGGTTGAGCAGGAAGCCTTTCTCGCCTTCCGGCGCATTTTTCGCCAGCCGCCATGCGCCCTTGCGCTTGCCGATCGCGTTCCAGGTCCACACCGTGTCCGGTTGCACGTTGGCGGCGAACTTCGCCTGCGCGGTGATCGTGCCGTGGTGCGAGGTCACCTCGATCCAGTCTTCGTCGGCGATGCCGTATTGCGGGCCGGTATCCGGATGCAGGTACAGATAATTGCGCGCGGTGATCTGCCGCAGCCACGCGTTCTGGCTGCCCCACGAGTGATACATGAACATCGGTCGCTGGGTCACCGCATTGAGCGGGAAGGTCGTGCGCGAGGTCTGGTCGTGCTCGAACGGTTCGTACCAGATCGGCATCGGATCGAAATAGGTCGCGACGCGCTCGCGATGTTCGGCAGGCGGCTGCATTGCGCCATGGCCCTGCGCGGCCAGCCGGAATTTCTGCAGCGTTTCCGAATACAGTTGCAGCACGATGGGTTGGTCGTTCGGCACGAAGCCGAAGCGTTGCGCCCATTGCAGGTAATCGCGGTTGGCCATCTTGAAGTAGCGCGCGGATTCCGGAATCTCTTCGCGCCAGAAGCCGCCGTTGTCGATGTAGCGCTGCAATTGTTCGGGGTTCGGTGCGCCCTTGCCGTGCGCATCGCCATGTTCGCCGCGCCAGCCGGCCAGCAGGCCCACACCGGGGGCGCGCTCGTGGCGGACGATGTAGTCGGCATAGTCGCGGTACTTCGGCGAGCCATCCTCGTTGACCAGCCCCGGCAGGCCCAGCCGTGTGCCGAGTTCGATCAATACCGACTGGAAGCCGCGCACGTCGCGCGCTTCGCCATCCTCGTCGAGCTGCGTTTGCGGATCGAACAGCGGATGGCGGATCGCATCGCTGGCGCCATCGGCATCGCTGATCGGACGATCCAGCATCGAGATCGCGTCGAAGCGTTCCAGGTACGTCGTGTCCGGCAGCACAAGATCGGCATATGCCACCATTTCCGAGGCATAGGCATCGGAATAGATGATGCGCGGGATGCGGTATTCGCCGGCGTCGTCCTTGTCGGTCAGCCATTGCATGGTCTGCCCGGTATTCATCGCCGAGTTCCAGCTCATATTGGCCATGAACATCAGCAGGGTATCGATCTTGTACGGATCGCCGGCCCAGGCATTGCGGATGACCGTATGCATCATCCCGTGCGCGGACAGCGGATAGGCCCAGGAATACGCGTGGTCGATGCGGCGCGGCTGGCCCTGCGCATCGACGACCAGGTCTTCCGGTCCGTGCACGAAACCCAGCGGCGCAGCATCCAGTACGCTATCGGCCTTGCGCGTCTTGCCGGGGCGATTCGCGGGCGGAATCGGCTTCGGGAATGGCGGTTGGTAGCGGAAGCTGCCCGGCGCGTCTACCGCGCCCAGCAGCAGCTGCAGCAGGTGCAAGGCACGACAGGTGTGGAAGCCGTTGCTGTGCGCGCTGATCCCGCGCATCGCGTGCATCGCCACCGGGCGGCCTTCCATCGAAGCGTGTTCGCGGCCCCATGAATCCGTCCACGCGATCGGCAGCGACAGTTTGGAATCGAAGGCCGCTTCGGTGAGTTCGCGGGCGATGCGGCGGATGGTATCGGCGGGAATGCCGCAACGTTCGCTGACGGCATCCGGCGAATATTGCGGATCCAGGTAGCGGTCGGCGATCAGCTGGAACACCGGCCGCGTCTTGCGGCCATCGGCCAACACGTACTCGCCGACCACGGCGGGTGCGATGCCGATGGCGTTCGCATCCGTCGCGGCATTCGTGTCCGTGTTCCAGCACAGCGCGTTGCCATCGGCATCGCGGGCGAACAGGCCATCGTCGGCACCGCCGGGATGGTCGATCACCAGCCAGTGCGCATTGGCGTAGCGGACGAGGTAATCGAGATCGATGCGATCCATCCGCAGCAATTCGTGTGCCAGCGCGAACGCGAACAGGCCGTCGGTGCCGGGGCGGATGCCGATCCATTCGTCTGCGATCGCGCCATAGCCACTGCGCACCGGATTCACCGCCACGATCTTGGCGCCGTGCGCCTTCAATTTGCCGAGGCCAAGCTTGATCGGGTTGCTGTCGTGGTCTTCGGCCACGCCCCACAGCATCAGGTACCTGGTGTGCTCCCAGTCGGGCTCACCGAATTCCCAGAAGCTGCCGCCGACCGAATACAGGCCGCCAGCGGCCATGTTCACCGAGCAGAAACCGCCGTGCGCGGCATAGTTCACCGTGCCGAACTGCTGCGCCCACCAGCCGGTCAGCGCCTGGCTCTGGTCGCGGCCGGTGAAGAACGCGAATTCATCCGGATTGCGTTCGCGTATCGGCGCAAGCCAGGACGTGGCAATCTCGAGCGCTTCGTCCCATTCGATCTCGCGGAACTCGCCTGCGCCGCGTTCGCCCACCCGCAGCAACGGCTTGCGCAGCCGCGCCGGCGAGTAGTGCTGCATGATCCCGCTGGCGCCCTTCGCGCACAGCACGCCCTGGTTGACCGGATGCTCGCGGTTGCCCTGGATGTAACGAATCTTGCCGTCTTGCAGCCAGACCTTGATGCCGCAGCGGCAGGCGCACATGTAGCAAGTGGTGGTCTTGGCATCGTCGCCGGGCGATGGCGAGAGGTTGAGCGCGGGTTCGGCCATTCGCGCATTGTGCCGCGCCGCGCACGCTGCCGCATAATCTGCGGATGGATCGCTACGAACGCATCATCGCCCTGCACCGCGTGCTGCAGGCTTCGCGCCGCCCGGTCACCGTGGCCCGCCTGCAGGACGAACTGGGCTGCTCGCGCGCCACCGTCTACCGCGACCTGGCCTTCCTGCGCGATGGCCTGATGGCGCCGCTGATCGGCGATGGCGAGTCCGGCTTCAGCTACGACAAGGCCGAAGCCGAGCGCTTCGAGTTGCCCGGGCTGTGGCTGAATTCCGAAGAGCTGCATGCCTTGCTCGCCGCGCAGCAGCTGTTGTCGAAGAGCAGCGGCGGCATGTTGTCCTCCGCGTTGGCACCGTTGCAGTCGCGGGTGGAAAAACTGCTGGATGCGCATTCCGGCGGCAAGACCTGGCCGGTGGAGCGGGTGCGGGTGATCCCGCATCGCGGCCGGCGCATGGATGAGCACGCGTTCCGCATCGTCGCCTCCAGCGTGTTGGAGCGGCGCAAGATTGCGTTCGATTATCGAGCGCGTTCCACCGACGAGAAGACGCGGCGCACGGTGTCCCCGCAACGGCTGACCCACTATCGCGACAACTGGTATCTGGATGCATGGGACGAGGAGAAGCAAGGCCTGCGCAGCTTCTCCATCGACCGCATTTCCGGCGCGCGCTTCGCCGATGGCGTGGCCCGCGACGTGGGCGAGGACGACCTCAATACCCACCTTGCCGGCAGCTACGGCATCTTTTCGGGCGCGCCGAAGGGCTGGGCGACGATCCTGTTCAGCGCCAAGGCCGCGCGCTGGGTGGCCGACGAGCATTGGCATTCGCAGCAGCAGGGTCGGTTCCTGCCGGACGGGCGCTACGAACTGAAGATCCCGTATTCGGTGCCGCGCGAACTGTTGATGGACGTACTGCATTACGGCGGCGATGCGGAGATCGTCGAGCCCAAGACCCTGCGCGAGCAGATGCGGGCGATGCTGCAGCTCGCCATCTCCAACTACGACTGAGATGGCTGCGGCAGACGCACCGAAGATCATGGGTGGGGAGCCGGTCGCGCTGGTCTTGGGCGCGGGTGGTGCGCGCGGGTTGGCGCAGATCGGCGTGATCGAGGCATTGCAGGCGCGCGGCATGAACATCGTCGCGATTGCCGGCGCATCCAGCGGCGCGCTGGTCGGTGGCGCCTGCGCTGCCGGCAAGCTGGTCGAACTGCGCGAGTGGATGCTGGGCACCAGCCGCACCGCGATGCTGCGCCTGCTCGACCCCGGCTTCGGCCGCCCCGCGTTGTTCACCGGCGACAGGCTGGTGCGCACGCTGCGCGAGGTGCTGGGCGAGCCGCGCATCGAAGACCTGCCGATCGATTTCACCGCAGTGGCGGTGGACCTGGTGCGCCAGCGCGAGGTCTGGCTGCGTCGCGGCGACCTGTGGGACGCGGTGCGCGCCTCGTTCGCGATTCCCGGCGTGTTCACCCCGTTCAAGCTGCATGGCCGCGAACTGGTCGATGGCGGGCTGCTGGCGCCCTTGCCGATCACCGCCACCCGGTTGTCGGACGCGCACCGGCTGATCGCGGTGGACATGCACGGCTGGCCGCAGGTGCCGGTGGGCGCTCCCGCCAACGTGGACGCGGACGATGCGGGCGAAAGCACGCCGGGTGTCGTCGGTCGCTGGATCGGGCGTCATTTCGGTGACGATGCCGATGGTGACGGCAAGCCCGACCACCGTTTCGGCCTGACCGAAGTGATGGCGCGCGCGCTGGACACGATGCAGGCGCAGATCGCGTGCGTGCACATGGCGCTTGACCCGCCGGAACTGGTGGTTCACATCCCGCGGGATGCCTGCCAGTTCTACGAATTCTGGCGCGGCCGCGAGCTGATCGAGATCGGCCGGCGCGAGGCCGACAAGGCGCTGGACGCCGCTGGCTACTGAGCGTCGCAGCCGGTGAGAAGGAAGCGTCGCAGTCTGGACGCCACCCAACCGGAGCGCCGCCATGACCCGCGAACAGCTTGATGCCACCCTCCGTCACGCCGTGATCCTCGGCACCGTGGCTGTGTTGCTGATTCCCGCCGCCCGCGGCAGCAGCGAATGGCTGGGCTGGCTGCCGTTGTGGCTGGTCGGCATGCCGCTGGCGGCCTGGTGGAGCTTGCGTGGTTTCCCGCTGCCGCAGGTGGCGATGCAGGTGCCGCGGCGGCGGCGGCCGCAAGCCCGTCGGCAGCGTGCGCAACGGGCCAGGGCGTCGTTGCCGGTGGCCCGCCGGGCCTGAGCCAATGGCACATTGGCCGGGCGGGGGGCTGTGCTAGCGTTTCGGGTTCACGTGAACCACCGGAGCCTCCATGTCCCAGTTCTCCAATGCCTGCCTGATCGCCGGCCTCGCTATCGCTGGCGGCGCGTCCGCGCAGACGCCAGCCAACGATGATCCCTACGCCTGGCTGGAAGATGTGCAAGGCGAGAAATCGCTGGAGTGGGTGAAGGCACGCAACGCCAAGGCCGAGGCGGAAATCGCCGGCACGCCCGCGTTCAAGACGCTGGAGGCCGACATCCGCACGATCCTGGATTCGGACGCCAAGATCCCCGGCGTCGAGAAGATCGGCGAGTACTACTACAACTTCTGGAAGGACAAGCAGCACGAGCGCGGCCTGTGGCGGCGCACCACACTGGCCGAATACCGCAAGCCGAATCCGCAGTGGGAGACCGTGCTCGACCTGGATGCGCTGAACAAGGCCGAAGACGCGAAGTGGGTCTGGCACGGCGCCGACTGTCTCCGGCCCGCCTATGAGCGCTGCCTGATCGCGCTGTCGCCCGGCGGCTCCGATGCCGATGTCACCCGCGAATTCGACCTCACGACGAAGCAGTTCGTGCAGGACGGCTTCTTCCGTCCTGAAGCCAAGGGCGGGCTGGGCTGGATCGACAAGGACACGGTCTACGTCTTCACCGACTTCGGCCCGGGCACGCTGACAAGCTCCGGCTATCCGAACATCGTCAAGCAGTGGAAGCGCGGCACGCCGATGAGCAGCGCGACCAAGGTGTACGAAGGCAAGCCGGGCGACATGTACATCTCGGCCGGGCACGACAGCACGCCGGGTTACGAGCGCGACTTCGTCAGCCGCACCATCGCGTTCTGGAACAACGAGTTGTTCCTGCGTGGCAAGGACAACAGCCTGAGCAAGATCGATGCACCCAACAGCGCCGAGAAGGGTGTGCACAAGGACTGGCTGTTGCTGGAACTGCGCGATCCCTACGAGGCCGGTGGCAAGACCTACGCGCCGGGTTCGCTGATCGCGATCAATTTCAACGACTTCATGGCCGGCAAGCGCGATTTCGACGTGCTGTTCGAACCCACCGACAAATCGTCATTGGCCGGCTACACGTGGACGAAGGATCACCTGGTCCTCAACGTGATGGAAGACGTCAAGAACCGCCTGTCCGTGCTGACGCCGGGCAAGGATGGTTGGGCGAAGACGGCCTTCGTCGGCGCGCCGACCATCGGCACCGTTGGTGTCGGTGCGGTGGATGCCGATGACAGCAATGCGGTGTGGCTCACGGCGACCGACTTCCTCACCCCGACCACGCTGGCCATCGCCGAGATTGGCCAGCAGCCGGAAATCGTCAAATCCAACCCGGTGTTCTTCGACGGCAGCAAGGACGTGATGGAGCAGCACTTCGCCACCTCCAAGGACGGCACCAAGGCGCCGTACTTCCTGGTGCGCCCGAAGGACCTGAAGTTCGATGGCAAGGCGCCGACCCTGCTGTACGGCTACGGTGGCTTCACCGTGTCGATGACGCCGTCCTATTCCGGCAGCATCGGCAAGGCGTGGCTGGAGAAGGGCGGCGTGTATGCGCTGGCCAACATCCGCGGCGGCGGCGAATACGGCCCGCGCTGGCACCAGGCCGCGCTCAAGGCCAACCGCCACAAGGCCTATGAAGACTTCGCCGCGATCGCCGACGACCTGGTGGCGCGCAAGATCACCTCGCCGCAGCATCTGGGCACCATGGGCGGCAGCAACGGCGGCCTGCTGATGGGCAATATGCTCACCCAGTACCCGGAGAAGTTCGGCGCGATCGTGGTGCAGGTGCCGCTGCTGGACATGAAGCGTTACAGCCACTTGCTGGCCGGTGCTTCGTGGATGGCCGAATACGGCGATCCCGACACGGCGGACTGGAGCTTCATCCAGACCTTCAGCCCGTACCACCTGTTCGATGCATCGAGGGATTACCCGGCCACCTTGTTCACCACCTCGACCAAGGACGACCGCGTGCACCCGGCGCATGCGCGCAAGATGATGGCGAAGATGGAGGCCGCGGGTAAGGACGTGCGCTACTACGAGAACATCGAAGGCGGCCACGGTGGCGCGGCGAACAATGCGCAGTCCGCGCACATGAACGCGCTGTCCTACACCTTCCTCTGGCAGCAACTGACGAAGTAATTCGGCCCACGGAGCGCCGACGTCCATGAAACCGCACGCCCTCCTCATTGCACTCGCCTTCGCCATGACCGCACACGCTTCCGAAACGCCCACTCCGCCCGATGCCGCCAAGAAGCCGCACGTGGTGAAAGCCCCGTTCGGCGCCGAGCGCCAGGACGAGTACTACTGGCTGCGCGACGACAAGCGCGAGAACCCGGAGATGCTCGGCTACCTGAAGGCGGAAAACGCCTATGCCGATGCACTGCTGAACCCGCTCAAGCCAGTGCAGGACACGCTTTACGACGAGATCGTGGCGCGCATCAAGCAGGACGATGCCTCGGTGCCGTACCGCGATCGTGGCTGGTGGTATTACAGCCGTTTCGAGGCTGGCAAGGACTATCCGATCCACGCTCGCCGCAAGGCGGCCGATGGCGTCGATGCGCTGTCGATCCAGCGCGCCAATGCCGCCGCCGACTTCAAGGGCGAGGACGTGCTGTTCGACGTCAACACGATGGCCGCCGGCAAGGACTACTACGCCATCAGTGGCCGCACGGTCAGCCAGGACAACCGGCTGGTGGTGTACGGCGACGACACCAACGGCCGCCGCCAGTACACGCTACGGGTGAAAAACCTGGAAACGGGCGAAACCCTTGCGGATGCGATCCCCGGCACCGCCGGCTACGGCGTGTGGGCGGACGACAACAAGACCTTCTTCTACGTCGAGAACGACCCCGAGACTCTGCTCAGCACCAAGGTGAAGAAGCACGTCCTCGGCACGGATCCGAAGGACGACGTGCTGGTCTACGAGGAGAAGGACGACACCTTCTACATGGGCATCGGCCGTACACGCGACGACCAATACATCGTGATCGGCATGGACAGTACCGTCTCCAACGAGACCCGCTACACATCGGCGGCGAACCCGGGTGAATTCAAGGTTCTTGCGCCGCGCGCACGCGACGTGGAATACGACGCCGACCACCACGGCGGTCGTTGGGTGATCCGCACCAATGATGGTGGCGCGACGAACTTCAAGATCGTCACCGCCGCCGATGGCAGCAGCTCGCGCAAGGACTGGAAGGACTGGATCGCGCACGATCCGCAGGTCTATGTCGAAGGCATCGAGCTGTTCGACGGCTTCGCCGCAGTGGCCGAGCGTTCCGGCGGTTTGGAGCGTGTACGCATCCTCAAGGGCGACGGTGGCTCCGAATACGTGAAGGCGGACGAAACCGCCTATTCGATGGGCCTGGACGCCAATCCGGAAACCGACAACCCGTGGCTGCGCTACAGCTACACCTCGATGACCACGCCGGCGACGACGTACGAGTTGAACGTGCAGACCGGCGAGCGCCGCGAGCTGAAGCAGCAGCCGGTGCCAGGCTACAACCCGGCGAACTACGTGACCGAACGCGTGTGGGTGACCGCGCGCGATGGCGTCAAGGTGCCGGTCTCGCTGGTCTACAAGAAGGGCTTCAAGAAAGACGGCAAGGCAGCGATGCTGCAGTACGGTTACGGCAGCTATGGTGCGTCGATGGATCCGGGTTTCTCGGTGACCACGGTCAGCCTGCTGGATCGCGGCATGGTGTATGCGCTGGCGCATATCCGCGGTGGCCAGGAGATGGGTCGCGCCTGGTACGAAGACGGCAAGCTGCTGCACAAGAAGAACACCTTCACCGATTTCATCGACGTCACCCAGACGCTTGTGAAGCAGGGCTATGCCGCGCCGGATCGCGTGGCCGCGCATGGCGGCAGCGCTGGCGGCCTGCTGATGGGCGCGATCGCCAACATGGCGCCGGAGACTTACAAGGTGATCCTGTCGCAGGTGCCGTTCGTCGACGTGGTGACCACCATGCTGGATCCCACCATCCCGCTGACCACCAACGAATACGACGAGTGGGGCAATCCGGAACAGAAGAAGTTCTACGACTACATGGTCACCTACTCGCCGTACGACAACCTGGAGAAGAAGGCCTATCCGGCTACTTTCGTCGGCACCGGCCTGTGGGATTCGCAGGTGCAGTACTGGGAGCCGGCCAAGTACGTGGCGCGCCTGCGCGACTTGAATACCTCCCGCGATCCGGTGGTATTCCGCACCAACATGGAAGCCGGTCACGGCGGCAAGTCCGGGCGCTTCCGCCGCTACCGCGAACAGGCGGAGATGTATTCCTTCATGCTGGACCAGCTGGGCGTGAAAGCCACTCCGTGATCGTTGCGCTGGTTGCTGTTCGACACGAAGGCCGGGACTCCCCGGCCTTCGTTGTCTTTGGCCGCGCTTCCGGTAGGGTGGCGCGATGCGCGGATTGACCCGGATCGGCTGGTGGCTGCTGGCGTATGCCAGCCTGGGGCTCGGCTTCATCGGCATCTTCGTGCCCGGCCTGCCCACCGTGCCCTTCGTCTTGCTGGCCGCGTTCGCCGCTGCACGCGGCTCGCAGCGACTGCACGCTTGGCTGCTGGCGCATCCGCAGTTCGGCCCGATGATCCGCGATTGGGAACGCGAAGGTGCGGTCTCGCGTCGTGCCAAACGCTTGGCCATCGGCATGATGGCGCTGTGCGCGGTGGTGATGTTCCTGACTGCGCCGAAAGGGTGGATGGCGGCCACCGACACCGCGATCATGGCCTGCGTCGCACTCTGGCTGTGGCGTCGCCCGGAGCCGCGACAGTAAGCGGTGCCGCGGTTACACTGCCGGCCATGATCAAGCGCATCGCAATCGCCTCGTTCCTGCTCTGCCTGCTGGCTGCTTGCGGCAACAAGGGCCCGCTGGTGATGCCGGAAGCCAAGCCGGCCGATGCGCCGGCGCCCGTCGAACAACCCGCTGCCGAACCCGCAAAGACCGAGTCCGGCACGCCGGCACGCTGAACGCGGTCATGTCTGGCTCCAGCATGGCGTTCTCGAAAATGCATGGTGCGGGCAACGACTTCGTCGTGCTCGACCTGCGCGATGGGCAGGCTGCACCGGAGGCCGCGTTGTGCGCGCGCATCGCCGACCGCCACATCGGCATCGGCTGCGATCAGCTGTTGACCGTGGAGGCGCCGCGCAGCGTCGGTGCCGTCGCGTCCTACCGCATCTGGAATTCCGATGGCTCCACCGCACAGCAATGTGGCAATGGCGCGCGCTGTATCGCGGCATGGCTGGTACGCGATGGCGCGGCACCGGCAGCCGGCGATTTCGTCATCGACAGCCCGGCCGGTACCCATGCGGTGCAGCGTGATGCCGATGGCGGTTTCGTCATCGACATGGGTGCACCGGATTTCATCCCGGCGGCGGTACCGCTGCATGGCTGGGACGTGGCGCAGGACGAATACCTGCGCGACGTGGATGGCATCGCGATCCGTTTCGGCGCGGTATCGATGGGCAACCCGCATGCGGTGATCGAAGTCGCCGACGTGGCGACCGCGCCGGTGGCCGAACTGGGCCCGGCCTTGCAGGCCAACGCGGCGTTCCCGCAGTCGGTGAACGTGGGTTTCGCCGAAGTCGTCTCGCGCGATCATGTGCGCCTGCGCGTATTCGAGCGCGGCGTGGGCGAGACACTGGCCTGCGGCAGCGGCGCGTGCGCGGCTGTCGCGGTGCTGGCAAGGCGCGGGCGCGTCGACATGGATCGCGCGATCGCGGTGGAACTGCCCGGAGGCACCTTGCGTATCCGTTACGATCAAGCCGATGGCCGCATCCGCATGGGCGGGCCGACTGCATTTGTTTTCGAAGGGGAGTGGTTGTGACGACTGGATTCGACAATACCGAAAAGCTCGGCGCGCACGAAGTGGCTGCGTGGCTGCGCCGGCACCCGGCCTTCCTGCAGCAATTTCCCGACCTGGCGCTGACCCTGGTGGTGCCGCGCGACAATGGCCCGGCCGCGTCGCTCGCCAGCTACCAGCTGGAGGTGCTGCGCGACAAGAATCGCGAACTGTCGCGGCGCCTGCAGGAACTGTTCGGCAACGCACAGGAAAACGAGCGGCTCTCGGTACGTACCCACCAGCTGACCTTGGCGCTGATGAAGCAGGGCAGCGCGGCCGATACGTTGCGTGCGATGGCGGCATCGCTGGAAGAAGATTTCCAGGGTGACCTGGTGCGCATCGTGTCGTTCCATGCGGTCGATGGCGTGGACGATGCCGACTGGCTGCAGGTGATCGCCGAAGACGACGCGCGCCTGTCCGGCTTTCGCGACCTGATGGGCGGAGGCGAGCCGGTCTGCGGCCGTCTGCACCCCGACAAGAACGCGTTGCTGTATGGCGTGCGCGCCGAGGACGTGCAGAGCTCCGCACTGCTGGTGTTGCCGGGCACCGGGCTGGTGGCGGTCGGCAGCCTGGACCCCAATCGCTTCTTCCCCGGCATGGGCACGCTGTTCCTGCGCATGATGGGGGAAGCGCTGGTGGCGGGCTTGCAGCGCTTCCGCTGACGCGATGAACACTGCGGCCGGCCCGGTCGAGGACTATCTCTCGCATCTGGCGGTCGAGCGTCAAACGTCGGCGCATACGCTGGACGCGTATCGCCGCGACTTGTCCGCATTGACGATGTGGGCTGCAGCGCAGTCGCGCGATTTGCTCGAACTGACGGGCGACGATCTTCGCGCCTTCGTCGCCGGCGAGCATCGGCGCGGCTTGTCGCCGAAGAGCCTGCAGCGCCGCCTGTCCGCTTGCCGCAGCTTCTACCGATGGCTGCTGAAATTGGGACGCATCGGTGCCAGTCCTGCAGATGCGATCCGCGCGCCCAAAGCGGCGCGCAAATTGCCGCAGGTACTCGATGTCGACGAAGCGATGCAGCTGGTGGAAGTGTCCACCGACGCGCCGCTGGGCCGGCGTGATCGCGCGCTGCTGGAACTGTTCTATTCCTCCGGCCTGCGCCTGTCCGAAGTCTGCGCGCTGAAATGGAGCGACCTCGACTTCGCCCAGGGCCTGGTCACGGTGCTGGGCAAGGGCAGCAAGCAACGCGTGGTGCCGGTGGGCTCGCATGCGCGCAACGCGTTGCAGGCGTGGCGCGGGGAATCCTGCGGCCAGCCAGCGGATTTCGTGTTCCCCGGACGGGCGGGCAAGCAAATCACCTCGCGCGCGGTGCAATTGAGGATGAAGCGGCTGGCGGCGCAGCGAGGCGTGTTCAAACGCGTGCACCCGCACCTGCTGCGGCACAGCTTCGCCAGTCACATGCTGGAATCTTCCGGCGACCTACGCGGCGTGCAGGAATTGCTGGGGCATGCCGATATCGCCACCACCCAGATCTACACGCATCTGGATTTCCAGCACCTGGCCAAGGTGTACGACGCTGCGCACCCGCGCGCCAAGCGCAAGCCCTGACTCAACACGGTTTGATCGAGGTCAATGCGGGCGACCACCCGCGCGACCAGACTACCCGTATGGCCGAGACCATCGAAGGCTGGCGTTGCATCGGTTGCGGCAAGGTGGACGCGCCGCGCCCGTGCATCGGTGTCTGCCAGGACGAGCGCGTGGAACTGGTATTGGCGGAGGACTATGCCGAACTGGCGTGGCGGGTCGAACAGCTGGAAGGCGTGTTGGCGCTGATCGCGCATGTCACCCCAAAGCCTGAGCGCCTGGGGGCGTCCTGGCTTGCATTGCAGGCACGTGCCCGTACCTTGCTGGAAAAGAATCCCGTGCCCTGATACGGCTCAGCCCCAGTTGCCAGCGCCGCCGAACGGCCGCAATGGTTGCAGGATGTGCCAGCTGTCGATTTCCAGCGCACAGTCGTACTGCGCATCCAGCCCCCGTCGTCGCACCGCGGCGGCGAAGGCGCGATAGCGATCCTCGATCTGCTCCACCCAACGCAGCGCCGCCGGCGACTGCGGATGCACGCGCTTCCGATACAGCGGTTGCGGCACATGCGCGAAGGCGCAGGTTTCGGACAAGCGTAGGCACAGGTCGTAGTCGGTGGCGTCCGGGTACGCCGCGTTGAAGCCGCCTGCCTTCGCGAAGGCTTCGCGACGCATCAACTGCAGCGGGCCGGTCATGAAATCCAGCAGCAACGCGTCGGGCGAATACGGCAGTTCGCACAGTGGGCCCGGTGAGATCACCGTGTCGCGTACATCGACGAGCAGGTGCTGGCTGTAAGCCATGCCGATGCCTGGCTGCGCATCGAAGGCCGCCAGCAATGCGGCGAACGTGTTCCTATCCAGCAGGTCGTCGCCGTCCAACACGCACAGGAATTCGCCCCGCACTTGCGCGGCCGCGGCCGCGGTCGCTTCCGCCTGGTTCGTCGCCTGCACGTCGATGCAGCGCAGGCGCGGATCGTCGAATGCCGGCAACGTGGCGCCGTCGACGCCGAACAGCAAGGCCTCCCAGTCCGCGACCGATTGCGAACGCAGGCTGTCGACGGCACGGGCGAGGAACGGTGCGCTTCCACGCACCGGCACCAGCACGCTGATCGTCGGGATGCGGTTCATGCGTCGTTGTCGCTGGGCTTCGGGCGCAGTACATGGCGCGCGCGCAGGCCGAGGGAGAACGCATAGTGGCGCTGCATCCCGCGCCGCTGCACCGCGCGCTGCGCGGCATCGAACGTGGTGCGCACCTGCCGCAGCCGTTGCCCGCCGGACACCGAATCGGGGCGGATCCGATAGCGGTACAGCGGGCGCGGCAAATGGGCGATGGCGACCTGTTCCGACAGGCGCAGGCACAGGTCGTAGTCGGCGGATTCGTCCAGCGTACCGTCGTAACCGCCCACCGCGCGATAAGCCGCCACGCGGATCAAGCGGAACTGGTAGGTCATGAAGTCCAGCAGCAGGCGATGCGCGGAATAGGGTGTGTGGAAACGACGGCCTGGCCCGAGCTCACGCCCGTCTTCGTCGATCTCGATGTATTGCGAATAGGCCATCCCGAGCCGGGGATCGGCGCGCATGAAGGTCAACATGGACGACAGCGCATCGGCTTCCAGCATGTCGTCGCTGTCCAGCACGCCGACGAAATCGCCACGCGCCTGCATCAGCGACAGCGCGAGCGCGCGAGGATTGCCATGGTTGTCGCCGTCCCCCAGCAGGCGAAAGCGCGGATCGTGGCGTGCATAGTCCGCGGCGATCTCGCGACTGCCATCGCTGGAGCCATCGTCCCAAAGTAGGCATTCCCATCGCGAATGATCCTGCGACAACAGGCTGTCCAGCGCGGCGGGCAGGAAGCGGGCGGTGTTGTAGACCGGGGTGGCGATGCTGATCAGGACTGAATCCATGCGTGGCGAAATCCCGCTTGAAGCCGGGGCCGACGGCCCCACATAACCAGTTCCAACGGAGAAAGTGATGGATCCCAGCCAGAATCCCAATGTCTTCCACGCCACCACGATAGTTTCGGTTCGCCGGAATGGTCAGGTGGTGATCGCCGGCGATGGCCAGGTCACGCTTGGCCACACGGTGATGAAGGCCAACGCGCGCAAGGTGCGCCGGCTTGGCAAGGACGGTCGCGTGCTGGCCGGCTTCGCCGGTGCGGCGGCGGATGCGTTCACCTTGTTCGAATTGTTCGAGGCCAAGCTGGAGAAGTACGGCCAGTTGCAGCGCGCTGCGGTGGAAATGGCCAAGGATTGGCGCACCGAGCGCCGCTTCGGCAAGCTCGAAGCGCTGCTGGCGGTGGCCGATGCCGACACCAGCCTGATCATCAGTGGCACCGGCGACGTGATCGAGCCGGAAGACGGGCTGATCGCGATCGGTTCCGGCGGCATGTACGCGCTGTCCGCCGCGCGTGCGCTGCTGGCGCATACCGAACTGGATGCGAAGACCGTCGCTACCGAGGCGCTCAACATCGCCGGCGACATCTGCATCTATACCAATCGCAACATCGTGGTCGAGCAGCTCTGACGTTATCGCGGGCCATGCCGGCAGGGCAGGCCCCATCAACGCAAACCCAGTTGCGTTTGCACTCCCCGATACTCGCTTTGTTGATGGGCCTGCCCCACCGGCATGGCCTACCAAGGATCCAGCATGACCGCTCTGAAGATCGACAACACCTCCACCAACATGACCCCGCGCGAGATCGTCGCCGAGCTTGACCGCCACATCATCGGCCAGCACGCGGCCAAGCGCGCGGTGGCGATTGCTCTGCGCAACCGTTGGCGCCGCGCGCAGCTGGCGCCCGAGCTGCGCAATGAAGTCATGCCGAAGAACATCCTGATGATCGGCCCCACTGGCGTGGGCAAGACCGAAATCGCGCGCCGCCTGGCGACATTGGCGAATGCGCCGTTCGTGAAGGTGGAGGCCACCCGCTTCACCGAAGTCGGCTACGTCGGCAAGGATGTGGAGCAGATCATCCGTGACCTGGCCGATACCGCGGTCAAGCTGTACCGCGAACAGGCCAAGCAGCGCGTGCGCACGCAAGCCGAGGAGCGTGCAGAAGATCGCATCCTCGATGCCTTGCTGCCCAAGCGCGAGGCTGCACCAGCGTTCGGCTTCAACGCCAATGCGACGACCACGGTCGATATCGGTGCGGAGCCGTCCTCGCAGGAATCCGCCACGCGGCAGAAACTGCGCAAGCAGTTGCGCAGCGGCGAACTGGACGAGCGCGAGATCGAGCTCGATCTTGCGATGAATGTCGGCGTGGACATCATGACGCCGCCTGGCATGGAAGAGATGGGCCAGCAGCTGCGCCAGGTGTTCGGCCAGTTGTCCGGCGGCAAGACCCACAAGAAGACGATGAGCATCAAGGCCGCGCGTCCGCAGCTGATCGAAGAAGAGGCCGGCAAGCTGGTCAACGAGGACGAGATCCGCGAAGCCGCGATCGAGGCCTGCGAGCAGCACGGCATCGTCTTCATCGACGAGATCGACAAGGTCGCCAAGCGCAGCGAAGGCATGGGTGCCGATGTCAGCCGCGAAGGCGTGCAACGCGACTTGCTGCCGCTGGTCGAAGGCAGCACGGTCAGCACCAAGTACGGCGCGGTGAAGACCGACCACATCCTGTTCATCGCGTCGGGTGCCTTCCACCTGGCGAAGCCGTCCGACCTGATCCCGGAAATGCAGGGCCGCTTCCCGATCCGGGTGGAACTTGGCGCGCTGGGCAAGGACGACTTCGTGCGCATCCTCACCGAACCCAAGGCTGCGCTGACCAAGCAGTACGTCGAGTTGATGCACACCGAAGGCATGACCTTGAGCTTCGCGCCGGAAGCGGTGGAGCGGTTGGCCGAAATCGCCGCGCACGTCAACGAGCGCCAGGAGAACATCGGCGCGCGCCGCCTGCACACCGTGCTGGAGCGTTTGCTGGAAACCCTGAGTTTCGAGGCGCCGGACAAGGGCGGCACGCTGGTCATCGACCGTGCCTACGTGGATGCGCAGCTGGGCGAGTTGGCGCAGGATCCGGATTTGAGTCGCTACATCCTGTAGCGGCTGCGGGCCGGCCGCTCTGCGATAATCCCCGCATGAGCGAATCCACGAACGACATCCCCGGCAAGGGCACCACCCATTTCGGCTTCCGCGACGTGCCGGTGGCAGACAAGCAGAAGTTGGTGGGCGAGGTGTTTTCCTCGGTAGCCGGCAAGTACGACCTGATGAACGATGCGATGTCGCTCGGCATCCATCGCGTGTGGAAGCGCTACTTCGTGTCCACCGCGCAGGTGCGCAAGGGCGACCGCGTGCTCGACCTGGCCGGCGGGACTGGCGACATCGCCGCCCTGCTGAAGGAGCGGGTGGGCGATGCCGGTGAACTGGTGCTCGGCGACATCAATGGCGAGATGCTGCGCGTCGGCCGCGACCGCATGACCGACCGCGGCAACGTGCGCGGGTTCGAGTACGTACAGTGCAACGCGGAAACCCTGCCGTTCCCGGATGCCAGCTTCGATCTGGTCACGATCGCCTTCGGCCTGCGCAACGTCACCGACAAGGATGCGGGCCTGCGCGAGATGTTCCGCGTGCTCAAGCCCGGCGGGCAGGCGCGGGTGCTGGAGTTCTCAGAAGTCACCGCCGACTGGTTCAAGCCGATCTATGACTTCCATTCGTTCAAGGTGCTGCCGGCGTTGGGCAAGCTGTTCGCCGGCGACTCGAATAGCTACCAGTACCTCGCGGAGTCGATCCGCAAGCATCCGCCGCAGGCGGAGCTCAAGGCGATGATGGAAGCGGCGGGCTTCGCGCGCTGCGACTACAAGAACCTGAGCGGCGGCATCGTCGCCATCCACACCGGCTACAAGGTCTGAGGCGATGGCTGACGACAAGCCGCTGCGCAGTTTCCGCGAGAGTCCCTGGCGTTATTCGCAGTTCGTCATCCTGGGTTTGATCGTGGCCGGGTTGGTGAAGTGGATCAGCCCGTTTGGTTGGTTGCCGTCGCTGGTGGTGGGCGCAATCGTCGCCATCTCCTACCTGCTGTTCGAGAAAAAACGCGGTGTGATCTAGCGAAAAGGGGGCGGAGGGGATCAAACGCGTTTGATCCCCTCCGCCCCCTTTTGGCTTTTCGCTGCAGAAATTACGGCTGCCAGCCGTAGCTCAGCTTCAGGAACACGCTGCGGGTGTTGCCGAACAGATCCGGATTGTCGTCGTCCATGAAGGCGCCGTAGGACGCGCCGGCATACAGTGCGGTGCGCGGGTTGATCTTGTACGAATACACTACCTGCGCGGCCCAGTCGCGTGCGGTTTCGTTGACGGTGCCAACGTACAGCGCCTGGTTGCGTTCCACCTCGCTGCCCTGCAGGGTCAGGCGCAGGCGCTGGTGCGGATCGAACTGCCAGCTGCCGCCGGTGTTGACCACGGTGGCGGTGAAGGCGGTGCCGCCGTCGCGCTTCATCTGCTGGCGGATGATGTCCCAGTCCAGCGCCAAGCCGCGACCGATGTTGGCGTTGCCGGACACTTCCAGCATCGTGCGCCGGCCGGTCTTGTCGGCACCACGGTCGATCATCGTGCCCGCCTGCAGGTAGGCGCCGAGTTGCAGGCTGCCGTTCGGGCGGAAATTGGCGTTGATGTCGGCGTAATGCTCGTCGAACAGCCTGCCGTTCCAGTACGCCACGCGGGTCATGCCGTGCAGGCGCACGTTGCTCTGCATCGGTCCTTGCACGCTGACCTGCGCTTCGAACTCGCGCTCCAGCAATTGGCCGTCGTAGCGGTGGGTGATGTCCCAGTCCGCATACACGTTGATCTTGTTGAAGGCCGCACCGTCGCGGTACCAGGAATGCTCGCCACCGACCAGCGACTTGTCGTAGCCCACCATGCCGATGAAGCCAAGGTCGGCGCGGAAACCCGGATCGATGTCTTCGTGCTGCAGGTTGAAGCCCCAGTTGCGGTTGCTGAAGTTGTACTCCGTCCGCCATGCATTGCCCGACGGCGTGGCGTCGTTGCCGAGCTCGCCGGCGTAGGCGGCGACGATGTCGTCCGGGTATTCGGACTGGCTGTGCAGGAATTGCGCGGTGGCGGTATGCGCGCCCTGCTGCCAGCGTGCATCGAGGCCGGCCACGTTGTTCGAGTACGCATCGCCCTCGCGGAAGGTGCCGATCGCGCCGACGCTGAAGTGCGTGTTGAAGTCATGGCGATAACGACCAACCGCCACGTTCGCCTTCTGGTCGAGTTGCTCGAAGCCGGAACCCTGCACGCCCGGCACCAGCACCAGCGTGCTGGCATCGCGGGCGACGAACGCGCCATAGGCGCCGCTGCCGGTGCGGCCGGTGATACGCGCGCCGAAATCGGGATCGGCGATCTGCCGCGTGTACAGCACGTCGAACTGGCTGGTGAAATAGTCAGCGCCTTCCAGGAAGAACGGCCGCTTCTCCTGGTAGAACAGGGCGAAGCTGTTGTTGATGTCGAGTTGCAGCTGGTCGGTCTCGACCTGCGAGAAATCCGGATTCAGCGTGGCGTTCAAGGTCATCGCCGGCGACGGCGCCCAGCTCACGTCCACGCCGGGCTCGATCGAGCTGTCGCCGCTCTTCCAGGATTCGCCGGCGGCATCGCGATACTGCGGCTTGCCCATCGTCAGGAACGGCACGACTTCCAGGTTGCGGCCCTGCTGCGCGCCGGCCATGCCCTCGTACTTGCCCCATTCGCACTGGAAGCAGTTGGAATCGCGCGGCACCTTGTGGCTGGTCAGCTGGTGGCGCTTGTCGCGCGGGTAGTTGCGGAACAGCGAGAGGCCCCACTTCTGGTCGCCGCCGCCGCGCGGGAAGCGCAGGGTGGAGAAGGGCACGCGGATCTCGACGTCGTAGCCCTCTGCGGTGAGCTGGCCGGCGCTTTCCCACAGGCCGTCCCAGCTGGGGTCTTCCTGGTTGTTGGTATTTGCCTCGTCGCGCAGCAGGTCGGCCTGCACGCCCAGCGGATTGACGATCAGTTCGTAGCCGCGGCGGTTGTCGTTGAAGGTGTCCATGAACACGCCGACCCAGTCGTCGTTGAACGCGGCGTCGCGATCGCGCAGGTGGGCGCGGATCGCGGATGGATCCGAATCCATCGCATGGAAGGCGAAGTAGATCGCATCGGCGGTATAGCCGATGCGCACCGTGGTCCTCACCGGCGCCGGGGTGTTGTCGCCGGGCTGGATGTCGTAGGCGATCTCCTGCACCAGCGCGTTCTGCCAGGCGGCATCGTCCAGTTTTCCGTCGATGGCGATCTCGCCCTGCAACTGCGGGATGCGGCCGCCGGGGACATACGTCGCGGTCTCCGTCGGCGCGGTCGCCTGTTGTGCATGGGCGAAGGGCGCGCACAGCAGCAATGCGGCGGTGAGTGCGTGCGACTTCAGGTCAGGCGATTTCAAGCGTCTCTCTCCGTGAGGCGTTGGTGTATGAACGATGGATGCGTGCGCGAGCAGGCGGGTTGACATGACCAATGGCAGGGTCATCGACACATGCCAGGCAAGCCGCGCGAACGATGACGCATGCGCAGCCGGCCCCGCAGTGCCGCAAGTAGGGTTGACGAAGGTCACGAACGCACATGCGGCGGGCATCCGTGGGTGGCGCTAAACTCGGGGTTTTCCGCAAGCAGGTCGAATCCGATGCGCCAGTTGCTGCTCTCCGTCTCGATCGCCGCCGCCCTTGGCCTCGTTGCCACCGGTTGCGAGCGCAGTCCCAGCCCGCAACCGGCAGCGGCCACGCCGGTGGCACAACCTGCGCCTGCGGCGGAGAAGGTCGTCGACGAACATTCCTATGCCGAGCCGGACAAGGTGCGCACCACCGATCTGGCGCTGGATCTGGCGGTCGATTTCGCCAAGAAGACGATCAGCGGCACCGCCACCTACACGCTGGACTGGCTCGACAAGAACGCTAGCCAGCTGGTGCTGGATACCCGTGACATCAGCATCCAGAAGGCCGAGGGCTTGACCCCCGAGGGCCAATGGCAGGAGCTCAAGTTCGAGTTGGCCGGCAAGGATCCGATTCTGGGCAGCAAGTTGACCATCGAGGCGCCGGAGCATCCCGCGCAGGTGCGCGTGACCTACGCGACGTCGCCGGAGGCGTCCGGCCTGCAGTGGCTGGAACCGTCGATGACCGAAGGCAAGAAGACGCCCTTCATGTTCAGCCAGTCCCAGCAGATCCACGCACGTTCGTGGGTGCCGTTGCAGGACACGCCGCAGATCCGCTTCACCTACAGCGCGCACGTCACCGCGCCGAAGGACGCGATGGTGCTGATGAGCGCGGACAACGATCCGGCCGCGGCGCGCGATGGCGACTACAGCTTCAAGATGCCGCAGAAGATCCCGTCCTACCTGCTCGCCATCGCCGCCGGCGACCTGGTGTTCAAGCCGATCAGCGACCGCAGCGGCGTGTGGGCGGAGCCTGCGATGGTGGACAAGGCCACCAGCGAGTTCGCCGATACCGAAAAGATGATCGACACCGCGGAAAGCCTGTACGGCCCGTACCGCTGGGGCCGCTACGACCTGCTGGTGCTGCCGCCGTCGTTCCCGTACGGCGGCATGGAAAACCCGCGCCTGACCTTCGCCACGCCCACCGTGATCGTCGGCGACAAGTCGCTGGTGTCGCTGGTCGCGCACGAGCTGGCGCATAGCTGGTCCGGCAACTTGGTGACCTTCGCCACCGACAAGGACGCCTGGCTCAACGAAGGCACCACCACCTACGTGCAGGGCCGCATCACCGAGGCCCTGTACGGCAAGGACGTCGCCGAGATGGAGGAAGTGATCGACCGCGATGCCCTGAAGGACGAGTTCAAGGAGCTCGATCCGAAGCTGCAGCGCCTGTCGCTGAAGCCGGGCGACCTGGCCGATCCGGACAATTCCTCCAGCGCCACCGTCTACACCAAGGGCGCGTGGTTCCTGCAGTTTCTGGAGAAGCGCTTCGGGCGCGAGGTGTTCGATCCGTGGCTGAAGGGCTACTTCGACCACTTCTCGTTCCAGAGCATCACCACCACCCAGTTCCGCGACTACCTGCAGAAGAACCTGATCGACAAGAACCCGGGCAAGGTGACGATGCAGGAGGTCGACGCATGGTTGTACGAACCTGGCATCCCCGCCGATGCACCGGTCGTGGAATCCGGCAAGTTCAGCACCGTGGATGCCGCGCGCATCGCCTGGCAGGGCAGCAACCAGTTGCCGAACAAGGCGATCACCGGCGCCTGGACCACCCAGGAATGGGTGCATTTCCTGGAAGGCATGCCGGACACGCTGAAGCCGGAACAACTCAAGCAGCTCGACGAGGCTTACAAGTTCACCGGCACGCCCAATGGCGAGATCGCGATGCGCTGGTATCCGCTGGCCGAACGCAGCGGTTATGCCGATGCGCGCGCGGAGATGGGCAAGTTCCTGGAGCGAGTGGGCCGTCGCAAGCTGATCATGCCAACCTACAAGGCGCTGGTCGCAACCCAGGGCGGCTTGGCCTTCGCCCAGCAGGTGTTCGCGAAGGCGAAGCCGGGTTACCACCCGATCACCACGGGCTCCGTGCAGGACGTGATCGCCAACGCGAAGCCGGCGGCCGATCCGGTACCGGCGCCCGCGCCGGAAGGCGAGCCGGCCGCCCCCGCGGCGACCAAGTAAGCAATGGCATCGCGTGCCAAGGTTGCAGCAGCCACCTTGGTGGCTGCGGTGGTGGGTGTTGGCTTGGGCGTCGCCTACGATCCCTACCTGCTGGTGCGCGCGCAGTTCGAGCGGCAACGGTTGAATGCGGGTCTGGCGGAAGGCGAAGTCAGCGCCTCAGGCCATCGCTGGACCTACTCGGTGGCCAATGGGGCGCCGCGCGGGGCGCCGACCATCGTCATGATCCATGGTTTCACCGGCAGCAAGGAAAACTGGTACCCGCTCGCCGACCAGTTGCGCGGCCGCTACCGGTTACTGATCCCGGATCTGCCGGGTTGGGGCGAAAGCGAACGCAAGGCGGATACGGATTACGGCTTCGTCGCGCAAAGCGAACGCGTGGCCGATTTCATCCGCAAGATGTCGCCGAACAAGCCGGTGGTGTTGCTGGGCCATTCGATGGGCGGCGGCATCGCCGCGCTGGTGGCGGCGCGGCACCCGGAACTGGTGGCGAAGGTCGGCTTGCTCAATGCCGCCGGCGTGCGCTTCAAGGACAACCAGTTCGGCCTTGACGTGCTGGCCGGCAAGAATCCGTTCGGCGTCGACGATGCGGCCTCGCTGCAGCGCTACATCGACACCGTGTTCCACCGCCAAGCCGCCAAGCCGTGGATTCCGTGGCCGGCCTCGCGCGGCCTGATCGCCATGCGCAAGCGCGACGCGGCCTTCGAACAGGCGGTGCTGGAGCGGATCGGCCGCAGCGACGAAGCACTGCTGCCGGGCGAGGAAGCCACCCGCATTCGCCAGCCGGCATTGCTGCTATGGTGCAGGCAGGACGTGGTGATCGACTCGAGTGCGCTCGATCTGTACGCGCAACGCATTCCGCAGGCACGAAAAGTATTGCTGGACGAATGCGGGCACATGTCGCTGATGGAGCGGCCGCAACAGGTCGCCGATGCCGTGAAGGATCTGGTCGCCGCATCGACGCCGACACGTTGATAGGCAAGGACAGCGTATGCCCGGGCGGTACTTGCCCGGTTACAGCACGCGCCTTATGAACGTCGAAACCTGCGCAGGCGCCCGGACTGTATTGATCCGGTCGATCCGGGGCCAGATGCCCGGATAACGCTTGCGGATGGAACCGTCCATGCCGGCGATGAGGTGCGTGCCTTGGCTATGCCTGCCGTTCGCGGTGGATGGGCTGATCCGGCCGCCTCGCGACTGGTAGCAGATCTCCTGGAAATCCTTGATGCTCTGGATGAACGCAGGCGTGCAAGAAGTGGTCAACGTCAGCCGGTTTCGCGCCCGCGTCTACAATGGGCCCGAAATTCCGGGAGCATTGGCGGCCAGGCACATCAGGTACGAGGTGAGTGCCACGTCCTCGGCGATGTTGGTGCCGCCCAGCCCGACGCGTTGATCCACGTTGAAGAACAACGGAAGCGACGGATCCGCTCCTTTTGAGATGGACCATTGCGTCCCTCCGCGATGTTCCCCGTGCCGATGAGGCATCCTGGTTGCCGCGCGCGGATGACGTGATTCGTCGAAAGGCGTGCGTGCTTGTTGCTTTCGGACTATGCCGGTTCGCATGTTTGGCAAGGTCGATGTGATGCGCGTGCGTCAATGCCGTGTTGAAATGGATCGACATTCGCGATCCGAAGAGAACCTGCTTGATGAAGACGCTGCCAATCGCCATCGCCATCTGCCTGCTGCTGCCCGCCTGCAAGGGCGACGACCCGAATGCCGCCGCGCAGGCCGCGCAGCAGCAGGTGCAGGCGCAGGAACAGGCGGCCGAAGCGATGGCCAAGCAGTTCGAGGAGGCGGTCGCCGCGCAGAACTGGCCGCTGGCCAAGGCCCATGGTGACATCCTGCAGATCCGCTATCCCAGCAGTGCCGCCGCCGTGCGGATCAAGCCCGCACTGGATGGAATCAAGGCCAAGGCGGAGGTGGCGCAACAGGAAAAACGCCTGGCAGCGCTGTGGACTTACGGCGATGAAGCGGTGAAGGGCGGCAGCCAGCTGTCGGCCTCGCTCTATTCGCAGGAGCCGGTGGATACCGACGGCAGCGGTTCACGGCCGGTGCGGCTGATCTTCCGCGACCATCCAGACTGGGGCCGCAGCAGCTACCTGGTACTGGAGGCCGGTGACTTCGATTGCTATGCCGGTTGCAAACTGAAAGTCATCGCCGACGGCAAGACCCACGTGTTGCCCGGCTCGCGCCCGAAGACCGACGAAGCCATCGCCATGTTCATCGACGATCACAAGGCGCTGTGGAAGCTCGTGAAAAATGCGAAGCAACTCTCGATTGAATTCCCGACCAAGGCGGTGGGCAAGAAAACCGCAGAATTCGAGGTCGGCGGATTGGATGCAACGCAGTTGCCGAAGTGGAATTGACCTGAACTGCGCCATGGCGCCGGAGCCAAGATGGGCAAGATCGATCTTTCAAAAGCGCCTCGGGGCGCGGGCACGCGTTATCCGGCACCGCACGATGCGCCGTGCCGCCATCGGCATTGGTTGCGCTTGGGCGATGCCGCCGGCCTGGCTGCATTCGGGGTGAATCTGGTCACGCTCGAAGCCGGCGTCTGGTCGAGCCAACGCCATTGGCACATGCACGAGGACGAATTCGTGTATGTGCTGGAAGGTGAATTGGTATTGGTGACCGATGCCGGCGAACAGCGCATGCAACCGGGGGATTGCGCCGGGTTCAGGGCCGGCGTGCGCGATGGCCATCACGTGCAGAACCGGAGCGACGCACCGGCCCGTTTCCTGGTGGTCGGCAATCGCGACGATGCCGACTGGGGCGAATACTCCGATATCGACATGAAATTCCTGCCGGGCCGTGTATCCGGCACGGGCGGCTACGCCAGGAAGAACGGCGAGCCGTTCTGATTCGGCGCGCAGCAGGCGAAGGCGCTGCGATCAGCCCATCGCGTAACCGAACTGCTGGCGGAATTGTTCGGAAAATTCGTCGTAGTCGAAGCGCTGGTTCTGGGTGCCCGGGTGTTCGACCTTGAGCGCGCCCATCAGGTTGCCCATGCGGCCGATGGTCATCCAGTCGTAGCCCTTCTCGATGCCGAAGATCAGCCCGGCGCGGAAGGCGTCGCCGCAGCCGGTGGGATCGGTGACGCGGCGTTCGTGCGCGGGCGGGATGTCGTGGGTCTTGCCGTCGGCATGGATCACCGCACCGTGCGGGCCGCGGGTGGCGACGTAGGCCTTCACCTTGCCGGCGATTTCCTTTTCGCTCCAGCCGGTGCGCTCGGCCAGCAGGTTGGATTCGTAGTCGTTGACGGTGACGTAGTCGGCCTGTTCGATGAAGGCGCGCAGTTCGGCGCCGTTGAACAGCGGCATGGCCTGGCCGGGATCGAAGATGAAGGGGATGCCGAGTTCGGCGAATTCCGCCGCGTTCTGCAGCATGCCCTCGCGCCCGTCCGGGCTGACGATGCCGATGCTGACGTTCGGGACGTCGCGCACGTGGTTTTCGTAGCTGCGCATCATCGCGCCGGGATGGAAGGCGGTGATCTGGTTGTTGTCGTGATCGGTGGTGATGAACGCCTGCGGGGTGAACAGCTCGTCGATCACCTTGATGTGGTCCAGGCTGATCTCGTTTTCCTCGAACCAGGTGCGGTAGGGGCCGAAATCGGCACCGACGGTGGCCATCGGGATCGGATCGCCGCCAAGCAGCTTGAGGTTGTAGGCGATGTTGCCGGCACAGCCGCCGAACTCGCGACGCATGCGCGGTACCAGGAAGGACACGTTCAGGATGTGCACCTTGTCCGGCAGGATGTGGTTCTTGAACTGGTCGGGGAACACCATGATGGTGTCGTAGGCCAGGGAACCGCAGATCAGGGCTGCCATCAGTCGGGTCTCGTAGGTGGTCGGGCGCAGGGCCGCACAGGTTAACGGCAGCGTCGCCCGCCGACCAGCGCCAGTGTGGCCATTTCGCCGCGATTCTCCTTGCCCGGACAGGGGGGCGTTGCTAGGCTAGCGAACCCGGCGCAAGCCGCGGTCTGTCTCGCGTTCCCCCGCGCGCCCATTCACTTTCCGGCAGCCTTCCCGCATGTTCAAGTTCCTCGGGCGCTATTTCTCCAGCGACCTCTCCATCGACCTCGGTACCGCCAACACCCTGATCTACGTCCGCGGCCAGGGCATCGTCCTCAACGAGCCTTCGGTGGTCGCGGTGCGGCAGGATCGCAACGGCGGCCCGCGTGCGGTTGCCGCGGTGGGAGCCGAGGCCAAGCAGATGCTGGGCCGTACGCCGGGCCACATGACCACGGTGCGGCCGATGAAGGACGGCGTGATCGCCGACTTCACCTACACAGAGGAAATGCTCAAGCACTTCATCCGCAAGGTGCACAAGTCGCGCTTCCTGCGCCCCAGCCCGCGCGTGCTGGTCTGCGTGCCGGCCGGCAGCACCCAGGTCGAACGCCGCGCGATCAAGGAATCGGCGGAAGAAGCCGGCGCGCGCGAGGTGTATCTCATCGAGGAACCGATGGCGGCGGCGATCGGCGCCGGCATGCCGGTGACCGAGGCGCGCGGCTCGATGGTGGTGGACATCGGCGGTGGCACCACCGAAGTGGCGGTGATCGCGTTGAACGGCATCGTGTATTCGCAGTCGGTGCGCATCGGCGGCGATCGCTTCGACGAGGCGATCATCGCCTACGTGCGCCGCCACCACGGCATGCTGATCGGCGACGCCACCGCGGAGCGGATCAAGCTCGAATTGGGTAATGCCTATCCGCAATCGCATGTGCGCGAGATGGAAATCTCCGGACGCCACCTGGCCGAGGGCGTGCCGAAGATCATCACCATCAATTCCAACGAGGTGCTGGAATCGCTGCGCGAGCCGCTGTCCGGCATCGTCTCCGCGATCAAGCTGGCGCTGGAGCAGACCCCGCCGGAACTGTGCGCGGACGTGGCCGAGCGCGGCATCGTGCTGACCGGCGGTGGTGCGCTGCTGCGCGACCTGGATCGCCTGATCAGCGAGGAAACCGGCCTGCATGTGCAGGTGGCGGACGACCCGCTGACCTGCGTGGCGCGTGGCGGCGGGCGGGCGCTGGAGTTGGTGGACATGCACGGCAACGAGTTCTTCGCGCCGGAGTGATCGCCGTCTTGCCGGCGTGAGCCGGCACCGCCTGTTCCGTTTTGCGCGTGCCATGCTGTGGACTCCGGCCTGCGTCGGAGCGACGATTCGACCGATCCGCCTCCCTTCGCACACAGTCCCGACCTACCGACGTGCCGTCCTATGCAGGTCCTTCCGCAGCCCGTCCCGGCGATGTCGCCGGTGTGTTGCGATTGCTGGTGTACCTGGTATTGGCGGCGGCGCTGATGGTGCTGGACCATCGCGGCGGCTGGTTGCGTGCGGCGCGCGTGCAGGCGGAAATCGCCGTGCAGCCGCTGTGGTGGCTTGCCGGGTTGCCCTCGCGCGCGGGTGCCGCGCTGCGTGAGGATGCGGTGACCCGCAACCAGCTGATGCGCGACAACAAGGTGCTGCGCAATGCGCTGCTGGTGTCCGGCGCGCGCAATGCTCGCCTGCAGGCGGCAGCGGCGGAAAATGCACGACTGCGCGGCCTGTTGGCCAGCGCCGAACGCGGCCGGCTGGACGTGCAGCTGGCGGCGATTCTCGATATCGACCTGGATCCCACCCGCCAGCGCCTGGTGCTCGATGCCGGCAGCGGCGACAGCGTGCGTGTCGGCCAGGCGGTGATCGATGCCGGTGGCTTGATGGGGCAGGTGATCGCCACCACCCCGACCACCTCCACCGTGCTGCTGATCACCGATCCCGACCATGCGGTGCCGGCGGTGGTCGCGCGCAGTGGCGTACGCCTGATGGTGTACGGCAGCGGGCGTACAGATGCGCTGCATGCGGCCGATGTGCCGCTGTCCGCCGACGTGCGTGCCGGCGACCTGCTGTTGACGTCCGGCATGGGCGAGCGTTTCCCGCCCGGCTTTGCCATCGGCACGTTGGGCGTGCTGAAACCCGACGACAGCCGCGCTTTCCTGGAAGGCGAGGTGAAGCCGGCGGCACAACTCGATCGCGGGCGCGACGTGCTGTTGCTGCGCGGCTTCAAACCGGTGCCGGCGGCATCGCCGGCCGTCGTCGTGCCCGCGCAGGCCACGTCGCAGCCGGCATCGAAAACATTGGCGGTTACTGCCGCCCCGGTCGCATCGCTACCCGCGTCGCCGGAGCCCGCGCGATGAGTCGCGCGCGCAACGGCTGGGTACTGCCGGTCAGCTTGTTCGTGGCCCTGTTGCTGGGGTTGGTGCCCTTGCCCGAGATGTTGCAGCCGCTACGACCGTATTGGTTGGCGCTGGTGCTGGCCTACTGGGTTCTGGAAGAGCCTGAAAAAATCGGCCTGGGTGCTGCGTTCGTGCTGGGCTTGATCGCTGACCTCACCTTCGGCGGACTGATCGGCGAACAGGCCATGCGCCTGACGATCCTCGCCTTCATCCTCGATCGCTTCCGTGCGCGCATGCGCTTCTTCCCGCTGTCGCAACAGGCGCTGGCGATCGGCGTGTTGTTGCTCAACGACCGCGTGGTGAGCGCGGCGATCCATCTGGTCATGGGTGAACCGCAGCACTCCTGGGGTTACTGGTGGGCGCCGTTGCTCGGCATGTTGTTGTGGGCGCCGTTGCATTTCGTGCTGGATGCCCTGCGCCTGCGCCGCCGCGGCTGAGCCATGCAACGCCGTGCCCGCCAGCTGAAGAACCACAACGCGGAAGCCGATCTGTTCCGTCGGCGCGCGTTGGTTGGCTTCATCTGCGTGTTGCTGGTGTTGGGCGGATTGGCCGCCTGGTATTTCCGCCTGCAGGTGGTGCAGCACGCGGAGTACGCCACCCGCTCCGAAGCCAACCGCCTGCGGCTGGTGCCGGTGGTGCCGGCGCGCGGGTTGATCCTGGATCGGAAAGGCCGGGTGCTGGCCGACAACGTGGCGGCATGGCGGTTGGACGCAGTGCCGGAACGGGCTGGCGATGGCGCTGCGCTGTTGACGAACTTGCAGTCGGTGGTGCCGCTGGATCCCGAGCAGTCTGAGCGTTTCCTGCGCGACTACAAGGCCAGCCGTCCGTTCAAGCCGGTGACGGTGAAATTGAAGTTGAGCGATGACGAAGCCGCGCGCTTCGCGGTCAACCGCTGGCGCTTCCCCGGCGTGGAGCTGGTGCCCTACCTCGGCCGTGTGTATCCGTACGGGTCGTTGTTCGCGCACGTGATCGGTTATGTCGGCCGCATCGACGAGAAGGACCAGGCGGCGCTAGGCCCGACGGGGAGTGCGTATTCGCATACCGGCAAGACCGGGCTGGAGCGTTATTACGACGAGCAACTGCGCGGCAAGCCCGGTTTCAAGCGGTTGGAAACGAATGTCGACGGACGCACCGTGCGCGCGCTGGATACCGTGCCAGCCACCCCGGGAACCGACCTCAAACTGTCGATCGACCTCGACCTGCAGCGCGCGATGGTGGCCGCGTTCGGTGAACTGGAAGGCACCGCAGTGGCGTTGGATCCGCGCAGCGGCGAAATCCTGGCGATGGTCAGCCTGCCCGCCTACGACACCAACCTGTTCGTCAACGGCATCAGCCATGCCGACTACAAGGCACTGAACGACAACCCTTCGCGCCCGCAATTCAACCGGCTGGTGCTTGGTGGCGTGGCGCCCGGCTCGACGATCAAGCCGTTGACCACGCTGGCTGGCCTGGACAGTGGTGCACGCAAGCCCGAGGACAAGATCCTGTCCACCGGCGTGTTTCGCCTGCCGGGGATGCGGGGCCGGGGGTGGCTGGACGGGGTGCATGGCTGGACCGATGCACGCAAGGCCATCTACGAATCGGTCAACACCTACTACTACAAGCTGGCCCTGGACATGGGCGTGCAGCGCTACGACGACTACATGGCGAAGTACGGCTTCGGCCAGAAGACCGGCATCGACCTGTCCGGCGAGATCGAGGGCATCGTGCCGTCGCCGGCGTCGAAGATGAAATACGCCAAGCAGCGCTGGTATCCGGGCGACCTGGTCAATTCGTCCATCGGGCAGGGATTGTGGAAGGTGACGCCACTGCAATTGGGGCGTGGCGTGGCCGCGATCGCCGATGGCGGCCGGATGCGCCGTCCGCATCTGGTCACCGAGCAGCGCGCGGCGTTCGACGCCCCATGGCAACCGCTGCCACAACCGCCAGCGATGCCCATCAGCGATGATCCCGACAACGTGCACGTGGTGCAGGAAGGCATGGCGATGACCACGACGGGCTCCGGCACGGCGGCGCGGGTGTTCCGTGGCTCGGTGTACCGTTCCGCCGGCAAGACCGGCACCGCGCAGGTGGTCAACCGCCGGGCGGCCGCCGTCGATCCGCGTTCACTGCCGCTGTGGCAACGGCACCGTGGGTTGTACATCGGCTACGCGCCTGCGGACGCCCCGGCTATCGCGATCGCGGTGGCGGTGGAGGGCGGCGGCTTTGGCGCGGATTCCGCCGCGCCGATCGCGCGCAAGGTGTTCGACGCCTGGCTGTTGGGCAAGATGCCGGAGATGGCCAAGCCGGACGAAGCGGCGGTCGAAGGCGCCACCGCCAAGCCTGATTTCTCAAACGTGCGCGGCAGTGCCGGCATCGCGCCGGTTCAGGCTGCTGCTGCGCCGGCAAGCGAGATGCCCACGCGATGAACATCATCCTGCGTTTCCTCGCCGACTTGCTGCTGCGTTTCCTGCGCACGCTGGATCTGCCGCTGCTCGGGGCGCTGCTGGCGTTGATGGGCATCGGTCTTGCCACCCTCTATAGCGCCAGCAACGAATCCTCGCGCATGGTGGCGACGCAGGGTGCGTTCTTCTGCGTGGGCCTGGGCGCAATGTGGGTGGCATCGCGCGTGCCTGCGCATGTGCTCAAGCAGCTCACCCCGTCGATCTACGTGGCGTCGCTGTTGCCGTTGGTGCTGGTGCTGTTCATCGGCAGCGGCAAGTACGGTAACCACTGGATCAACCTGGGTTTCTTCAATTTCCAGCCGTCGGAGATGGCCAAGCTCACATTGCCGCTGATGCTGGCCTGGTACCTGGATCGGCAGCGCCTGCCGCCAAGCCCGTCGGTACTGCCGATGGCGTTGCTGATCATCGCCCTGCCAGTGGGGTTGATCCTGCTGCAGCGCGACCTGGGTACCGCGGTGTTGGTGCTGGCCAGTGGCGTGTTCGTGCTGTTCCTGGCCGGGGTGTCGTGGTGGTGGTTCGGCAGCGCCGCCGTCGCCGGTATCGGCGGGTTCGCGCTGGCGATGTTCGCACCGATGACGTGGTTCTCGTTCCTGCGCCCGTACCAGCAGAACCGCATCCTGACCTTCCGCGATCCGGAGAACGATCCGATGGGCGCGGGCTGGAACATCCTGCAGTCGAAGATCGCCATTGGCGGCGGTGGCCTGACCGGCAAGGGCTGGGGCGCGGGCACGCAATCGCATCTGGACTACCTGCCCGAACACACCACCGACTTCGCGTTCTCCGTGTTGTCGGAAGAGTTCGGCTGGATCGGCGTGGCGCTGGTGCTGGCGTTGTACCTGTTCATCGTCGGCCGCTGCCTGTGGATCGCCGCCGAATCGCGCGATGGCTATGCGCGCCTGTTCGTGGGTGCATGGGGGTTGGCGTTGTTCGTCTACGTGCTGGTCAACGGCGGCATGATTTCCGGCCTGTTGCCGGTGGTGGGCGTGCCGATGCCGCTGATCAGTTATGGCGGTACGTCGTCGGTGACCATGCTGCTCGGTTTCGGCGTGGTGATGGCGTTGAAGGCGCGGCGGATCATCCACCGCTGAATGCGCACGAACCCTGCGCAAAGCTGAATCCCTCGTTCGGGTGCGCTTACGGGCCCGTGCTACCCTCGCGCCGATGATCCGACGCGCCTTATTGCCCAGTCTCGCCGTGCTCGCGCTGGCCGCCTGCACCGTTCCGCCGCCGAAGCCGATGCCGCAACCGCAGCCTGCGGCGCCGCCCGTGCCTTCGACTCCGATGCCACCGCCCGCGCCGACGGAACACGTGCGCGATTTCAGCGTCGCCCGTGCCGAATTCGTGCGCACGACCGCGAGGCGTTTCGCGATCCCGGCCGAGCGGATCGAAGCCGTGCTGGCGCAGGCGGAAATCCGCGACAGCATCATCAAGGCGATGTCACGTCCGGCCGAAGCCAAGCCGTGGCGCGATTACCGCCCGATCTTCATCCAGCCCAAGCGCATCGACGGCGGCCGCGCCTTCCTCGCCGCGAACCGCGATGCGTTGCAACGCGCCGAGGACAAGTACGGCGTGCCGAAGGAGATCATCACGGCCATCCTTGGTGTTGAAACCAGCTACGGCGGCAACAAGGGCAGCTACCCGGTGGTCGATGCGCTGTACACGCTGGCATTCGCCTATCCGCGCAGCGGCGATCCGGCCAAGCTGGAGCGGGAGAACAAGCGCGAAGCCTTCTTCCGCGACGAACTGGCGCAGTTGTTCGCGCTGGGCAAGGAGCAGGGCTTCGACATCGCCACGCTCAAGGGCAGTTATGCCGGCGCGATGGGCTGGGGCCAGTTCATGCCGTCCAGCTATCGCGATTACGCGGTGGATGGCGATGGCGACGGCCGCGTCGACCTGTTCAACGACCTGGACGACGTGTTCGCCTCGGTCGCCAACTACTTCGCCAAGAAGGGCAAGTGGGAACGCGGCGGCATGGTGATGCAGCGCGCGTCGCGCGATCCGTCGGCTGCCGATTTCGTCAATCCCGGCAATGCGGTGACGCTCGACCAGAGCATCGCTTCGTTGTCGGCGTTGGGTTATCGCGCGACATTCGCGGACAACGTGCGCATCGACGGCCGCGTGCCGGCCACCCTGATCACCCTGGATGGCGCCGCGGGACCGGAATACTGGATCGTCTACAACAACTTCAAGGCGATCACCACGTACAACATCTCGCGCCTGTACGCGACTGCGGTGTATCAACTCGCCGAAAGCATCGCCGGGCGCGACCCGGATCCGCAGTGATGGCATCGCAACGGTTGGTGCTGGCGCTGCTGCCGCTGGCACTGGCGGCCTGCGCCAGCACGGGCTCGAGGCACAAGGCCGACGGCGGGCCGAAACTGGTCGTGCAGCCGGCGCAAACGGTGAACACCTCGCCGCCGCTGCACAAACCGAAAACCTCGCCCTACGCACCGGCGCAGGAAGACCTGAGCAAGCGTGGCGATTACGTGGCCGGCGGCCTGTTCCGCCCGGGCGAAGCAGACACCGTGCCGGACGACATCCCGGACGTGGATGCGATCCCGGAGCCTGAAGTGCGCAACGAACCGCTCGCGCGCACCGGCAACAAGAGCTACAGCGTGCTCGGCAAGCGTTACACCGTGCTGGACACCGCCGCCAACTATCTGGAAGAAGGCGGTGCGTCGTACTACGGCAAGAAATTCCACGGCCGACGCACCTCCAGCGGCGAGGTGTACGACATGTACGCCTTCACCGCCGCGCACAAGACCCTGCCGCTGCCGAGCTATGCGCGGGTCACCAACCTCGACAACGGCAAGTCGGTGGTGGTCAAGATCAACGATCGCGGCCCGTTCCATTCCAGCCGCATCATCGACCTCAGTTATGCCGCCGCGGTGAAGCTGGGTTATCGCGAAAAGGGCACCGCGCGGGTCGAAGTCCGCGCGCTGCATCCCGGCGATGCCGATACCACGTTGGCGGTGAAGCCACGGCCGGCGGATGCCACTGCGATGGATCGGCTGGTCGACAAGCTGCCAGAGGCGTTGGCCGCAGCGGGTCCGGTGCAGCCGTCGCCAGTACCGGCGAAGCAGGCCGCCGACACCCGCTATCGCTTCGATATGCACCAGAACGGCAAGGTGATGAGCGCCGACGAGTTCGATGCATGGATGCAGTCGCGCCGGGTGCGCGTTGCTACCGGCAAGCCGGGCAAGCCCGACCTGTTGGTCGATGCCGCCATGGTCGACGCCGCGGATCGCGGCAAGGCCAGCCCGCAGCAACTCGCCGACGCCACGCGTGCGCGCTTCCCGGAGCCGGCCGCCGCACCGCCGCCATCGCCGGTCACCGCCGCTGCACTGGTCGCGGCGACCACGCCTGCCGCGGCGGAACGGGTCACCCTGCAGGTGGCGAGCTTCTCCAATCCGCAGAATGCCCAGCACGCGCTGGCGATGTTGCAGGGCGCGTCGATCGGTGGCGCGCGCCTGCTGGATGCCGACGTGAATGGGCAGAAGATCTGGCGCCTGCGGATCGGCCCGGTGGACGCGACCACCGCGCCGGAACTTGCGGCGCGCGTGGTGGGTCTGGGTTTCGGACAGCCGCAACGCGTCCGCGAATGAACGGTGTCGCGTTTGAATCCGCCAGTGCCACGGCGGCTTCGGCGATTGCGGCTTAAAATATCTACCTGATTTTTTACGCGCCGCGCCCGCGCGGCCCTGAGGAGTGTTGTTGATGCGTTCGCGTTTGTTGCTCGTCGTCGCCCTGGCCACCGCCGGCCTTGCCTTCGCCCAGACCCCGGCGCCCGCGCCTGTCGCCAAGCCGGCCGCGCTCAGCGACAACTTGCCGATCCCGGACGCGCCCGCGCCGGCCACCAGCAAGGCGTGGCTGATCATGGACTTCGCCACCGGCCAGGTGCTGGCGGGCGAAAACGTCGATACCCCGGTGGAACCGGCATCGATCACCAAGGTGATGACCAGCTATGTCATCGCGGCGGAAATGGCCGCCGGCAAGGTGAAGGGCACCGATCAGGTGATGATGAGCGAGAACGCCTGGCGCAGCGGTGGCGCCGGCACCGACGGCAGTTACAGCGGTTTCGAGGTCAACAAGACCGCACCGCTGGTCGACATGGAAAAAGGCATGGTGGTGCAGTCCGGCAACGATGCCGCGATCGCCCTGGCCGAGCATGTCGCCGGTAGCGAACAGGCTTTCGCCCAGTTGATGAACGCGTATGCCGCGAAGATCGGCATGAAGGCCTCGCACTTCGTCAACCCGCATGGGCTGAGCGCCGAAGGCCACATGACCACCGCGCATGACCTGGCCCTGCTTGGCCGCGCGCTGATCCGCGATTTCCCCGAGGCGTACAGCTACAACAAGATCAAGGAACTCACGGTCGGCCCGATCACCCAGCCGAACCGCAACCTGCTGTTGTGGCGCGATGCGAGCGTGGACGGCATCAAGACCGGCCACACCTCGAGTGCCGGCTACTGCCTGATGGCCTCGGCCAAGCGTGGCGACCAGCGCCTGATCACCGTGGTGATGGGCGATACCAGCGAGAACCAGCGCGCGGTGGATTCGCAGGCGCTGCTCAACTGGGGCTTCCGCTTCTACGAATCGCACCAGCTGTACGAAGCCAACAAGCCGCTGGCGCAGCCGAAGGTGTGGAAGGGTGCGCTCAACCAGGTGGCGGTGGGCGTGAGCCAGCCGTTGCTGGTGTCCACCCCGCGCGGCAAGTACGACCGCCTGAAGGCCACCATGGACCTGCCGCAATCGCTGGAAGCGCCGATCGCCAAGGGCCAGAAGCTGGGCACGGTGAAGGTCACCCTGGACGGCAAGGAAGTCGCTTCGGCTCCGCTGGTCGCGCTGCAAGCCGTCGAACAGGCCGGCTTCTTCAAGCGCCTCTGGCACTCGCTGCTGATGTGGTGGGAATCCGTCTAACCGTCGCAAACGGAATCCGCCCGCGGCGTCAGCCGTGGGCGGCGTGCCAGGCGATGAACTCCGTCGCCGGCAATGCCCGCGAATACAGCCAGCCCTGCGCCCACTGCACGCCGATCCCGCGCAAGATCTCGGCTTGCCTGGCGTGCTCCACGCCTTCGGCGACGAAGCGCTGGCGGCCGATCCCGACCAGCTTGGTCAACTCGTCCAGCGTGCTGTCCTCGTCTTCGCCGCCGATCCGCGCGATCACGCTGCGGTCCAGCTTGAGCACGTCCACCGGCGTTCGCGCGAAGGCCAGCATGCTGCCGCCATCGATGCCGATATCGTCCATCGCGATCAGCACCTCGTCGTCCTGGGCGATGCTGCGCAATTCCTGCAGGCCAAGGTGATCCGGCGCGCCGCGTTCGGTGATCTCCAGCACCAGCCGGCTGCGCACCGATAGCAGGTTGGCCTTGTAAGCCGCGTATTCCAGGCCGCCGCGGCCGAGGACTTCCGGTGGCACGTTGATCGCCACGTGCACGTCGTCGAACGTGCGCAGCCAGCCGCCCAGTTCGCTGGCCATGCGGTCGATCACCCAATAGGTCAGCAAGCCGGAGACCGGAGTGTTCTCGATCGCGGGAATGAAGGCCAACGGCGGCACCACCGCGCCGTCGCGCCGCCAGCGCACCAGCGCCTCGCAACCCACGCAACGGTCGCCATCCTGCAGGTCGACCATCGGCAGGTATTCCAGGAACATCTCGCCGGCGAAGATCGCCCGGCGGATTTCCGTCGGGTCGATCGCGGCCATGGCCAGCGCGGCGTTGTACTCCACGGATCGCTCCCGTTGCGTTCCGCCGCATCCTACTCTGGCTTGGTTTCGCCTGTCCGGGTACCCATAATCCGGGCATGGACATCCAATCCGACAACCCCGAACACGGCTTCCAGTTCCCCGGCACCTTCGAGCTGAGCGCGATGGGAGCGGCCGACAAGCACCTCGAGAGCGACCTGCCCCGGCATCTGATGGAGGCGGGCATCGAGGTCCTGCACGAAACGGTGAGCTGGAAGCATTCGTCCAGCGGCAAGTACGTCTCGGTGCGGATCTCGTTCCGCGCCGAATCGCGCGAGGACTACGACCGCGCGCACCAGGCGCTGCGCGAGCACCCCGAGGTGAAGTGGACGCTGTGAACGCAAGCTGCGCGTCCACTACATCGCAAGACCTGCTGCGCGATGCCGTCGTTCGCGACCTCGGCCGTCAACCCTACGAGCCCGTGTGGCGGGCGATGCAGGCCTTCACCGACGCGCGCAGCGAATCCACCGCCGACGAAATCTGGTTGGTCGAACACGATCCGGTGTTCACCCTGGGCCAGGCCGGCAAGCCGGAGCATGTGCTGATGCCGGGCGAGATCCCGGTGATCCATGTCGATCGCGGCGGCCAGGTCACTTATCACGGGCCGGGTCAGATCGTGGCCTACCCGTTGCTGGACCTGAAACGGCTGAAGATCGGCGTGCGCGACTACGTGTGCAAGATCGAGCAGGCGATCATCGACACCCTGGCCGAATGGAACATCGAAGGCGCGCGCCGCGACGGCGCGCCCGGTGTGTACGTGAATGGCGCCAAAGTCGCCGCGTTGGGTATCCGCGTGCGTCGCGGCTGCACCTTCCACGGGCTGGCTTTCAACATCGCCGGCGAAAGCACCGCGCCGTTCCTGCGCATCAATCCCTGCGGCTACCAGGGGCTGGAAGTGGTGGCCATGAGCGACCTCGGTGGGCCGTCCTCGCTGGATGCGGTCAAGCCGGTGCTGCTGGCGCAGATGGCCAGGCAGTTCGGCCTGTCGCCACGCCGCGACACAGCGTTGCCCGAATTGCTCGCAGCGGCTTGAGCCGGCATCGGCGATAATCCCCGTATGAGCAGTACGCCCCGCACCATCCCGCTTTCGGTCGTTGCCGATACCGCCGCTTCGCTGGAACATGCATCACTGGAGCCGGGCGCACGCCAGGTCGCCGGCGACAAGATCGGCCGTTCGCCGGTGGAATTCGCCGAAGCGCCGGTGCTGCGCAAGCCCAGCTGGATCCGCGTGCGTATCCCCAGCGGCAACGCGGTGCAGGCGCTGAAATCCAAGCTGCGCGAGAACCGCCTGGTCACCGTCTGCGAAGACGCCAGTTGCCCGAACATCCACGAGTGCTTCAGCCACGGCACCGCCACCTTCATGGTGATGGGCGACGTGTGCACGCGCCGCTGCAGTTTCTGCGATGTCGCCCACGGCCGGCCCAAGCCGCTTGATGCGGATGAGCCGAGCCGGCTGGCGCGCACCGTGGCCGACATGGGCCTGAAGTACGTGGTGATCACCAGCGTGGACCGCGACGACCTGCGCGATGGCGGTGCCCAGCACTTCGTCGATTGCATCCGCGAGACGCGCGCGGCCTCGCCCGGCATCCGCATCGAAATCCTCACCCCGGATTTCCGCGGCAAGGGCCGCATGGAACGCGCGCTTTCGATCCTGGCCGCGGATCCGCCGGATGTGTTCAACCACAACATCGAGACCGTGCCCGACCTGTACCGCAACGTGCGCCCGGGCGCCGACTACCAGTGGTCGCTGACCCTGCTGCAGCAGTTCAAGGCACAGCACCCGGACATCCCGACCAAGAGCGGGATCATGCTCGGCCTCGGCGAGACCATGGAGCAGGTGCAAGCCACCCTGCGCGACTTGCGCGCGCACGACGTGGAGATGGTCACCATCGGCCAGTACCTGCAGCCGTCGCCGGCCCACCACCCGCTGCTGCGCTACTGGACGCCGGACGAGTTCAAGGCACTCGAGGATTATGGTTATACGCTCGGGTTCAGCCATGTCGCCTCGGGCCCGATGGTGCGTTCCAGCTACCACGCCGACCGCCAGGCCGCCGGCCTCGCCTGAGCGGCCGTTCATCCGCCTGCACGGCGAGCGTTCACGCGTGTCTCGCGTGGATCGGTAGAGTGGACGTATACATCGCGTTGAACGAACTTCCGGCACTGTGTCCGGGTCTGATTCCGATGCAACCTGCAGCGACATGCTGCACAACAGCTGGCCCCACGCCGCGGATATCCCTTCGATGAAGCCTTCCCGTTCCTTGCTTGCCCTTTCCCTCAGCCTGGCCCTGGCTGCGCCGCTCGCCCTGTTGGCGCACGCGGACGGCGACGGCAGCGCGCTGCCATCGGCACCCACCAGCGACCAGGCCACCACCTCGCGGCTGGTCTACGGCCTGCTCTCCGACAGCCGCTACGCCTATCGCCCGCGCGCGCTGGACGATGCGCTGTCGCAGGACGTGCTCAAGCGCTACCTGGAGACGCTGGATCCGGGCAAGGTGTTCCTGACCGCACAGGACGTGGCCGGTTTCTCGAAGTACTCGACCCGGCTCGACGATGCGATCAAGAGCGGTCAGGTCGATCCGGCCTGGGCGATGTTCGCGCTGTACCGGCAGCGGGTGAACGAACGCGTGGCGTACGCGCGCGGTCTGCTGAAAGGGAATTTCGATTTCACCGGCAACGACCGTTACGACTACGACCGCGAAGACGCGCCGTGGACGGCCGGCAACGCGGCGCTGGACACGCTGTGGAAGAAGTCGGTGAAGAACGACTGGCTGCGCCTCAAGCTGGCCGGCAAGAAGCCGGAGGAGATCCGCAAGACGTTGGACAAGCGCTACGCGAACATCCTGGATAGCGTCAACGAGCTCAAGGGCGAGGAAGTGTTCCAGAGCTTCATCAACGCCTATGCCGCGTCGATCGATCCGCACACGGACTACATGACGCCGCGCACTGCCGAGAACTTCAACATGCAGATCTCCAATTCGCTGGAGGGGATCGGTGCGGTGCTGTTCAAGCAGGACGACGTGATCCTGGTCCGCGAGATCGTGCCGGGTGGTCCGGCTGCGCGCAGCGGCAAGCTGAAGTCCGGCGATCGCATCGTCGCCGTCGGTCAGGGTGCCTCCGGCGAAATGAAGGACGTGATCGGCTGGCGTACTGACGACGCCGTCGACCTGATTCGCGGTGCCGCGAACACCCAGGTGCGACTGGACATCGTCCCGGCCGAGGCGCCGCTCGACAGCAAGCCGACCCGCGTGCTGATCACCCGCGCCAAGGTGCGGCTGGAGGACGCGCGCGCCAAGGCCGAGACCATCACCGTGCCGGCCGCGAACGGCGCGCCGGCGCGTCGCATCGGCGTCATCAAGCTGCCGGGCTTCTACCAGGATGTCGATGCGCGCCGACGTCGCGACAGCGACTATGCCTCCGCCACCAAGGATGTCGCGCGCATGCTGGTGCAGTTCCGCACGCAGAAGCTGGACGGCGTGGTGCTGGACCTGCGCGGTAATGGCGGTGGTTCGTTGAGCGAGGCGATCGAGCTCACCGGCCTGTTCATCGACAAGGGCCCGGTGGTGCAAGTGCGCGAATCCGGCGGCCGGGTCAGCATGGAGGACGACGACAAGCCCGGCGTGGCCTGGGACGGGCCACTGGCGGTGCTGGTCAACCGCGGATCGGCTTCGGCATCGGAAATCGTGGCCGGTGCGATCCAGGATTACGGTCGCGGCCTGATCATCGGCGAAACCACGTTCGGCAAGGGCACCGTGCAGAACATGATCGACCTCGATCGTTGGCCGGCCAACGAGGAGCCGCGCTTCGGCCAGGTCAAGCTGACCATCGCCCAGTTCTTCCGCCCCGGCGGCAGCAGCACCCAGAACAAAGGCGTGGTGCCGGATGTGAGTTTCCCGACCAGCGTGGATGCCAGCGAGTTCGGCGAAAGCACCTACGACAACGCGTTGCCCTGGACGCGGATCGCGGCGGCGCCGCACATGCAGTACGGCAATTTCGCCGGCCTGTTGGGCAAGCTGGACGCGCGCCACGATGCGCGCGTGGCCAAGGATGTCGAATACCAGTGGTGGGCGCAGGACGTGGCCAAGTTCCGCGAGGAAGCGGCCAAGAAGTCGGTGTCGCTCAACGAGGCGGAACGCCGCGCCGAGCGCGACAAGTTCGATGCGCTGATCAAGCAACGCGCGGTGCAGCGCAAGGAACTCGGCATCGAACACGACGCCGTGCTCGATGCGTCGGACGACGGCCTGCAAGCCAACGAACGTGATGTGGTGAAGGACGTGGCCCGCGAGGAAGCAGCGAAGAAGGTCGACGACCCGCTGCTGCGCGAGTCCGCGGCGATCCTGGGCGATGCGATCGGCCTGCTCGGCGCGGATGCGAAGCTTGCGTCGCAGGTATTGCCGCAGGCAAGCAGCGCCGGACACTGGACCGACTGAGGGCGCTCAGGCGCTCGCGTTCGCCTCGCTGCGTGCGCGTAGCCAATCAAGCAGCGCGGGCAGTGGCAGCGGTGGACTGATCGCATAGCCTTGCAGCGCGGTGCAACCGGCATCGCGCAGGTAATCGGCATCGCCGTGGGTGGCAACGAATTCGGCGGTCACCGGAATCTGCAACTGGGTGGCCAGACCGACGATGCCGCGGCAGATGCGCTCGCCGTTCTCGTCGCGGTTGCGCACGAAGCTGCCGTCCAGCTTGATGCCGTCGGGCGCCAGTTGCGCCAATCGCGACAGCGAGGAATAGCCCACGCCGAAATCGTCCAGCAGCAGGCGGATGCCGTGCGCGCGCAGCGCGTCGATGGGTGCCGCCAGCGCGGCTTCGTTGGACACCAGCAGGGATTCGGTCAGCTCCAGCACCAGCCGCTGTGGTGCGATGCCCGCGCGCGCCAGCAGTTGCGGCACGCTCTGGATGTAGTGCGGTTCCAGCAACGACTGCGCGGACACGTTCACCGAAACCCGCACCTGCGGTAGCCAAGCGTCGATCTGCTGCAACGCGTCCAGTGAGTGGCGCAACACCTGCAAGTCGATCTGCGGCACCAGCCCGGTGCGTTCGGCGATCTCGATGAAACGCTCCGGCGGCACCCAGCCGAGTTGCGAGTGTTGCCAGCGCGCCAGCGCTTCGAAGCCGACCACTCGTCCATCGTCTGCGGCGACGATCGGCTGGAACCAGGCCTGCAGGCCGCCGGTGGCCAGGCAATCGCGCAGGTCGCGCTCCAGCCGCCGCTGCGCGGTGACCTCCGTGCGCATGGCGTCGTCGTAGACCGCAGCGCCGTTGCGCTGCTTGCGCTTGATTTCGTACATGGCGATGTCGGCCTGCTGGACGAGATCTTCCACCCCGCTTCCCGTGTGCCGGCCGATGGCAATGCCGATGCTGGTGGTGATGCCGGCGCCATGCAGTTCGCTGATCCCGCGCGCGGCGATCGCGCTGTTCAAGCGTGCCGCGTAGGCCAGCGCTGTCGCCTCGTCCATGCCGGGGCAGACCACCGCGAATTCGTCGCCGCCCAGGCGGAACGCCTGCGCGTTCGCCGGCAGGTCGGTGCGGATGCGCTGGGCGACCTGGGTCAACACCTGGTCGCCGACCGCGTGGCCGTGCAGGTCGTTCACCGGTTTGAAGCTGTCCAGGTCCAGCAACAGCAGGGATAGCGGCAGATTGCCGGCATCGGTCAGCGTGTCTTCCAGCACCCGCATCAGCCAGATCCGGTTGCCGAGGTCGGTCAATGCATCGTGATGCGCTTCGTAGCGCCAGCGGCGGGTGGTTTCGTTGAGTTCCCCGTGCAGGATATTGATGCGCTGCCCGACGCGGTCGATCTCGTCATCGCGGCGGCCGGCGGTCACCGTGTCGACGTGACCTTCGATCATGCCTGTGAGTTCGTCGTCCATCCGCCGCAGCCGGCGAATCAGGTGCCGATCCACGTAGAAGAGGATCAATCCACCGCCGAGCAGGAAGACCGCGGTGATGCCGACGATCAGCACGGCACGCGCATCGGCGGCCAATTGCTGCAGTGGGCGCGGATAGGAGAAACGCACCAGGCCGCTGTGGCGGCCGGCGGTATCCAGCAGTGACTGCACCGAGATGATGTCGTCACCGACGATGCCGATGCCGATCGGCTGCTTGCCGTCGTTCGGCAGGAACTCGAAGCGGGCGCCGAGGATCCCGGCCATTTCCCCGAGGTAGGCCGGGTCGATCTGTTTCACGAAGCCGATCAAGCCGTAGACCCTGGCCGGTTGCCGGCCGGGGTAGGTGATCGTGGCCAGCCCGGCCTGGTACCAATGCCCGTCGACCAGGCGGAATGCGCCGAACCCGCCCGGCTGCGCCAGCAGCGCGCGTGCGGCATCGTCGGCCAGCAGGTCGCGCGGGATCTGCTCCGGCATCGGCGCCAAGGCGTTGCCGTCGGGATCGACACCCATGTAAGCCGGCAGCGCCAGGCTGGTATCGATGCGCAGGTCGGGCTGGGCAAGGAAGGTGAAATCGGCACCGAGCAGGCGCAGGTTGTCGGAGTAGAAGTTCTCGGCGATGAAATCCGGATCGCCGGTGCCGCGCATGTGGT